>JAHEKE010000041.1 GCA_024638505.1 Gammaproteobacteria bacterium | reverse complement strand
CGAATCCTACCGGCTTGCGGAGGATGGGACCATCGAAACCATATTTACTTTCCGCAAAGGCTCGTTTGACGGCCCGCAGAAGCGCTATACGCCCCGGGGGTTTATTAAAGACAAGGAATCTAACGCCGAGTGGGGCATGCAGTTCATATGGCCTTTTAAGGCCGAATACCTGATCGTTTACCTGGACGATAACTACAGCCGCACGGTCATCGGTCGCAGCAAGCGCGATTACGTATGGATCATGAGCCGCTCGCCGGCGATTGCCGATGCAAGCTATTCCGAAATAATCTCTTTTTTGGAAGAGCAGGGCTACGATACTAGCCGCATACAGAAAGTACCGCAGCGTTGGGATCAGTAATCCTGTGGCGAAGGTAAATGCTGCCACCAAGGTGCTGACAGAGAGCGTTAAATCCGGACTGAGCAGCTTTAGCGGCACGCTCAAGCTCCGCTACTACCTCGCCATGGCCAGCGTCGCCCTGGTTGACCTGGCGATGAACAGCGTCTACTTCGTCCTGGCAAACAAACCAGCTCAGTTGTACATCGTATTACCGGAAAATCTCCTCCTGCTTGGCCTGATCAACGTCATAGTCGCCGCGCGAATTTATGCTCCGGTCGACCGGTATGTGCGCAACGGAAGTAATCCAGATGCGGCGCGAGAATCGCTCGCCCACCTTCCGCTGCGCTCCGCGGCGTGGATAGCTCTGCTCACCTTTGGCTATTGCGGAGTGTTGTTCCTTTCAGGAACGTTTACTCCTGAGACGGCTGCCCTACAGCGCGTAGCAGAGTGGAATCGCGCTTTTGCGCTGTTCTGGTTTAGTTTCGTTTATGCCGTTTACTACAGTTTCTATATCTACTTTCTTATAGATAACGTTGCAATGAACCAGCGCGAGATCCTGTTTCGGGATTATGGGCTGGAAATTAAGCCGCGTGGTCTTCGTTTTCGCAACAAAATTGTGCTTGCCTTCGGTGTTGTGGCGCTCATACCCACAAGCCACCTGATCTTGGACCTCCTGGTTTTCCGAGATCTTAGAATGGCGCAGGGTTTTGATGTGACCAAGACGGTGCTGCTCGATTTGTTTGCTACCGTGGTTGTTCTTTGCTTTGCCGTCGTCTTGGTGCTAAAGGGAATGCTGCGCCCAGTGCGCGAATTGACCGCAACAGTGCGGGACATTGATGCGGGCATGCTCGATCGACGGGCGGCAATCATCTGCGACGACGAAATGGGCGTACTGATGAGCGCCGTCAACCGTATGATCGACGGAATGAAGGAACGCGCTTTTATCAGAGAAACATTTGGGCATTACCTGCCGGAGACCGTAGCCGCCGACATCATTGCTGGCAGAGCTCCGATCGAGCCAAAGATAGAGACCGCCACTATTTTATTCGCAGATATCGAGGGCTTCACCGGGCTTGCGGAAAAGCTGAGTCCTGCTGAGTTAGTCGAATTACTAAATGAGTACTTTTCCACGGTTATCAGGCCGGTCCAGCGTTACAGCGGCGTGGTTAACCAGTTTCAAGGTGACGGCATGCTGGTTACTTTTAACGTGCCGGTGGCGGATCATCGGCACGCGGACAACGCGGTGGCAGCAGGGCTGGAGATGATAAATATGGTTAATGAGCGCTGTTTTGGAGGCATTCGCCTGCGTACCCGCGTCGGCATTAATACTGGACTTGTTTTTGCGGGAAATGTTGGCTCGGGTGATCGATTCAACTATACGGTTCACGGCGACGCAGTCAACGTCGCGTCGCGACTGGAGAGTTTGAATAAAAAGTTAGGTACTCAGCTGCTTGTTTCCTCGGCCACGTATGATCTGCTCACTGCGCGGCATGATTTTTTTGAAAACAAAAAGGTAAATATAAAAGGTAAAACACAACCGCTAAGTATTTACTGCCTGCAGCAAGATAATTTGAAAGCAAAACCGCTGGCAGCAATCAACGCTGCCAACGCCCTGTCGGCTTAAGCAACGAAATGTAATTAAAACTACAGCCCACGGTGATTACGGCGAGCATAGTTTCCCGTAAAACATTTTTGTCTGGTATTCGAATCTCACTTTGCCGTTGGTTTGAAACTTATCGAAAATTTTGCGCAGCGCGTGCATCATTGGTCCATAGCCAGGCTGATTTATATTGGGCACGTATGAAGATGATAGCAGCCTGCCTTGTAATGCGGTGTAGTCTAGAACCTGGCTGTTACAAAACGTGCTCAGTCGGAACTTATTGTCGCCGAAGACGGGTCGCACAAGATCGTAGTTGATCGCGCGATGCTGCACTTTGTCGTAGTCGGTGCCGTGCGCGTGCAGCAGTCCCTCATATGCTTCGAGGAACGGTGTTGCGTCCAGCAGCCGGTCATTCCAGATTAAGACCAGCCATCCTTCGGCGGACAAAATTCTGCAGAACTCTGCTCTGCACCTGTCACGATCGAACCAGTGAAACGCCTGGCCTGCGGTGATGAAGTCGATGCTGCGACCCGCCAGGCCGGTCTCCTCAGCGGTCCCCGCGACGCTGCGGAACGCCGGGAAATGCTGTAGAAACTGCTCTCCTGCTTTGCGCATCTCTTGATTGGGCTCGACGCCGAAGACGGTATTTCCGTTTTGTAGAAACACTTTGGACAGCAGACCGGTTCCAGAACCGATATCCGCAACCACCGAAGCCGAACTTAAAGCGCAATTCTCTGCCAGAACGTCAAGTAATTGCTGCGGATAACCAGGTCGATATCGACCATAAGTGTCAACCCTGTCGCTGAATCGACTGGTCGGATGCATGTCGCTTTTAGCAGGACTCACTTAAGACTCATACGGCTCGGGCTCTAAACGAAAGTATACTTGTTTCTTATCGGTTACGCGCTGCCAGGCGTGTTAAACCCTCTACCCCCCGCGGTGCCATGCGTCATCCTTCCCAAGGCTTGCAGTTCGTTTGGGGTAGCGCAAAGGGTCCTGGGCTCGGTAAAGAACTGCCTTTTATTGGCAATAGCGTGTAGGCTAGGATCGCAGTAATACGCTTGAAATTTTCCAGCTTGCCCGCATGTGGATGAATGAAAGTTAATAGAAGGAGTAAAAGCTATGTCTGAGAAGAAAACCTATGTCGAACAGAAGGAATCGGAGCTCGACGATTGGAAAGAAGAGCTGAATGAGCTAAAGGGAAAGGCAAAAGCCACGCAAGGTGAGGTCAAAGCCAAGCTCGAGGCGCAAATGAATGAACTGCATAGGCTGCGTGACGAAGGCGGCGCCAGGTTGAAAAAAGTAGTTGAAGCGAGCGAGGATGCATGGGAACATTTCAGGGAGGACGTCGAACATACTTGGAAGGCGTTCAGGCATTCGGTAAACTATTTCAAGTCTCATTTTAAGTAAAATCGTTTATTGCCTGATCAGTGACCCGTATTTGGGCGCCTACAGGTTATCGCCGCAGGCTGAAACGACCCGTTTCCTGACGTCCGTTTTCTTCGCCTTGCCTACTAAGCTCTCACATCCTGCGTCATATGCAGGTTAAAACTTTCATTTGGCTGATGATAGTGGCCGTTTCCACGGCTGTCGCGGATACTGCGAGTGAACAATGGCAGCGGGCGATTCAAACATCGGATGTGCAAATTTTGCAGAATCTTGCGCCCTCAGTGCCAGATATCGACGCTGGAGCGGATCGAGGAAAGACGGCGCTAATGGTGGCTGCATCCCGCGGCGCGGTTTCCCTTGTCAACGATCTTCTCGATCTCGGTGCGGATGTAAACCACCGCAACCACGCCGACGGCACTGCGCTCATGTACACGGCACAGTATGGTCAGGTACAGGCCGCTACAGTCTTACTTGCCCGCGGGGCTGACGTCAATCTGATCGGCATGAAGGGCTGGAGCGCCCTCATGATTGCCGTGTTGAAGCAGCATTTTTCTTTGATTGAGCTGTTGTTGGCGCAAGGTGCCGATGTCAACGTGCAAGATATGCACGGCTGGACACCATTAATGCGCGCGACAGAGAGAGGCGATGCCGGGCTTGTCCGTCGATTGCTGCAAGTCGAAAACATCAATATCAACACGCAGAGTAACACCGGTACAACCGCATTACATGTTGCAGCAGCGCTTGACCAGATCAAAATTGTCCAGCTGCTGCTGGACCAGCGCGCCGACCTCGATGTGGAGGATGACGAAGGTAATACTGCTTTGATTCTGGCCGAAAAACTGGGTCATCAGAATATCGCCTCTTTGCTAAGAAATTGATTAGCGAACGACTTCTCGACGCAGGGTGGGCAACGCTGGGGCAGGAGCATAAATCCTATCGCCTATCCAAGGCTAGCCCCGGCGGTACTTAGGTCTTGCCGGGAGTTAGAACAGTTTCAAGCGACGGTGCTCGCCTGGGCGTGCAGGTTCGGTACCGACTCCGAGGAGTACAGCAGTTGCTCCAGTAGAGACAATGGCAGCGGTTCAGATAAGATCACACCCTGAGCGTACGGGCATCCCATTTGCCGGAGGCGAGCCAACTGGTCTTTGTGCTCAACGCCCTGAGCAATCACCGATAGATTAAGGCTTAAACCTAAGCTGACGATGGCTTTTGCCAGGTCAGTCTCTACTGCGGCGTCGGTGATGCCGGCAACAAACAGATGATGTATCTTGATGACGTCCACAGGAAAACGGTTGAGGTACGTTAGCGACGAATAACCCGTGCCAAAATCATCCAGCGCCACCCTTACTCCCAGCGCTTTGAAGGTGTGCATGACCGAACGAGAGTCGTTTACTGCGGTGAGCGCCGCGCTCTCCGAGACCTCCAATACAACTCGCTTAGACTGAATTCCGGATGTTTGTATAGCATCCTGCAGATCTGCTGTGATGCGCGGATCTCGCAGTCGCGACGGCAGCACATTGAGGTGCAGATCTAAATGCATGTCGTTCCGCAACGCCGTCAGCTCCTGCAGCGCCTTACAGGCTTCGGTAAATACCCAGCGATCAATATCTGAGATTGAACCGGATTTCTCGGCGATGGGCACAAAGGCGCTGGCTGGAAGCACTCCTCGCTGCGGATGTCGCCACCGTATGAGTGCTTCAAGCGCAGTGATTTGTCCACTTTCCAGAGAAAAAATCGGCTGGTAGGCGAGCTCGAATTCATTATGTTTCAGCGCCCGCTGCAATTCCGTTTCCAGATCGGTGTGGTCATGCGCGTCGGCATCCATGGTATGAGTAAACATAACGGTAGTGGCTTTACCCGACCGTTTTGCTTTTCGCATCGCCATGTTTGCATTTCGCAAAATGTCGGTGCCCGTCGCAGATTCGAGTCCTTCCAGGGCAATGCCAATGCTGACGGTAAGCCTGATCGGTTCTTCCTGCACGTCGGTCAGGTATGGTTCTGACAGCCGTTTGTGCAGGCGCTCGGCGGTGGCAGTCACGTCGTCAGACAGGCGGATGCCCTCCACCATTATGGCAAACTCATCGCCGCCTAAACGTGCCGCGGTGTCCGTCGCGCGCAGGCAGCTGCGCATGCGCCGGCCAAGCTCGACCAGGACTTCATCGCCCGCAAAATGTCCAAGGTTGTCGTTTATTGATTTGAAATCATCTATATCAACGAACAGCAGAGCCACTTTCTCGTCACTCTGCCGTTGACGCGCCAGCCCCTGCTCCAGGCGGTCCAGAAAATAGAAGCGGTTCGGAAGCGAGGTCAGCGTGTCATGCTGTGCCTGATAAGCGCTGCGTGAGGCGGTCAATCGCTGCTCTTCAAATAACTGGGCATTGGCGATGGCTGAAGCGGCCTGCTCGGCAAACAAGCTGAGCGCGCGTAGGTCATGCTGCGTGTATTCATGACCTTCAACCGCGTCTACCTGCAGAACGCCAAGCAGGGTATCGCGATGAATCAGTGGAGCGCACATTGTGTTCGAAGTGGGTTTCTGTTTAACGCTCTTACTGTCGGCGGTGGCGCTTGCCAGCAGCGGTTCGCGCGAGCTTGCTACTTGGCCGGCCAGCCCCTCCTTAAAGCGCACGGAGTGATTCAGGTCGCCGGTCACGCTGCGCAGCTGATCGTCCCCTTGAACCATCATGATCGAAGACTCACGGCAGCGAAGTAGGTCAGTGGCACAGCGGCTGATGGTATCAATGACACCCTGAAGGTCCAGGTTCAGGTTTAGCGCCTTACCGGCCTTGAGCAGGAAACTAATCTCGCGCAGCCGGTTTGTGAGCGATGCCGTGAGCACCCGCTCCTGTACCAGTAGTTTGGTCAACCGCCTCAGCTGTACTTCTTTTTCCAGCGCGTAGCCGCTAAACAGGAAGACTAATATCAGCAGGGCGCCCTGAAACAGTTCCGGGCGAAGCCAGTTAAACCAGGACTCGCTGAGTCCCAGGGTAAGGAGCACCAGCATAACGGATACTGCAACCAGCAGCAGCAGCGCGGTGACCCATAGCTGTAGCCTTCTTTTTTCCACCGCCTCGAGCGTTGGCGTGTGAAAATCCCGAAGACCTGCGATACGGGCCGTTCGCTGAATAGCTTCTTGCGCGGCCGAGTTCAGCTCTGCCGGCGAAGAATCCGTCGTGGCTTCTGAGGCTTTTGTCATATTTTATCCCCCTAATGGAAAGTTTAGGGCCGATTTCGAAAAAGTCGACCGAATTACCATTGTTTTAAACGAAACCTGGCCGTTTCAGGCGTATTGCCCAGCGGAGCACTGCAGCTTAGAAGTGCATGGTTGCCTGATCGACGATCGGTAATCACACGTAATAACTGATAGCGTATGGGTCAGGGGCCCCTGTTATCCCAAAATTTAGCAAGCGATAAGATTGATGGGGTTGAATGAAGCGGAGCTTGATAGCATTGTTATAGTGCTTGATCCTGAGAGTAGATACGGTTCGTGAAGATTACCTGCAGCAACATCCTGCACCGTGCAATGTGGTCAGTGCTAGCGCTGACGTTAATTTACGGCTGCGCCACTAATCCGGTAACCGGAAAGCAGAACTTTGTGCTGATGAGCGAAGAACAGGAGGTCGCTCTGGGCAAGCAGTACCACGCGGAGGTTATGAAGCAGTACCAGGTCTATGATGATCCCGAGCTGAACGCTCTGGTGCAACGGCTCGGTGCAGAGTTGGCTGCGAAAAGCCATCGCAGCAACCTCAACTTCCAATTTACCGTGCTGGACAGCCCGGAAGTAAATGCCTTTGCCCTGCCCGGCGGTTACGTTTATATCACGCGCGGCATCATCGCTTACATGAATAGCGAAGAGCAGCTCGCGGGTGTGCTGGGCCATGAAATCGGCCACGTTACTGCCCGTCACAGCGTGCGCCAGCACGCGACATCAACCGCGGCCGGCGTTCTTGGTGCAATCGCCACTATCGCCACCGGCAGTCAGAGTGTGAACCAGCTTTCCAACACGCTCGGCGGAGCGCTGGTCAGCGGTTATGGACGCAGCCACGAGCTGGAGGCCGACCGCCTCGGCGCGGAGTATCTGGCGGTGACTGGATACGATCCACAAATGATGCTCGGTGTGGTAGGCATTCTTAAAGACCAGGAGGCGTTTGAATTGCAGCGGGCCAGGGAAGAGAATCGTCAGCCCAGGGTTTACCATGGCCTGTTCGCCACCCATCCTGATAACGACCGCAGGCTGCAGGAAGTTGTTCGCGCAGCGGAGAAGTTCAAAAATCCGGAGGCCAAGCGCACTGACTCCGACGCCTTCCTGCGTGCGTTGGATAACATGACCTTCGGTCACGGCGAGGATCAGGGCATCGTGCGGGGTAATCGCTTCTACCACAAGAATCTGGATTTCACCATTGCCTTTCCCGAAGGCTGGCGTATAGATAATCAGCCTGACCGATTGCTCGCCGTCAGCGCTGACAATAACGCCGTTTTTATGGTTCGGATTGATAATCGTAAGCAGAGTGAGTCGCCCGAGAGATATCTGCAGCGAAACTTCAACCAGTTGAGCTCTGTGCAGAAGATTGACAATGACAGTGCCACCGCGCTGGTGCGGGGAGAAAATCCGTTCGGGACCAACACCATGCGGGTGGCGGCAGTGTTCCAGCGCGACCAGGTGTACGTAATGTACGCAGCCGCCAGAGGTGCATTGCCTGATCGTCAGTTCATTGACAGCGTGAAGAGTATTCGTGCGCTTAACTCGCGAGAACGCGAACTGGCCTCGGCACGGCACATTAGATTGATTCGTGCACGCAGCGGTGACACTTTTAGTTCACTGGCACGGCGCAGCGATCTGGACGCCTATGCGGAGGAGCAGTTGCGCCTGCTTAACGGAATGTATCCGGACGGAGAACCCAAAGCAGGCCAGTGGATTAAAATCGTTGAGTGAGCTATGTGCTGATATCTTCTACGAATGCAGCATCTCTGACGTGTTGATGACGCCTTTTGCGGGCACGCCCCCTGCCGCGGGTAGCACTTAAACTGCCGGCGTGGTCCTGGCGATAGCTGCGATAGAACGACGATTATGACGCAACACATTGGTATCGTAGGCTGTTCTGCCGAGGGGGCTGCGCTTTGTTATCGAACGATTTGCGTGGAGGGCGCGACCATACTCGGCCAGCACGCGCACCCGGAAGTTTCCATGCACACGCCTTCACTAGCTGACTACGTTGCTTGCCTGGGACGCGGTGACCTCGCAGGCGTTGGTGATTTGATGCTCTCATCAGCCCGCAAACTGGAAAAAATAGGAGCAGACTTTCTCATTTGCCCGGACAATACGATCCATCAGGCGTTTGCTTATGTCACACAACGCTCAGCGCTTCCGTGGATGCACATTGCAGAGGTCGTTGCCGCAGAGGCTGTTGCTCGTGGTTTTCACCAGCTTGCTCTCACTGGGACTAAATGGCTGGTAGAAAGCGACGTTTATCCCGAAAAGCTGGCAGCCCGGAGACTCGGCTACGAGCGCCCTGAGGCGGAAGAAAGTGCGGAAATCAACCGCATCATAATGGACGAGTTGGTCTACGGCATATTTAAGGCGGAATCCGTTTCTTATCTCAAGCAAACCATCGAACGCCTGAAACAGATCGGCTGTGATGCGGTGATCCTCGGCTGTACTGAGATTCCCCTAGTCATCGACGATGGCAACTCTCCCCTACCTACACTCGATTCGACGCGCCTGCTTGCGCGGGCGGCGCTGCACCGCGCGGTTGGTCGGATGGGCGACTCGACGGAGTGATTTCGCTGGCTTGGATGTACGTTGCCGGCGGGTCGGGTCGACAACGGAGATGTTCTAAGACGAATTAGGCTTTAAAAATAGAAAGGGGAGAATCCTTCTACTTGTTTCGAAATTTTTGCATTATTTTCAGAGTATATTCCGGCTGTTTTATGTAAGTACTTTTGCAATTAGGGCATTTGGAAGGTTTACTGACTTTTTTACGATTCTCGAATTTGTAGCCACATTTCACGCATTCAGCGGGAACAACGGATAGCTGATTCGTTTCATTCAGTTGGTTTAGATAATCATAAATGTCTTTTTCTGATTTCCCCAATTCCTTTGAAATTGCTTTGATTTGTAGCGTGTTTCCATCAAGCAGCCGTAATAGTTCTTGTCGGATGGTTGCGCTCCGCTCTCTCGGTATTGCTGTTTTTTTCGTCACTATAAATAACTGTAAACAATAAGGAACTATGCGGTGGGTATTTATCTATAACCCCTGTTAGGAGTTGGATCAAACCTGCTAAACCAGCCAGGAAGAATAGCTAAAGACGATAGTCTTTGCCTGTTTTCTTGAGTAACTCTTTGCGCCATGTTCGCTGCCAACGTAGCGGGAACGCTATTCTCTATAGCGTGGGTACTCAGGTTAAACGCTGTTTTCAACCTTTCTTCCGTTCGTTATTCAAGCGTGATGCGGTCAGGCCAGCAGCTGTGCCATCATTAGCGAGGCCAGGCTTAACACGAGGAAGAAGCCGGCCATATCCGTAACCGTGGTGAGCAGCGGACCTGAGGCCACGGCCGGGTCGATGCCAAAGCGTTTGAGAAGCAGGGGTACTGTGCCACCTATTGATACCGCGAGCAGCGTGTTGAGCGACAATGCGAGTCCGATCACGAGCCCGAGATAGCCATTGTCCTTCCATACCCATGCGACGATCCCGATGAGGATACCAAGCACGATGCCGTTGATGATACCGACACTGAGTTCTTTTCGCAGCACGTGGAAAAGATCGATTGGGCGCACCAAGCCCAGCGACAGCTCGCGCATGCTGACCGCGACCGCCTGATTGCCCGAACAGCCGCTCATGTCAGAGACCATTGGCAGAAATACCGCGATCGCGATGACTGCGGCCAGGGTTTCTTCGTAGGCGGAAATCACGCTCGCGGCGATGATGTTGAGCACGATGTTGGAGGATAACCAGGCCAGCCGGCGACGCGAACGCAGCACCGTTGGCATTGAACGCAGCTCGTCACCGACCTTCTGCATAGAGAGACTTTCGTGCTCGACGCGCTCCATTTCGGCCTGCGTGATGCTATCTCTTGACACGGCGCCGAGCAGTATGCCCTGCTCGTCGACGACGGGAACACCGAGAAACGGATGCTCCTCGAACAACTCGACCAGGTCGTCTTGGTGCATCGTGGGAGGAACCGAGATCACAGGGGTCATAATGTCTGCGAGTTGGACAGCGCGCTTGCTGCGCAGCAGGTTGCGCAGTGACACTACGCCGACGAGCTTACCGTCGGTATCCAGAATATAGGGATGCTGGCCGCGATAACGCTCAAATTGCTCGTCTCCCTTGATCAGACGCTGTAGTAGCGTGCCCACCGTGTCGTCGACGGCAAAGGTAAACGTGTCCGTTTCCATCAGGCCGCCCGCTGAATCGGGATCGTACTGGCTGAGTCTCCTGACCTCATCGGCGGCTTCAGAGGTCATCGTGGAGAGAATGGTCTCCGCGCTTTGCTGCTCCATTTCCTGCACGATGTCGGTCTTGACACCGCTCGGCAGAATTTCCATAACCTTGGATGCAACTGCGGAATCGAGCTCGTTGACGATGCTGGCAGCCAGATTGGTCGGCGCTTCGGCAACCATATCGGCAGCTTCTTCCGGGGTCAGAAGTGACATCAGTTGATCACGCTCTTTCGCCTCCATCAGCGAAGCCTGCCGCAAGGCTTCATGGGCGGGCAGACCGTGGATCAGTTCGTTAACCTTCTGCTGGTCGGCGCCTGCAACCGCCTCGTGCAGGGCCTCCTCGGTCGCATCAAGCAGCGCTAGATCTTCATCTTCCGGTATTTGGTTCATGTATTGGCTCCTCGCAGGCGACGGTTGAAGCTCTGCCTGCAATCTGAGTTCTGCGCGTGTTATTTATATCCGGGGGTAAAACCGGTTCGCCAGACTTGATTAGACTCCCAACGCATGCGAATAGTCACCATGGTCGGTAAGTCCTGCAACCACGGCCCCCGAGATCAGGGACAACTAAGCAAGCAGTGCAATCACTTCACCCAAATGGGTGATATTTAGCGATATGAATTGACCCACATCAAAGCAACCCTATCAAAGAAGCAAGTATAAACTTGCAAAGGCTTTGAGGGAGTCTTATGAAAAAAGCGAAAGAGATTATGATGACGCCAGTGGAAACCGTCTCTCCGGCCATGTCACTACTCGAACTGGAGGAATTCTTCGCTGCAGAAAGTGTAAGCGGTGCACCGGTGAAGTCTGATTCTGGCGAGATTGTGGGTATTGTGAGTAAAACAGATGTCATACAAACGTTGCGTATGCATAAGTCTGAAAAATTCCGTGAGATTTTTGCACCTGAGCCAACGGCCAAAGACATCATGAACTGTGGTGTTTTTTACGTCACGCCCGATGCCTCAGTAAGAAATGTGGCTGACCTTATGATAGACCAACAGATTCACCGGGTACTGGTTGGAGATGTTCATAATCTTGTTGGGATCATTAGCAGTCATGACCTACTTGAGTTAATTCATTAATGCGGCTTGCTTTTGTGCGTCTAACTGAAGTCCGGGGTCAGGTTTAGCGAGATCAGTTGAAATACATTAGGTCTAACGTTGAATGCCAGCAGAGTAAGTCAAACAGGCCCTACAGCTGGCTCGTTAATAGGGTTAGCCTGGGCTTTCGTCCCATGAGATCCCAAACATGAAACAAAACGCAGAAATCAGATGAACATGTGCTTTATATTCCTTATACTTGAAGAAAGTGAAAGCAGAATTTATCCATATTAATTTGTGGTAAAAATACAGATAGAAAGCACCATCTATAAATGAAAAACAAATCAAGATAGGAAAAGAGCAAAATGAGTAAAGGTACAGTGAAGTGGTTCGACGCAGCCAAAGGTTTTGGCTTTATCACTCCAGAAGATGGAGGCAAAGATCTTTTCGTACATCATTCTCAAATAAAGAGCGGTGGCGATTATGCAACGCTAAATGATGGTCAGGCGGTGGAATTTGAAGTAGGTCAAGGCCAAAAAGGGCCCTGCGCCAACAACGTCGTTCCTGTTAAGTAGTGTTTTAAACTAACATCTGTGGCTGGCAGCATTTAACAAGAGTAAGTATGTTCATGTGATTAGATGCGTGTAAAGCCGACCCTGCTATGCTGCACTGCGACTGTGAACTACCGACCCGTTGCAGTCCTTCACCATCCAATCAACGTATGCGTGCAGCGTGCCGGATGCGGACATTCACCGATTGACTATAGTGAGCTGAAACGACCAGGAAATGTTGGTCGATCAGTAACCTCGATCTGAACGTCCGCGTTCGCCAAGTGAGCGTAACGTTCGTACTCAAAGTCGGTGCGCACAGCGACGCACCGTGCAGTGCTTGTTTCGGCTTTCACATTGCTTGGTCAAACTCGTCACGGTATCTGGCGACTCCGGTCACGCCAGTCGTAGCGGTTTCGTCCAGGATCAGCACCATGAATGCTTCATCTGAAACCCCGTCCCACTGACAGTAGAGGCCATGTTGCGAGGCGGGTACAAATCCAAACCGCGGATAGTACTCGGGGTGGCCAAGGACGATGATGAATGGACATCCCCGGTCGCGCATCACTTCGATTCCCGCACGAACCAGCATAGAGCCAATGCCTTGGCGCTGGCTCTCCGGTAGTACCGCCATGGGCGCAAGGCCCATGCCTTGAGTGGCTCCGCTTGCATCGGACACGACAACCGGACTGAAGAAAATGTGCCCTACAATACTGTCAGAATCAACAGCGACAAGTGAAACGGCGTCCGGACATGCCCTGCGGATGGCATCAACCGTGCTGGACTCAGCCGGTTGACCGAAGGCTGTGTCGTTGACCAAGCGCAGCGCTGGTATATCATCGCGTTGCTCGCGTCGTATGGTTAACATCTTCTATCTCCAGCTGCGCTCTCGAATTCTTCGCTACAGCGCCGCCGGCGATGTCATACATGGTCGCGAACTGGTGCCGACCAGTCCGGCTAAGCTTAGTTTCAGCGTGTAGCGACGGTCGAGCACCGGTTGCTTGCGGTCAGTTATGTCATGGGCTCCTAAATTTATTTTATGTGGCTTTGCCAAATCGTTTACCCTTGCGGATTCGCAGGACAGCGGACAGATGAAAGCTCTCATTAAAAACGCCAGAACGCGATGGCCGCGATCAACAGCCCGCCGATCGCACCCTCGGCAAGCCAGCGAAAACCCGACTGATGCATCATCGTTGCCTGCATATCAGGGATTACGTTAACCATTCCAAGGATTAGGGCTAGGGTGCACGCGGCACCGACGCCAGCGGCACTCCAACCGACTATTGAGCGAAACACTTTCAACGATTCACATTCGTTGCGGGGTATGAAGAGGTCGTGATCTGTCTTGCTCATTTCGAGATGGTTGAGCTTGCCTTTGGGGCGCGCCGCGACTGAACTCCCAGATTGTCAGGGCTAAGCCAACGATCATCAGCGAGAAAACCACGATCGCGATGTAAAACAGCATTGTCTGGTCCATGGTTACTCCTTTTGCGCTGCTAGCGCTGCGAGTTTGAAATAGATCCCGAAGGCGAGTATGGAAGGCACCCAAACAGCGGTGAACAATCCCTCGGATTGTTGCCCGTTAAACCACAGATAGCCGGAAACAGCGAAAGAAACCGCTACCGCAAGCAGGATGAAAATGTCGGATTTTTTAAACATCGAAATAGCCTCCAAGTATATTGACGAGGTCGTGTTTTGGGATGAAGTCCGGAGTGGGGGCATCGTAAACCGCCAACTCCAAGCGGCAGTCGTCCCCGTATCCCACCTACTCCAGACCCATGAAACGCGCTCCGAGGTCGCCATCGCTCGAATTTGCTGCTCGCGGATGACGGTTGTCGAGGTTATGGTTCATAGCGTCTCTGGACGGTTATAATATCTAAAGTGTGCCAGGATGTCCGTTGCATTCACGTAAACGGATTGCCGTTAAAAATTCACAAAACGTTCACGACGGTGGTCTTTTTCAATACCCGTCTTCCGGAACCGCATACACATACTTGACGTTTATTGAACGCTTTACGCAGCGGTGGCAGGAGCGTGGGATCTTGCAAGCACGCGCGAAATGCCCTAACCGAATGCGCACAGAATAGCGAGGCGGACGAGCACGTCACTGGCTGCGTAGGTAGTAATATCAGTTTCCATTGTTAAGCAACTGGACCGAGCGGTGTTCCCCTGGTACTACAGCGTGCCGGGAGCGGTGGCGATGATGGCGACGATAATAATGTTTTATGCGAGCGTGGATGGCGCATAGGCGATGCTCGTCGTGTTGATCGGTTTTGGCGTGTCTTACTTCCTGATGCCCGCCATCAATCGTAGCCGTGACGGTGAGTTGCACGGCGACATGCAGCCGCGTTCAGTTCCGTCGCCTGCATCTGGTCAGCGTGGTCATCAACCTGATCCAGATCGCGTTGCTGGCCTATTTGAGTTTGATCTTGCTCGTTTGGGAAAGACGCTGAGCTAAAGATAAACCGGTACGAGAAAAGTGCTTTAGATCAGTGACCCAAGTCTATCTGCTAAGCTTGTGGCGCTCGTAAAAGCCGCTTCTACCCTGCCCTGAATACACCAGTCACCGCAGGCAGCGAGCAAGCGCTCTTCATCCACATAAGCAACCGGACCGTCTTGCTTCTCGATGTTAGCGTATCGCCAGCGATGCACCGTACAGTAATCCGCGTTTGTTACGTCATGCCCGAGCAGATCTGATGTTTCTTGCGCGAGGTGTTTCTTGACCTCGTCGACGTCATCTTCAATGTGATTTTCGGACCAGGCATTGGTGGCGTGCACCAGTAAACAAAATCCACCGGATCTTCCGGGTTTACTGCGGTTGACTGATATCCAGCTGATATCGGCGTCTTGTACCAATGCAGCCTGCCACGGGAGTTGTATCGGTGACTGCATGCCCAAAAGCAGGGCGTAACAGCCAACCATTTTTATTTTTTTGAGGCTGGGTAGGTGACAAAAGGATGTCGGCAGTAACTCTCCCGCTTGCGCTGGCGGCACGGTGGAGACTACCCAATCGTATTCGCCCAGCCTGTCCCCGGTCGCCGACAGCAGAAGCCATCCTCTGTCGGTCGTTCCGATCTCAGCGACGCGGGTTCGCAGGCGTACATCCAGGTCGGTCAACAGATATTTGCCTAGATGGCTCATGCCTGGTACCGCCACATAATGGGGAAAGTTTTCGTCCCATTGGCGCTTGCTGATGGTTTCACCGCGGTTTAGCTCTACGAATGCGGCGTCCCACCGCGCGACCACGCCCTGCGCGATAAGCGGCTGAAGGAACGAGCGGAATGTATTGGTCCTGGCGATAAAAAACTGCGTACCGTGATCGAACTGGTAGCGTTCGGTGTAACGCGTTGACATGCGCCCGCTCACACCGCGTGATTTCTCGAATACGGTTACACTCGCTCTTGCTTTAAGCCGGTGTGCCAGCACCAGGCCGGATAAACCTGCGCCGATAATAGCAATACGTGTCAAAACCAAACTCTATGGGTGTCGACTGCAGCCATCCCAATCTGTGATGTTACCGTTGCTATCATTGTTCACGCTTGCTCAGCTTCTAGCTCGAGATTTCAGCTTGCGTAAGGCGCGGACAAGGTAGCTGCGGGAGGCACTTCGTTCAGTTTGCAACGCACGTATTTTTCCGCCTCTGTCTCCTGCAGCGCTCAGAACAATATTTTACGTCGCGCCAGACGTTCTGCCACTTCTTACGCCAGGTAAATGGCCTGCCGCAGGTTGCGCACAGTTTTCTAGGCAAATTGCCTTTGGCTATGCTCAATGACTTTCGTCCACCAAAACTTCATGAAGATAGGCTGCTTTGAAGCAGTCGTGTCCCCACTGTCTCGCACCAAGGGCAGGTTGGTGCCTCCAGGGCACATTCACGTCAGGGGTTTGTACAGGATTGATCATTTCTTTCACAAAATGTTTACCGGACTTTTACTAGCTTAAGCTGAAATTTTGGCATATCGCCCTATACAATTCTCTGGATACTTAAGTATGACGCACGAATTGCCCGCTCTGCCATACGAACGCGATGCTCTGGCGCCGGTGAATTCCGCCGAAACGCCGGACTACTGCTATGGCAAACACCATCAGGCATACATGAATAACCAAAACAATCTGCTGGCCGGCGGCGAATTTGGGCAGGCTTCGAGGATAAGGTTTGAACAGTCTGTTGCAGACGCTAAACAAGTTTGCAGCAGTTTATCCTGCACGGCCCGTTCGATCCGTAGTTCAATCGGACATAGATAGAGATTTCCACTTGAGCATACCAACGCCGGATCGTGAAACTGCGCTCGCCCGTCTTCAACAGTTCGTTGGCCGCGCCGGTCGCAGCTACGCCAAGTTCAGGAACTTCGATCTTGGTTCGAATGATCATGCTTACGTGTCACGGCTCTCACCTTACATCCGGCATCGTCTGCTGCTTGAGCAGGAGATCCTGCGGACGGCGCTCGAGCGCCACGGTCCCACGGCGGCCGACAAGTTCGTGCAGGAAGTGTTCTGGCGCAGCTATTTTAAGGGCTGGCTCGAGCAGCACCCCGATGTATGGCGTGATTATCGCGAGGCGGTGGATAACCTGACCACTCGGCTTGACTCAGACTCCGGTTTGAACCAACGCTATTCTCGCGCCATCGGCGGGCGGACAGGCATAGCGTGTTTTGATGCATGGGTGCGCGAGCTGATCGAGACGGGTTATCTGCATAATCACGCGCGCATGTGGTTTGCAAGTATTTGGGTATTTACGCTCAGGCTGCCTTGGCAGCTTGGCGCCGACTTCTTCTATCGGCATCTATTGGACGGAGACCCGGCGTCGAACACCCTGGGCTGGCGCTGGGTGTGTGGGCTGCACACAAAGGGTAAAGCCTATCTTGCACGAGCAGCGAATATCGCAAAATTTACCGACGGTCGTTTCAATCCTGAGGGGCAGTTGGCGACTCAGGTGGAGGCCCTCACCGAAGCGCGCGATCCCCCTGCGGTGGCACTGCCTAATATCGAGGGATCCGGCCCGATGGGATCCTACGGTTTGTTGTTGACCATCGAGGACGGTCACTCGGAATCGTTGCCGCTTACGGACACGCCTGCGGCGATAGTGGCGGTAACTGCAGCAGAAAACCGCTCGCCCCTGCCGATCAGTCCGATTGTAGAATCATTCTCCGCCGGAGCCGTCGTTGATGCCCTTCGACGAGCGGAGCGGTCGTTTGGTAAACAGGGACATACACTGTCGATGCGTGACTGGTCCAAAGCGCTGGCGGGCTGGGCGAAGGACGTGGGGGTGATGAATGTCGTTACCGCCTACGCACCGGCCGGGCCATGCGCCACTCAGCTGGAGGAAGCGCAAATCCTACTGAAGCAGCAGGGGATGAAGTTGATTCAGGTCACGCGAGATTTCGACCGACTAACCTGGCCGCATGCGGGCAAAGGCTATTTCAAACTGAAAAACAAAATCCCCAGGTTGCTCAGCGAATTGAAAATATCCTGAACCACCGCACCACGCCGACACGATCCGCTGCCGATAATTTCAAGCCCAAAGCGCGCGCCGCGAGAAGAAATTGATCAAGCGGGCGTTACTACTGGTCTGTGAGCCGCGCCTGGTCGCGGCAAATGCACCTTACTGTCTGATCCGCCGTTTGAAGTCGGCTCGTCGTCATGGCTGCCCGTGTAAACCGGACGTCCCGCCATGATTGCGCTGATCTGATCACTATCCAGTGTTTCCAATTCGACCAATGCGTTTGCCATGCAGTGCAGTGCCTCGATGTTATCTTGCAGGAGCTGCTTCGCGCGCTGATAGTTGCGGTCGATTAGGGCGCGCACTTCCGTATCAACTAAACGTGCCGTCTCGTCAGACACGTTCTTCCTTGACGTTACTGCCTGCCCGAGGAAAACCTCTTCCTCGTCTTCAGCGTAGGCCAGAGGCCCTAGTTTTTCCGACAGTCCCCATTTGGTGACCATGTTGCGCGCGATCTGGGTGGCGCGCTCGATATCATTTTGCGCACCGGTGGTGACTGCTTCCTCACCAAACACCAGCTCCTCGGCTACGCGGCCACCGAACAGTGTGGAAATCTCGCTCTCCAAACGCCGCTTGCTCGCGCTCAAGCGGTCCCGTTCCGGTAGAAACATGGTGACGCCCAATGCACGCCCGCGCGGGATAATCGTGACCTTGTGCACGGGGTCGTGCTCCGGCACCATCCTACCCACGATGGTATGTCCGGCCTCATGATAGGCGGTGAGTAATTTTTCCTCTTCTGACATTGCCAGGGATCGTCGCTCTGCACCCATCATGATCTTATCTTTGGCATGCTCGAAGTCCGCCATGACCACGTGTTTTCGCTCCTCCCGCGCCGCGAACAGCGCAGCCTCATTCACTAAATTGGCCAAATCGGCGCCCGAGAAGCCGGGTGTGCCGCGTGCAATTATGCGGGCGTCGATGTCCTCACTTAAGACCACTCTGCGCATATGCACCTTTAGTATCTCCTCCCGCCCTTTCACGTCGGGGAGAGGGACAACCACCTGCCGATCGAATCTGCCCGGTCTTAACAGTGCGGGATCAAGCACGTCCGGACGGTTTGTCGCGGCCACGACGATGATTCCCTCGTTGCCCTCGAATCCATCCATTTCAACGAGCATTGCGTTCAGGGTTTGCTCGCGCTCGTCGTGACCTCCACCCAAGCCGGCACCGCGGCGACGACCCACGGCGTCTATCTCATCAATGAAGATGATGCATGGCGCACTCTTTTTTGCCTGTTCGAACAAATCCCTCACTCGGGAGGCGCCAACACCGACAAACATTTCAACAAAGTCGGAGCCTGAGATGGAGAAAAACGGCACGCCAGCCTCGCCGGCAATCGCTCGCGCCAACAGAGTTTTTCCCGTACCCGGCGGCCCAACCATCAATGCGCCACGTGGGATTTTGCCGCCTACGCGCGTGAAGCGCTCCGGATCCTTGAGGAAACTAACTATCTCGGCCACCTCTTCCTTAGCCTCGTCGATACCCGCAACGTCCGCCAGCGTCACGTCCACATCCTCACCGCGGGTCCTGCGTGCGCGACTCTTACCGAAGCTGCTGACGCCGCCGGCGCCCCCCAACCCCTGCCGGCGAAACAGCCAGAGCCAAACGCCAATTAACAGAATAAACGGCAGCAAAGACCCCAAAAATCCGGCCAATGCGCTCGGCTGTTCAGGCGGCTGCGCGCTGATCTCGACTTCGTACTTCAATAGATCAGCAATGAGGCCGGGGTCATCAGGGGCGTGCGTGTGAAAAGAGGTTCCATCCTGGCGCATCACCTGAACGGACGAGTCTTGTATAACTACTTTACGCACCTGCCCAGCCTCGACCTCTTGGAGAAAACTAGAGTATGGTATCTCCAAATCTTCGCTTGCTGGGCGTTCGCCTACTCCCGACAGAAACGATAGAACCAGCATTGCTATCGCAATTATTGGCAACCACCTCGTGTTTTTCATTCGCCTTCCCGTTTTATCAATAAGGCTTTAGTCATGAAGCCAAAGCTCGAAGTTTCAAGCTGTATTACAGTTTCGTAATGTTCTTACTCATGTGGAGTGCGCATACAGGTAAGTTCACCCAGTCAGCCTAAGGTCATTCAGGGTTTGCGTCTTTCACACGCGCCATATGTCGGCCGCTTGATTAAGCCCTACACGACACGGAGGGTGACCTGGCCGACTACGCGCGACGTGTGGCACGGATGACCGGCGTCGGTACGTTCGCGCTGATCGGTGTGGTGAGTTTGATCACGCTTTTTTACATCCCGCATTCAGCCTCGTGGGCTGATACCCGTTATTTTTGCCTACACGGTTTACGCCTACTGGGTACTCCGTGGCAAAGTCAATCCGCAGCAGAGTCACCACTGATGAGTAGCGCCGGAAGTACGCGTCGACGAAGGCTGCTGTTATTCGTTGCGCTGTGAGTAGCGGGCCTGGCGATGGTCGCCACCACCGCGTACGCGATACGGTTCATCATGAGTATGTAAGCGAAAACCAATAATCAGAGCCGGACTTTAGCTTTTCCGGTCCGGTCAACGGACACCATAGGAAGTGAGTTGATGTAAACGGACCACTTCACAATTGAACTGGGACCCCGCAGTGAACGATGCGTGAAATCAATCATCACCGTTGTACACATCGCGTTCACTCAGGATGCCATAAGTTGTCACTTCCAAGAAAACACATTTAGGAGTAATAACGATGATTAAACCAAAGTGGTTCGCTTCCGCAGCACTCGCTTCCGTGATTGCGCTCGCGGGTTTTAATATCAACGCTGGGTCGCACAGCAAAGACATTGTCGACACCGCCATTGGTGCGGGCAGCTTCAATACCCTGGTGACCGCGCTCCAGGAAGCCGGTTTGGTGGATACATTAAAAGGCGAGGGTCCGTTTACCGTGTTCGCGCCATCGGACGACGCGTTTGCGAAGATTCCAGCCGACCAGTTGAACGCGCTTCTGGCCGATAAGGAAAAGCTGACCGCCGTTTTGACCTACCATGTAGTTCCGGGCAAGGTTATGGCGTCAGAAGTGGTCAAGATGGACAGCGCAAAAACAGTGCAGGGTCAGTCCGTCCAAATTACGATGGAAAATGGCAGCGTTATGATAGATGGCGCCAAAGTCTCGACTGCGGATATCGAGACCAGCAACGGCGTAATTCACGTTATTGATACGGTCATCATGCCGAAGTAATGTGATTCCAATGGGGCGAGGGCAGGGCTCTCGCCCACATTGCCATTAACGATAACAATTTTGGCAGAACAACTAGAGATAATAATTATGCAATCTACGACCGAACACACCCTTGCGAGCTTGGATCAGGCGGATAGAGCGAAGATATTCGAAGCGACTTGTGACCATGCCTTTGAGTCAATTCTCATTACCACCGCAGGCTCGGGTGACGCCGGCTATCCCATTGTTTATGTCAATCCCGCGTTTACCGCAATGACCGGGTATGAGGCAGACGAAGTGGTTGGAAAATCACCCGGCATCCTGCAAGGACCAAAGACCGACGCCGCTGTGCTAGATCGATTGTCTTCGGATTTAAACGCCGGCCGCCAGTTCCATGGCCAGGCCATAAACTATCGGAAAGATGGTTCGGAGTTTATGCTTGAGTGGAAGGTTATTCCCGTCAAGAATAAACAGGGTAGCGCCACTCACCTGGTATCAGTGCAGCGCGAAGTGTCGTAATTCTGACAGCAGGGCCAGATATTGGACTCGCGTTTGGGGAAACTTTTTCTTGGTCAACGTGATGGGTATTAAACCGACTAATCATATTTTGAGCCACATCCCCTTGATCACATCTTGACTCTGCGCGTAAATGAATGCATTGGAACCCTGACTGAGCCAAACCATGCCAACAGAATATTTACCGTTCACCGCAGTGCACACTGGCGGTGCGCGTGAGATTAACTTCCTGCTCCACGAGCAGACCGTTAACGCGGGTCATGTGGGCGCGATGCTTGAAGCCCTGCTGGAGAGCATCAGCGAAGAAGTTCAACTACGAGGGAACGTAAGTGACGGCGACGTGCTTCAAGCCATGTGCATGGCGTTGGCCATACGTATGCACTTGGTTGAGGCCGCACCGGATGCGGTGCGCGCCATGGTTGCGGCTACGCTTGAGCAGGCAGATGATGCGGTGGCCGAAAGCGTTGTCCAACCGGCAGGCAGGGCATAAAGGGGCCGGGCGCGAAGCTTGGCGCATACCATGTCTCTCTAGACTGCGTGATGAGTCATATCTATGGCGCTGTTTCGTGCAGTACTCAGAGGCTCAATTGAGGGTGCGGCGATTCAGGTTTTATCAACTCCACAACGTCATCGAGTTTCACTCAATAAACCTGCTCTCTTAGCTCATCCGCGAAATGCCTCGTCGAAGACACAAAGGCAATTTTCTAAAGCGCCCATCAATTCTTTTTGGTTGATACCTGATGAAGAAAATCGACCCGTGTTTCATTTTTCGGTTCTATAGGAAAAGTACAACGTGCTGCATGACAAACAGGGCGTCGCAACCGCGGCCGCTAAAATGTATCATAAAACACTCTTTGTCGAAAACGATCGCACCGCGTCAGGGAGTGGGTCAGTAGCGCAACGGACACGTCACACACCGGGCTACAATTGTTATGTCAAATAGAGTATATCGCACATCACTTTTCGTCTTTCGGCGTGATCTTCGGCTGGAGGATAACCTGGGCTTGCTAGGCGCCCTGCAGCAGAGCCAGCGGGTCGTGCCAGTATTTGTTTTTGATCCAAGACAAATCGATCGGTCGCTTAACACGCACTTTTCCGAAAATGCTTTCCAATTCATGAGCGAGTCTCTCGAGGAGCTCGACAAAACACTCAAGAACCGCGGCACACGTTTATACGTCGGTTACGGAGAGGCGGCCGCGGTGCTGGACCGCTTGCTTGCTTCTGGCCGCTTCGATGCGGTGCACTGCAACCAGGACTACACACCGTTCGCAGCAGCGCGCGACAGCGCCATAAAAACGGTTTGTGGTAAACACAATGTTGCATATTGTGGGGCGCACGACGCCTTGCTGACGCAACCCGAAGCCGTAAGGACAGGTGACGGTTCGCCCTATAAGGTTTTTGCCGCTTTCAAGCGAAAAGCCCGAGACATTGCTGAGGTGCCGGTACCCCGAGCAAATAAATTTTCCAATTGGTACAAGGGCACAATTGAGGGGCTCAATGGCATCAGCCTTGTTCACGAGCTCATGCCTGCCAAGAAACGCCGGCGGCTCGCTCAGCAAGGCGGCCGGGGCAAGGCAATTGAGCGCATGCGAGCATTTGAATTCTCTCGCTACGGTGATGAACGTGATCGTCCGGACCTTGATGGCACCAGCAGACTCTCGGCGCATCTTAAATTTGGCACCATATCCGTGCGCGAGCTTTACTGGCGCGTCGTCGCTTCGATCGGACAGGATCAGGGGGAAGCGTATATCAGCGAGCTTTACTGGCGAGATTTCTATGCGCACCTGCTTTATTGGTATCCGTATCTGCTAGGCACCGCCATGCAGGAAAAGTACAGAACGAAAACCGGCGGCAGTAAGCTGAAATGGAGCCGTTCTAAGCAGGATTTCAAAAGGTGGTGCCAGGGGCAGACGGGTTTTCCTATCGTCGACGCTGGCATGCGCCAGCTCGCTGAAACCGGCTGGATGCATAATCGCGTGCGCATGATTGCCGGTAGCTTTCTCGTAAAGGATCTCCACATCGATTGGCGCTGGGGTGAAAAACATTTCGCGCAGCATCTCGTTGACTACGACCCGGCCAGCAACAATGGCGGCTGGCAGTGGGTGGCGTCAACGGGCGCTGATGCACAACCCTACTTTCGTATCTTTAACCCATGGAACCAGCAGCGAAAGTTCGATCCCGACTGTCAGTACGTCAAACGCTTCGTGCCCGAAGTCCGCGATCTATACCCGGACCAGATTCACGCTATCGAAAAACACGGTGTGCCCGCAGGTATTGCCTACCCTCAGGCCATGGTCGATCACAAGGTAGAGCGCCAGGTGGCGCTGGAACACTACAAGAAATTGTGAAACGGCACTTAGTGCAAAACGGTAAAGTCAGTTCACCCAGGTGTTGATTACGGCGCGCTCGACGAGCGAAGCTGTCTCATAGGCTTCATTCTTCAGCTTCCTGGGCGTAAAGCGATCGACGACCGCGCGCGGCAACGGTAAGGCGGGTGCCGCAATGTGGGAGGAAAAGCAAACGCGTGCGGTTTTGTTCGTAATCGATTGCAGAAAAAAGATTGGCAGAAGTAGGGGATTTGAGTGCCGCAGAGAAGCGAGAAGGCGGGATCTTGTCGATGGCCGGATTGATAGTGTGCAAGATAGGTTCTGTTGCCTGTATCTTTGTTAAATTGCCCGTCCTCCTTGGGCCGAAAGCTCAAGTAGAGGGCGCCCCGAACAAATAATAATCATATATATACGATTATTTACTTGCGTTTTGATCAGATATATGCGATCAATATATAGTATTTTAATCGTATATAGGTTATTAAATGCGTTCTAAAGACCGGGCTACAGCCCGTAGACAACTCGATAAGCGACTGAATTCCCTGCGAGAATTCAACTTCGTGCGTCCATCGCGCGGCTGGATCAAGGCCATACGCGAAGCGCTGGGCATGACGACCAGACAGCTTGCGGGCCGTATTGGCGTCGCGCAGTCACGCGCTGTGGACATCGAAAAGGCCGAGATCAGCGGCTCGATTACGCTGGACTCTTTGAGGCGGGCGGCGCGCGCGCTGGACTGCGAGCTGGTCTATGCCCTGATTCCCCAAAAATCCCTGGAAACCATGGTAGAGGACCGCGCCACATCTGTGGCGAAACAGCGCATCAAGACAGCGCGTCACACCATGGAACTGGAAGATCAGGGCATGGTTGAAGCGGATGAGCAAGAGCAGCTAAGCCGCCTAGTAAGGCAGCTTGTCGAAAAATCCGGCTCGAAGCTGTGGGATGATCCATGACCGGCCCTCTCGAAGAACAGGACGACGCGGCGACACCGCTCAGCGAGGAAGAGAAGGAAGGATTAATTCCTTCCTACATCACGCTACGCCGTGAGCTGAACGAAGCCGAGCAAGAAAACATCCTCGAAGGTGAAGATTGGGCTTTTTCAAGAAAGAGAAACATTCTTGACGAAAAAACACTGAACACGCTTCACCAGAAAATGTTCGGCAATGTCTGGCGCTGGGCCGGACAATATCGCCGCACGGGTAAAAATATCGGTGTTGATGTTTACCGCATTCCGCAGGACTTGCGCCAGTTAATCGAAGATTGCCGCTACTGGATCGATAACGGTACCTATGAGCCTGATGAAATCGCCGCGCGCTTTCATCATCGGCTTGTCTGGATTCATGCCTACCCTAACGGCAATGGCCGACATGCAAGATTGGCGACCGATATACTCCTCACTTCCCTCGGACAAAAACGCTTTAGCTGGGGTAGCGCTAACCTGGTTGATCCCGGCACAACACGCGAGCGTTACATCAACTCCCTGCGCGCCGCCGATAATCACGACATAGGGCCTTTACTGGAATTCGTGCGGTCGTAGGAACGACGGCCAATCATCAGTAGTGCCAAAGAGTAAAGTTGAGCAATCCGGAGTTCTAGGGTATAGGTTTTCAACATAGCATCTTGTCGAAAGGTAAAGACGTGACAAATAGTGGAAAGAAACTGGAAGGCCTTGTTGCGTTCGTAGAAAAGACTCTCCTCCCTCAAGGTTTTGAAGTTAAAACAAACCAGCATGTTCTTGACGAAGATGGTGTCCAGATTGCGGAGTTCGATATCGAAGCAAAAGGAAAGCTAGGAAGCACGGAAATTGCTTGGTTAATTGAATGCCGGGACCGCCCTAGTCAGGGACCTGCTCCAGGAAGCTGGATTGAGCAGCTTGTAGGAAGACGCTCAAGATTTGGTTTTAATAAAGTAACTGCGGTATCAACGACGGGCTTTGCCAAAGGTGCAGAAGAATACGCAGAAAAGGAAGGTATTGAATTGAGAGAAGTTCGGGCTTTAGAGCCGAAATACTTTTCCGACTGGCTTCAAATAGGCAGTATGACTTTGAGTAAGACAGTGTATGAACTTAAACACGCCAGGCTGGACATCGATCCTGAAGAAACAGAGGAGCGTAAAAAAGCTCTACGAGAACTCATAGGTGCTAATAAACTAATACTCAGAGCAATCAAAACTGGGGAAAGTGTTGAGGTAAATAATGCGTTTTTAGCGGCGGTTTCTGAGAATACAAAGCTGGCAGAAGATTTAGTACCAAATGGCCCAGGAAAACCTGTAAAACTGTATGTAAATTATACGAATGACAACGATCACTATGTTGTCGACACAAATTTAGGAGCAATAAGAATAAAAGGGATTGCTTTTAAAGGTGAGCTTTCACTAAAAGAAACCAAGATTCCTGTTGAAACTACGCAGTACCACCGCACGGGCACGGAAGAAGTGATTTCTCAAGTAGCCGCCTTTCCTTTTGAAGTGGAAGACAAGAATGTGGCGGTTGAGATTCACAGAATGCCGGATTCTGAATATATGCATGTCTTATTACGTAATGCTGGTAAGAAATCTAAGTAAAATCGTTACTAACGGAAATTCTTAATGTAAATTTGTGCCTGCGTGCCGGGGTAAGCTTTGAAGACCGGCAGGACCTGCTCGGCCATCGCTCAGGCCGGATGACCACGCACTACAGCGCAGCAGAGCTTTCAAAGCTGATTGATGCGGCGAACAAAGTGTGCGAGCGTGATGGAACAGGAAAGCCGGAGCTGGTCGTTCTTCGCAGGTTGTCAGTGAGTTAAACGTAAATTAGGTTACGTATAAATTCACGTCACCTGAATTTCCGAAAATGAAAAACGTTTGTTTGTAAGTTGTTGTTTTAAAGGTGGCCAGGGACAGAATCGAACTGCCGACACGGGGATTTTCAGGCGTTCATTCAAACTCTGGCCTTAATGTAAACAACAAGTTACGTGCGCCGGCCCCGCGCAACCGTGACTGAGATAGACTCCTGAGGCCACAGAGTGACTCGTTGTTGTCACGGTTTGGTCACGGTCGTTTAGCGCAACAGTAAAACGTGAAAGGAACCAGGAGAAGCAGATAGCCAAAGTGTGAACTACGTTAAATGAAACAATCTGGCTGAGTTACGGAAGTGCCACTGTTTTAGGTTCTGCGAGAAAGAGATTTGTACCATCTCCGGACA
>JAHEKE010000093.1 GCA_024638505.1 Gammaproteobacteria bacterium | reverse complement strand
CACAGGCCAAACTTAATGCAGTCGCCAGACAACTCAATGAACGACCGAGAAAAACATTAGAATATGAAACACCAGCTGAACGATTTAATCAATGTGTTGCATCGATCGGTTGAATCCGCAGATGGTAAGCAGCCGCTAACTTTACGGGAATTACCGAGAGTTGTGCTGGGCTGCGTAGGTGCCGCTTGCGGCCAGGACCAGACCTTCACGGTATGAGGCCGGCACAGCTGCTATATACTCTCGTGGCTGTGTGAAAACTCTGTTTGATCCCGAGCATCGGTGAGTAGTGACCAAGATATGTCGAACCAAACTACGACGAGTTTGCGCAAGGCCGAGCAGGCAGTGGTTAACGGTATATACGCCGGTATAGCTTGGCTGCTGCTCGATTTCGGTCTGTTGGTCAAGGAACATGGGGCTCAGACGATCACCGCCTTCGCCGCTCGACCGGAAATGGTAGTCGGCAGCGTGATCGTGATTGCCTGTGTCGCGGGGCTCTTCTATAAATCCAGGACGGCGGCCTCGATTCTGTTTATGCTCTTTCTGATTCCGCTGGTACTCCGTGCCGTGCAGGGGGCGTTCCCGCCCGCCATGATGATGATATTTAGCCTCGTTTTGCTTTACTTCTTTCTGGCCGCGGTGTTGGGCACGTTCAAATACCACGCATTGATTGATGTGAAACGCGAAGCCAGCCGCTCGGACTGATCACTGATCCGTGCCCTGAACGCTTTGGCCCGCAGCCGATATAGCTGCTGCAGAGCAACAAGATTGAGACGAATATCGGCTCCTGGTACGGAAGGGTTTTACTTGGTCTCACAGACAGGTTGCTTGTGTTTCGAGCCGCTTTGGCTCTAAAGTGTACCCATCTAATTCTTTCCCTAAATCCGTCAGGAGGTTGCTATGGCAAAACACAAGCAAGAAAAGGAAAAGAAAAGCCCCACTAAGCAAGAACTCGACGCGCTCGGGAAGATTGAGGATTCCGCACACACAATTTGGCTCGCAGGTCTTGGAGCGTTTTCTAAGGCGGAGCAAGAAGGTGGAAAGTTGTTTAAGTCATTGGTCAAACAAGGGACCACTGTAGAAGAACAATATCGAGAGCAATTGGTCGGCTCAGTTAAAAAGGTCGCTTCGACAACGGCAAGCACTATCGATTTCATGGAGAATATGTTTGAGAAACGGATGTCGGAGGCCCTCACTCGAGTCCAGGCACCGGCGGCAGAATCTATGGACGCGGTAGTCAAACAGATGAACGATCTGCGCCGTAGTATCTTGGGGCTTATGGGTATCTCCACCGAGACGCTGGTCACGAAGCGTGACACACCCAAGAACAAGGTCGTTAAGAAAAAAGTTACGAAGAAGAAAGTTGCCAAGAAAATAATCACTAAAAAGAAAGCGACTAAGAAAAAGCCGACCGTAAGGAAGACAACTAAGAATACCCAGGCATAGACAGAATTATTGATCGTGGGTTTGCTCTGACCGAAAAGAAGTTAGGTATACCGATGTAGGTGTTCGGTCTGGTCATTAACGGAAGTTGGCTCCTTTCTAAGTAAAAGAGTTACTCGATGTCTGCTTCCAGCCACAGAGCAGCCGACACTCTCGTAGCTGAATAAACGAATTATTAATGCGATGTGGGAGGCGGAGAACGGCCACAACCGGACCTATAGAAAAACAAAACCGTGCTATGGATCAATATTCATCGCTGGGTATTGTCCGACCGCCATTGATCGTCGGACCGTAGTTCACTCCGGGAAACCGGCCTTGGCGAGGCCTTCTCGCAAATGTTCGTAGTCGAGTGGGTTCTTAAAGAAACTGGAGAATCCTGACACTGTGAAGCCCGGATCTATGACAAGAAGTTGCTCCACTTGGCTGCCAGCCTTGTCGATGTTGCCGAGCTGCGCATAGCTAGCGGCAAGCCACATCATACTATCACTGTTTTGGCACTTCATGCGATTGAATGAGGCTACCGCTTCCTCATACCGCTTTGCTGCGTAACACGCGCAACCGAGCGCCCACCGATACCAATCCGGATGATATGGATTAATTTTCATAGCTCGGCGAACCTCTTCAACCGCCTCTTCGGCCCGGCCGCTAAAAACCAGAGCGTCTGCCCGGAGGGCCATGCAGTCCGCGTGATTCGGATACAGGTCCAGGCACCGGTCGAAAGCCACCAGCCCCTCATCAAAGTTTTTTTGCATAACCAGGGCGAAGCCCAGCCCGGTGTGTCCGATGGGGCAATAATGGTCAAGCTCGATTGCTTTCCGGGCCGTCTCTAGAGCCAACTTAAGCATAGTCTGCGGGTCATTGGACCATCGCATCGAGACTTCCATCCCGTATACCCAAGCCAGCCATGAGTAGGCCTCGCTGTAAAGCGGATCCAGCGCTATCGCTTTCCTGAAACATTCGATAGCCCTCGCATTGCCCGCCCGTGTATACAGTTCCTTATACATCACTCCGCGAAGCAAGAAGTCATACGCGTCAAAACTATCCGTCGACTTCCTGGTCATGCGTTCCATATCCGCGTCCTGGATCTGACCTCGGTAGCCCCACAGTGCTACGGCGATCTTTTGCGATATATCATCCTGGATATCGATAGCGTCGATACCTGTGCGATCAAAACGGTCGGACCACCGGATGGCGCCCGTCTCCCCATCTAAAAAATCAACGGAAACCCGTACGCGCTCACCCAACTTCTGCACACCGCCCTTTAGCAGATAGCGCACGTTCAACTCGGATGCAATATTCCGGGTCGGTCGTCCCCCATCTTCGAGCCAGTCCGCATACTTGACCACCAGCGACTTGTTTCGAGACAGGTCCATTGCGATGTTGTGGGCTATTCCCTCTGCAAAGTATTGCTGCTCCTTGTCGTCGCTGGCGTTAGCGAAAGGCAACACCGCGATCGAAGAACCGGAACCACGCCCTGTCGAGTCTGTCTGAGTCATTGGTGTCAGGCTGTCGCCCGAGACGGGTGCCACGAACTGGTACCCGCGCCCATGCACGGTTTTGATGATCTTCTGCGTACGTCCGTTATCGCCCAACGCTTTTCGTGCTGCCTTCAAGCACGCGCTTAGGGCCGTGTCGCTGACCACACGGCCGGGCCACAGCGAGTCGAGGAGTTCCTGCCGCGGTACCACTCGATCACGGTGGTCGGTCAGGTAGACCAGCAGGTCGAATACCCTCGGTTCGACCCGAGCAACCTCATTCATCCGCTTCAGCTGATAAAGCCTGGTGTCGAGTGAGAAGTCGTGGAACTGGTAGATCATTGGGTAAACTTGAAACCGTACAACTTCGACCGGGAAATTTTACTACAGATTTCTACGGAAATAAGCCCGGCGGCGGGGTCACAACGGATAGGAAGCCATAACTGCTATCCAGTGGACTCGTCGAATGTCACAAAAGGGTCGATAGTGAGCATAGCTGCTGCAGAGCAGCAAGATTAAACCTAATGACTGCTCCTACCCGCAAAGCCGCCTGATTGCCAAGAGCGTGTTTCTAATTCTCTATTCTTGAATCAACCTGCACTGAACGGCCAATAACAGTCCTCCGTTTTAGCCTTTATTTCTCTTTTGTTCAGAAAGACTTGACCCGCATCAAAGCGAACCAAACACCACAGGAGTAACATCGGTGCTCAAGAGACGGACTCAAGCTAGTGAAGGATAGGAGGAGAGCGAAGTATGACTACTATAAATTATTCGCTTCGACATCTTACCCCTTACCTTGTTTTGATATGTGTTGCTGGCTTGTTAGCCGCCTGTGGTGGTGGAAGTAGCAGCAGTGGAGCTGGTGTAAGTAAAGAAGCCACTCCATTTGCAGGCCAATACGGTGGTGTTGAAAGACTGTGGGTGAGAAACGTATTCGGGCAAAGAGTACTCGTCGGCGTGTTCCCTTTGTCTATAACTGTCCTGAATAACAGGAGAGTGATTATTACCGACGCCGATGGAATACAGTTTGCTGGAAGACTAGGTGGAACCCAGAGGAGAAAACTCCCCCCAAACAGGTTTGTTGCCGCTGGAAGAGTCTTCTTACCGCCCTTCCAGGGATTACGTTGTCGACCAGCTCTTTGGGGTTACAACGGAACCATCCAAGGGAGAACGATAAGAGGAAATATGAATGGCAGGCACAGGTGCATGTTTAGGGGCCGTGGATTTACAGCGGTAGTTAGCGGTCTCTTTATAGCAAACCGTGGAGCAGCAGGAGCACCTTCAGTCCGACCACCTGGGGCACCGGGCAATAGGAAGAGCCGTAAGTCTAAGGCGATTGTGGACGGAGTAGTTTCTACTCCTAGATGACCTGCCCTTTCTCGTGGTACTTAGTATGGATGCTGCGCTCTAAAATTGGAGTGGAAGAAATGAAAGTTCCTATGCGTTATCTCATCATATGTACTGCCACCCTCTTTATTTCATCGTGTGCTTATACGGGGGATTACAATCCGGCGTACTTGCCTGATGAGGAGCCAGAGTATCTATCGGCAGAAGAAGTATTACTCGTCATGTCCGAAGAGGAAGAGAACTATGTTTTCTCCGGCAATCCCTCAAGCCTGACGGGTGCGGCTTCTAAATTAACAATCCCGTTGGGGACGATTCTGAAAGAAGTATCTGAAGAGATACTAGAGGATCGATTCTCGGGGGGTATCGATTTCGCTAACGAATTCTTAGTTAAGAAATGGTTTAAAGTTGCTCTCAATCCTAGCATCAAAAGATTCGATTACAGATACAATCAACTTAAAAACCTGGGTTTCGCGGTCACCCCAGAAGTTGAGGTCGATCTTCAAGTCACGATCCTAGATGAAGGGGGGGAGACTATTTTTAGTCAACTTTATGAATCAGGTGTGGTATCGGGCGGTGCCTATGTTCTCTCTGGAAGTCCAGGAGAAAAGGTTAACCAGGTACTACATCGAACGCTATATGATTTGCTGGAAAAGTCGTTTGCGGATGCCCGTCCAGTAGTTATAGAGCGACTTGATCAATAGGAAGGTCTTCTAGACTATCAATATTTCACGATTGATTCATCGAATGTCCCTTTAGGGTTCGATAGTGAGCATAGCTGCTGTAGAGCAACAAGATTGAGACGAATGTCGGCTCCTACCTTAAAAGCCGCCTGATTGTTGAAAGCCTGTTTCTGCTTTTCAGTTAGCGGATTGACTGACCCTGATGGCCATTTGCAGTCCCCTTGCTTTGCACCTCTCGCGTCCGCCCCCCTTAATCTTTTCATCGTAGTGATGATGTAAACTATCTAGGATTATTTTCTAACTAGTTCCAGCCTTAGCATATCCATCGATAAATCTCTGCAGGAGCTAACACGCTCTAGCCCATTGAGGAAGCGTCGACTGTTTGATGTCAAAGCTAACCAGAATTGTTTCATGGAACATCCGGGCAGGCGGTGGCAAGCGTGTAGCGGGGATTCTGGCGCAGTTACTCAAGTGGCAGCCCCAAATAATCGGCTTATCTGAATTCCGTGGAACACCGGCAAGTCGTTGGTTGGCGGCTGAACTGGCAGAAGCTGGTTTTCCATTTCAGATCAGCAGTGTGAATCCAAATTCGCCTGCGAAAAATGCACTACTGCTTGCTAGCCGGTTTGCGCTGCGATCAGTAACGGCTCCCAGGATGCCCAAGAATCCCGAGCGCTGGCTGTTGGCAGACGTCAAGACGATGCCGTCGGTCACCGTGGGGTTGATGCATGTCCCAAATTACACCACGCCGACTCTTAAATATCCGTATCTCGCTTCTGTGCTGAGATTGATTGATGCCTGGGATGCTGGGCCCGGCCTAATTATGGGTGACAGCAACTGCGGTAAGCGGGGCATCGATGAAGAAAAGCGATCTCCGCCTAATTTTCAGCGCGAACACGACTGGATGGTGGGTATGGAGCAGCGCGGCTGGGTGGATGCGTATCGCCACAAGCACGGAGATAAACGCGAGTACACCTGGTACTCCCACCGCGATAACGGTTTTCGTCTAGACCATGCGTTTTGTAGCCCGCATCTCGCTCCAGCTATAAAAGCCGTGCGCCACGTCTGGGGGAAGGACGGCAAAAAAAAACAACGACGCGATGCGTTAAGCGATCACGCCGCAATAATCGTCGATATAGAAAGCCACAAGATTGTTGAGCATGAATACGGACAGGACAGGTTGTAAACGATCAACCAATTCTGGGCTGTCAAAGCAAAGCATTTCAGCTAATGGCGGCTTCATGCCCTGAGTCATTCAGTCAAGTGATTTACTGTGGAACGAGTCTGGATCCACGACGTTGAAGTGCTTTTAGATAGGTAGTTTCGTTATAGGGTGTACGTGATTTCCAGCAGCGGTACAAGATCCTTATCCACTTAAAGGCGAGGGCGCGGACGGCCATCTGATGAGTAGCGCCTTTTTTGCGTTGTTGATGATAGTAGACGCCAGCCCAGAATGACCTATAGATAGTTTTAGCCGCCCATTCGACAAAGGTCTGTCGCACAAAAGAGGGACACTGCCATCGCCAGTGTACCCAGGACTTCTGTCCACTGCGTTCGGTCACCGGTGCGATGCCGGTGTATTGCTGCACCTCGGCCGCGCTGTGGAATCGATTCCGGTCCTCCCCGAAGGCAGCAACAAGGCGTGGTGTAAAGACCGGGCCGGTAGCTGGCAGGGAAGCGAATATGTCGTAGTCAGGCAAAGTGGGTGTGAGTTCAGCGATGGCCTGATCGAAGCGTTTGATGAGCTCGAGAGTGGTTTTGAGTTGTTCGGCCAGGGCTAAGGCTTCTAACTTATAACGATCGAATTCTCGTTCATCAGTGCCCGCGGGTTGGATACAGATATCGTGTTTGGTGTCCGACCAATCGATGCTAATAAACGCGGTGAACTCAAGTGTATTTATCTCCATGCCTCCGAGGTGTAAGATGCTTATTCGACTATTCGTAATCTGCGGGTGTATGTCCCGCTCTCACCAGCAGGTTGCTAAAACGCTGTTACAGCGTCTCGCTTCTTGGGTCGACTGACTCTGTACGGACAAAGATAGTCATTTTGGATGGATTCACCTATCAATCAGTTAGA
>JAHEKE010000040.1 GCA_024638505.1 Gammaproteobacteria bacterium | reverse complement strand
TAATCAGCGTATATCCAAGGCTTGTTATTTTACATACTGTTGGCGTATTAGCTTCTTGTCGATCTTGCCGACACTGGTCTTTACAATGGCATCGACAAACTCAACCCGATCCGGAATCGCCCACTTGGTTAAGTCTCCCGCATCCACATGTTTTTGTATATGCTGCTGAATGGACTCCACTGTTGCCGATTGATCTGTGCGCACAATCAACAGCATGGGTCGTTCGCCCCATTGCTCATCCGGTATACCGATTGCGGCCACCTCACCGACAGCGGGATGGGTGGATACGATGTCCTCAAGGGAAAGCGAAGAAATCCATTCCCCGCCCGATTTGATCACATCCTTGAGCCGGTCGGTTACCTTTAAATACCCATTTTCATCAATGTGGCCTATATCTCCAGTGTGCAGATAACCGCCGCTCCACAGCTCTTCTGATTTTTCTTTGTCCTTTAAGTAACCCTGGGTCAGCCAGGGAGCACGCACCACTACTTCCCCGGTCGTCCGGCCATCATGCGGCACATCGTTCATTGTCTCATCCACTACCCTCATCTCCACCATCGGCGCGGCACGGCCCGTCTTGCAGCGATATTTCAATTGCTCTTCAGGTCCCGCGCTTATCACCGCCGCATCAAGATGGGCAGCACTTATGAAGGGACAGGTTTCGGACATGCCATATGCACTGAATACGTCAATCCCGTGTGCCAACGCTGTCTCAGCCAACCCTCGCGGCAAAGCAGCCCCGCCGATAGCCACCCGCCAGTTAGAGAGGTCAATATCGTTTACCAGCTGGTCACTCAGTAACATATGCAAGATGGTGGGTACGCAATGCGAGAAAGTAACTTTTTCGCGATCAATCAGTGACAGCAGTCTGTCGGGAGCATAGCGCCCGGGATATACCTGCTTCACCCCCATCAGCGTGGCCACATAGGGAATGCCCCAGCCGTGGACATGGAACATGGGAGTGATCGGCATATACACGTCGCCGCGGCGGAACCAGCCCTGCTTGTCAGCCGAGGCAAGGCCCGCGCAGGCGCCGAGCGTATGCAGGACCAGCTGACGATGGCTGTAGTACACACCTTTAGGATTGCCAGTGGTGCCGGTTGTATAGAAGGTCGTTGCCCGGGTTTGCTCATCAAAATCCGGAAAGTCGAATTCCGCTGTTGCCTGCGTTAACAAATCCTCGTATTCCCCGACGGCGTCAAGCGCAAGCTCAGCTTCCGCATTATCACTTAACATGATAATTTTAACCGGCCGCTCCATGCGATCGTATATCTGTTCCAGCAGAGGAACGAACTCCGTGTGCACTAAGATAAAATCGTCTTCGGCATGGTTGATGGTATACAGCATCTGTTCCGGTGCGAGCCTGACGTTTATCGTATGTAGCACGGCCCCCATCATGGGGATGGCGAAAAAACATTCCAAATAACGATTACTGTCCCAATCCATCACCGCCACGGTGCTGTCCTGCCTGACCCCAAGGGTATGCAGTACGTGTGCCAAGCGTCCGATGCGCTGGCGAAAGATTAAGTAATCATGGCGACTCCGATCTGCGTAGACAATCTCCTGCTGCGGCGCGTTGGCCAGTGGGGTATGCAGTAAATGCTTGATCAGCAGCGGGTAGTCATAAGCATTGCCGGCTTTATGTGGATCGGACATAGTTTGGCCTCATCTTTGGCTTTGGTCGTACTAAAAACGCACTAAAGTATAAAGATTAGAGAAGAAGGTTACAGTAGAAAGTGGCAACGCCGGGTCCAGACACTTGCCACTTTAAGCCTTCTAGTTGGCAAAGTGGCTGGGCACAATAAGCGCGTCCACTACAATGCAGCCTTTAGGGTGGACTATAACCGGATTGATATCCATCTGTTGCACCTGATCCTTGAGTGCCGACACCATCGTTGAAAACCGGCTAAAAGTCAGGGCCAGTTGGCGCAGGTCAAACACCGGGCGATTGCGCACACCTGTCATCAACCGCGTTACCATTAATTGTTTCAACAATGCCAGGGCTTGATCCTCAGCAACAGGGGCGAGCGCGAAACGATGATCACCCAGCAGCTCAACGTTTATTCCGCCCGCTCCGACCATAATGACAGGCCCAAACTGCGGATCCCGGACCATACCGAAAGCGACTTCGACACCGTCGTTGATCATGGGTGCGACCATTACGCGGCTACCGAGGCCTGCGGACAATTCCCCAAACGCTGTTTCCACCTCGATTCGACTGCGCAGGTCCAGCCGCACGCCACCGACGTCGGTCTTATGCATCAGTCCCGGCTGCGCGCTTTTCAACACCACGGGAAAGCCGAAATGGTCGGCGGCTTCGAGCGTAGACTGTAATGCGGCAGTGATCCGGTGCCGCACAACAGGTATACCGAAATCAGACAGCATGCCAAGCGCCGTGGACTCGTCGACGGTCCGGGCCGAGGCCAGCTTCTGTTGCCAAAAGCACACGGTGTGCACGTCGGGCTTGGCCGGCTGCTGCCAATCCCTGCGTATAAAGTCGCGATAAGCAAATGCGTGCTTAATGGCCTTGAGTGCCAGGTCCGCACCATTGATAACAGGAATACCGGCATGACTGAGCTCGACTGCTTTCGCGCTATTGCTGGCTCGGGTGAAGCTGTTGATTACCATAAAGGGCTTGGTAGCCCGGCTTGACACCCTTTTACACACGTCCAGCAAAACCGGGTAATGACAGAGGTCATCTCTGAACTCGAACTCACAGCTGAGCACCGCAGTGCCCGGATCATCCAACAGGGCGGTAAGAGACGCTTCAAAAACTGAGCCGACGTCCGCATTCAACGATCCCATGGCATCCAAAGGATTGTCCGGCTGTAAACCATACTCGAGCGTAGCCGCCAGGCGTTGCTTTGTTACGCTCGAGATAGAAGAAAAAGCGACGCCAATATCGTCGGCCAGATCAATCAGTTGCTCGCGCAACCCTCCAGAATCTGTGACGCTGGCCAAATCTCCTGCGGGCACCACACCCACCCTGGCTAAAAGGTAAGCTGTGTTGGCCAACTCATCAAGGTCGCGCACTCTAATCGCGCCATATCGATGACATGCGGCCTGAAAAGCCTGATCATTACCGGCCAGCGCACCGGAGTGACTTTTAGCGAAGTCAGCGCTTTTTTCAGTTCGGCCCACCTTGGCAATCACCACCGGAATTTTTTTTTGCTGCGCTTTTTCCAATGCTTTTAAAAATCCCTGTGGATCCCTGACGGCTTCGATGAAAAGAGCAATAACCCGCGTGCTCGGCTGCTCTAATGCGTAATCCATGTAATCCGAGAAAGTAGCGTTGATCTCCTGTCCGCAGGATACAGCCAGGTTGTAGGTAAAGCGCGGATCATTGTTAGCAAGATAGGTCATAACTGAACCAGAATGAGCGATCAAGGTAACGTGCCCGGGCGGGCGGACTGTCGGCCAGTCAAAGCTGGCCAATATTCGCCCATCGTGGTTCTGGTAGCCCATTCCGTTGCCGCCACAAACGGGTATATTCGCGAGCTTTGCTTTTTTCCTTAACCGCTCTAGAAGCGACGGAGCAGCTTCTCCGACCACGTAGTTGTTGGCATAAATCACGGCTCCGCCCACTCCCAGTCCAATGGCTTCATCCAGGGCTTGCTCCACCGCCAGCCCGCCGAGAGCAATCATGGCCAGGTCAGGAGCAGCCGGCAGCTCGGCCAATCGGTTGAAGCATTGCACACCTTCAATATACTGGTAGCGGGGATTAACTGGATAAATTACGCCACCGTAGCCAGCCTGCAGCAGAAAACGCAGCGTGTTATTGCCAATGCTGCCCGGTTTTGCTGAGGCTCCGATCAGGGCGATGGACTTGGGATTAAGCAGCCGCTCTAACCAGTGCATTGACCTTGGATTTTGCTACAGGGCATTTTCATATTAGTCTTAGCGCTCCTGGACTATGGCATGCGCAGCAAAGGTAAAAGAGGTTTGATATGTCGGAAATTGTACACTTACATCGAAGTGACCGGGTACTCGAGATTACGATAGATCGTCCGCCGGTTAACGCAATCAACAGTGAGGTATCGGCTTTGATTTATGAAGCCTGCTGCCGGCTGCAGGACGATGATTCGCTTAGCGTCGGCATCATCACAGGTGCCGGCGATAAAGTTTTTTCGGCAGGTTGGGATCTCAAAGAAATAGCGAGTAAAGACTCAAGCGAAGAAGCTTTGAATGAATCGCTCAACAGTCCCGGAGGCTTCGCCGGTCTATCCGAATTCTGGGATCTGTACAAACCCGTAATTGCAGCGGTCAACGGATTGGCCGTGGGAGGCGGGTTCGAGATTGCGCTCGCCGCAGACATCATTATTGCGTCGGAACATGCTGAATTCTTTTTTCCTGAAATGCAAAGAGGATTCCTGCCGGACGCCGGGGGGGTGCAGCGCCTGCCAAGGCGAGTGCCGTACAACGTAGCGATGGAGCTCATGCTGACCGGCAGGCGTATGGGAGCGAATGAAGCGAAGCATTGGGGCCTGGTGCACGAGATTACGCCGCGCAATGGCGTAATGGATCGGGCGCAGGAGTTGGCCCATCAAATCGCCACCGGAGCACCCCTCGCGCTGCAGGCGCTGAAAGAGGTGATGCCTGAGATTTACAACCTTCCTCTGGAAGAGGCCTTCGCAGAGACCAAGCCGCTCAATCCTAAACTACCCATTTATCAAAAGATGCTCACCTCCGATGATTTTATGGAGGGTGCACGCGCCTTTACCGAAAAGCGTGCGCCGGTATGGCAGGCAAAATAAGCAGCTTACAGTTACACGGGCAATGATATGAAGCATGACCAAAAAGTAGGGTTCATCGGCGTCGGTCTAATGGGTCATGGACTGGCTAAGAACATAGCCCGGTCAGGCTATCCGCTCATGTTTCTCGATCACCCGGGTAATCAGCCGGTGGATGATTTACGTGCTCTGGGGGCAACTTCGAGTGGCGCCGCGCAACAGATAGCAGCACAAAACGATGTCATCATGATATGCGTTACCGGATCAGAACAGGTGAAAGAGGTTGTCTGTGGCAAGCAGGGATTGCTGCATGAACTTGGGCCAGGTAAAACAGTTGTCGATTGCTCAACCATCGAGCCTCACGTAACCCAGGAAGTGGCAAAGGAAGTACTTCAAAGCGGAGCGCAATTCCTCGATGCTCCTTTGACGCGCACGCCAAAGGAGGCTGAGCAGGGCAAAGCCAACGTTATGGTTGGGGGAGACACTGCGGTATTGCAGCAGGTACATCCGATACTTGAAACCTTTGCGGAAAATATTTACCACGCCGGCGGCACCGGCACCGGCGTTACGCTTAAGCTGCTGCACAACTTCATATCTCTTGGGAATTGCGTACTGCTGGCGGAAGCGGTGATCAGCGCTCAGCGAAGTGGTGTAGATATCAAAACTTTTATCGAAGTACTCACCACTGGCGGCGGTGACAGCGTAGCGCTTAAACGTCTCGCACCCTACGTGTTAAAAGGCAACGTGGGCAACTTCAGATTTTCCATTGCCAACAGCGCAAAAGACACGGCTTACTACAAGAACCTTGCTGATCACCTGGGTGTCAGCGCGCTAGCCGCGGAGGCGGTGCACCAGGTATTCCACCGGGCCCTCACCCAAGGCCATGGCGACCGGCCCGTTCCCGAGCTGATTGAGGTGCTCTCAGACAAGGCACCGACGTAATACTGCTCAACTCAAGCATCGCTGCCATCGATGAACGATTTGGACCTGCTCTACCGACCGGCGCATCTGCTGGCCGAAGACATCCGGCTCAAACGGCTGTCACCGGTTGACCTTATGCAGGCCTGCCTCAACCGCATCGATTCAGTCAATGAGCGGTTAAACTGTTTTTGCCTGCTGTTTCACGACGAAGCCATGGCGATGGCGAAGAAAGCAGAACAGGCAATTATGTCCAATGCTGAAGTGGGTGCGCTGCACGGAATTCCTTTTGCGGTGAAAGACGTCACGCCTATGGCGGGTAAGAGATTAACCCGCGGTTCAAAGGTGTACGAACACCACGTTGCCGATCGAGATGCGCTCATCGTGCAGCGCCTGATGCGGGCAGGCGCAATTCCAATTGGAAAAACCACCACGCCGGAGTTTGCCTACAGCAGCTTTACCGACAGTCCACTGTGGGGCCGCACGGCGAATCCCTGGGATCTGGAGCGAACGCCGGGAGGATCATCCGGCGGATCGGCGGCGGCCGTTGCCAGCGGCTGCACTCCACTGGCCGAGGGCACGGACATGGGCGGATCCGTGCGTATTCCTGCGTCTTTCTGCGGACTGGTTGGGTTGAAACCCAGCCTGGGGCGCATTCCAATGGATATACTGCCGACGGTTTTCGACAACATTTCCCATTTCGGTCCGCTCACTCGCAACGTCACCGATGCCAACCTATTCATGAATGCAGTTAGCGGCCCATACGAGCGAGACATCACGTCGCTGCCCGACAAATTGACCTTTCCCCTTCCTGCAGATGCGGACGTAGGTGGAGTACGCCTGGCCTTATCAGTGGATCTTGGGTATTACGCGGTGGATGTTGAAGTGGAGAAAACCATTCGTCACGCGGCTGACCTGCTGGAACAGCAGGGAGCAGTAGTGACAGAGGTAGATCTGAAATGGCGGCACGAGTTCAACAAAATCTGGTATCAGGCCTGGGGGGTTTACCTCGATGTTTGCTTTGCTAAAGATTTTGACTCCTGGCGGGATGAAATGGATCCACTGGTGGTTAAGCTGATAGAGCAGAGCCGGACTATAAGCGCTGCTAAATATAAACACTTTGAAGTGCTGCGCACCGAGCAGTGGCATGAACTGTGTCGAGTTTTTGACCAGCACGACGCCCTCATTGCCCCCACCATGGCACATCCTGCCGTACCGCACAGTCACAGCGATGAGCTGTATAAGGGATTCAATGACGCGGGTAAGTTCAAGGGACTGGATATGACCTGCATCTTCAATAACGTGGCCCAGTGCCCGGCGCTGTCCGTGCCTGCCGGGTTCAGCACTCGCGGTTTACCTATTGGATTACAGATAGTGGGGCACAGGTTTGCCGACCTGCTGGCAATGCGCGTCGGGGCCGCACTGGAACAAGCGCTGCCGGCGCATGAACAAAGACCGGATATTTAGTGGGCATCAATATAGAGCAAGCGCTTGCCGCATACAACGAGCAGCCGATGCAGATACGGCTTGCTCCGCCCTATAGCGGCCATACGCATGGCCGATAAAGTCGCCCACCCGTGGCAAAGTTGCGGCAAATCGGCCAGCCTTTCAGACTAAGCCTGCTCGAATCCCTGCAGTACGTTGACGGTATTCAAGCCGATTTCGTCAATATCGTAGCCGCCCTCCATGACGAAAAGGGTCGGCAAACTCAATCCAGCCAGCGCACCCCCACAGGTCAAATAATCATCTGACTTGAGTTTAAAAAAGCTGATGGGATCTGTCACAAAGGTATCCACCCCGAGAGACACAACCAGAACATCTGCGGAGAACTGCTTTATGTTGTTAAGAGCAATCTGCAGAGACGCTCCCCATTGGTCATAGGCGGTACCAGGTCTCATGGGATAGTTAAAGTTGTACCCTTCTCCATCCCCCAGGCCGGTTTCATCAGCATAGCCTGAAAAATGTGGAAAAGCATCGCGCGGATCGCCGTGCAGTGAAAGATACAGCACATCTTGTCTCTCATAGAAGATATCCTGGGTACCGTTACCGTGATGAAAATCGACATCCAGTAAGGCTACGCGGCCGGCACCCTGATCGATAAAGTATTGCGCCGCGATCGCGGCATTGTTTAAAAAACAGTACCCGCCGTACATATCTCTGGCAGCATGATGTCCCGGTGGCCGGCATAAAGAGAATACTGCACGTTCGCCTGCGCTGACCGATTCCGCCCCGGTCAGCGCCACGTTTACCGCCGCCAGCGAAGCCTCCCACGTGCCCGCGCTGATAGAGGTTTCCGCCGCCAGCGCATAGTAGCCGAGCTTCCCTTCGATATGGTCCGGTATTTTCATCGCCATCCGCCTGGCAGGCCAGCAGGTGGGTATGGCTTCGCCTTTATAGCCCGTTTTTTGCCACTCCTCCCAGGCAGTTTCCAGGAACTTTACAAACCCATCGTCGTGCACCTTGTATACCGGTTCCAGTCCATAGTCCCGCGGCGCCTGAATGTCGCCCAACTTGACTGCTTTGACCCGCTCGAGAATGTAGGCCGCGCGGGTTGGCCTCTCGTGAGGGTAGACCAGTTGGCCGCCGAACAGCTCGGTTTTGGAATCTCGCAATAAGTGGGAATCGGAATAGATGGTTAACATGCTTCAACCTCTGCTGTGTCAATTATCCAACCAAGCGACCTGAGATCATATCGGGTCTCGGTTCACGCGCTATTTTAACTGCTGTTGGTACGGTGTCCGGTTTCTGTCCACACTATCGGAAACCAGTCTTCGCGCATGCGGTCACCGGTCTGCATACCGGGGTTGGGGAACGGGGGCGAGGTTTCACCAGGCCGCTCCAGAAAACGAACATCATCTCCCATCCATCGCGTGGAAAACGCGCGCCGGGTGTGGCGCATGACCGCATTGGAGGTACCGTGCAGGGTCTTGAAGTTGAACAACACCGTGTCTCCGGCTTTAAGGGGCCAACTGACAATATCGTAATCTTGCGGATGGGCGTCAATGTCCGGAACGGTATCGCTATACCCTGCATCGCCTACATTAAAATCACTGCTATCCAACCACACCTTAGGATAGAAAATCTGACCCCAGCGGTGCGATCCGCGCACATAGCGCACCGCAAGGTCTTGGTCTACGTCATCGAGGGCGATATAAACAGATACGCTCTGATCACCTGACACACAATAATACGGGATGTCCTGATGCCACGGCGTAGCGCGCTGTGTACCCGCTTCCTTCATGAAGACATGCTCGTGAAAAAATTGGGCATAGCTGGCACGCATGATTTGTCCGGCCAGGGAGGCGGCGGCTGATTCGAAAACAAACGCGCGATATTCGGGAATAAGCGGCCAGTTGCAGTAGCTGTCGAAAAAGCGCCCAGGTTCGCCGGGACGCGTGCTCTCGGCGGGAAATCGATAAGACGATGGCTGATCCAAATTTCGCTTGAGGCCCGCGCGCAAAACTTCCACCCAATTTTCAAATGCCGCGGGCAAGAACAACACGCCATCGCGCTGATAGGTCTCAACCTGACCGGCCTGCAGGGTGAACTCGGGTAACACCAGCGTGCCTGCAGCCAGCGCCTCCAGTTCCGGACCGGTTGGGGTGGTCCACGGCACAGTCCACTGGTTAAAGCCTTCTGCTGTATCGCTTTGCATCTTGCTGATATTTATTCCTCCGGGCTTCCCTTTTTAGAATCGCGGGATAAACGCGCCGCGCTACATCGCATTCACACATATAGACGAGTGCGCCACTTCTACCTAGCGGAGTTGCGCAATACCTTATCCAACAATGCGGCAGCCTTGCTTGGCCCGTCCTGCGCACGCATATGCGCCGAGGTAGCAGCCAGTTTATTCTGCATAGCGCTATCGGTAAGCAGCGTCTCGATGTTACGGGCCAGATCGTTATTGCTCCAGGCATAGCGATCCATTTTCAAACCGAGCCCGGTCTCCTGTACTCGGGTGGCATTGTCATGCCCATCCCACACGTAAGGCATGATAATGGCGGGCTTGCCAAAATAAAGACATTCCGTGAAGCTGTTGTTACCTCCGTGGTGAATGACCGCATCTGCCTGGGAGATGACTGAAGGCTGGGGGTACCAGCCGGCAAGGTGTACGTTAGATGGAATGTTGCTGTATTCACTTGCGTAGTCACCGACATTAACTAACGCGCGGTAAGGCAGCTCAGCCACCACTTCTATAATTCGTTTGAGCAGAGCCGTATCACCGGAACCAAGGCTGCCAAAGCTGATATATAAAAGCGGTTTATCATTTTGGCTGTGAAATTGTGGTACCTCATAATCCACCTCTTGACGCACACACCCCTCCAGATACTGAAATCGCTTGGGATCAAGCGCATGACGCCGCTTGAATTTGACCGGCTGCGGATAAAGCAACAGATTGAGGTGAGGAGAGGCCTCGAAAAACTGTCCCAATGGATAAGGGGCCTCGTCGCACTCAGTTAGAAAGCGGTTGAATCGGCTGTGGATGGGCTCAATCACTTCATTGAAGCGGCTGTCAAAACGCGCAAAACAGTCCCGGTCGTGCTCGCTGCAACCGGACAGATGCGGCGGGATGTCTGGGTCCGGAATCTCGTTTTCACTGCAGGAAATGATGCGCACCCAGGGTACGCCAAACTGTTTTATTGCGGGAAACAGTATAACGTTGTCTACGCAGATCAGGTCTGGTTTGACTTCAGCCAATACGGCGGGTAAATCCTTTTCCGCCCAGATGGAGGTCTCAACAATAGCTGCCCAGCACTCTTTTACATAGTTGTCTATCTGCTCATACGGAGACTTCTTGAAGTTAGGTATGTGGCCATTGATAAAATCAGACCAGTACTTTGCCATTTCCTCCGGCTCCATGGGTTCGGACATGTTCACCGAGTATTCCTTGAAGCCATAACCCTCATACACGCCTGCCATACCGGGGTCAGTCAGAAATACCGCTCTGTAGCCAAGGCGCTCGCAGGCCTGAGCGATGCCGACCGAATTCAGCGCCGGGCCGAATGCGGCCTCAGGAAAAAACGCAATAGTTCTGGGCTCATTCATTCCGCTGTTCTCCTTCTTCTTCCATGCGATCATGGAAAGTTAGATTATCTATTTTTAGTCGCAAGTGGCAGCAGTGAGCACTGCGGCACTCTGCTTGTCCGTTATACATCACGACGTCAGCACCAGGGTATCCTCCGCTAGCCATGACACCCACAGCACATCGTCCTTTACTATTCCAGCATGCGCGTGGCGTGAGCTATTTTTCATATCGGCGGTAATGGCCGCCCCGGACTCGGTTTGCAGAAATACGTGGCTCTCGTTGCCGTAGTACACCACTTCTTTGACTTTTGCCTGTAGACGAATCGTCTCCTCCTTCGGTTCCAATTTATTCAATCTCACCTTTTCCGGTCGAATCGCAATGCCCACTTCACCTTCGGCCTGGTCAGCGAAAGGTATTGTGATATCTCCTATCTGTGAGGCGATAGCACCTGCCCGAACCACAACCTGTTTTTCCCGCACGCCCACCACCTGTCCGTCGAACAGATTCATCTTGCCAATAAAATCGGCAACGAAACGGCAGTTGGGATATTCATACAGCTCGGTGGGTGTGGCCACCTGGAGTACGTCCCCCCTATTCATGACGGCAATCCGATCCGCCATGGATAAAGCCTCGTTCTGGTCATGGGTAACAATGACAAAAGTAATGCCAACCGACTGTTGCAGATGCACCAGTTCGATCTGCATCTGCTCGCGTAACTTTGCGTCAAGCGCCGACAGCGGCTCGTCCAGCAGCAAGACCTTAGGACTTTTAACCAAGGCCCGCGCCAAGGCGACACGCTGACGCTGCCCGCCAGACAGCTGATCTGGTTTGCGCTCCGCCATCTCTTCCAGCTGGACGCGAGCCAGGGATTGCTGCACGCGCTGCTCGATCTCAGCCTTGGGCGTTCGCGTCACTCTCAGCCCGTAGGCCACATTCTGCTTAACGGTCATGTGGGGAAAAACCGCATAAGACTGAAAAACCATGTTCACCGGTCGCTTATTAGGCTCCACCCCCTCCATCTCGTCACCGTCTATCAGCACCTGGCCTTCTGACGGTGTTTCGAAACCCGCCAGGATACGCAACAGCGTAGTTTTACCGCAGCCCGAAGGTCCCAGCAGTGCGAAGAACTCACCCCGCTTTATATCCAGTGACACCCGATTGACCGCCAGTACGGACGATCCAAATCTCTTGGTAACATCACGCACGGAGATGATTGTGCTGTCATCCATGTTTATTTTGCCTGTGAACGTGATTGTATGACGAGCGCGATTACAGTCAGCGCCAGCGTAAGAACAATAAGCACCGTAGAGGCGGCGTTGACCTCCGGAGTGACGGAAAAGCGCACCATGGAGTATATCTTGATTGGGAAGGTAGTCGATCCAGGGCCCGAGGTAAAAAATGTAATAACAAAATCATCCAGTGATAAAGTGAAGGCCAGTAACGCGCCCGCTATCATCCCAGGCTTCATGTAGGGAAAAGTTACATTCCAGAAAGTTTGCCACTGGTTCGCTCCAAGATCGTATGATGCCTCCTCCAGCGAGCGGTCGAAGCCAGCCATGCGCGCTCTAATAACAACGGCCACGAACGGGATCGAAAATGCGATATGGCTGACGGTAATGGTGGTTAACCCCAGGGGCATGTTGATGGTCGCGAAGAACGCCACCATCGCCACCGCCATACAGATTTCAGGGATCACGATAGGCAAGTGCACCATACCCTCGTAGGGGCCCTGCGCTGGAAAGCGAAAACGGTGAAGAGACAACCCCAGCATGGTACCGAGGATAGTGGACACGGTCGTTGATATGCCGGCGACGATGAGAGAGTTGAGGAAAGCTTCGTGCAGCTGAGCGTTGTCGAAGGCCTTTTCGTAATAGCGCAGGGTAAATCCTTGCCAGGTAATATTGCGCTTGCTGTTGTTGAACGAAAATGCGATCAGCGAAACAATCGGAAAATACAAAAAGAGGAAGGTGAGCCCCATGCTCATGCGCATCCAGGTCTTGCGTGTGTAATCCAGTGGATTGGAGCGGTCTCTGACCATGGCGTTGCGGCTAAATCGGCTCCTCCCTGCGGCCAGCGAGGCTGGCTCGCACCCACAGGATGATGAAAGTCATATACAGCAGGAGAAAAGACAGCGCCGAGCCGAATGGCCAGTCGCGCGAAGAGGAAAACTGTCGCGCAATGAGGTTGCCGATCATCTCGCTATCCGTACCACCCAATAACGCCGGCGTTAAAAATGTGCCCATGGACAGAATGAATGCCAGCAGACAACCGGAAATTATGCCCGGCAGAGCAAGCGGAATGGTAACTGAAAACAGCGTACGCCAGTGCCCGGCACCGAGGTCCAGACTGGCTTCGAGGTATGACTTGTCCAGCTTTTCCAGCGTGGCATAGATAGGCAAAACCAGAAACGGCAGGTAGACGTATACCAGCCCAATGACTACTGCCTTCTGGTTGTAGAGCAGTTCCAGTGCCTGAAACTCGCCCATAACGTCAGGCAGACCGATCAGGGCAGAGAATGCGGACAACTTTTCATGCATCCATTCCAGACCAAAGTTTAAAAACCCGCGCGTACGCAACACTGCGATCCAGGCATAAGTCCGGATTAACAGATTGGTCCAAAATGGCAGGATCACCAGCAATAGCAAAATGTTCTTCCATCGGGCTGGTGCAAAGGCGATGCCCATGGCCAGCGGGAAGCCAATTGCAAAAGTGATGGCGGTAGTGATCGCCGCGATCCAGATCGATTTCCATATAATGCCGAGATGGATCCACTCGATGGCGCGCACATAGTTGGCAAAGTTAACGGCGAGATAGATCTGTCCCTGTGGGCCCCGCTCGGCAAAAGAATATAACCACATGATGAGCAGGGGGACGGTGAAAAAAAGCACCAGCCAGGCCGTAGGTGGCAAGGCAAGGACGGCGAAAGCAAGCTTGTTCTTGCGCCAGCTATCCAACTTATGATTCCTGCTGCGACAACGTGGGCGCGCTGCCCAACGCGCCCACGTTCCTCATTGCGTTAACGAATGGTTATGCCGCCTGGATCTCAGTCCATGCCGCATCGTACAGCGGCAACGCGTCTCCTACATCGGCCAGCGCTTCGCTCTTGGCCACGACCTCATCCGGGGCGTAAATAGCCGGATTGTTCAGATCGGCTTCGGCAACAAACGCCCGGGCCGCTTTGTTGGTTGTGGCATAGTGAATGGTGTTGGCGATTTCCGCGTTTACTTTGGCGTCCATAACGTGGTTGACGAAAGCATAAGCGTGATCTATGTTCGGCGCCCCTTTGGGAATAGACAGACCGTCTACCCAGATCACGGTTCCTTCTTTGGGGATAACGTAAGTCAGGTCATCGTCCTCCTCCATTACTTTGAGAATATCCCCGTTCCATTCCATGACCAAATCAATATCCCCGGAAATCAGCATGTCCTGACCGGAATCGGGCACAAATCCCTTTAGGTGCTTCTTTGTTTTAATTAAAAGGTCGCGCGCCGCATTGATCTCTTCCGGGTTCTTCGTATTAGCGGAGAAACCCAGATACAGCAGCGCCACACCCATGACAAACCGCTGATCCGCCAGCATGGCCATGCGCCCGGAGTGTTTATCGCTGTCGAACAATGCTGACCAGCTGTCGACCTCACCCACTTTGGACTTGCGGTAGCCGATGCCTACGCTGCCCCAGAAGTAGGGAGCGTTGTATTTACACCCTGGGTCAAAGGATGGATTGAGAAAAGCTTCGTCTACGTTCGCGAAATTGGGGATGCGGGAACGGTCCAGTTCCTCCAGCATACCGGCAGCGATCATAGTCTCAATCATGTAGTCACTGGGAAAAATAATGTCATAGCCAGGATTGCCGGCTTGAAACTTCGCAAACATTTCTTCCAGATTTGCGTACAGGTCATACTGCACCTCTATACCCGTGCTTTCCGAAAAAGTCTGCAGTGTGGTGTCGCCGATATACGTATCCCAGTTGTAGACGTTCAGCTTTTTCTCCTGTGCAAAAGTGTTGCGACCGCCAAACGTGAGCGCAACGGCTGCAGCCCCAGATCCCTGCAGGAATCTGCGCCGGGTAAACGGAAAGTTAAAATTGCTCATTCATTCTCCTCCTTTTTTCGGTAAGTGTAAGACGTCTATAACGCGCTATATGATAACTCTTTTATTGCAGGATAACTCTCAGCCAGCCCTCTACAAAAGTCCCTCAGCGCGCAATTCCTCTATGGTAGCGACAATGCCTTCACGAAGTATCATAACCATATCGTCGATTTCATGCTTGCTCAGAGTAAGGGGCGGTGACATGACATTTAAATGCCCTACTGGACGGATAATGAGACCGCGCTTTTCACACTGCTCAGCCACCCGACCACCGATGTTTACGGCCGGGTCGAACAGTTCTTTGGTGCTTTTGTTAGCCACGTTTTCTACACACATCATCAAGCACTTGCCCCGCACGTCACCCACAATCTCTAGATCGCTTAAGGATGACAGCTGCTGCTCGAAATAAGGCCCAACCTCGCGCACGTGCTCACAGATCCGATCGCGCTCCATGATTTCAATGTTTTTCAGACCGGCGCGGCACGCCACCGGGTGGCCGGAATAGGTAAAACCGTGGGTGAACATAGCGCCATCTGCCTGCGGCACGCTGATAACCTCATAAATCTCGCTCGACAGTATGGTTGCCGATAGCGGCACATAGGCTGAAGAAATCCCTTTGGCACAGGTGATCATGTCCGGCACGAATTCGAACACGTCTTGCGATGCGAAAAAGTGCCCCAAACGTCCAAAACCGGTAACTACCTCATCTGATATGTAAAGTACGTCGTACTGATCGCACACCTCACGCGTGCGCTTGTGATAACCGGGGGGAGGTACGATCACGCCACCAGCGCCCATAATTGGTTCAGCGATGAAGCAGGCCACGTTCTCCGCGCCCAGGGTCTCGATCGCCTGTCTAAGATCGGCCACCTTTTCATCACAGAACTCCTCCATGGACATTCCGTCCGGTCGCCGGTAGGGATTGGGATTGGGAATGTGATGCACCAGATCTGGAGCCAGGTCGAAACCCTGATGGTCGAACGCCACACCGGTCATAGTCATGGCCAGATAGGTACTGCCATGATAGCCATCGGTACGGGCAATGATCTTCTTTTTAGATTTCCGACCGAGCCGGTTATTGTAAAAGTGGATGATGCGGATAGCGGAGTCGTTCGCCACCGAACCGCTGGTGCCATAGAAAACATGGTCAAGCGTTCCCGGCGTCAGCTGGGCGAGTTTTGCCGCCAATTCCGCCGCAGGCGGGGTCGTGACGTGGGTAAACGTTGAATAGTAGGGCATACGGCGCGCCTGGTCCGCGATTGCCTCCGCCATTTCTTCATTGCCGTAACCGATGTTCACACACCAAAGACCGCCGATCCCATCCAGATAGCGCTTGCCGTCAGAATCGAATACATAATTGCCCTCCGACTCAGATATGACCAGTGAACCTTTTTCCTTAAAGACCGAGAAATCCGTCCACGGGTGGATATAGTGATCCCGGTCCATGCGCCAGAGTTCTTTAGTGTTGTATGCGGGCTTACTCATTGCTTTTTTTCGTCCTCGATGTTCCCAATGAGTATATATTCACAAGGTGATCGGTTGTGTCAAACCGAGTTTTTCACTGCGGGACATACGCTGGTTGTTCAATGAGCGCAGACCCGCCCTGCCGTTGCCAGAGTCCGGCTAACATGCCGGTGTGATTACGGCTGTTTCCACGGATCGTAGGATCCAAAATTCCATGAATGACCTTCCGGGTCCCGGCAGGAATACAAACACCCACCGTAATCCTGGTCTTCCGGCGTCACGACGATTTCCGCTCCCGCGCGCATCGTTCGGCTGTAATGGTCGTCAACATGATCTCGCCATTTTTTTGAGCTCTGTTGCAGTCAGTCTTGAACTGCCTTAGGCAGCCGGCAGAGTGAATAGTCAGGCGCCATCACTGCGCACCAGGCGAAAAGCATCGACCAACCACGGCATGATGGCAAAGATCACAAGCGACAGGAGATAAACAACACCAGCCACCGGGTCACGATTAACGATGTATTGCTGCAAAGATTCATTGCGCACAAAAAGCACCACCAGAAATTCCGCCATCATCAGCAAAGCAAGTCCCGTCATCCCGATCAGCAAACTGAGGCGTTTTGCGTGGGAAATTCTAAATCGGCGTAATGTCCATCGCGCAGCAAGAAAAGCCGCCAACAACATCAGAGGAGTTTCAGCCAACTCTGCCGCTTGTTCACCGAATGCTGGTACAGCGATCAAAACGCGAATCGTGCCAAGAACAAACCCGATGGCAAAAACAACTGCGAAGTACACTATCCCCGGCAACAGGAAACGAGGTGGATCAGTCCACATCCTGCGGGATTACATCCATGTGTCTGGACAATTTAACCTTCGCCCATCAACCGGAGCAGCGCGCCGCACCCGCGCACGCCCGGTGCACCCATCCAGCATGACGAGGCACACAGGCAGTCTGCTGTGAATGGGCTAGGCGTCGGTAACCCCGGTTGGACGCTAATCTTCACCCGGTACGCCATAGCTGGGCGCTGAAGCGGGATCAAGCGCTCGTGTCACATAGTCCTCTAATTGCGGTAAGTAAATATCCCAAAGCTTCCTCAGCTCCACGATCGGGCATCGTTCAGTCCAGTCCACCCGCAGATCGGCCACCGGCCAAGGGACCTCTCGCACCAGCTTCATACCAGCAGAGTGTATAGCCCCCTCCTCGCCGCCGCCCCTCACGCCCGCCTCCATCGCGATCAAAAGGCGTTCGCCGATATGACCCGCGGATCTAACGAAAGCGTTCACCATCTCCTGCGGTATCCGATCAGATGATAGAAGGTTGCCTGCGCTGGCGGCGTTTTTACCCATGGCGTGGGCGTGAGTTCCCAGGGCATTGGCACCGGTGTACGCGGCCGTTCCCCCTTGCGCATCCACTGCCAGTATCTGCCGGTATTCTATATGGCGACCGGTTTGACGCAGACTTGTAACTACCTCCTGCGCGCTGCTTCCGTTTTCCAGCAGGTCTAAACCGCGGCTGCCCAAAGTGGGATCGGTCACGTTCTGGCTGGCAATCGCGCCGGCGCCGGCACGGGCATAAGCGCAGCGTGCGGCCACCGCCGGGGAGGAGGAGGTCACCGCCACGCCGAACATGCCGGTTTGCACGCAGCGAGCGACGATAGAGAATGTCATGTTACCGTCCCGCGCTCGGAGCGGGCCTGCTGGTTAAAAAATGAGGCGCCTTTAGGAAATTCCGGTGGGCGCAGCTGATAAGCTGTGGTGCGGATGGTCTTTGGGTCCTGCCCGCGCACAATCAACCCCTCATGTTTACCGGGTACCGGATTAGGGCAGCACGGCACCGCATCCGCTGCTGAGTACACCGAAATAAACAGAGTCCGCGGCTTACTCGACAGATTAGGAGCTGACCCGTGCGCGACACAGCTGTGCATCAAACACACTGAGCCGGCCGGGGCGAAACATTTTACCGCGGATGCCTGCATGCGCTTTGCCTCACTTTCCGCTACAGCACCTGTGAACACATTATCATGCCATAAACTGTGCAGTGGGCCGGTGTGTGATCCCAGTTCCACTTCAAGCGGTCCGTTCTCCTCTGTAACCTCGTCCAGCATTAGCAGCGCCGTTACCAGATCTGTATTGGAGTGGGGAGTAAAAGAAAAATCCTGGTGCCATTTTACTTCGGTCGCGGTACCCGGGAGTTTTGAATTGACCTTGTTATGGTGGTGCTTCACATCGGGTCCGATCAAGTCGGCCACCATATCGGTAATGCGACTGTTCGTCATGGCCTCGTAAAAAGCGGCAGATATATCTGCCGGGGAGCTTACCCGCCGCAGAGCCGGCCTATCTTTGCTGTGCCCGGGCTCCAGGTCGAAGCGCGGCCGTCCGTCTATGGTCGTGCCGTAGGCCGACTCAAAGTTCCGGCTTTGCGTTACCCACTCGGCAAACTGAGCCCGAAGGGCCTCCAGCTGGCTCGCACTCACCGCGTTGTTGACGGTTAGGACGCCATCACGCCAAAACTGGTCTATCTGCTCCTGGCTTAACGCACTCATCAACTCGTCCTCAGTCTGGAATCACGGCGGTGGCCTCTATTTCCACCACCCATTCGGGCCGTGCCAGAGCAGGCACCACCAGTCCCGTAGACACTGGGTGTACACCCTCAAGATACTCACCCATAGCACGATAAACCTGTTCGCGGTACCTGATGTCGGTCAAATAAACCACGATGCGGCAGATCTGATCCAAGCATGAACCGCTCTCCTCCAGCAACATTTTGATATTGCGCATCGCCTGATGGGTCTGGGCCGCGGGATCACCGACGCCCACACTGGCACAAGTATCCAGATCCTGACCGATCTGACCACGGACAAAGACCATGGTGCCCCTGGCGACGACCGCCTGCGCCAGATCATTGTCGAGATTCTGCTCTGGATAAGTATCTTTGGTGTTAAACGCCCGTATTCTTTTATGCGCCATGACGTGGTTACTCCTGATAAATGAGCATTGATTTGCTCACACGGATTCAGTTTGGAAAAAAATACGGCAATGCCGGGTAAAGGTCTGCGCAATGGGAGATAAACGAATACCCTGCTTGCTGGCCAGCACGACCTGACTGCCCCGCGTGTCGCAGTCTAGCTTCAGGGTCACCACCGCACGGCCGTCATAGGTCATATTGGATGCCGGTTTGGTGGCCAACAGACTATAACCAAGACCGTGGCCGACTAACCCTCGCACCATTTCAAACGAACTGGATCTGAACCGAATATCGGGGCGCACACCTTCCAGCTCGAAAATTGATAAAAAATAATCCCGGCTGGTCGGGGCATCCAGCAGGACGAAAGGCTCGTCCACCAGATCGTGCACCTTAATGCTGGGCCGCTCGGCGAGGCGGTGGCCCTGGGGCAAAAGCACATAGGGATGGATCTCCGTCATTGCCTCGATATCCAACCCAGGACCAAGGCCAAAATCGTAAAGTAACGCTATTTCAGCGTCACCGGCATGCAGCGCCTCAACAATCTGCCGCTGCCCGCCTTCCTGCAGGCACAAATCCGTAGACGGGTGATCGATCATGAGTCGAGCCACCAGCCCCGGAACCAGATAAGGGCCAAAAGTGCGGAAACAGCCCAGGCGGAGCTCCTCCCGGTCACCATCTGACGCCTGGGGTAGGATAGGATTGATCGCAACCGAGGTGCCGTAAGCTCGATTCGCGTAGATCAAAGGAGAGCCCCACTCGGCGATAAAGATATCCTCTACCGCTCCGAACAATACCCAGTGCGTCCCCACCTGCTCGCTGCTCATCAGGCTGCAATCGAATGCCACCAATGGATCAACCGCGCGCGGTGCGCCGGTCTTTCCGCTAATCCAGCTCGTACAGGAGAACTTGTCACCGTCAGCGGTCTGCATACGACCGGCAAAAGTATCCGAAATATAAGACTGATCGTTGCGTAAAACATTGACACAAAAAACACGGTTGGCAAGGATCGCTGACGCCGCCGGGCTTTTATGATGGATACACACTAACAGTGAGGGGGCGGGCGTGTCTGCAGACACCGACGCCATGGCCGACACCGTGACGCCAGCGCGACCGGCAGCGCCGTCTGTCGTCACCACGTTTACCGTGCAGGCAGCAAAACTCATCCCGTCAAAAAACTGCTGCTTTAGGGTCTGTATGCTGCTAACCGCCATAGCCCACGGCTCGGTTTGACGTCGAGTTCAGGCCGACTTCAAATCTGTCGGAAGCATCGGCGAATTTCGTTCGAACCACTTGGTCACCGTGCTGTCCTGGTTTCCCGGCGCCCCGCTCTGCATGACCGTATCGGATAAGCCAGCAGCCTTGTGCACGAAACGCAATGGTCCGTCCCAGTAAAAGTTGCGAAAAACCGCACCGAGATGTGCGAATGGCGGTGACTGTGCGAACAATTGAAAAGTTAAGCGGTGGCCAGCATAGTCTGAATTCAACAAATCGCGCGCAAAAACGAGCAGCTTGCGGCGGTCATCCGCAACCCATTCCTCATTGATCGAATAGTACTTCTGCAGCCATTTACCCGACTCCGGATCGGTAAATGCTGCCGCGTCCGGAGTCACGCAGATTTGCCCGCCACAAAGTTCACGCGCAATATGCATCATCGCCGACAGGTTTGAACACGCATGCACTCGACCAGTGTAGAGCAATGACTGATTAGGCATGAGCAGACCGCCAGGGCTGTCCTCCGCCAGGGCTATGGCGCTGGTCAAGTGGGCGTTGATGCCTTCGCGATAAACAGCCAGCTGGGCCAGCTTTTCCTGCACCGCCTGCTGCTTTTCCAGGCCTGTTTGTCGAGCGTTAAACAAGGCGGCACCAATCATCATGTCAGCAAACTTCAAAATTCTCTGCACAAAAGCGAAGGCGGAGTAGCGATGAAGCGTCGCGCGGATAAAGGTCGCGGCCCTGGTATGGCGATAAAAAAGCACGTCCTCCCACGGAATCAAAACGTTGTCGAAAATCACCAGCGAGTCGACTTCATCAAAGCGATTTGACAAGGGGTAATCTTCTAGTGGAGCACGGCCAGCAAACCCAGTGCGGCATATCATTTTGATTCCGGGGGAGTTCAGATTGCAGATAAAGCCCACGGCATAGTCCGACAGTTGATCCGATCCCCAATTAGCGATAGTGGGTTTGGTAAACGCCTGGTTGGCATAGGCCGCCGCAGTTTCATACTTCGCTCCCCTGACCACAATTCCGGCATCCGTCTCCTTTACGACATGCAGCAGGAAATCCGGGTCTTGCTCCTGCGGGGGTTTGGATCGATCTCCCTTTGGATCCGTGTTTGCCGACACATGAAACGGGTCGTCTTTGATTACTTTATCGATGTGGCGCTTGATGTTCTGCGAGAACTGGGGATCCACTTCGTTCAGGACATCCTGCCCATCGTATAGGGACCACATTTCTCCAACCGTCTCATCGCCTACGCGGGTAATTACGCCCTTGGCGTCCTCGAACACCGCATCTGTTGCGCGTCGCTTTTTCCACCAGTCTTCCTGCGTGTGTGGCAGCTTAAGGCCGGTGGCAAATTTCTCCCCGTTTTCTTCATAAGTCATTAAATCTGCGGTCGCTGCTTCATGCGCCATATCATAAATGCGCGCTCGAATATCGACCAGAGGTCTGAACATCGGATGGCTCGGCACGTCCTTGACCTGCTCACCGTTAACGTAGACCTCGCGTCCATCCCGAATGGACTCGATATATTGTTCGCCGGTTCTAATCATGCACTTTCTCCTGTTGTCAGTACTCCGCAACTGGTCAGGTCGCATCGTAGCAGGCTCACGATTTCAGTAAATTGTTTTATTTCGCAGCCGCAGAACTTAAAACATCTAATTTAACAGGGAGGGGGTTGCTGAATCTATAATTCCGTCTGTAAAGACGTCCCTGTGACAAAGCTTGAAGAATCATTAACGGTTGATGGTAGATCCAGTTGGTTTTGGCGGAGGTAGAAAATGAAAGGCAGCTGTTTATGTAAGAGTGTAATCTACGAAATCCGTGGTGCTATACAGGGCATCAACTACTGTCACTGCAGTCAGTGCCGCAAGGCCAGCGGCAGCGCTTTTGGTACCAGTGCGGCGGTCAACAAACATGCGCTGCGCATACTAACCGGGCTTGATAATCTGGCATGGTACGAATCTACACCGGGAAAGAAGCGATACTTCTGTCGCGTTTGTGGATCACCGTTGTACAGTGAGCGTGAGGGTGCCGCCCAGGTCTATATTCGCCTGGGCACGCTTGATGACGACCCCAAGGTGCGACCCGAGGTCCATATTCATGTCTCCTCTAAAGCGAATTGGTACCGGATCACAGATAATCTGCTCCAGCTTAATGCTGAAGAAGGACTCTGGTTTTAGCACCAATGCGATAGATCCAGCCAAAAAAAAGGTGGTACCCAAGGTACCACCCAACCCCACCGTAAAATGTTCCTTGCGAGTGACCTATAAGTTGACGGGCAACCGGTGTTAAGCAGCGATCTGGTTGAGGTTATGTTGTATGGGGTCAGTATGGTTATCGAAGGTGGAGCACACGACGTCATACTGGAACATGGGAGACCAGGGTCGGTTGGATGAGGCGACGACCTCATGCAACCATCCCCCGTCTTGTAGCCCCCGCTTTTTCACCTCACCCGAGACAAAATAGGGTTGTTGGCCGTCGCCCTCGGGCCGGATCATGAGCGTCATGGCGGCCTGGTTATGAAGGGGTTGGTCCAACAGGATGTGCACGGCCTTAGCGGAGACGCTGAGGGCGTGGCACGGATTGAATTCTGTGTTGTCGGTACGGAACTGGATGACGGCATCGACTGGGATGAGGGCATCAGTGTGGTGCTGGTAAGTCATGTTTCATCTCCGAGTAGGTTACCGACAGGCGTGTTATTACTATAGACGAAGCGTTTGACAAATGGTAGAAAAATACAGACAAAATGCATTATACAAGCAAAAACAAACACTTATAAACATTCTTTTTTCACTGACAAACCATCACTTTTCACCGATAACCGGTAATTTAGGGCTGCGCGCCACCGCTTTGCCCGAGATCAGACGCCGCTGCGGATAATTTTGAAAACATCCGGGCGCTGCGCCTGGATTTCGTCCTCCTCCAGACCCTCAAGAGAGTGTGGGAACTTGATCCACTTCTCGGTTACATGCAGATAGTAGTCAGGCACGCGCTCAGTCCTGTTCCGGCTGGGTTTGTAGTACGGCACCGCTATCCGGATATCTTTGGGCATATTCAGACGCGCTTTTTGCTTAAGCTCAGCAATGACAGCTGCGATCGTCTGGCCGGTATCAAACACATCGTCTACGATCAGCAGGCGATCATGGTCGGTGATGCGTTTTATCAGATAGTTCAATCCATGTACGCGTATAGTCTCTTGGCGGCTATCGATCGCACTGCTGCTATAAGAGGACGTTCTGATTGCGATGTGGTCGGTATCGATGCCGAAGTAGTTTAAAATTTCCTGTACAGCAATCCCAATCGGTGTTCCGCCGCGCCAGATCGCAATAATGATGCTTGGCCTGAATCCGCTCTTAATGATCTTCGCACCGAGCCTGAACGAATCTTCCAGCAAATCCTGCGCACTAATAAACAGCTTTTCAACCATAGATTACCTGCGTATTTTAGTCACCGAGTATACCGCGGCGGGTTGAACGTCAAACGACTTCTGCTGAGTCGCCCGTCACTTCGGCGCAGAGACAGTATGATAAACTGAGATTAATGCACAGCAGATATGAGTCCGGCAAACTGTTCATTGAGGAACACGATTTGTTACTCGATGGGTTCCGACTTGGGATGCAGATATTCAACAGTGGATTTCGCCCCGATTTTATAGTTGGAATTTGGCGCGGGGGCAGCGCCGTTGGCATCGTAGTGCAGGAGTGCCTGCAGTATTTTGCTGTCGATACGGATCACATCTCCATCCGCACCTCGTATCGCGGCATGTCTTCGTATCAACAGATGGTCGATAACGCAAGCGCGATTCGCGTGCACGGTGCGCAGTATCTGTTTGAGACGATGAACGCAGATGATAATTTACTGATTGTCGATGATGTATACAGCAGCGGGTTGAACGTCAATGCGGTGATCGAACGACTGCAATATAAAATGCGCAAGAATATGCCTGGCGAAGTTCGTATCGCGGCGCCCTGGTTCAAACCCGCACGTAATAAAACCAACCGCCTTCCCGATTACTATCTGCATGAGACAGATCAGTGGCTGGTACTGCCGTATGAACTCACCGGGCTGAGCATGGCAGAAATCTACCATCACAAAACCGGCCTTGGTCCTATATTTGACACGCTGCAAGAATTTCTGCCTGAGCCCGGTGTGAAGTAGCCGGGTACTGAGTCCGATGGTTGACTCACTAAACGGCAGCAAAACGGCTCTCGCTGTTCAATTCAGCAGACAATGTGTCTGACCGACTTTGACAAGACTGGCACTGAACTCTTTAAGATCGACGTCATCAACGTGGCGACTTGGTGGTCGGGGCAGCAGAGCTATGGCCTTATCAGACAGAGGTCGCCACAGACGCAACTCGCCGTGATCGCGGTAGATGCAGATCTGCGCTTTATCAAACGCACAAGCGATGTGTACGATGGAAGTGTCTGGTGTTACGACAAGGTCTGCGCAGTGGATCAGGGCGGCTGAATTTCTTATGCTCCGGGTAAAATCTGCGACCCAGACGTTAGGTAAACCAAGCTGCCGTTTCAGTTCAGCGGTTTCGGATTTATTCTGTGGTGGGCTCAACAACACTATCAACGCGTCTGGGTATACACGATCTATTTCCCTCACCAGCTGCACGGCTCGAGCATGACTGAACAGCTTGCCCCTTCGATTTCCGTATCGATTGAAGGCAATGACTGGACGCCCTGATCGCCTCGACACGAAAGTACGCGCCACAGAGAGCTCATCCTGAGTCAACGGGAATTCGTAACGAGTTGAATTTTCTTTTACCTTGAGAAGTTTCAACAGGGCTAGATATCGATCTAGTTCGGTCTCGCCAAAGGCATCAATCGAGTAGTCAAAAAGATTGAAACCATCTTTACTGCGGCCGATATTGACCCTCGCCGCCATATAACGCAGAAGTATGAAATCACGAAGACTTAGCTTGTTTTTATGATAGTAGTAAACGTCAAATTTTTGCTTGCGCAGTTGGCGCAGCGCGGGCCAAGTCCCAGTAAAGACATGGATCTGGTCAACGAAACGGTTAGACCGTATGACCTCCTGATTTGAAGAACCTGCCAGCACGTGCACCTTGCTATCCGGATAGGCTTGCTTAATCGCTCTGAATGCAACAGTGTTTACCAACATGTCGCCGATCAAGTCTTCCTTCTGATCGAAAAGTATTTTCTGCGGCCTACTGAGATCTATAGACTGCCGGGATTTATGATCAAAGACCAGCTTCAACAGGGCCAGCCTGATATTCCTTATGATCGATTTTGCCACTCCGGCATTCACTTTACATCCAGCCGGGAGGTAATGAGGCGCACATCTGATATAGCCTTACACCGGCTCCGTCTCCAGCATTTTTAAACTTTGATTTATCCATGTCTCTGCCAACATTATACTGAGTAAATGATGATCAATAGGCGAAGTCCGTTTTTTTAACGACAATGCGGCCGCGCTGATTATGGAATTGATTGTGCTGAGCATGCTAACCGTAGCGGTCTTCACGCTGCCCGGTATCTGCCTGGTTATCATGCTGCAGATAAAACAATTTCGCTTCCTGTTTGTTGTTGCTCTATCACTCGCTCTGTACGCAATTTGTCTGGCTGTCGCGGGAAACGTAGGGCTTGATTGGTCCGAGTTCGCCTTCCTTTACTCAAGCGCAGTATCCGTGCTGCTGATCATCGCGGCACTCTGTCTGCACAAGTACGGCCGCCCAACGGTGTTCAACGAGTATTTTAACTGGCGCGATCTGGCTGTCATCTGCGGGATACTGGCGTCATACGGAGCTTATATTGTCGTGGTCGGGCCTTATGATGAGTTGCCGGCCGACTTTTACCGCCATCTTGAACGTGTACAAACAATGCGTTCCGATCTGCTCCACCCCCAATCAAATCTTGCCGCGCTGCATTCTGGCTTAAACGGGAGATACTGGTATTACTTGTACGCCATGACTTGGCATGTGAGCGGCACTACCCTGATACAGTCTATTTATTTCTATAGCTGGTTTAACGCTGCACTATTGTTGAGCGCTTTATACTTGTTCAGCAAAGCTTTGCTGCATCAACGCACGCAAAACGCCTGGATGCTGGCTTTACTGACCTGCATATTCTTTGTGCTGCACCACGGCACTGTCAGTTTTTCCTTCATCCGCTATTACGCTCTGTCAGCAACCATGATCTGCATGCCGGTGTATTTTCTAGCCATACTGGTTTTTATCCGTCAAATAGAGACAGGATTGCCCGCACGCCAGACATTGACCGCATTTTTTTGCCTCATCACCCCCCTGCTGTATCACTACCAGGAGGCTCTATTCATTCTAGTTATGCTTTGGCTACTCAGCTTGTACTACACGGTGACTTGTTACGGTTTGCGCAACCGGCAAGGCGTCCGGCTTGGCGCGCTACCTGAGCCGGTGGTGCTGTACTGGCGCGGAATCAAAAACCAGAGGCAGGGGCTGGCAGTTTTTATCGTGATCACACTCTCTTACCTTGCGTATCACCTTTACGCGTACAGCAACATTACGCGCTCAGACGTCGACCACGGTAAGGTTATTTCGCTGCACCACCTGCTGCCCTTTTTCCACAATTTATACATACTTAATCCTTCATATCAGTTTTATCAAACCATTGCGCTGTGGGGAGTCGTCGTCTACGTCGGATGTTTGTTGGCCTGGCGCAGATTCCTGCTACACCCCTACATCACTATGGGAATGCTGAGCCCATTGTTCACCGTATTTAACCCAGTTTTTGTTGATTTTTTCCTCCGCGTCAGAGATGTACACGTACTGTATCGGCTCGCTTATATCATTCCACTACACATGGCCGCGGCCTGCCTGGTCTGGTTTCTGCTTTCACACTGGCGGCAGCATACGCTGCGGCATCGATCTCTGATAATTCCGGCACTGGCTGTGTTGATCATATCGCTGTTTTCCTTTGATACTCGTTTTGTTCACTCTGAGTACAGCCGGGTACCCTCCCTGCTGGGGGTGGAAGAGAAGCAGTCGGCGCGAAGGTGGGGCGATCTTGTTGCTTTTCTCGATGGCATTGAGCAGCCCACAGAGATTTTTACTGATCCGGTAACAGGTTATCTGTTAACCGCGTACACCCACCATCATGCCGTACGCTATAAATTCACCAACGCCTTTCTAAAACCAATAAACTTTGAAGACTACTCCGATTTTCCACTCAAAGCCTACCGTGGCGGATTGCTCGTAATCAA
>JAHEKE010000092.1 GCA_024638505.1 Gammaproteobacteria bacterium | reverse complement strand
CAATTGTTAGTCGCCCTCACGCTCCAGAACAGCGGTTCGTTGCCATTAAACGTCAAAGTGGCAGTAGCCAGGTTTAAGGTCGTCTGGGTGGTTTGAAAATTGCCAATATCACATCCGTTTGCGGCATCGCTCGATATACAGATTTGAAACACCTGGCCCAGCAGAAAACCGGTTCCCGGGGTGGACCAGGCAAATGTAACCGTTTGCGCTGAGGGCACCTCTGAACCGTCAGCGGGACCCAACAAGGTGATCTGCGGTGGAGTATCTAAGCACAATCGTTCACACACAAAACTCGCTGAATCAATCCACCAACCCGACCTTCCGGAAATACCGGTCGCGGCCTGCCCTTCTGGACAAAACAAGTTAAATTCATCGCCGCCTTGGCCACCGGTAATATCGAGTCCCGAGTCGCCGGTGCCGTCTACGTTGACGCATCGTGCGCCCAGCGCATCAAGGTAGGCCGCAGCACGTCCGCCGAACTGGTTGATCACCGAATTTTCGGGACAGGAGAGCGTGGTAGACAGCGTGCCTCCATCCGTAACCTTGCTATCATCCACACCATCCAGGGTATCACCCAGCGTATTGCCGCCTGCATCAAAGCCCGCACAGATGAGGCCGATGTTATCGACATACCAGCCGGTGCGCAGATCCAGGCCAACCAGAAATTCGCCGTCAGGACAGCTTATAGAGTAATCCTCGAATCCCCCGGAGGGTTCGCCAACCGGACCTATGATGTTTTGAGCGTGGGCGAGCGTAAAAGTAAAGAAAATTACTACGCCAAATAACGGTCGATAAACTCTCGCTGACAATACCACTTTGGTGTACCTCTCCTATGGTGATTACATCTATTCATTCTTGTTCAAACGTAGCATTTATTATTAATGGGCCAGAATCGCGTCTTATATGGCCTTACTTAAAAAGGTAGATAGCTTATAAGCATGTTTCTATGACGCTTATCGCGGCGATTGGCCCTGTCATCGGTGTTTTAGGAAACACACATATTTCTGTAATTACGTAGCATGAATAATGGGTGAAATCATTCTGTAATAGCCTTACAACGAAACTATGTGGCGAAGGCACGAACGCCGTACTTGCCATCCAAGGGCTGGTGTGTTCGCCCCGGATGGTAGTAATCCAGATACGACGATATATGTCTCTTTAGACGCCGTTCGTTGAGGACGGCGATAATGGGTTAAAATTCAACGCCTATTAACAGAGGGTTAGGGGTAGATCAATCAGGCGCGTTATAACGTATCGCATCACCGACGCTGTTTTGCGGAGAGGGAGGGATTACTCGGGGCTGAAGCGCCCTCGCCCTGCGGGCCGCCGGGGTTGAAATCACGTAGGTTGATATAGCTCCTCGGGCACCCATTTTTACCTTGAGCCATATGCCCTAAATTAACTTACTATGGCGTAAGGCGTAAGCTGTTGTTCGGGTCAAATGTACTGGCTCTCTGGGAATCGTTTGCAGCGAGGAAAACCGAAGAGTGAAGCAACTCCGTTTCGTTTTGATTGTCGCGAATGCAACGGCGATAGCGGTCCTGTTGGCGATACCGATCGGTAAGCTGTTCGGTGTGGTTGAAGAGGAAGTGGGCGCTGCGGCCGTGTTCGGGTGGTTGATCTTTTTCGCTCCGTTGCTCGCCTCGGCGCTTGCGTTGTGGGGCATTCAGTTCTCCCGACCGTCGCTCACCCGTCCATCTGTCATCGTCGCTATGCCGGGCAGCTTTCTAGTCGCGTTTCTATCGTTGTTCACGTATTGGAAGGGCCCGTCCGATTTCGCACAGATCGGGATCGGGGCGACGATCCTCTTTTGTCTCAATGTTCTGATACTGTGGGAACCGTTCAAGGATCGTCTCGAGTCACCGACCCCTGAATCGCTAGACATCGATAGGGACAGATAAATCGATAGTCGCGGCGCCGTGCTCCGCCTAGTCCAGTTGCCCAACCCAGAGTCTTTAGCCATAAATGAACAATTAAAAAATTTCGGAAAGTACGGCTATAAAGTATCTTCATGGTTTCCAGTACAAGAGGCCAAACGCACGATGGTTCCCCCTAGGCTACGTCCACTCCAAATTCACCGGATGATGCAAAGAAATGGTAAATCTGATAGGCAATCATGAGCACAGCAGACGCACGGTAGAGCAAAGGACGCTCCGCGTCACCTCTTTGCATCATAATACTTAAAGTGAAAAAGACAACAGGTGCCGCCAATGGCGCAAGATACCTCGGCCACGTCGGCACCTGGCCGAAGTAAAGCAGGCACAGGTAACCCATAATGAAAATCCATATCAGGCTGTATATATTGCTCTTTAAGGCTGCAGATCGGCCTACCAGGAGGGCGAAGTACGCTGGAACCAGCAAAATGTTGAGATTGACCAGGAAACGGGTGAATACAAAGTTATTGGTTGAAAAACTGCCGACCATTTCTTTGGCCAACGCGATCGAATGATAAAGACCAAAAACGGCATATACTCCGAGCGACAGGATGATGGCCCCCGCTGAGACGCTACTTGCGGATGCCAAACGGTAAGGTTCGATTGTTTTATTGAAAAACCTGTCCCTGACAAGCATCCACAGCACCAATATCAGCGGCGCTATAATCAGGGGTATCATCGCAAGCCGGGTCTGCAGGGCCAAGAACAATGCAAGCGTGGACCACAAGATGGCTCTAAGGCCAACGGATGCTCTGGCATTTTTCGCGTTATCAATCATTGGGCAGAACAGAAGAAAGAACAACGCGACAAAATAACAGGCCAGAATATCCGTCAGCAGGCTGGTGCCTACGCGCAGGTGCAAATAGTGCGAGGCGACTGCGACCATGAACAACATCACGTCAAATTGCCGTACGCCTGCAAACCTGCGGGCAAACAGCAACGTCCATGCGCCAACCAAACCAGCGTAGGCGGCCATATTCAGCAACGAATAAGACAGAACATAACTGAGTCCGCTAAGGCTAAGGGCTGCAATCGAAGCGGGCACCATCCACGCATGTGCATTGCGGAATCCGCCGGTATAGTCAAGCAGGCCTGTCCATGACAGTTCACCCGTGAACCACAACCGCAGCACCCTTGCGTACTGGACATAGCCGTCCGGCCAAAACCAACCGTAGAACTCGTCGAGTTTTTGGTGCCAGCTGAACTCCGATAGAACCAAAGCCAGTGCCATTATGACAACAAAAGAAAAACCATAATGCAATCGATGCCTTAAAGTGGCTATAAAGACAATGCTCAACAAAATGCAGCCTGCAGCGATCAGCTTTTTCAGCTTGGAGTGATCCAAATAGTGTATTTGCACCATGAGATGCCAGTCTGTCACCATCGAAGCACCCACAATCAACCGGTCCTTTTGCGCGAAGCGCTTCGTTGCAAGCAAGCGAATGCCCGGATCTTCCAAGCCTTCAGGCGCGGAAATGGTAAGCATTATGTTCAGTTCCGGTTGCTTGGTCACGTGGACATCTTTGAAAATTATCCCTAATATATTTCCGTGGCGGATGCGGTGGTCGGCACTGTCGTCTCCAATAACAATATCCCGTGTTGTGGTGTTGGCCCCCTCCAGTGCTATGGAGAGCCGCGCCCCTTTGTTGGCGCGGTAGGATTTGGACTCAGCGAACAAAACCAGGTCGTCGATGTGCCTGACCGAACTGGGAAAGGTGTAATGTATCACTTGGCCGCTCACCACTCGCGGTCCCGGGAGGAAAGTGGTTACGCCCTGGGTGCTGAAATTACTCGCACGGTCTTGCAGCAAGACGCCTACGACCACCCCAAAATAAAAAACGCAGACACTCGCCAGCACCATGGACCAAAGTTTGTTTTTACAATCAACAGACCGCATTGGTTTTAGCATTGCGTAATCTTGCTATGGCCGACGACAGTCATCATCCCAGGAAAACAGATGACACTCAAAGAGATCGGCGTAAAAGTACTCCTGTGAAAGGCAGCTAATGGCCGTTCTGAGCCGGTTGAATCAAAGAAACTGGTTTTGATATCAGCGATTATCGGTGGGTCTGCTCCGGCGCCAAGAGCAAATGTAGGATCCAATCCTGTTGCGATACAGCAGCAATATCCGGAGCCGGCCCTAAGGAGTCACTGGCACAACTGACATCACCTCAAGGTTTCGAAAAAGTACTTAACAATTCTTGTTAGGTTTGATTCGACAAACCTGTTGATGTAGTACTATTTCGCAATTCCATCCCAGCAATTCAAGCCTCCATCAACACGCAGATCAAGAATATGAGAGAGGAAATCTCAGTAAAGCAACGTAATGTAGCTATTTTTATATTCGATGATGTCGAGGTTTTAGACTTTGCAGGCCCGTTTGAGGTATTCAATGTGACCAGCGACGTTGTCGACCCAACACCCTTCAACACGTATACCGTGGCGCTAACTGAAGAACCGGTCAAAGCACGCGGTAATTTGAGTATCAATCCAAGTTACTCAATAGATAATTGTCCCACACCAGACATTATTTTATTGCCAGGCGGTGATGGTCGCCGCCATCTCATGAAAGATGGGCGCGTCCTTAGTTGGATTACCAAACATGTCGACAATATAGAGAAGCTGTTATCGGTATGTACAGGTGCGTTCTATATCGCTCATAGTGGATTATTGAATGGATTATCAGCCACAACACATCACGGCGCATTTTCTGAATTTCGGGAAACCTTTCCTGATGTAACGCTTACTGAAGACAAACGCTATGTCGAGAATGGGAAAATTATAACGGCAGGCGGCATTTCAGCGGGTATTGATATGTCACTTTATGTGGTTGAGCAACTATTGGGAAAAGAAAAACTTTCCCTAACGCTGGAGGAAATGGAGTGGCAATGGCATCAACGTAGATAGAGCCAACTAACGTACTCAGAACTGGGCTTGAACTGAGGATTGAATGCTGAATAAAATTAACAGGGAATTATCAGGGAGTTCGTGTACGCGTTACGGCGAATGAACTGATACGGTGGGCAAATTCTTTGCTATATCTTTACTTGAACAATTATATGCGCTGTAGCGTCTGCTCGAGCACTGAAAAGTAGCCGGGTCAGGCCTCGCTACTCCAATATCAAACGAACTGGCTGATGATCTGAGGCATCGGTTGACGAATTGACCTCGAGCGATACCACCCGCGACGACAAATCGGAAGTCAAAAAAAAGAAATCCCGGCAATGAGGTCCCTCTGGCCACTGATCCCGATCGAAAATCCCACAGGTGGCTGGGTGGCGGTGTGATCCATTGTTGACGCACCAGGCATCGCATAATCCTTCGCACCCGCTATCAGTCGCGGTCAGCACTTTGTATTCGAGATTCTCCGGAGTGAAGTTGAAATCTCCGCACACAATCGTCGACCTGGTTTCTTTGGTTACACTGTATGGTCCAGGGCCGAGTTTGGCGGCGGCCGACCTGGCCCTGGCACTTGATTCTTCGACAATGCCACGGATCCTCGATACTTGGTCCCGACGCTGCAGGTTTGAGAAATATTCAAGGTGCGTCGTAATGATCCTTATAAGCCGGAAGTCCTCTTCCACGATTACCTCAGTTGCACCGCGCGGCATGTTGAAGTGATCCGGGTCCGCCCTTCTGGGTAATTGATGCCGGGTACGCTGTTTCACGGGTAGACGCGAAAGAATCAGGTTGCCAAAACCCATGCGTACACCTTCAATATCGACGCAATCGATGGCGGCGCCAAAGCATGCATCATGCTGTGGAAATTTGGCTCGCAACGTCGCAACCTGATTTTCACCGCGCCCGCCGTCGACAACCGGAAAATTGAGTGCGACCTCCTGTAGGCAGATGATATCCGGGTTGCCCATCTCGCTGATGACGCCCACTATCCGGTCCAGGTCGGTGACACCGTCTGCACCGCATCCTGCCTGAATGTTCCAGGTCAGTAATTCCACATTATTTTATTTGTCGCAAAAACCAGATTATATGATACCTGTCGGTCCCGAATATTCATGCAGCCTTCGGAAGAAAGACATGGATACGACGACATAAGTCTCTTGAGATGCCACTCGTTGAGCACGATGACGTGGTCAAAAAGTTCTCGGCGTAGCGTCCCAATCACTCGTTTCACATAGGCGTTTTGCCATGGCGAAGCGGGTGCCGTAACGACTTCGTTGATACCCAGACTTTCAATCCTCTGCCTAACGCGCTCGCCGTATATGCCATCGCCGTCACGAATCAGATAACGGGGCGCGCTATCAAACGGAAACGCTTCGATGAACTGTTGTACTGCCCACTGCGCCGTGGGACGTTCCGTCACATTGAAGTGAACGATTCGTCGTCGGCCATGGACCAGCACGAGGAAGACGAACAACACTCGAAACGTCGCAGTCAGGACGATGAAGAAGTCGATCGATACCAGCTCTCGAACATGCTGATCGAAAAATGTTCTCCACATGGGCGACGGAGGTCCGACTCGCTTTGGCCGATACTTTTCTACCGTTGACTTCGCAACGTCGATTCCAAGCTTCGCCAGTTCGGCAACGATCTTAGGTGAGCCCCACGTCGGATTGGCTTGCCACATGCGTCTGATCAGTTGCCGTAACTCCGGAGCGATTCGCGGACGACCTCCGAGGTCTGTCCGGCTTAGACACCGCCAGTAGTCACAAAAACGCTGCTTCTGCCAAAGAGTTACCGTCCGTGGCTGAACGAAATACAATGCGCGCCGCCAATCCCACCATCGCCGCGCCACGATAGACCAAAGTAGTCGATCGACCCGGGTAATGCGGGGTCGGCGCTGCTCGTACTGATACGCGGAGAGCTTACGCCGTAGCGCCGCAATCTCCAACTGCAGAGACAGTCGAGTCCGCGCGCTGGAAGCGAACAGCGAGATCACAAATTGGGCCAGTCGAAGCATGACCTGCAGGATGGCCGACATCGCCAAAAACATCAACACAAACAATCGACACGCGTTTTCGGACCCCACAACTGGTCTCCACCGCCAGTCAGTCACTCAGCAGATTGCACTCCTCCGCATTCCAGCCCAGGAGCACGCGGTCACCCTCTTTGAAATTGAATCGCAGATCGTGTCGGCTTTGGATTCGGCTCAGAATCCGACAGCTTTCAGACAGTGCGATGTCCAGCTCGGTTACGTCACCCAGATAGATTCTTTCGACGACCGTTCCTTCGAACTTGTTGTCGCCTTCAAAGTCATTCCCCACAGGCAACACGCGAACGTCTTC
>JAHEKE010000039.1 GCA_024638505.1 Gammaproteobacteria bacterium | reverse complement strand
GGATCGCCATGGGCTCGGGTACGCAAATTCAGGAGGTGAATAGACTGCTCAAGCAATTCAATCAGATGCAGAAAATGATGAAGAAAATGCGCAAACGGGGTGGAATGAATCAGCTGCTGGCGGGGATGAAGGGCAAGATTCACGGCGCACCGATGTGAGTGCCGGGCAAAACAAAATTAGTGTTTATTAATCAAGCTGTTACAGCCAAAAGCAGTGCGCGGGGTTGGCAGCTGTCTGCCGGATCCAAGCTAAACCTCTGAAAACGTGGTGCAAAATCGACGCTCAGCGGTTTTCATTGGTGAGCGGTGAGGATACAATCGCGCACCCTTTGCAATCCTCCGGGACCGCACTGGTCTCGCATCAGTTAAATATAAGGTTTTGATTAATGGTAAGAATACGACTCGCACGCGGTGGTGCAAAAAAAAGGCCTTTTTATTCAATCGTCGTGGCGGATCAACGCCGAGCATCGAGCGGCAGATTTATTGAACGAGTGGGTTTTTTCAATCCCCGGGCTAGCGGCAGCGAGGAGAGGCTGCGCATAGATCGGGAGCGGATACAATACTGGGTTAGCCAGGGTGCACAGCCGTCTACCCGGGTTGAGCAGCTATTGAAGAGTTCAGCGGAGTGATTCATTTCTATTCGTTCCGACAGCATCGAGTACATTGAGCTAGGAAGAATTGTTGGCGTATGGGGTCTTAAAGGCTGGGTAAAAGTCCATTCGTATACAAAAAACAGGAAGGACATTCTCAGCTATCGAGACTGGTACGTTGGTGAACACCGGGAAAAGCAACACGTGCTCTCGGGTCAACAGCAGGGATCAAAAATTGTTGTTTTGCTGGATGGTTTGAACAGTCGCGACGGCGCAGTCAGCTATGTAGGTAAGGCAATATACCTGCCAGTGGGTGAGCTCCCGGAGTTAGGGCAAGGGGAGTTTTACTGGACTCAGCTTAAGGGACTTGAGGCGGTAAACGAATCGGGATCGCGCCTGGGAATTGTGGACCATTTGCTCGAAACCGGTGCTAATGATGTGATGGTTATTAAGCAGGGGGAGAAGGAGCATCTGGTTCCCTATGTGCCCGCCGTAGTGCGCAAGGTAGATTTAGAGCAGGGGCGTATAGAATTGGATTGGGAGACGGATGTTTGAACAGGCTGCCGGGGATGCGGCCGTGACGGAGGTTCTCAATGCGGGTTGATGTCATCACAATCTTCCCCGATATGTTTCAGGCGGTAACGAATTATGGGATTACGCGCCGCGCGGTTGAACAGGGTAGATTAAGCGTCCACTGCTGGAACCCGAGGGATTTTGCCAAAGGCCGTTACCGGGCGGTGGACGATCGGCCCTATGGTGGCGGTCCGGGGATGGTTATGATGGCGGCCCCTCTGGCGGCAACGATGAAGGCAATACGCCGGAGAGTGGGCAGCGAACCGCCGTTGATTTACCTCAGTCCGCAGGGACAGACGCTGCAGCATAACGCAGTCTTAGGACTGTCAGCGCGGCAGGGGATGGTGCTGTTAGCGGGCAGGTACGAGGGGATCGATGAGCGCTTTTTGGATAGATATGTGGATAATGAGTATTCGATTGGTGATTACGTGATTTCGGGTGGAGAACTCGCGGCCATGGTTGTTATAGACGCAGTGTCCAGATATCTACCCGGTGTTTTAGGCAATGCGGAATCTGCGCTGCAAGATTCTTTTGCTAATGGTCTTTTTGATTGCCCGCACTACACGCGGCCGGAGGAGTTTGAGGGCCTGCGAGTACCGCAGGTGCTATTGCGGGGTAATCATGAAGATATTCGACGCTGGCGAGTAAAACAATCGCTGGGCCGCACCTGGTTGCGCCAACCGGAGTTACTGAAATCGGCGAAGCTTAATGGTGAACAAAAGGCTTTGCTGGAAGAGTTTAAAGTAGAACATAAGCAGGAGTAAGAGCATGACCAACCTGATACAGGAACTAGAAGCCGAACAGGTTAAAGACCTCCCCACGTTCAGTATCGGTGATACCATTGAGGTCCAGGTACGGGTGAAAGAGGGGACGCGGGAGCGATTGCAGGCATTTGAAGGCATAGTGATTGCAAAACGTAATCGAGGTTTGAATTCGTCCTTTACCGTGCGCAAGATTTCATACGGTGAAGGTGTAGAGCGCGTGTTTCAAACCCATAGTCCATTGATCTCCAATATTAAACTGAAAAGACGTGGAGATGTACGCCGAGCCAAACTGTACTACTTGCGCGAGCGCACCGGCAAGGCTGCTCGCATCAAGGAAAAAATTTAGCAAGCAGCCCGCGCGGACGGCGTTGTCTTCGCCTGAGTAAGTCCGCCGAGGTAACGTTTAATCAGTGCGCGTAAAATTGTCCTGGCTGCGACAGGCTTTTTTTTGTATCGCCGTCTACTGCTGCGGCTTGTCCGCTCAAGCGGGCACGGATGACCTGCTGCAGCGGGTAGACCTGCTTACGGCAAATGGCGCAACTCAACTCGCTCTGCGCATACTGGACAGCGGGCAGCCGCCGGTAGAGGAGACGGAAAACTGGCTGAGGGCCGAGCAGGCGCGTTTGGCGATTTATAAAAAGCAGGGTGACTGGGATGCGTTGATCGACCGGCTCGAACACATCCCAGCGGAACTCCCTCTGATCCATCAGCATCGGATTTTTACCCATGCGGTAGAAATTCTCCTTCGCGCCGGCCGCGGTGGTCAGAGTAGACGCTATTTGCGCAACCTAATCTGGCGTGGGAGCGGAGATTCCGTTCAGGTTTCCCATTGGCGCCGGCTGGTGATTCGCAGTTATCTGGTGGAAGATAAGCTGAATGATGCGCAGATATCCATGCGCAGATATCAAATGGAGTATGCACCGAACGATCAGAACTGGTCCTATTTGTTCGGACTCACTCTGCTGAAATCAGGTGCATTCCAACAAGCCGCAGCCCGGCTTTCATCCGTGCAAAATGAGCGTGCTGTTACGTTGCGCTTGCTGAGCCTGCTGCGCGCTGGCGTTGACCCCAACAGTATCGTTAGTCAAGCCCAGTCGCTGTACTCCAAACTGACCAGCACAGAGGAGCACGACGCCATAGTGATGCAACGCTTGTGGATCACTCAGGCGGAAGCAGCAGAAGCGATACCCGACCATACACTGCGCGTGAAGTCACTGGAAAAACTTTTTTCCCGACCGGTTAAGCCCGATGCTGAGTTGCCAATTGCTCTGGTACCAGTCGATTTATGGCAAGCATACCGAACCCTGGCAGCTGAATATGGCAATAGCGATAACCTGCTGGTCGGTGATAGCGAATCGTGGCTTCAACGGGCGGTAAATGTAAAAAAGAAAGACAGGTACGGTGCACGTTCGATCTACGCCCTGCTGGCAATGACGGCCGATGCGCCGGAGCAAAAAGATGAGTATCACGGATTGTTTTATGACGTACTGCGTGAGTCGGATCTGGAGTACGTTGCTGTTAGCTTGTACACCGATCCGTTGAGCTTTACAGTAATCGATGACATTCCCCACTCAGTGCGGCACCGCATCGTTCGTTATGCCGTACAAAAGAAAGAAATAGAGCTGGCTGCGCGCATGGCTCGAAATTTAACCACCACCTACGCTGGACAGAATCCGGATGAGTGGAAGTTGATTAGGGCTCGTCTGGCTATATACGCTGGCGACCCCGAATCGGGAGAGCGATTGCTGCGGGAACTGATCAGGCCGGCGGTGAGGTTTGAACCAGACTTGGCGAACCGCGTCATGCAGCTGCTGTTCGATCTGCAAAGCGTTAATCGCCATGCGGCAGCCTATGAGCTGCTGCAGATGATGCAGGAGCGCGTTGCCTCAGAACAGCAAATAAGGGAAATTTACTTTTGGCTTGGTGATTCGTTGCGCGGTATGCAGCAGTATGACCGGGCCGCAGAATCTTATATTAAATCCGCCTCCTACGCAGGCCAAGGTTTTGATATGTGGGGCCAAACCGCACGCTACCACGCTGCCGAAGCCCTAACCGAAGGCGGCATGCTGGAGGACGCCCGGAAGGTGTACGAGGGATTGTTGCGGGTAACGACCGACCCCACCCGGGCGATGTCTCTCCAGAGAAAAATGCAGGACCTCTGGCTGCGCGAGCAGGAGACCGAGTCTGGTAAAGGTTAAAAAATGTGCCAGCCAAGAGCCCGCCGCAATGCCTGTTGCTGACAGCGAGGAATCATTGGAGCGATTTCTGGACGCGCTGTGGCTGGAACACGGACTGAGCGAAAACACGCTAAAAGCCTACCGCGGGGATCTTGAAGCGTTGAACGCCTATTTATCTGAGCACGAGGTTGGCCTCGTTGCTGCTCAGCCGCATCACCTGCATGCGTTCTTACATACGATGTTTCAACGTAATGCCAGCGCCCGAACGGTCGCACGTTGCTTATCTGCACAGCGCCGATTTTACCGCTATCTGCTGCGGGAAAATCGAATAGCGCAAGACCCGACGGCCGAGATCGCCGCACCAAAGCTGGGTCGATCGCTGCCCGCTTCGTTAACTGAGCGACAGGTGGAAGACCTGCTGTGTGCGCCGGACACGGGTACGGCTCTTGGCCTGCGCGACCGCACGATGCTGGAGATGTTCTATGCCACGGGGCTGCGCGTCTCGGAGCTGGTTAATTTGCGTATAAACGAATTGGATGCCATTACCGGTGTGGTCAGAGTCATGGGTAAAGGTGGAAAGGAGCGGCTGGTGCCTCTAGGCGAGTCTGCGCTGGATTATCTGCAGCATTACTTAAACCAGGCTAGAGTGGATTTGCTGCGCGGAAAAAAGTCGGACGCTTTGTTTGTAACAAGAAGGGCTGGGGCGATGACCAGACAAGCGTGCTGGCAGATGATAAAACGCTACGGTTTGATAGCCGGGATTCGCACGCCGTTGTCACCACACACCATGCGACACGCTTTTGCCACGCACCTGCTCAATCATGGGGCGGATCTGCGCTCGGTGCAAATGTTGCTGGGCCACGCGGATTTATCCACCACACAGATTTACACCCACGTCGCGCAGGAACGTTTGAAGAAACTGCACGCGGAACACCACCCTAGAGGCTGATGGAGAAGCCTGGGTATCGCGGAGACTAGTTCAATGCCTGCGCCAGCAGGCTTCGGTACCGTGATACCAGCTCACCCTTGCCACCAACGACATCAAATATCCTCAGAATAGTCTGTCGAGGCGCGTCATTAGCGAACGATCTATCTCGCCTGACGATTTCTATCAGCTGGTCTAACGCGTCCGTCAGTCGCTTATCTTGAATAAATTGATGCGCCAGTTGGAACCGTACCGCTAGATTATCCGCATTATCCTCAACGCAGCGTAACAGGTCCTCAACGCTTTGCTCCGTAGCGCTTATCGAGCCAAGCTCAAGCCGGGCGTTTAAGCTGCGAAACTCCGTTTGATCTTTTCCCTCGCCCGATACCGAAGCGAGAACCGTTTTGGCCTCGTCATAGCGAGCTTTATTCAACAGCCAGTCACAAAGTACAAACTTTGGTCGGTCATTGCCCGGATCCTCTACGATTGTCTGGTTGAGTAGCGCGATAGCGGCGTCAACCTCACCCGAATCAAACAGAGATACCGCCTGCTGCAGCATCTTGTCCGACTCACGCACAATATACTTGTCCACTATACGCTTGATGGAGGACTCGGGCTGCACCCCCATGAATTGATCGACCGGTTTCCCATCGCGAAATAGAAATACCGTAGGCAGGGTGCGTATACCGAATTTTGCTGCCAGTTCTTGTTGCTCATCGGTGTTGACTTTGGCCAGCACCACCTGCCCGGAATATTGCTTCAGCAGATTCTCTAAAATTGGAGTCAGCGCTTTGCAAGGCCCGCACCAGTCGGCCCAGAAATCAACCAGCACCAGGTGCTCGTGAGACTTCTGGATAACGTCCTGCTCAAAAGCAGATGCGGAGGTTTCGACAATGGTTTCCGTTACGCTATTCACTGCACTTATATAGGGCCTGATGTAGGGTAAAACAATACGGTTATGTGCGGTTGTGTTTCCTATCCCCTGCAAATATCTTTACAATACTGGGGTGGGATTATTGTATAGGAAGGAGGGGTACGTGCGCCTGTCTGATCATGATGCTTATCGCTATCTGCGGTCCGGTTTAAATATAAACCTTGGCAGCAGAGTGACTGATCCAAACGATATGATCGATTACTTGGCTGAAAATCTCGCGCGGATCGTGATGCGGGAAATTGCTGGCATTGTAAAACGGAAAATTGTCAAAATCGAAGCCAGACGCGGCCCGCTGACTAAGCGGGAAAAAAAGCTGTTAGCCAGAAAAGTGCTGGTCAAGCGCGTTGCCAGCGTAACAAGCAAAGTGCACAGCGAGGTGAGCTGAGGATCAGTGCCTACAGCACACGTGCCGTGCTCTACGTAAAAAACCAATGACGATCTAAACTTGGCGGCCGGTCCGTTTTTTCATGTTGGGTGCGTGCCGGAACGAACAGTGACCACCACGTTGTAAGCCTAAGTGTAAACTCCGCCTAAACGGTGTTTGATGTTCTTTACATTGTTTCACGGCACCGAACAGCGCGGGACGCGGCAATGCCCGTAACAGCTCGGCTCTGACTCCTCTTTGATTGGCACGGGTATTGCTAATTATCTTGTAAAGGCGAAAGGCTCAGGGCAGCAAGCCGCTGCCGCTGTTATTGCTTTTTCCATACGAAGATATCAATGTGCTTTTGGGGGTGACTTGTATGCGCACGTTGCTGTGCCCGATCGTTTTGCTGCTGTGTCTTCACACATCCGCATGGGCGCGACCGGTCGATCCGGTGTTGGAAGAGGGGATCTGGTACAAAACAAGCCAAGGCTGCAAAGTATGGCGGGGTAAGTACTCGCCCGGGTTAATCGCGATCTGGGATGGATGGTGTAAAGATGGGCTGGTTAGTGGGTATGGTGCGTTGGAATATGAGTTTGAGGATAACGGCCAGCACGTGGTTAGTCGATACGAGGGCCACATGCTGAAGGGAAAAGCAAATGGTCGTGGTGAGCTGTTAAAACCGGACGGTACGCGCTACGTGGGTGAATTTAGGGATGGTTGGACACATGGTCAGGGGTCTGCATCGTACCCCAGTGGAGAACAGTATGAAGGTGAGTTTGCCGGCGGACTCCCTCACGGTCAGGGAGTCATGATTTATCCCACAGGCGAGCGCCATGAGGGTGGATTCGTTAATGGCGCACCACACGGTCGCGGCCAGGTGGTCTACCCCAACGGAGACCGTTATGCGGGACATTTCGTCGCGGGCGCTGCGCATGGACATGGCAGATATATCTGGCAAAAAGGCAACAGCTATGAAGGCGAGTTTTTTTTCGGTCTGCCACACGGAGTAGGCAAATGCTTCGCCGAGACAAGACAAAAGGGATGCAAATTTGAGTATGGACAGCTCATCGCCTGGCTTTGAAAATCGACTCCTGCTTTTCGGAGTTAAGCCCGGTGGTAAAAACGAAACATATGCCGAAGCGAATAGGCGCTATTGTAGATCGTATTTTTTAAGCAGGTTGTAAAGCGTTACACGGGAAACGCCTAACTGCTTTGCAGCCATGGAAACATTAAACTTTACGTTGCCCAGGGTCTGCACCAGCAGTTCGCGCTCCGCGTTTTCTCTCGCCTCTTTTAATGTTTTGTTTGACGCGTTGTGGTGCATCACGTCGCCGGCATGCAGCGGAAGCTCGAGATCTTTAGGGTAGATTAGCCGATTTTCACACATCAACACGGCACGTTTGACGCGGTTAACGAGCTCACGAACGTTACCCGGCCAACCGTATTCCCGCATCGCGGTAACCGCTTTAGTCGAAAAGCCGCGCACTTTGTTATTCACTTCCGGGGCAAACTTGTTCAGGTAGTATTTCGCCAGTATCTCGATGTCATCCTGCCGTTCGGACAGAAGGGGAAGCTCGATGTGCACTACGCTGAGCCGGTAATACAGGTCTTCGCGAAACTTGCCCTCCTTTATGGATTCGACCAGGTCTTGGTTGGTGGCAGCAAGAATGCGCACGTGGTTCGGGATGTTCTGTGAGCCACCCACGCGGCGAATCACACGCTCCTCCACCACGCGTAAAAGATTAGCCTGCATCTCGGGTGGTAACTCGCCGATTTCGTCCAAAAAAATGGTGCCTTTGTGCGCGATCTCAAAATGCCCTTTACGGTGCCTGTCGGCGTTGGTAAAAGAGCCTTTTTCATGGCCGAACAGCTCGGACTGTATCAGCGTGGGGGTAATCGCGCCGCAATTCACAATAACCAGGGACTGGTCAGCATTCTCCGATTTGTCATGAATCGCTCTCGCCACCAGTTCTTTACCGGTTCCGCTTGCGCCGGTGATCAATACGGGATAATCGGTTGGCGCAACCTTATCTATCGTCGCGTAGACAGACCGCATACCTTCACTTGATCCGATCATGTGATGGTAGTGCGTGTCCCTGCGATCAACTCCGTTGCCGCGCTCCAGGCAGACTCGGCGCAACCTGGCCATTCCGTCTGCGTGGCCCAACATGACTAGTAAGCGGTGGTCATCGATAGGCAAGGTGTGGTAGTCGTAAAACAGGTGCGACAGAATGTACTGCACTGAATGATCTTTAAGGTCGGTCTCGGTAGTGACTGCCACCCATTCCATTTCACCGTGAATGGAGATCAGTTCTTCAACCTCGCCACAGTTCGCGGCATTAAGCCAGGCCAGGCCGACCAGAGTATCGTGATTATCCTTAAGAGCGGTTTGCGCTTGCTCTATACCGGTGATGACCAAAGTATCCCAATTAGATTTTCCTATCTGCTGCAGGTGACAGCGTATATCATCGTTGTCATCGCCGAAGCAGAGTAATTTACGACATCTCGCCTCGCCTTCGTCTTGGACGCGTTTTTGTTTGAAACCTGCGGTTACAACTTTTGCCACAAAATACCTCTCGCCGCTTTGTAGGCAGCTCCTCTCAGACACACTAGTAAACTTAGTCATAGATGGCGAAAGTGTCTAGGCGCCGGTACATTTTGTTAACATTTATTGACGGTGTGTAGCGCTACATTTGAGTAGCGTTGCAGATTGAGATCGAATTAATGTTTTTTATTCGTAGTATTAGCACACGCGCGGCACCGGCCCGGCGGGTCTTCAATCAATCCTGAGTTCGAGACACTTCTACCTCAAATAATAGCTCGTCACTCTCTTCAAGGGTATTGAGCGGCGAAAGCCAGACGGGGAGGTTGCCGTCTATGAGGCGTTCGATAAAGGTGGTGTATCCCCGCCCGCGATAAAACGCCATCTCCGGTGCGTTAGGGCAGACCAGAATTATCTGCACGTTTCTATCCTCAACAATTTGCAGGGCTGCCTTGTCGTCTCTGGCGGAAAAAAGACGGTATACATGGAGGTTTCCGTCCGTATTGCGGTGATACCCGGCGGCGAGCACTGAGTGCGGCGTACGGAATAATAGTTCCGCACCCGGATTGATAAAAGCCGCTATTACTTTGCTGGTCGAAGTCTGGGACAGAGCAGACTGCACGGAGTCAATGTCGCAACGCTTAATTGATGCTTCCGTCGTTGGCGCACCGAAAAGCATTAAAAGCGCAAGGCTGGGAAAGGGGCCCACCGCCAGCAGCGATACCGTCATCAGCAGCGCACGACGGACTCCAAGCCAATGCGCCTCGACCAGTTGAAACAGTCTGCCCAGTAGCCAGGCTATTGGAATGACTGCGTAGAGATGAGCCAGCGGAAAGAAGCGCATCTGTGTTATTGACAATATAAAGGCCAGGATAAGATGGATGGCCAATGCGATCCAGAGCAGGCGGTTCCGCCCAACCGTATTGGCGATGCGGAACAACACTATGATAACAGCTAGAACGGGTGACGCTATCCAATACGGCACTTCAACTATACGATTGGGTAGCAGCCAAAATATCGAACGAAGTTCTTTGATGTTGTCCACCCAAAGCGCGGCTAGCTCGGGATCCACCTGCTGATAAAAAGGGTGGCCGAGACAGGTGGGAAAAAATGTGACCATAACCGCCGCCGCCGCAGAAGCGGACAGTGCTGTTGCTGCAAAACGCATTCTGACGGTAGTGATCCGATGTGCCAACAACCATAGCGCGACCCAGAACAAGAAAATCACTCCGGTAAAGACCACATAAATCGCGGAAAATGAGTCGCAGTTCACAGCTAACCAGTGCTCAGGTGCGCTTACCAAAGCCAGCGTTGCGACAGATAGAGTAAACAGGGTGAAGGAGAATATCGCAGCAGCACCCAGCATCCGCTTTGCGCATAGCATCCAGGAAACGCAGAGTGTTGCGCAGAGAGCGACAAGCCAGACTACGGCTTCCACGCTGACCCAAAGTGCGAGCGCGGTTGCCCCCGCTGCCGCGATTGCTGGCGTGCGCGCCCGGGGGCAAAGTAATACGCGCAGCAATGCGCCCATTGTTAGCATGGCTAACAGCAACTGCCAGTTGTGATGATCGACGCGCCCGGGGGCAAACTGAACAACAAGCGGCAGTGCCATCAGCGTGACTAGCGCGGCGTTGGGCGCCGCGGCTTGACTCAGTATTGGCCGGGCTGCCCACGAAGAAGCGAGCAGGATCCCCAGCAGCAGCAGGGCAGGGGTGACGAACGCTGCTACAACCACGGCGCTAGAGCGTCCTAGCCAACCCTGTAATGTCAGCACGATCGCCGCAATGGGTAAATCAGGCAACCGCGTCCAGTGCATCTCTATGCCTGAAGGCGGGTTTATTCGGGGTTGGCTCAAATCATGCCACTCGGCCCCATCTATCCAACGTAAGGCCTGTACGAGTCGCATGTAGTTATCGGGGTCGGAAAGTTGAAGCTGTGCAACCTCCGTCCCTTGTTTTGCATAAAAGACCGCACAGGCGATCAGCCACAATATTATGGCGACTTTGAAAATTCCCGGTCGATTAGTTCGCAAGGACTGAGCGGCCACATCACTGTGGTCGTGAACAGCGCACGGGGCTGGGCGAACAGCTTGTTCCGGCAGTGGTAGCGTATCTGAAGTGTGCATAGCTCTGCAGGCGTAGAATCAGACTTTCCTGATCCGGTTAAAACTGCGGCATGGATGCCGGCAGCAGAGCGTTGCCCATGGTTTGCAGTAAAACGTTGCCGTCCTCTTCGAGCGCCGTGCCTTGCAGCACGTATTGCGCGAACAAACTTTGAATCGAGCGCATGTCACCGTCATATGCCGGGATTGTCGAAGGCGAGCGAATGGCGAGCAGGGTAGAGAAAGAGTCGACAAAATCACGCGCATTAGCGCTGCTAATCGCTGGGTCTACCGGATCTGCGAGGGTGATGCGTGAGCCGTGATCTCCATGCACAATCACCGTGGCTTTGTCGAGCAGTTGCTGTCGGTCGAGAGAAGCAAACAGATCATCCAAGAGTGAAACCAGGCAGTGGGCCTGCTCAAAATAACCTCGATACGCGCTTTCACGGTAGTCGGGGCTGCTCCGGGTCAGTAAATTTTCATGCTCGTGGCGCCTGCTCAGCCAGGTATCGCTGTCCGCTCTAAGCTGACATTGCTTGTCCCACACGTACGGTCCGTGCGGCAGCAGCAAGTGGGCGAAAAACACTCGGCCATCGGGTGAACGAGCTATATCAGCTGCAAGACGCTGCAGAACCGCGGGTACCCCAAGGCTGGAAAATTCATAATTCTTTCTCTCCCATTGCGGTAAGGTGGCAATGTCCAGCCGCGCAACGCCCGCGCTTAGCAGTCGATAGGCTACGCGCATCGCGTTATACACCGCAGAATCATTGATATAGCTTCCCACAATGAGCTCGGCTTTATCGCCCACGGGCAGGTCTTTATTGCGGATCAGCTGCGGGCTGGCGGAAGCATAGACATAGCAATGTTCAAGGTGGTCAACAGCGGCCTGACAAAAATCCAGATAATCGCTTTGATAAACGCGGGCGAGATATCCTTTTTGCATTACTTGCTGGAAGTATAGATTCTGCTTGAGCACGAGACCTGATTTGCCATAGCGTTTGGTGATACTTACCAGACCTGCTTTAGTCTCGGAAGCTACGCCATTGAACATGTTTGACAAGGAATCGTAGGTCATGAAATATTTACTGTAAGCGCGGCCAAAGACGCGGAACCCCCAGCGCGTGTAGAGTTCTTTCAGCCTGGTACGCAGCTCCATCCCTCCGGCTATCTCTTCCGGCACCCCCTCTATTCCGATGTGTCCGTCGAGCACGAGGTGAATTATGGGAGCGTGCTTTGCTGCAGATGTAGCTGTCTGCGGTAAATCGTCGGATCCAAAGCGCATTTTCTCAAGGGGCAGTGCGGCAGTGGTAATGAGCAGCGTGCCGAAGATCACGGCAACAATACTGGCAAGCTTTTTACGCAGGCCAAGAATAATCAAAAAGGCAAAAAAACATCCCAGCAGAAATACTCCGTAGCGAAACAACTGGCCCTCGCTTACCTGGACGAAACCAACAACCGTGCGAAAAAAGTTTAAATGCACGTCAACATAAACAAGCAGCAGCAGTCCGATACCGAATGCGCGCAGATTTGTTGGCCCGGCTTTTGCCAATAGAAAACCGACGACCAGCCCGGCAGATATGAGCGCTACGTAACCCAGCAGGACTTCTGGGGAAAATGCGCCATAGTCATGGTAAAGAACATAGGAAACAAAACCGCTGACAAACATCAGCGGCGGAAAGATTATAGCGGCAAAAAAGTCTGGATCTTTCTCCGCGTGCTGTGTTTGTAAAATTTTTTTCATGCACGCCGCTACTCGTTAGCAGAAAGGATTGCTGAACGGAGTGGCTGCTTGGCGCCGAGATCGAGGATGCTTGACAAAAAGCCGGTCAGCAGAATCTGAAACCCTATAGCCAGTGTAGCCACAGCCGGGATCACCAAGCGCATCATGACGCCGTAGTCCAGGTCACCAAAATCAACTGATCCCCAATTCATAAGGGCGGCTACAACGCCACCTAATCCCGACAGCATAAGCGCGATGCCCAATAGGATGAATCGCTCCAAGCTGGCCGTCCTGTGAATTTTTTGGTAGGCGCGGCTCGGAGGAAACAAACGTTGATTGGCGCCATACTGTTTGGCCAGCCAGGCAAAAGAAATCGTCTGCGTTCCCAGAATCATGGCTGCCGCAGCGATCATCAAGGTATGCACATCAAAGGTGGTCGCGCCGACAGTCAGTGGTCCCGGTAACAGTAATATCATGGCAATTATTCCCAGCCCAAGAAGCGCAAGTCCGGGATAGAAAAACAGCCAGCGCGGGCTGTACATAAGCAGGAATCGCAGGTGGCGCCAACCATCGTGCCAGCTGCGTAGATGTGGCGGGCGGTTACGCCCATCCTTCGACAGCGTGGTGGGGACTTCAGTAATACGCAAATTGTTCAAAGTGGCCTTGACTACCATCTCCGAGGCGAATTCCATCCCGGTCGTGCACAAACCAAGGTCCATGATCGATTGCCGGTTGAAGCCTCTTAATCCGCAATGAAAATCCCCAACCGGGCTGCGGAAGAACAATCTGCCGATTCGACTCAATACTGGGTTTCCCAAGTACTTGTGCAGCCATGGCATTGCACCCGGCGCGATACCGCCGGCGAAGCGATTACCGATAACGAAGTCGAAGCCTTCACGTAAACGCGCTAGGAATGCGCTTAGATCAGAAAAGTCATAACTGTCATCCGAGTCGCCCATGATCACAAAGCGTCCTCTTGCTGCCCCGATTCCCCGTAGTAGAGCCGCTCCATAGCCGCGAATGGGCACGTCAACCACCCTGGCTCCATTTGCTGTGGCGATCACTTGCGAGCCGTCGCTGCTGCCGTTATCCGCAACGATGATTTCGCCGGTAATCCCATTGCGCTGAAGAAATCCCTTAGCCTTTTCAATGCACAGCGTTAGCGTTTCCGATTCGTTAAGACAGGGCATCACGATCGAAAGCTCACAACTTGGATTGGCTAAGTTCGTCATGGTCGTGCAGTACAACTTATGAGATGCGAAACACAGTCAGATATCCTGGTAATCGACCATCTAGTCCCTCGGCCTTACGTATAATGGGTTCAGCTCAAACACCTCCCAGCTGGCGTTGTTCTCTTGTGACGCCATTTGGGCCAGCCCGTGCTCGCTACCTTGTCCGCGCAGCGCTCTAAGCTGTTCGAGCTTGTCGTAGGCCTCTTTGTAATATGTGGTGGACTCATCGATCGCCAGATTCAAAAAGTATTCGGCGACGTCGTGCTTTCCTTCCATCATGACTAGCGACCCGACGCGCTCGTAAGCGTTGGTCCTATCCATGACGCGTTCGAACGCGGACAGCGCCTTATCGTACGAACTATCTCTAACCAAAATCAGACCGAGATTAAGCCAGGCTTTTTTATAACCGGCGTCGAGATCCAGCGCCGTTCTGATGTACTCCTGAGCCGCGGTCCAGTCACCCGCCAGATACCTTGAGTAGCCGCGATTGTTCCAAATCACCGCGGATTGTTGATTTAGCGCAAGTGCTTTTAGGTAATAGCTTTCGGCGGATGCAAAATCTTGTTTGATATCTGCCAGCACGGCCAATCCGTTGAGCGCCCGCCATAACCCGGCGTTTAGTTCAACGGCGCGCTTTAAGTGTTCTTCGGCTTGCGCCTGGCGACGCAATCGAAGCTTGATAAGACCCTGTTCCATCAAAGTTTCGGCATGGTCGGGGTTCGTTTTTAAAACCAGGTTGAATGCCAGAGCAGCGCGGTCGATACTTCCCTTGTTGGCGTGAATCATGCCCACGTTGTAGAGCGCCATATAATGGCTTGAATCGAGCTCATACGCCGTCACGAATTGATAAAGGGCGCGATCCGTATCGCCTATCTCCAATGCTTGCTCGCCAAAATCCATCGCTTCCTGAGCGGTCTTCGCCTTTTGTTTGGCTTCATAGAGCACCTGCGCCTCACCGTCATATAGAAGCGCAGATTCGTCACTCAGCGTCTTCTCGGTTGGGACTGACGCGCAACCGCTAATCAGTCCCAACCACAGCGAGAAGACACCCCCCCACACTCGAATTCGTTTAGTCATGGCTTAGACCCTAGTAAAGACTACGATTAGTTTTAGGACCGCGGGCCCCACCGCGACCACGAAGAAGGCCGGAAAAAAGCACGTCACCAAGGGAAAAATCATTTTCGTACCTAACTTTGCAGCCTGCTCCTCTGCCTGCTGCATGCGCTTGTCGCGAAAGTCGTCGGCAAATATGCGCAAGGTATCGGCGATGCTGGTGCCATAACGCAAAGTCTGTGAAATAATGCCGGCAAACGTCTTGATGTCTTCGACACCGGTGCGCAGCGCCAGATTTCGCAGCGCCTCACCTCTGTCCACACCGGCTCGTATCTCCGCGTTGACCAGCGCCAGCTCGTCCGCCAGTTCGGGATGGCTGTGACCAAGCTCTTTCGACACGCGCTGGATGGCGGCGGCCAGCCCAACACCTGCTTCTATAGCAACTACCAGCATATCCAGGGCATCGGGAAAGCCCTTTCGTATCTTCCACTTTCGCCGTTCGACAATGCGATTCAGGAAAAAGTTAGGCAGCGTCATACCGATAAAGCTCAGGAACAGCGCCGTACTGACGATTTGCATCATGGAGTACTGTTTGCCCATCAGCTGACCGACGAACGGCGCGCCGACTACTACCATGGCGGCGAACGAAACTCCAAGAACAGTCTTCAACGTGTAGAAAAGAGTCAGCGCCTGTGGAGAGCGAAACCCACCGTGGATTAGCTGAGCATCGGTCTTGGTCCTTTCCCAGCCTTTCTTTGGCAACAGATATGGGCTGAGCGGCTCCAGCTTCTGGCCAATTCTGGTTGCGGCCGAAGGGGCATGATGCCCAACTACCTGGCGCAGTCGTATCCTGGCCGGGCTGAAACTAACGAACATGACGTATGAGATACCCATAATAAATAAAAACACACCCAAGCCCACGGCAACGGTCATGCCCCACTGTAAAGTATTTGGATCTTGGGAGTAGTCGCTTAACAATCTGAATATTTGTTCCACGGCATCACCTCATACGTCGATTCGCGTCAGTTTGCGTACCCAAAAAATACCGATCACCATCAGCACCGACGCAATCGCAATCAGTTTGTGTCCATCTGGATTGGTAACAAGCTCTGCGACATAACCGGGTGTGGTGAAATGAATCATGGCGAACAAAGCGAACGGCACCAGTGTCAAAATCACGGCAGACAGTCGGCCCTCAGCCGTTACCGTCCTTACCTTACGCTGGAAGCGGAATCTACCGCGCAGCACTGCGCTGATTCTTTGCAGCAACTCCGCTAGGTTGCCGCCCGTCTCGCGCTGCAACAGTACGGCAACCACTAAAGCCTTCAGCGTAACGCTGGGCACGCGCTCCAACATGTGCTCGAATGCCTGCTGTGGAGATAAACCGTAGTTCAATTCGGCAAAAGTTAATCCAAATTCCTCCGCCACCGCGCCGTGCGTTTCCTGGGCAACCATAAGCATCGATTCGTTGAACGGCTGCCCGGCCTTGAGGGCGCGAATCATGACGTCTAGGGCCCCGACTAGGCCCTCTTCGAACTCTACCATTCGCTTGTTGTAATCGATCGATATCTTGATCGGTAGGGCAGCGACGAGCACTGCTGCCACGATGACCGCCAGCACGGGTCCGAGCAAGAGCCAGGACACGGCAAAGCCGACTATCCCCATTGCGATACAAATAGCAATAACCTGACCCAGGCCGAGCTTGTATCCGGCCCCGCGCAACCGCCGATTGAATCTTGCGGTACCCGTCCACGAGTCAAAGCCCGAATTTGAATCAATTCCTGCCTCACGCAACAGTGAAGCCGCGGTTCCAATCTGCTGCGACTGGGCAACAAGGTGCAGGCGCTGCCTGAAGCGCTTTGCCTCCATGCGCTGTGGTCCAACGGTAAGCGCAAGGATCCTTTCCATGAATAGAAAGACGGCAACAAAAACCAGCACCACAAATACGAGCAGTAGATCATCCATAGCTAATGTCCTCCGCGATGGCCTGGCGGGGGTCGAATATTTCACGGCTGATATCAACTCCCCGGCGCTGGAGACGATCGTAAAAGGTCGGGATAATGCCTGTTGCGCGGAATTCTCCCTTTACTTTGCCGTCCTCAGCGATTCCTCTACGGTCAAAGTTAAAAATCTCGCTCATGGTGACGATATCCCCCTCCATACCGTTGATTTCCTGCAGGCTGACCAGCTTGCGGCTCCCATCATCGAAGCGTTCAAGCTGCAGTACGACATGCACGGCGGAGGCAATTTGTGCTCTTATCGAGGTGAGTGGAATTTCAAATCCGGCCATGCTCACCATGTTTTCGACGCGGGTCAGCGCATCGCGCGCGCTGTTGGCATGAATAGTGGTGAGTGAGCCATCGTGCCCGGTGTTCATCGCCTGCAGCATGTCCAGCGTTTCCACCGACCGTACTTCGCCAATAATGATACGGTCGGGCCGCATGCGTAATGCGTTTCGCACTAAATCTCTTTGTATAACTTCACCTTTTCCTTCAACATTGGGCGGTCGGGTCTCCAGGCGGACCAAGTGGTCATGTTGGAACTGCAGTTCGGCTGAGTCCTCGATCGTGATGATGCGTTCACCCTCCGGTATATATCCGGAGAGCACGTTTAACATCGTAGTTTTACCGGTGCCGGTGCCGCCGGAAATGATCATGTTCAGCCGCGCTTTGATGATTCCGGTGAGCAGCTCGGCGACCGTCGGATGCAGGGTGCCATAGCCGATCAAATCCTCCATCTTCAAAGGATCTACCGCAAAGCGGCGAATACTGAGCATGGGGCCGTCCAGCGCCAGCGGTCGAATAATGGCATTCACCCGCGAACCGTCGGCGAGGCGCGCGTCCACCATGGGGGAGGATTCGTCTATGCGGCGGCCAACGCGGGAAACGATGCGGTCGATAATGTGCAGCAGATGGGCATCATCCTGAAAGGTCACGTCCGTCATTTCAAGCCGACCGTGACGTTCCACATACACCGTTTTGCTTGAGTTCACCAGAATGTCCGACACGGTTGGATCGGCGAGCAGAGGCTCGAGCGGCCCCAGTCCTAATATTTCATCGGCAACTTGCTTGATGACGCGTCGGCGCGCGTCCAGACTGAGCGGCATAGCCTCCTCGGCGACCACCCCCTCGGCGATTTCACGGATTTTCCGGCGCGCCTCATCCGACTTCATTTTGCTGAGCACGGACAGGTCCATCATCTTGATCAGCTTTTGATGCAGGATCTGCAGCGATTCCCGCTCTTTAGCAGATCTGTTACCGCTGCCGTTGCCGTTGCCCGGTATGCTGAGTGGTGCCTCGTACATGGGCTCAAGTCGTGTCGTATTCATTATTTAACCTCCACTCTCTCGTGCTATTGCGTCGTTTGCTGTGAGGAAAACAGGCGCCTGAGCAGCCCTCCCTTAACTGGCTGCACGCCGGCCAGGTTGCGGGCCAGATTAGACAGCGATTTGGTAATGGCTGCAGAGGGCGCGTATTGGTATAGCGGCGTACCCTGGTCTTCTGCCTTGCAGACGCGCTTATAGTCGTTGGGAATCAGGGCGTGGAATTTCAGGCCTAAAGCGCCTTGTATCTCTCGAATACCGATATTGCCTTTGCCTTCATAGCGGTTGATCGCGACGGTTACTCTGTTGTCTACGTCATCTAGATGACCGCGCAGCGCATTGAGCAGACGCTTGGCATCATGCAGATGCGATAAATGCTGCTGCAGCACGAGCACTATGCGATCCGCCCTAGCCAGCACCTGGAGCGTCAGGCTGTCGATTGAGCGAGGCAGATCAACTACAACGTGATCGTAGTTTTGCGCGACTACGGTCAACAGATGATCGACCTGGTTGGGGGTAACGGTAGTTGGCTCGATGACCGTGTGCGGCACGTTAGCCAGCACGTCCAGGCCACTGCCATGATGCGTCATGTATCCCCGCAGGGCTGCCGAATCGACCTCATCCGCAGCGCTCAGCGCGTCTCCTATGCCAGTCTTGGGGCTGAGATTTAAGCACAGTGCGGATGCACCGAGCTGCAGATCGAGATCGACCAGCGCTACCCGCAGCTTAAGTTTCTCGGCCATGAACGTACTCAGATTACTGGCCAGCAGCGTAGCCCCGGACCCGCCTTTGGCGTTTAGCACGGCGGTAATGCGCTGCGGAACCGGATTCTGTGCCGATCGCTTTTCCTCTTGAATTTGCTTGAGTGCAGTAATGACCTCCGCCTCGTCAATGGGTACGGTCAGGAAATCCCGCACGCCCATCTTCATCGCTCGGCGCAGCAGATTCGGGTCGTTGCTCGGACCCATTGCCAGTATTGTCGGACGTAGAGAGGGTGGCCGCACGTTGAGCGCTGCCAACTCGTTCTCCCAGTTCTGGCCAACCTGCAGCAGCAGGACATCGGGCAGCTCCCTGATGCCCTGTAAGGGGTCGACGTGCCCATTGAGTAAGCGTGCGGCGCTTTTAACGTTGGTCTGCTTACGCAGAACCTGCTGCAGCGACTCGATGGTTTCCTTGGAGTGACCGACAGTTAGGACTTTAATAGGATTTAACATAGTAAACCTTCTTCATCGTTGTTTAAGAACAACTCGGTGTCGCTGATGCAACCCCGAAACATTGGAACCCCACGCCCGGGACCAAACCCTTGCTCTCGGCGGGCAGAGTGGTGACAAAATCCGGTGCGTTTAAGAACGAACCCACGATTGGGATCATGAAGTTGTGGACATAACCGGTAATCTGGACGCGTACATAATCGATGTCGCACCAGTTGGTCTCCGGTGCACCATTCTGATTGAGGTACGACACCGTCACATTAGTCGTGGACAAACCGTAGAGAATTGCGCTTGCGCCGCTGCTGCTCGGATTGTTGAACACGGTGACATTGGCTACAGCAGGGTGGTTCACCGGACACACCGCTGCTACCCGGGCGCCCCGCCGCGTGGCCTCCTCAAGAGATTCCCACACCCACAGCAGTCGACCGGTCTCGATCAGAGCGAAAATAGTTAGAAACAGTACGAACCCTATGATGGCGAATTCCACAGTAGTCATGCCCGTTTGCCGTTTATCAAGCAATGTGCCCTTGGCCATCACAATGCCCTCATGGTGACTGATGTCTGCATGGTGAACTGCACCGGGATATCGTTGCCGAAGCCGAAAAGAGGTAAAGTGTTGAACAGCATTGGCTGATAGGGATAGTTCGCGACCAGGCTCACGTGCTCTGCATCCGGCACGTCGAGCGTGAGGTGCGCGTCGGCATAGTTCGGTAACAGCGTGCTGCCGATGCCAACGATATTGCCGTAGCGGGCAAGGTTCTTGGCTTCAGTCTCCAGCGCTGGTGTGATGACGATTGAAGTCGTGAAATCGTCCAGCGCATGGGTAGCCAGATGCCGCCCGCCGTCGCGGACGCTCTTGGTCAGGGTATTGTATTGCTGCATTGCCCGACCGATCTCGGCGGTGGCAAGAAACGCCAGCAGCAGTATGGGCAGCACAATTACGGTCTCTACCGCGGCGACGCCGCGCTGCCGTTTGCGCATGTTGGTTTTACGTTCGGCCATGTGCATCATCCGTCATCCATTACCTGGTCTTTGAACAGCACAATAATGACCGGACCTCCCGCCTCGGGATCCGGGTCGGGAGAGAGGTCGCCCGGAGCGAGACAGGCAACCTCATCAGGATCGCTAAACTCACCGTAGACGAACTGAGTGTTACCAGAGGTCTCGGCCTTACGCGTGATGAGAAAGCACATGGTATCGAGGATCTCCATGATTTTTTTGCCACCTTCGTCCTCAGTACATTTTCCGATCGGTATCGGTACGTGCCGCCGGCCGGTAGCGCCGTTGCCCGGCATGCTGTATGTGCCAAAGTGATAATTTGGCGGAGATCCGGCGCCAAAATACTCGTCGATGTTGCCGTCAGCGGGGCAGTTGTCTGGATTGACCGGCCCCTTCCAGTCCGCGAAGTAGGCGTTGATGGCCTGGCCCACGGGCCCCACCATGTTGCCGGGTTCGGTCTGCGCAAGCTGACCCTCCTCGATACACTGGTGCTCGCCCTGCCCGCAGATTGCAGCGCGCACGGCGCTGGCACCCGAGCCGACGTCCAGCACGTTGAAGTTTCCCGGTCCGTTACAAGGATCGGGATTTTCCGGCGTTGGTGGGTCGGGGCAGGGGCCGGAATGCACTTTTAATACCACCAGGTCCCCAACGGTGTAGCCCCAGTTATTCGCGCTACCGCCATTGCCGGAGGGGTGCTCTTCATCCCAGCCGCAGGCCATCAGAGGAAACACGTTGGGGCATTGGGTTTTGGCCGGCCCGGCGGTGGCGCTGGCCACAACCGGTTTGTCGCTGATCCCAATCAGCGAAATCAGGTAGCTGTCCAGGCTGAAAGTATCGACCCAGACCCGAACGAAGTTGGTGCCGCTGTTCGGCGACCAGGGTACCAGAGTATCGGAGAATTCGACATTGACGTCGGTCTGCGCGATGCTTCCGAGCTGCTCGTTACCCTCGTCCTGATTCAGCGCAAACGTATCCCGTGCCTTGGTTACCGCTTCGGTCGTGCCGCCCGGGTTGATCACCAGCTGCTTGGCCGCACTCAAAGCCGCTGCGTCCAGGGCATTTTGCAGGCGGGTCTTGTTGATATAGACCTCACCCATGTCCAGCGCAAGTCCGGCCATGGTCAGCATGGCGACCATGCCAATGGTAACGAGAACAATTGCGGCCCCACGCTGCTGTTCCGGCCAGCTAGTCGGTGTTCGTTTGTGTCTTGCCACAGACATGTCCCGCTCCCGGTTAATTTCCTTCGCCCACGTTAATGGTGATCTCGTTTTTGATTTCTTGGGGCTTAGAAATGTCTTGTCGATAGGTCTGCAAAACGGCTCTGGTTCGTTCACCGTCCTGCGGCGCCACCTGCGTCGCGGATGTAGCGGTTTGCGCCGACTGCATGTGCCGCACCGAGTCTCCGAAATCCTCTTTCTGCGGCCATACTACACAGCCGGTCGCACCTACTCCCATTGCGAGCAGCAGGACGCCGAGCGTAATTTGTTTCGATTCATAGCTTGCCATGGTTATTGCCTCCTAAGGATGAACACCGACGTCGTGGCCGAATTCCGTCTCCGTATCGAACATCGATTGCGAAACGTCCGTGCTTTGTGTTTGCTTGACGTGTTTGCCGAGATTTTTGCCCAACAGGTAATATTCGGCATCGCTGGGTACCACCAATCCATCGGTCGGCAGACGGATCTGATCCGGCGTGGTTGCCTGTGCCAGGCGCGCGGTGACAAAGATAACCAGCTCCGTCTGGTTCTGCTGGAACTCCTGGCTGCGGAACAGCTGCCCCAGTACGGGGACGTCGCCCAGTCCCGGAAATTTGGTGACGGCATCGCGCATGTTGTCACTGATCAGGCCTGCAATGGATAAGGCCTCGCCATCGTTGAGCTCCACTGTCGACTGTGCCGAACGTGCAGTCAGCGCGGGTATAACAAACACCGAACGGGTTTCGGGCACATCGACCAATACGCTGTTGGCGTTGGTTAACTCGCTCACTTTAACGTTGACCTTGAGGTTGATGCGGCCCGAATCGAGCACTACCGGCAGAAACTTAAGGCCAATGCCGAACTCTTTGAATTCGACTGTGACTCCCCTGTCCCCATCCGACACAGGAATGGGAAACTCGCCGCCGGAGAGGAATTGCGCCTCCTGTCCGGTAAGCGTGACCAGCGTGGGTTCAGCCAGGATCTGCGCCAACCCGTTTTCTTTCGCCGCATCGATCACGGTCTGGAGAAAGAAGGTTGGGTCGAGGAAGCTCAAGAACAACCCGGGCCCGGTGATGGAAGGCGTGACCGGTGCAAACTCGTCAACCGCCGGGCCGACCGGGTCGGTGCTACCGTCCAGCGGTCCGAAGATGGGCACCCTTAAACCGTCCTGGTTGACCGCATCAGGAAACGTTGCACCGCCGTTGACCAGGCCGAAGTTCGTTTCCTGGGAACCTTGCCGGAAACTGGCCAGATTCACACCCAGCCTTTTCAAAACATTTCTGGCCAGTTCGGCGACTTTGACTTCAAGCATGACCTGCTGCACGCCGCCCACCTGCATCAGGTTGAGCACTTTCGAGCCTTTGTCGTTATCTTTCTTGCCTCCGGGGGCGAAGCTCTCAGCGACGCGCAGAATGGCGTCCATCTTGGCCAGACTGGAAACCTGCCCGCCGACCACGAGATTCTCCTGCGATGACAGAATCTCCGGGCGCTCATCGGGAAACAACTCATGCAGCTTCGCCTTGAGCGTTCTCAGGTCGTGGGTGACGTTGATATCGAAGCTGGCAAAGCTGTTGTCGTTCTCGTCCCACAGCACGACGTTGGTCGTTCCCAACGACTTGCCGAGGATGTACAGCTGCTTCGGTCCGGTAACCATGATGTCCGCGACTTTAGGCTGTCCTACCGACACGCGGGATACGGCTCGCTTCATCGGAATTAGCTTGGATTTGTTCAGGGGCACCGTAAGCGATGCATTTTCCGCCGCCGCGCCTACCGAGACGCCGGCCATGATTACCCCTGCAAGAATAACTATTGATAATTTAGTAAACACTTTTAGGTACCTCCTCCGCAAAATCTTTCTGCTCAGCAGTTATCGGGTTCATCCAGAGCCTCAGGGTTGGCGAACCTCGCTTACCTCAGTTCCGCGGATGACGGTGATGTAACTCACCTGGGTCTTCCTCGGTCTTGGTTTCGCCTTAGGTGCCGGCGGTTCAGCGATTTCCGTGTCCAGCGTATTCCTCAGCGTCAGCTGGATCTTGCCCTCCGAACGCGACTTCACCAGCTCTTCGGCCTCTTCCGGCGAGAGTTCTAAAGTAACGGCCCGAACCACAACGGGTTCGTCCTTGCTGCCTGTGGTTTGATCGACGGCTAAGACTTTTACGTTTTGCAGAACGGTTTTGACTTGAGACTTTCCGTTCCTTGTTCCCAGCGTCGCCAGTACGTCAACGGTATTACCCGGCAATACGAATCCGGCAACGCCGACCACGTCATTAACGCGCACTGATACTGCACGCTTGTTCTTGGTAATCAATGCGGACAGCGTGCTTCCCCGCGCGTGTTCCGCAATTTTCTTCTGCAGGATGGGCTCACCTTTGTAAATCGTCTGCGCTGCAACCTGTCCCTGGATTTTCTCGGTACCGATAAAGTACTCTTCCGAAATTCGGTCGGCCGGCCAGGCAGCAAGTTCGAGATGGGTATCGACAATCTTCTGCCCCATCGGAATTGTCTGCGCGGCAACCACGATGAATGCCGTCGGCTCGCCGTCCGCCGAAGCCGGCTTGACCTGCAGTTGGATCCATCTATTTGCAAACCAGGCCGCACCGCCTGCCAGCGCCAATGCCAAAACAAAAAGGGTGAATGTTCTGAATTTCATTTCTAATCCTCCAGTTAATGTCTTTGCCCGTCTACGAGTGAGACAAAGTAGCTGTTCCAGGCGTGCTGCAGCTGCTCCATATCTATGTGCTGCTGTCTCGATTTACCCTCGTAATCCATTCGATCGACCACGCTGTTCAGTAAATCACGCGGGTGGCAAGGCAAAAGCGGCCTGCGTTCGGCTTCGTACTGCTGCAGTACCTGCGACAGCAGCTCTGGCTCGAATTTGAGACTCAGTTCCGTGCAGATTCGCCTCCAGATCTGTTCGTACTGGGCGGCGCCAACGTAGTGAAACGGAACTTTGTGTCCAAGCCGACGCAGAAAAGCCTCATCGGCCAGGTCTAAGGGATTCAGGTTGGTGGAAAATATAAGAATCACGTTGAACGGGACTTCGAATCGCTGTCCGGCACCGAAAGAGAGAAAATCGCGGCCCTCTTCCATGGGCAGGATCCATCGGTTCAGAATCGCATCGGGGGTGACTCTCTGACGCCCCAGATCGTCGATCATGTACAGTCCATTGTTGGCCATGAGCGACTGTGGCGCGTGGTACTGCTTGGTTGCGGGGTCGTACTCTACCTCCAACATGTCCAGCGTTAGCTCGCCGCCGGTCATAACGCCGGGACGACGACAGCGGACAAAGCGCGGATCCTGCCCTTCGCTCAGGATTAGACTTGTGCTTTGGCTAGAGCGAACCGGGTGATGCACAGATGGATCAAAAAGTTGTATTACGGTATCCCCTACTTGAATAGCATGGGGCACCAGAATGTCGTCGCCTTCGATCATGCGGATCAGACGTTTGCCAAGATATGTCTTGCCGGTACCCGGCGGTCCGTACAGAAATAGCGGGCGGCCAGAGTTGATGGCCGTGCCGAGTCGATCAATCAGAAGCTGTGGGGCGACGACGTCGCCAAAAGCACGCAGGGCGTCGGTATGCTTTACCTTGACCGAGCGCACCGACTGAGCGCGAACCACGCGGTCATAGGTTTCGAGTGGGACCGGAGCCGGTCCAACGTAACCTGATTTATCAAGCGCGTCGTTTGCGTTCTGTCGCCCCCGATCGGTCAGTACGTAGCGCACGCTGCCGCTGCGCAGCTCCGGTAACACGTCGATACAGGCTTCATTGCGCAGCAGGGAGATTACCGGCTCGAGTACAGGCCCTGCCAGGGCCATCCGATCGATCAGCTGGCTTAGATCCATCACTCCGACGCGATACAGGTGCTTGATGGTCAGCTCTGATAGGAAGGTTTCATTTAATCCAGTACTGGCGATATCTGCGGGGCGCGGCGCCAGCGGTGGTTCCGGCCTGTCGGCAGATTTTTTCATTGCGGCCGCGACCTTCGCTGGCTCGTTTAAATAATCTCTGTTGTCGACATCTAAGTGTTCCACAGTTCTAACCGCCCTTTAAAAATTTATAGTGAAACGAAGCAGAGCGGGCAATCGCCCGCTCTGTCGCCTGCCATCATCAGCTAATGACGTTTGTCATAGAATCGATAGCATTACCGACTGCGTTGCCCAGGGCGGTAAATGCCCCAACAACAGCCAGCCCTACCAAAGACCCGGCAATAGCGTACTCAACGGTCGTGAGACCCTTTTGCTTGGCCTTAAGGTGCTTGTCCCTAAGCGCCATCTTTGCGCGTGTAAACGCAACCATAATCCGAGGATTAATTTCAGATGTTTTCATTACAACTTCCTCCGAGCTGCATGTGAATTTAAAGAACCACACCGCGGGGAAAGTTGTCTCGATGGATGGTTGATAGCATCGATAGTCAATGGTCACACTCCTCCACTTTGGTACTTTTTGCTGACTTCTCATAGCACCCCCACAGTGCTGGGCGTTTATGACGCAAGACACGTGCCAACTCTATTGAATGCTGCTTTTCTGCGCTTTTTCTCGGGCGTACTGCATCAGCACTGGGGCGAAGGTAATCTCAGGTTTACAGCAGTGTCGCCAGGCGGGTGCATAAAACGGCCAAGTCAATTAATAAAAATTTGCGCAGATTCAATACCTTAGCCTAATTCACGAGTGCTTCCAGGCGGTTGGCCTCGATGATGTCAAGTTGGGTTAACCATGCCGTACAGCGATGTATCGATGGCGTCAGCCGTGACTCAAGGAAAGTTTTTACGATGAATTTTCAGCGAATGACGGAGTACGGTCGGTGACAAGGGTTTCGCCCAGCGCCGGTTAACACAGCGATGGTGTTTAAATCTTCTAATGACAAAACCTGGCCCTTAGGGGGCTAACGCCTAAGCTGCACTCAGCTGAAAATTTATAGTGCTATTGGGAGGTAGTTGACTATATAAAGAACACTAACGTTGCATGAATAGCTGTATCTATTAATGGTTTTCCGGCACCTGTGTAAACATACTGGTTCAGTGTTACTGCGCAAACGTTTCACATCTGGATCAGCCTGCACAAGAAAGACCATAGTTATGTTAAGCGTCTGCGATTAGTCAACGAATCGATTATCAACCCTAAGTTTCTCTCTCTCCGATTAAAAGACAAATGTGATCAGAAACGGTCACGCTTACAAGCGCTTTCGCCCTGTAAACAACAGTTAATAGTGTTTCGGTATTTTTACATTCCAGGAGTGTAAGTAAGGCGTTAATAATTATTGACTTCGCTCGTCGAAGCGCAACTTATGCGGCGCCTCATCAATCATCCCGCTAATTGGCATGCATATTGCACTGGATTCGGATATTCAGTCTTTTTGGGACAGCGGGGTGTTTGATGAGAATGATATTTTGGTCGTTGACCTTAATGCTGTGGGTGCATGAACCGGCGTGGGCAGTTCCACATGATGTGCTCCGCTTACTGCACTAAGGCTACGCATTAAACTTAGTCAAGCGAGCAAGATCCATTAGTTGTCAATGAGGCATGCTCAAAGGAGACCATGATGTTTGAGCTAATGCAAACATACCTTTGGGGCGACGAACTGTTTATCACCAGTCCCGTCTTTTTTTTGATGCTGGTGGGCCCAAGTTTGTACCTGTTTATCGTTTCTATACTTCGAAACTTAAGAAATGGGGGCGGCTCGCAGCACGATGTGGATAAACGTGTGGATAAAGGATCGCGGCATTGAGGTATTAGTGGCCAAAAACAACCCATGAAAAAGCTTGCTTACAAGTTTCGGCTTTTTCGTTGACGAGTAAACCAGGTAACGGATTACAGCAGTAACATGTAATTAACTAGGATGACTATCATCCTTGGAACAGATGGGGGACATTTAGATGGCTGAAAGAACTGTAAGATTAGTTGGCGGCCCGCACGG
>JAHEKE010000091.1:5496-7218 GCA_024638505.1 Gammaproteobacteria bacterium | reverse complement strand
TCTGGGTTGCAGCGTAAAATGCAGAATATGCACCGCGTCCCTCAAATCGACAGGCGCACCATCTTGAAACTGCTGCTCGCTTCCGGCCTGTCCTGGCCTATGGCTGGCCCCAGAGCAGCGCAGAAGCAGCCCATGTTGTCACGTGCCATTCCCAGCACAGGAGAGACCCTGCCGGCAGTGGGTCTTGGCACCTCTGATGAATTCGAATCCGATGGTGAAAACATCGAACAACTGCGGGAAGTACTGCGCTTGTTTATCGACTTAGGTGGGCGCCTGATCGATACCGCCCCCGGTTACGGTGATGCTGAGCAGGTCCTGGGCAATCTCATGAACGATCTAGGAATTACTGAAAAGGCGTTCATCGCCACCAAAGTGCGCACCCGCGGACGGCAGTCCGGAGAGAACCAATTCCAAACTTCGGAACGGCTGTTAAAAAAGCGCCCGCTCGATTTAATCCAGGTGCACAGTCTGGTGGATGTCAAAACCCAGCTGGATAATGAACACCGCTGGAAGGAAGCCGGTCGGGTTCGCTACATCGGCATAACCCATTCTCGCGTGTCGGCCTTCAAGGAATTGGAGCAACTCATGCGCAGGGAACAGCTGGACTTCGTGCAGCTCAACTACTCTTTCACAGAACCTGATGCGGAAGAGCGGCTGCTGCCGCTCGCCGCAGACCGGGGCATTGCAGTAATTGCAAACCGGCCATTCGAAAATGGTGCGCTGTTCAGCCGGGTGAAAGATAAAGCTCTTCCGGACTGGGCTGTGGACTTCGACTGCGAGAGCTGGGCGCAATTTTCACTCAAATACATACTCGCACATCCTGCGGTGACCTGCGTTATTCCAGCGACCAGCAATCCCCGCCACTTGGTTGACAACATGGGGGCGGGAACCGGCAGGTTACCGGATGACGATATGCGCCGCCGCATGCGCGAATTCGCAAAAGATCTTTAGGCCGAAGTGTAAGCTCTGTCGATTCATTCATTCAAAAGCGTTACCTGTACGCCTGGTGTCCAGTCGGACATACCCCGTAGGGGCGCTGCATCGCAGCAGCGGTTTGGCAAGCGATAAACGGACAAACTTAGATCTTCTCGATTCTACAAACTCCGCACCAGGCACTTGGTAAACACACGCCCACCCACCCCTTTGCGCCAAAAGTGTTACCCATGTCTCCGGTATAAACTGTAAACCATGTGCCCGGTATGGACCCTTGATTTATTGGTGGGCCGTGTAGGGCTCGAACCTACGACCCGCTGATTAAGAGTCAGCTGCTCTGCCAACTGAGCTAACGGCCCAAGTAATTGATATTGTTAAATTATTTTATATCCTTGATGACTCTATAGTCCCTTTTTTAGTGTACTGTTTAATGGTCTTCAGCGCGGTTTCGCACCATTGGAACTTTGGAATTTTGGAACGCAGTACCAATTACTCAACAAAGCGTATCAGCATTCAGATAGTTTTGGTAGAAGTTCATCATAGTGATTCACAGGCATCCACGGGCCACACCGCGCTTCACAAGCAGCCGATGCTAACTAAAAGGGAACACTCGACCAGCCGAGAAGACGCAATGGCGGCTCGGAGATTACACAAACTCAATTTCGCAGCGCGGGATAAGACATTACGCTCATCAGCCGGTTGTAGCCGGCGACGCGGAAGGCCGTCGAGCTTGTCGCTCGGGTAGTGTCCGCGAAACCGCTGAGGCCTACCCAGAATCAGCTGAACCCG
>JAHEKE010000091.1:0-5396 GCA_024638505.1 Gammaproteobacteria bacterium | reverse complement strand
CCATAACAGGCCTTCTACGGGGGCTACAACAACACGATCACCTACAACTGAAACGCGAGCACCGGCCAGAAGTGGGCCGTGCCGCTGGGATTGATGGTCGGACGGACGTTTCTGCTTCGCAACAGCAATGGCCTCGATACGTTTGTCGGCGCCTACAGTGTTTTCGAGAGGCCGGACAACGCCCCGGAATGGCAGATCCGATAGGGCATATCGTATATCTGGAATTGAGCCTGGCTCAACCTCGCACCGTCGCCTGATCGGCTGCTGGCCACGTCGAGATCAATGAAGCGTGAACTAATAACCGCACAGAAGATAAGCATTTAATTGTGATCGAAGGACCGGATTGGGTTACGGATTCAACGCGGTAACTGCCGAGGACCCCGCTTTAATAGTCAGGGGGACCAGATTTCAGTCAGCAGACTTCGCTAGTGTTCTGGCTGTTCCTCACCGGCGAAGTGTCGTTACTGGTCACCATATACACGCTGGGCGCGGAATGGTGGGCCGGTTCCGCGCACTTTTCGTCTGGAAGAAACCAAGTCACGCGGAAGCGCGTGCTGGCTGAAGAGGCCTTAACGTCGGGGTCTGTGGCAGCACTCAGTGGCTGAAGGTCAAATGATGGTTCAGGGAGAGCACAAGTTCAGCTGGCAAGTGCGCCGACAAGAGACTGGGTAAGCCCAGGTGCCGAATCGCGCAATCTGGCATCCGCGGTGACCAGCCGCTCCGAAAGACTATCCGCAGCAACTAAAAACCGCGCATCATACGCGGAAACTGAGAATTTCCGAGCAGTCTGAAGCGCCGCGATGTGCGGTACATCGATTAAACCTCGCATGAGCGTTTCGGCTTGGCGCAACAGACGCTCCGCCTGCGTCTGTGTGAGGTCTCCCGTTCGTTGATAAGTGGCGATGATGTTAGAGAACTCTATCAGAATGAACGCCTCGCTATGCCATTCCGAATCTTGCGCAAATAGAGCTCGTGCTTGTTTTGTTTGATCGCCCTCGATCAGTAGGTACGCCAGGATGTTTGTGTCTATGACGACCAAGGTACAGCCGGTTATTAATCGCGCCCGCCCGCGATCGCCGATTCGATATCCTCGAATTTAAGCCGTCCACGTTTTTTGAGCCGTACCGGCCTTGGAGAACGAACTGATACTTTTTCTTTCGATGCGCTCGACAGCCCGAGTTCAAGCAGCTGTGCCACCGCATCCTTGAGCTTCTGATTGCGCTCTACTGCCCGCATCTTGATACGCTTCATAAGCTGGTCTGGTAATTCAAGCGTCGTCTTCATTCCACTATTTTCCCATAAAACCAGTTTTATGGGAAGCTTGCCGGGCCCGCTATGCCCTGATCGATTGCGCCGCGTGGGGTTGGCATTATGCTGTTTAGACTCTTTTAGACCCGCGATCAGCAAAAACGCCGTGCTATGCCATTCCAGATTCCGTGCAAACAAGGATTGCACTTGCTGGAACAGCGCCTCACCCCGCTTTCTTGATGGCGATCGGTTCTGACCCACTGTTAAGCTTCGATCGCTGTCGCCTAGACCCGATGTCGTATTTCCTTACCGACGTGCAGCTACCCCTTCACCCGTTCACCGGTCGGATCGAAGAAGGCCCGAAGAGAGGCTTCCGCCGGATAGCGTTCGCACGCAATTTCGATCTCCCATTGGCCAGTTGCAATTAAATCCTTGGTCACCCCGCCCGCATGGTTGACATAGCCCATGCCGACCGACCTTCCCAGGGTAAAGCCGAACGCGCCGGAGGTGATGTAGCCAACGATATCACCATTCAGCCTGATGATCTCCTCGTGAAACAGGACCGGCTCTGCGTCCTTCAGCCTGAACATGACAAGCCGTTTGCTGGGGAGACCGGCCTCCTTTTGGCGCAAAAGCGCCTCGCGCCCGATAAAGCCCCCCGCTTTGCCCAAATCGACGGTGAACCCGAGCCCAGCCTCGAACGGTGTGTCCTCCGGCGTCAACTCCATTCCGTACTCACGATAGGCCCGCTCCGATCGGAGATGCTCCAGCGCGTGATAACCGGCCGGTTTAAGTCCTAGATCAGCGCCGGCGTCCATAACCGCGTCGAAGACACTTTGCGCGAATTCCGTCGGAATGTGAAGCTCCCATCCCAATTCGCCCACATATGTAAGCCGGTTGGCAATCACGCGGGCGTAACCGACGTCGATCTGTTGCGAGGCCGCGAACGGAAATGCCTCGTTGCCGAGGTCTGCGTCGGTCACCCTGGACAATATGTCGCGGGATCCAGGTCCTTGCAGGGAAAGCACGGTATAGCCCGACGTCACATCCGTCAGCATCACTCTTTGATCGTCTGTGATGTGCCGCTCGATCCAGGCCTTGTCGCGGGGGTGAGTGGTGGCTGATGAGATGATCAGGTAGCGGTCTTCGGTGAGCCGATTGACGGTGATATCGGTCTCGATGCCACCGCGGCTGTTCAGCATATGAGTGTAGACCAGTTTGCCCACAGGCACGTCGACGTTGGCGGCGCAAGCCCACTGCAGGAAGGCGCAGGCATCGCGGCCCTGAACGAGGTGTTTACCGAACGAGCTCTGGTCCAGAATCACAGCCGTCTCGCGCGCCGCTTTGCATTCCATCGCCGTGTGGTCGAACCAGTTTGGGTGTTTATGAGAATACACGTTGGTGTTGTAGGCGCCCTCCGGTGCGAACCACATGGGGCGTTCCCAGCCCATGGCCTCGCCAAAACTGGCGTTCAGCGCGGCCCATCGATCGTGTAAGACGCTGTTACGTACATTGCGCGCCGATTCCTTCTGATGATGCGGCCAATGCATCCTGTAATGCAGGCCAAGCACCTCGCCAACGCGGTCATGCAAATATTCTGGATTGCCTTGAAACGGGTGGAAGCGCGCAACGTCGACCGCCGAAATATCCATGGTCGGTTCGCCCTCGACGATCCACTCGGCAAGCGCTCGTCCAGCGCCAGCGCTGAATTCGATGCCTTCGGAGTTATAGCCAGCAGAAACATAGCAATTCGGCATACCCGGTGCTTCGCCCAATGCGAACAACAGGTCCGGAGTAAAGCTTTCCGGCCCGTTCAAGAATTTGCTGATGCCGGCGTCTGCCAGGGCAGGTATCATCTCAACTGCCTTGGTGAATGGCAGTTCGAAATGATCCCAGTCTTCCGGCAACTCGATGAAGGCGGTTTCGGCGGGCAGCTGTTCCATGCGCACGGGCTTGCCCTGCGGTTCGAACGCTCCCACTAAAAGCTTTCCGGCGTCTTCCTTCACATAGACATGACCGTCGGTATCGCGAAGAACCGGCAGCGTCGGGACAACGAAATCCATGACTTCCGTCACCACGTAAAAGTGTTCACATGGATAGAGCGGTACGTTGACACCCAGCTGGGCCGCAAGCGTGCGGGTCCACAAACCGCAAGCCAGTATCAGGATTTCACACTGAATGACTGCACCACCGGTTTCGATACGATATTCACCCGACACCAGGCGCTCTAACTTTTCGACGGGCGCGTTTTCGAAAACGCGTGCGCCTTTTTGCCTGGCTCCCGCAATCAGCGACATGGTGGTGTCGATGGGATTCGTTTGCCCATCTTTTGGAATATAAATGGCGCCTTCGATAATACTTTCATCGATGACGGGATATACGCTGCGGGCTTCTGCTGGACTGATCATATGGGCTTCGATGCCGAAACTCTTGGCTATGGATGCCACGCGCCGGGTCTCAAACAGACGATCTTTGGTGCGGCACACACCGAGCGTACCGTTCTGCTTGAAACCCGTCGCCTGACCGGTCTCGGCTTCCAGGCTCGAATAGAGTTCAACATTATATTTGGCCAGCTCGGTCATCGCATGGCTCGAGCGCAGCTGCATGATCAAGCCCGCGGCATGCCACGTCGTGCCAGACGTCAATTGGTTGCGTTCGAGCAAGACGACGTCCTCGATGCCGAACTTGGTCAGGTGGTATGCCGCGCTGCTGCCGGCAATGCCTCCACCGACGACGACTACTCGTGCCTGGGCGGGGAGCGTCTCGGACATTTTTAATGCCTTGATACTGCCGATCGATCACATATCGGCAGCGATCAGTGCCAGGAAATCACCAGGACCGACCAGTACTTTGTGGCTGCGTCCGATCAGGGTGCCGGCCCGGGCCGCACGATAAACCTCGGGCGTGCGCTCTGGTTTCTCCGGAAAATGCACCTGACCGATGACGTCACCAGTATCGACTGGTGAATCAAGATCGATCAGCGCCTCGTAGATGCCGGTATCATCACAAATCACGAAACAATTAGAATCCGGCATGTGCATCATACGGGTCGATGGCAGCCCGCGGTCCTCGCGGCTCTGGGGTTTTCCAGCAATGATCTCGAAATGCGCAAGCAGGTTCCTGACCCCGGTTTCGGCGATGGACACGGTGTGCGTGGTTGTCGTACCTCCCCCGCCGAGTTCGCAGCCGACGAAGATCTTGCCCATATCCTCCACGGCGGTATCGAGCATGCCTTCCGCGTCCAGTTCCACCAGTTCCAGGCTGACCGGGGCCCCAAAAGCCAGCATCGCCTGCTTTGCCTGTTCCATGACTCCGGCATCGGCGATCCGGTGATAACAGGCGAAAGGCGAAAACATCATGGTCTTGCCGCCGGAGTGAATGTCCAGAACGGCATCGGCCAAAGGCAGGATCTTGTGGTGAACAAAGTGGGCGATCATCGATGAAACAGAGCCGTCGCGTCTGCCGGGGAAGGCTCTGTTCATATTGACGCCGTCGATCGGCGACACCCGGTTGCCGGCCATCACGGCCGGGAAGTTGAGTGCCGGAATGATGATGACCTGGCCGCTGATGCCGCCGGCGTTAAGGGTTCTTGCCAGTTTCATCAGCGCAATCGGGCCCTCGTATTCGTCACCGTGGTTGCCGCCGGTGAGAACCATCGTCGGTCCCTCGCCGTTGCGGATCGAAACGATGGGCAGATGCACCGCGCCCCAACCCGAATCGTTACGTGAATGGGGGATGCTCAGGTAGCCGTGGTGCTTGCCCTGGGCCGAAAAATCGAGGGTCGAGCTTACTTTCGGTTCTGTATTTGTCATGTCCCGGTCCTCATAAAAAATATCGTTGAATACGTACCAGATGCCGGCGGTGAATGCTGCTCCTCTCACTCCACATCTGTCCTCGGCCAAACCTGTCCTAACTTCATCATGCGGATCAGGCGAATCAACGTAATCAGGACAGCTCCGATTAATCGCGGCCAGGGCGCCCGCTCTCGACCTGCACCAACTAATGCGATCGACCGTCAAGGGGCTTCCGGATTTTTCGCTACTCGCTAATCCCTCACGATCAATTCGCGCTTGACGTCGCAAAGGCGCTGACCACCGTTATCGGTGACCACAAACGGTTCCGACACAGCCGCGCCATATGCATCCAAC
>JAHEKE010000090.1 GCA_024638505.1 Gammaproteobacteria bacterium | reverse complement strand
TCTCAGCATGGCGGCGTAGGTGCGCTCCGTATGGTTTTCAATATGATCGAGTGCGTTGTAATCAGCACGTTCGGCCTGCAATGGCGTATGCGGCGCGTTGTAGGCCAGGTACAGGAAGAACGGGCGGTGCCGGTTGGCCTCGATCACTTTCACGGCGTGGCGCGAGAAGTAGTCCGTCATATGTGAATCAGGCGCAAAACGCTGGCCATTGTTATGACGCACGGCGAAACGCATGTTGGCCCACAGGAACCGGTCAATGGGATCAAAGTCCTGGTAAGAGTTGACCACGTCCGGGTCATCTTCGGCCATGAACAACGCGGCACCTGGCAGTATCCCGAGAAACTCATCAAACCCCTGATCCAGCGGAAGAGAGCCTTCGGACGATCCGAGGTGCCACTTGCCCACAGCAACCGAGTGATAGTTCTTCGTGGCGAGCATTTCTGGCAGCGTCAGCTCTTCACTCGGCAAACCCATCGGATCAGATGATTCGAATCCGGTCATGAATGCTGGCGAAGCAGGTGTGAATTCGAAACCAGAGCGAGTCGCAAACCGCCCGGTCAACAGCGCCGCCCGCGATGGTGAACAGGTACCGTTACCGGTATAGCCATTGGTAAAGTGAATGCCTTCGGCCGCGATCGCATCGATGTTGGGTGTCGGGACACTGCCATCAGCAATGCCACCGCCATAGAAGGTGATGTCATTGAATCCCAGGTCATCAGCAACGATCAGGATGATGTTCGGTGGCTGTTCTCCGGTCGGCGCTGCCGCGGGTCCCTGCTGCCATGTCACTTCCTGGAACTCCCCAACCGGCGAGACAATGTCCGAGATGAGGCCCGGCAGGTAATACCAGTACTGCGACCAGGCCCAGGCGCCGGCCGCGACAAGCACCACTACTACCCCTAGTTTTTTCATCTGATCATAGCCACACTTCGAGGTTGTTACTCAGTCCGACTTCCCGGGTTAGCCTGATATTCAGGGCGTCGGACATATCACACGCGGCCAGCAGTGCTTGAACTTCCTGCTGTGACGCGTCGTCGAGCAGCGCAAACTCATCCTGTACCCGCTTGAGGAGAAAGAATCGGTAAGGTTGTGCGAGCGCGTTGATCGTAACACCCCTTACCGTGAACGAGCCCATACCAACCCCTCTCGGTATAGGCGTTCCCGGTGCGAGCTCTTGTTGGTCTTCAATCCACTGATTGATGCAGTCTGCTGCGGCTCTTGTTTCGGGCATGAAATCTATGGCGATTTGCTTGAGAAGATCAATCAGGCTGTCTGCCACCTGATCGTCTGACAGATAGGCATCACTCTGGGTTTCGAACTCTCCTGCGTCCGGCTCAGGTCGATTCATCCGTTCGACCCATCTAAACACTCGAATGGCGTTTGCCTGCATGATTGAAAGTGGTTTCGGGTCACGGCCCAGGTGGGCGTAGAGTGGAGCGATCATCCCGAAGTCGCCGATGCAGGGCCTGCCGCCGAGCAGATAAGGGTGCTGGCCAAAATGACTGTCCAGTTTGCCCAGCAACTCCAGGTACAGGGTCTCGATCAGTTCCATCGTTTCAGGCACCACGCCAAATGCACCGCCAGCCGCCTTCGCGAGGTCTGCGGCGGTCGCAGCCTGTTGCGAGCGCTCTGGTCCGGCGGGCATTATCGACTCGAAGTGGAACATCACGAATTCGCGATTTTCCTCCGGGAAGCTCCAGCGGTAGTGCATGGCAGGACGCAGCAGCCCATCGGATCCGATGACATCAAACAATCTGCTCAAGATGCGTTGTTTCGGCGATTTGGGAGAGAAGGAGTGGCCACTTGTTGCTTCAAAATGATCGATGATCGCAGCGCCGTCACGGATGACGGTCCCATCTCCCAGCTCGATCGTCGGGATCCCCCGTCGCCCGCCCGCCTTGGGTAGTACCTCGTCCCGGTAATGTGCCGAGCTATGTGTGATTTCGCGGTATTCAATTCCGGCTTTTATCAGGTAGCTTCTGGCGCGGCCGGTGTATAGAGAGACCGGCGTTCCGTAAAGCGTTGTCTGGTTCATATTCAGAATGCCCAGGTGTCTCGTCTAAATTTCAGGGACAACTTCGTGTCAGCTACAGCGCTAGATCACGTTTGGAACCAGTAAATCAGAAAAGCCAGGAATCGACTTGTCAGCTACGTGACAGCAGAACAAATAAAGCAGGTCGCTGAACTGCGGCACCGCGAGTTACCGATCTCGTCACTTAGGTGACACAGAAATTTTCTGGCCACGCAAAAATGGCATTGGAGTTTGCGCTCTCTGTGCTGAGTCGGTCAGGGTGATTACGCTCATCGAGGACCAGCACGTTAACGATAGTCGGTCTTTGGTAGAAGAAGAGATACACGCGCTACTAGAATTAAGTCTTGCCTATTCTCTCCAGCCCTTTTTGTTGCATGCGCCACAGCAGGAGCTCAATTTTATCCTGACCGAAAAAGGGTTCTCCCTGGAACACCATGGTGGGCACCCCCCAATGATACTCTTCCAAAGCGCTGTCATTGGCGAGCAGTTGCTGTCGCCAGAGATCGTCGTTATCGGTGACCCACTGTTGCAGCGCTGGCAACTCAAGCCCCGCGCGCTGTGCGGCCAAATTCAGATGATCGCCTTGATCCCAACCGTCGACCTGTCCGTCCCACACGATGGTCGAAACCTCCCGGGCAAACTCAATGCCACGCCCTGCGGCAGTCGCTGCGAGCCCCAGCGGGCTCAACTTATTTACCAGGTGGCCGGGATCGTCGGCAGCTAACGTCTGATTGATCGGATCTGGCCGTGGCATACCTATCGGTAAGCCACGGTACTCAGAATAACGCATCAGGTCCGTCAGGAAGTAAGTACCCCATTTTTCGTGCGAGTTGTCGAAAAACTCGTTGTAGCGAATATAGATGGGGTTAACCACCAGAAGATTCACGCGCAGGGCGTATTCCTGTTGTAAGTCATATAGCTGTGCCGCGGCATAGTAGGACCAGGGGCTGCGGAAAGAAAAGTAAAAATCAACTTCGAGTTCAGGCATAGCGTTTCTTACCCCTTGAATTTTTGCGGCGCAGGACTTCCTTATCAAATCCAGGTTTCTTCTTCTCTAGCTGTTCAGACACAATGTTTCTTGATTACATCGGTTGATAAGCTAGTCTAGTAAACCAGAGATGGTTCAGGCTGACTTGTCACCTAAGAGACAACTTCGTAAAAACCTCCGCTCATGGACAAATTAGAAGACGCAAGAAATTTACTTGAAAACGCAAGCTGGACCAGCAATGTCAGCGGTGAAGCTCTGGACAGCATGTTGGAACATGCGACATTCAGATCAGACTCTCGCAAGAGTTACATCTTCCGCCTTGGAGACCCCTCTAGTAGCTTTTATGGGCTGCTGTCCGGGCAAGTGCGGATGTCCGTTCCAGCGAAAACCGGTGATGAATTCATATTGGTAGACGTGAGCAAAGGGATGTGGTTCGGTGGGACGTCTCTGACGGATGCTGCCCCAAGAACCGCTGATGCAATAGCTCTGGTTGATTCTGAAATTGTTGAGATCCCAGCAACAGTCGTGAGGGCAGCGGCCGAAAAGTTTCCCGAGATATACAAGAATCTTTTTGCCGATCAGTCTCTTTACGTTCGTCTGCTGTGCAACCTGATGGCATCCATGCTTTTCTACCCGCTAAAAGCCCGAGTGGCTACCCGATTGCTCAATGTGATAGCGCTTAGTGGTCGCCGGGAAGGACAGTCTGCTTATCTGGAAACAACACTGTCCCAGAGCGATTTCGCCAAACTGGCCAGCGGCTCGAGACAGCAGGTGAACCGGGTTTTTCGTCAGTGGGATGAGGAAGGCATTGTCAGGTTTGCCGACGGTCAATACCATGTGCCCTCTGTCAAGCGGCTAGTTGATGAATCCGAATCAACAGAATCCTAGGAGCTTTGGGTTGGGCTGCTTAACGTGCTTAAGCGCGGTTCCCTTGGCCTTGTAGCGCCGGCGCTTACGACGCTTCACCAGACCGTTCCGATCGAGGACGGCATGCACCGTGCTCTTAGATAACGGCCCTTGGCGCTGTCATCGCGTGAGTACCGGGTTTGTTTCTCTTAGGATCTCAATAGCTGGAGGTAATCGATGCGACCGAACATCTTGTTGATTATGACGGATCAGCACCGGGCTGATCATGTCGGTTTCGGGGGCAATCAGCAGGTGAGGACGCCTAATCTTGATCGCTTGGCTGGAGAGTCCAGAGTGTTTGACCGGGCATATGTGGCGAATCCCATTTGTATGCCAAACCGGTGTTCTATTCTAACGGGGCGCATGCCGACCTCCCACGGGGTACTCTTCAATGATCGCTCCCTGCCACCAAACACTAATACCTTTGTTAAGTTATTGGCAAAGAACGGTTATCACACTGGACTGGTGGGCAAGGCACATATCCAGTACGGCATGAGTCGGTTTACTGCGCTGCCTATGGAAAAGGAACCCGCTTACACCGATGTGTTCGAAGAAGGTTGGGACACCCTTGAACACCCGGATCGCTATCTGCACCAAGCACCGGTAATCGACGACTTTTATGGCTTCAAGCAGGCAGAGTTTTCAATCGGCCATGGTGATTCGGTTGGCGGCCACCATTACCTTTGGGCGCGGGACAAGGGTGCCAGTCACGAGGAATTGACCAGCCGCGAGCCGCTTAAGAAGTCCGAAAGCTGGTGGCAAGTTCGTCAACCGTCGTTACCCGAAGAGTATTATTCCACGACCTTTATCTCTGAACGATCTGCCGCGTTTATCGCCGAGCAGTCGAATGAACAGCCGTGGTTCCTGCAATGCTCCTTTCCCGACCCCCATCACCCCTTTACGCCGCCGGGAAAGTGGTGGGATGCCTATGACCCTGCTGACATGCAGCTTCCGGACAGTTTCACGCAGCCGCTGGGAGAAGTACCTGCGCACCTGAAGCTGTTTCATTCGTTCGATGCGCGCGGCAATCCCGTCCAGATGTTCGGGATCAATGAAACCCAGTTGAAAGAAGCCCTTGCTGCCCAGTACGGCATGATCGAGATGATCGATGAAGGTATCGGACAGGTACTGCAAACGCTTGAAGCCAGCGGCCAGGCTGACAACACCTACGTTATCTTCACCAGTGATCACGGCGACATGTTTGGCGATCATGGTTTGATGCTTAAGGGCGTGATGCATTATGAGGGCTGTATCCGGGTACCCATGACAGTGAAAGGTCCTCAGATCGATGCGGCCAGAAGCAACTCTCTGGTCTCCAGTCTTGATCTTGCCCAGACGGTATTGGAGCTAACCGGGCTGGAAGAGTTTGATCATATGCAGGGGGTTAGCATGGTCCCGGTACTCTCTGACCCCGCGACGAGCGTACGGGATCAGGTATTTATAGAAGAAGACCTGCCCATGAATGAGCATGTGGCCAGAGTGCCTCACAAAGTTCGCACTCTGGTCACCGCAACCCATCGCACCACGCTCTATTCCAGCGGCGAAAAAGAGGTTTATAACTTAACCAACGACCCAGGTGAGTTTCATAATCTGGCCATGCTGGAACCGGCATCCGAAGAAGTGCGTCAAGCCAGCGATCGGCTGGCACTGGCGATGTTAAATGCCACGGATCTGTCACGGCTGAACAGACAATAGAAGTTTAGCCGCTCCGATCTCCTCTTACTCCTCTGCCACTCGCAAACATTTACTTCGATTAACAAACAGAAACACAAACGCTGCAAACAGCAGTCCATGCCCTACTACACCAGGGATCATGGATATCATGAGGCAAGCGATAACCATACAAATATGAAATGTCGAGAGAAGCCCCAGGCCCAGAGCTAAACTCGATTCGGTGTCGCTATACTTTAAGAACCAGACAATGCTTGCCGCCGCCGACAGGGCTGCAAAACCATAAAGAACAAGCCCCCCGTGTGTCGACGCATCAAATTCCTCTAACCGGAAAGGAAGAAAGACTAACCTGGCTGATGTCAGCCCTTCCAGAACCAGATTCAATCCCAATACTGTAAACAGAGCTTTTCTCATACTCCTCGTTCCTTTTTTCATGATTTCATTGCGAGCTTTGGAGGTCTCTGACTATCTACCCGCAACGCTATTTGGTACGTAATGAATAGGCGAGGACCAGGCACGCTCCTGGATCGTACGAGGAAGATCCGGGCGTGGCGCTACGCCAGCGCGAATTGCATCCCAGGTTGACCAGCGACAGGTTGGATTCTCGATGACACGCGCATAGTAAAAAGCGCGTTGTTCCGGCCTGAACTCTGGATCACGCCACAACGCAGATAGTTGAGCTGATCCTGTTCCCGCGTTGATCGAACAATCACTGATATCCACCTTTGCACCATTGTCAGGACAACGGTCTGTTCCCAAATTCACCTTTGCGCCGCCCGCACACGCGACATCAATCACCTTCTCGTGAGTCCCGTCTGCGTCAACCCAGCCTTTCACGATTTGTAAACGCTGCAACGGGGCACTTTCCGGGTCTGCTAACGCCATAACAATAAAACCCGGCACAGAAGACTTGTCGACCTGTTTGTCTTTAGTGGAATTAGCTGGCGAGAGTGTCCCTCCCATTGTGACGCCTTGAGCATACGCTCGCTCGATACCATCGACCGCTGTAAGCATGCTTTCATCAAAACCGTAACCCCCAAATAATCGTATCCGAATACGAGGCCCCGAGGTCGCAAACACTTCCTTTCTTCGAAACGCGCTATAAAGTGATTCCCTGGTGTTTTCTTCTGCCCATGCTGCTGCTAGTCCTGAAGCACCGAACGTAGGGTTTGCACCGTCTGCAAAAATGCTGCCGTTAATTCTAGTTCGCGAACCACCACGCCCCATTAACTTCATGGCCTGGTAGCCAACCTCCGCGGCTACACCTGTTTGCGGCACGGAACCTCTCTGTTCTGCCGTGCCTGACAGCAGACCCAACTTTGAACTGAAGTCTTGCTCGTCAACTTCACTCGCACCTGTATGCGTATCGCTTGAGCCGATAAACCCAAACTGATACGGGTTCGTCATACCCGCTTGCTCCAATGCTATGCCGTTTAGCAATGCGTCACGCACGTAAGATCCTTCAAGCTGACTTAGGACGTTAGTCCCCACTCGATAAGGCATGATTTCAAAACCTGCCCACTCATCCCTCGTCGACAGAACCGGGTGGGTTTCCGATGTGCCCTTTATCTGAGTAATCTCAACAATAGGTTCATTTCGGATGCGCTGCTTCGCATAATCGTCATCCAGTGGATTTCCAGCCCAGTCTTCGAGTTTAAACATCTGGCCGTTGGAGCCATTAGAGTTATGAGGTATCGCCATACTTTCTACCC
>JAHEKE010000089.1 GCA_024638505.1 Gammaproteobacteria bacterium | reverse complement strand
AATAGCGCCTTTGTCGATACAGCACGTCAGCAAGGATGATCCTGGTTTTGTTACTGCATGGATCTCTCTGGCGGAGCCATAAACATCGATACTCTGCTTGGATATTTCAACTCCCTGAGAGATATAAGAAGCTGCGCCATCGAATGGCACACCAATACCAATTGCGTCCTTTGGACTTGTGGCTGTGATCTCGAGTCCGCCTTTGTAAGAATCCAGATCCACCTGGATACCGCCAATTCGAGCTACTTTCATTCGAGCGGCGAATGCCTCGACCTTCAGTGGCCGATAGCAGGCATCCCAACCTTCCTGTTGAGCCGAAAACTCCTCATAGTCCGAAGTTTCAATTGATTTAATTAAACTTTCGGACATCGGACTTGCCGTTTTTTCATAGCTTTCTGTTTGGACCCGTTGTTATCCTTTGCACTATTGAAAGTTTCAGCCACTTCAATGACTTATCAGGTCAAACAAGCAGGAAGTGATCGACAAAGCAAGAGTGTTTGTAGTTGATCTGTATCAACGATGGGGTTCAATCTAAACATTGGGCGAGACTAAATTCGTATTATTAGTTTATCGGGTAGATGAAGAAGTACAAAGGTGTTTTTAAGTCATAGTGCTTTTATCTGTCGCCCCAGATACTAACGAGTTGTGAGTAAAATTAATAACATGAGGACATAACGTGATGAAAACTATACCATTGCTAATCAGCATCATGCTGCTTTCGATCCCAATTGCAGCCTTTGCATTCCTTGACGATACACTGGAAATCCCCGCACCGGCGCCGGAGGGAGTCGAGCCAGTCATTCCACTGAATAAGGATGATCCCACTTATAATGTTTGGAAGCAGATCCGAGACGACCTCAGCGAGGGGCGGGAGCCCGGCCCGATCAACATTCAACGGTTTCCGGGAGGACTGGGCTGGCAGGGCATCCCAACATTCTTCAGGCTGCCGGTGGCGCTAGTGCCCGAGGATCTCGAGGCGGGCCAGGTGGATGTCGCGATCATGGGTGCGCTTACGGACATGGGCCTGGGGTCGCGGGGAGCCTCCCGCGGCCCGGCAGCTTTTCGTGAGCAGCGCGGCGAGTACCAGGCGTGGGGGGCCTATTCGATGCCTCACATGCACACGTTAGTCAATCCTTTCTTGGATCTGACCATCGTCGACTACGGCGATGCACCCGTCGACCCCCTCAGCACAGAGCGCAGCGTGCACGAGATTCGCAAATATGTAGCCGATATCGCGGGCGTCAAGCTGAAAAATGGTGAACATACAATCCCGATCATCATAGGCGGCGATCACTCGCTGTCCTATCCCAATATCGCAGGTTTGGCTGACGTCTACGGCAAGGGCAACGTGGGCGTGATCCACTTCGACGCGCACTATGATGCGACCCAGCTCATGGGCCATCTGATTACCCACGGCGCCTGGGTGAAGCGACTCATCAACGAGGGACACGTTCCAGGAAAAAACTACATCCAGGTGGGCTTGAGAGGTTATTACCCGGACGAGCACTCGTTCGACTGGATGCGTGAGAATGAGTTCCGCTACCACACCATGGCGGAGGTCGAGCGGCGCGGCTGGGACGCGGTGATGGAAGATGTCATCCAGGAGGCCAAGGACGGGCCAGAGTATCTCTTCGTCTCCTTCGACCTCGACACCCTCGATCCGGCCTTTGCCCCCGGCACGGGAACACCGGAGCCCGGCGGTTTGACGCCGCGCGAGGCCTTTCCGCTGGTGCGTCGACTATGCGCCGAGAGTAACGTGGTGGGGTTCGACCTGGTCGAATTCGCCCCGGAGCGCGACCCGACCTACGTCTCCGGCCTCAACGCGAACCGCGTCGTGCGCGAGTGCCTCACCGGTATTGCGATGCGAAAGCGCGGGCTCACGGAAAAGCACTATCTGAGCCCCAAGACCGTGGACGATGGTGTTGACTAGCTCGGCAACAACCTGAGACTGATGGCAGCCCGTAACGCATTAGCGCTGCGTTACGGGCTCCGTACTTTGTAAGGAAAGGTGCTCATGATTGAAGAGCCACTGGAAGTCAGTATGTCAGGGCTTTTGTTCGGTGACCATGATTCTTTGTTGGAAAAGAGCTTGCGCGACAAGCACAAGATGGGATGTTTTCCAGGTCGGGTCGGTACCCGGACACTGCCGGATTAGAACGGAAAATCAATGCCCAAGGTCCAGCCATTGAAAACATCTCCGCGTTTGTAACCGACGCGTACTTGGGTCATATTCAAACCGAGCAGTTTGCGTGGTTTTTTCAGACCCACCGAAATACCTATCTCGTGCAGCATTTCTATGTCGGACTTGCGAGACGGAGTCTCGGCAAAGTCCAGGTCGGGAACGAAATACTGGAATAGGTAATAGGCTCCAGCGTTTATCCTGCTTCCGAACATTTCAAATTTAGTGCTGCGACGGAAATCGATCCCGGTTTCTAGCAGCGCAAACTCCTGATGATACACAGAACTGAGCTGGTGTTCGGCGGCGAAGCGTATGGCATTGCCCCAGCGAAACTCCCAGCCGTCCGGCTGTTTCCAGGTGCCCAGCCCGCGCAGGCCCAGCACAGCCATTAGGATGGTTTTTTCCCGGACAAAATCCTGGGCCATGCCAAGATGGCTAAAAGGCTTTATCGTCCAGTGATTACTAACCGGTATCTGGTACTCGAATCCTGGAAGAACTGTCAGCGTCACCAGATCCTCGTCCAGAAACCGACCTAACCAGTCATTATCCGTGACGCCGTCATAACCGATGACGACTGGGCTATACCATTTTATCCCGGCGCTTTCCTTTGTTGGTTCTCGCTGCGAGAGGCTGATGGGAATGCGCAACATAGAAATCCGGCGATCGTCGATCTTATAGGTGCCGCTGCCCATGAGAGCGGCATAGATATAACTGACGTTGACGTCGTCGGGGTCAAACTTTGAAATGTCCTGGGCGACAGCCTGGAAGGACACGGACAGGGCCGTGACAATCAGGTAAAACAGCAGTAACCATCGAAACATATCGAGACTAAATCTCTCTGGTAAGCATGTGTCGCGTGCCGCTTAAAGCGGGCTTGAATATGCAAACAACAGGGTCTTGCAGACAATTTTGCCCTTTACACATGTTATGTGCCAGCCCCAGGGTAGTCATGCGCTATTACTGTTTTGTGTCGAGGTAAGCGAACCCGATCCTGAATTTTACAAGCCGCCCCTTTGTTTGCTGGCGACAATGAATCGGCCAGACTGAAACCTTCCACTGTGCGCAGGTCGCGATGATAATGTTTGTAAGGGAGCAGCCAGATTGATATCGGTCGTTTGCAGATTGATCCAATCCCAAGATTGTGGCTGAGTCATTAGCGCCTGGAGCAGTGCCTGATTAAGTGAATGACCAGGTTTGTATGTGGTTAAATGGCCGAGGACAGGCGCACCGGCCAGCGCAATATCCCCGACGCAATCGAGAACCTTATGGCGGGCGAACTCGTCATCAAAGCGCAGGCCTTCTTTGTTCAAAACTTGATCGTCATGCACGATAATGGAGTTTTTGAGGGAGCCACCGGCGGCGAGACCTTTATTTCTCAACTTCTGAATATCGTGAAGAAAGCCGAATGTTCTCGCTGACGCGACGTGTTGGACGAATCCCTCACCAACCAGGTCAAGGGTGAACTGTTGGCGACCAACCGCTTTAGCGGAAAAGTCGATTTCGACGGTAAAGCGAGGTGTCGGTGAAGGTTCCAGTCGCGCCCAGCGCTCATGCTGATTCACACACACTGGCTTTAATACACGCAGCGCTTTTCGAGGCGAAGGTTGCATGAGTGTTCCAGTGCGCGCGATGACATTGACAAAATGCATTGCACTACCGTCGAGAATCGGCACTTCCGTGCCATTGATCTCAATGACAGCATTGTCGATGTAATTGCCACTGAGCGCGGCCATAATGTGTTCCACTGTACTCAACGTTGCGCCGGCTTCATTGCCGACAACGGTGCACATATCCGTATTGACGACGTGCTCCCAGGTCGCTGGAATAGCCGCGTGTGCATGATATTTCATTTTTTGAATGAAGGTGATGCCGCTGTCAGGGCATGCAGGATGCACCACCATGGACACACGTTGTCCCGAGTGTAATCCAATGCCGACAAAATAAATTGGGCTTCGCAGGGTGCGTTGCATTACCAGTGTAGTAGGGGTCATTTCGAACTCCATCAAAACCTGTATTTCATTTGATGTGCTACGATATCGCCGCTTCGAAAAACAGGTTAATCCGTTCATGCCAAACCGTTATCCCTACCCGCAATCCCTTTTGCGTTTAATAGTGACACTGACTTTCAGCATGAATTATTAACCTATGTATTACACCTCTCTCGCGTCAGTTGAGCTTATGATGTGGCGAACACTTGAGGACTATGGCCTCGACCCCGAGGCGATATTTATCGAAGCAGGACTTGATCCTGATCAGCTGCACGAGTCAGGTTCACGTTATTCGGCCCGTGCGAGCTACCGCTTATGGAAACTCGCTCGGGCGGCAACGGGTGATCCCGGTCTTGGACTAAAGGTGGCGAGCTTCTGGCACCCCTCCGCAATGCATGCACTTGGATTTGCGTGGCTCGCCAGCGATAACCTCGCAGAGGCCTTAGGAAGGCTGGTTCGTTATTATCGGGTGGTGAATGATATCGAAAGGCTGAGTCTTGACGAACTAGGCAATGCAACGCGTTTGACCCTACACAAATTGAAACCACTGCTAGCGACCGATGAGATGTATGACACGTTGTTTGCGACCATTATCTTATTAAGCCGCTTCTCTTACGCCAAACAGTTCAATCCTTTAGGTGTATCTTTGCGCCGACCGGCACCGAAACGAACGAGGGACTTCACGAAATTTTTTGGTGCGCCGATTACGTTCGACGCTGACGAAGACGCCATATATTTCCCCAAGGCGCCATTACGCGAGTCGCTGCCAACGGCAAACGTCGAGATGGCACACGCTAGCGACCGAATCGTCACGCGTTACCTGGCTCGCCTTGACCGCTCCCATATGGCAATGCAAGTTAAAGCTGAACTGATCGATCTGCTTCCATCGGGCAATGTCACTCAGCAAGAGGTCGCGAAAACACTTAACGTCAGTCTCCGGACACTGCAACGACGGCTTGCGGACGAGGGCACCAATTACACTACGGTTTTAGATGAAACCCGGCGCGAGCTGGCCACGCAATATATCAAACGTTCTCACATGCCCATAAACGAGATCGGCTTTCTGCTGGGATTCTCCGAACCGTCAAACTTTTCCCGCGCGTTTCGGCGCTGGACCGGCAGAGCGCCGGGGGGCTACCGGGAATCCGATCGGGTATAGCGTCTTTAATCAAATGTCTCTAATTTCGGACGACGTCGACCTAAGATTTAGCGATTTTCTGCAAGATGTGTTTGAATTTTTAATAAAAAGCCGGTTTTAAATATTAGAGTTAATCATCCGTTTTTATAGTATAGGTTTTTAAGATCACCTGTTCTCTGGTATTGATCCAATCATCTGTGGTCATGGTGACTAGGACAGAGTCGAGCGGGCAAGTTTCTAATCCTTGCTATGCCATAACATGATGCTGGACACCCATTGCCCAGCTGCATGAAAATGCATCACAAAGCCGCTTTGAGTGACGCATAATCGATCTTGGTCTAAATCGCGCCCTCCAAATATCTTAAATTTATAGGATATTTCTAAAAATATAAAATGTTGACAATCAATGAGATAGAGTAATTCAGGATTGTGGTGTGACCAAGCCATCCGCAATCGAGGTGCCGTGATTGCCAGGCCAACGGGGTGGTGCGCATACAAAAAACTTGTGGTGATATAAGCGGCACTGTCTTGTCTTGCCCATCTGCGCCATTTATTATTCCCCGGCTTCGCCTGGTCGGGCATTTCATTGGGCTGATCCAGCCCTTTTGTCCTGCCAAACCAAGCATTTAACAGGCCGTCGCCTTTACCGCAGTCAGTAACACCGGAGAAACTAGCCAAATGTTCACTAACAACCCATTTGCCGAACTTACGGCGTTCATATCGCCGAGCGTGATGCAGGGCTATGTGGTCCTGATGATCATATTGGTCATTGTCGGAACCATTCTCGACATGATGCACAAGCAGAGTGCCCAGTATTTCTTTGAAAACTCAAAGAAAGCGCAGAAAAATGCCACCAGGAACGTTAGCGCTGGTGAAAAGGCGGGCCTTGCGATCAAGACGGTCGCAAACGAAGTGTTGACATCTTCTGAGTTCTGCAACGAACGCCGTCGCATTTCGCACCTCCTAACGATGTACGGCTTCATCCTGTTCATCGTGACAAGCGCGATCCTCATTTTTAACTACACCGGTTCAGGCGTAACCGCACCGGCCTTGGTTCCCCTGCTGTGGCATCTCGGTGCTTTGATGCTTTGTGGGGGTGGTTACTGGTTCTGGTTTTCCATCCGGGTAGACGTGGCCGCCGAAGGCGTTAAATGGAATCAGTTTAATGGCCGCGGTGATCTCTTTATCCTGGGCCTGCTGTCGACGGCAACATTCGGTCTGTTGTGGTCGTTCTTCCAGGCAGTCGGTGCGGGGGCTTTTTCGATATTGCTGTTCGCGCTGTTCGTCCTGAGTGCAACCGTTTTATTTGGGTCTGTCTACTGGTCAAAATTCGCGCATATGTTTTTCAAACCTGCCGCGGCATTCCAGAAGAAGGTCGCCATGGCCGACGGATCAAGAGAGAACTTGCCTGACGATTATGACCTGTCTGATCCGGAAGTGCACAAGCGTTTTCCCGACATTCCGGAATACATGGGTACGAATCCACCTAACATGGGGCTTGGTATCAAGGCCGAACCCCCTCGTCACTACTAATCGACTTCCATAAGTCTGGAGAATTAAGAATGCCAACATTTGTATATATGACCCGTTGTGACGGGTGTGGTCACTGCGTCGATATCTGCCCGTCGGACATCATGCACATCGACACGACAACTCGTCGCGCTTACAACATCGAGCCGAACATGTGCTGGGAGTGTTACTCCTGCGTCAAGGCCTGCCCACATCAGGCCATCGATGTTCGCGGCTACGCGGATTTTGCGCCGCTCGGTCACTCCGTTCGCGTGAAGCGTGACGAAGAGAAAGGCACCATCGCCTGGCGCATCAAGTTCCGTAACGGCAAGAAAGATATGGATCTGCTTGCGCCGATCACCACCAAGCCTTGGGGAAGCGCTACGCCTAAACTGAAAGATGTTGAGCCTCCCTCCCAGGAACAGCGTGACAGTCAGCTCCTGTACAACGAACCGAAATACATTCGCTTCGATGATGGCGACATTCACACGCTTGAATCCAATGGTCTCGAGATGAGAAAAGG
>JAHEKE010000088.1 GCA_024638505.1 Gammaproteobacteria bacterium | reverse complement strand
CGACGACCGAGGAGAACCTCCAGATATTTCCGATGCCCACCGCCGATCCGACAGCGGCGAACAGGAATGCCAGTCTCGATGACCAATGTTCCATTCAGCTAATTCCGGTTTAAACGAGACTGGGATCCCCCGGGGTCGATTCCGGGTAACCGTTTATCAGCGGCAGCGAGATGTTGAATTCGTCGACGCAATCCGGGCATTCGTTGGCTAGCTGCACACATCACAGGGAAGACCGCCGCATATCTCGCACAGCTGCGCATAGTTCGTGGGCACCCCCGAACCATCAGTCCCTGCAGCGGGGTAAATCACGTCATAGTCGGCCAGTTGTTTATCAACAAAGATCTCGACGTTGTCCAATGCAAACGGACACACGCCGCCGGGCCTGAAACCCGTCACCAATTCAGTCTCGGCAGGTGTCGCCATTCTGGTTTTGGTGCCGAGCAGAGATTTGAGTTTCTGATTGTTCACGCGTAAATCACCGGCACAGACAATCAGGTAATATTTGCTGTTCTTGCCCTTAAGCAGTATTGATTTAGCAATCTGCCCGACCTGCACCCCGATTGCATGGGCGGCCTGTACAGAGGTCGGCGTTGTACCGGGCTCAAATTCCATCGCCGTCAGCCCATGCTGATCTAAAACCACTTGTACGTTTACAGGAATCACAGCAACCTAGATTTATGGATTTCGGTGAGGCGCCGCTCCGACAATTCTATACATTCGGTCGGAAGGCCATTGGGCGTCCTGCCGCGGGCCGATTGATAGCGGTAACAGCTCTTAAAACGTCATCGCAAGGAGCATAGCGACGTAGCGATCCGCAGATCGAACTACTTGGATCGCTCCTACAAAATTTGACGGGGATTGTCATATCAATCGCGCGAGGGCACGGTTCCCGCAAGTCTGGGCATCAAGTTAGCCACTGGCAATATCAGTCAACTCTTTCGCTCTGTCCCTTAACACAAACTTTTGAATCTTTCCGGTCGATGTTTTCGGTAAGGGGCCGAAAACGACTGACCTAGGGACCTTAAAATGCGCCATGTTTTGACGGCAGAATTCGATCACGTCTTCTGCGCTCATGCTATCCGCATCAGGGCGCAGGGTAACGAAGGCGCAGGGTGTCTCCCCCCATCGTTCATCCGGGCGCGCTACCACGGCCGCCTCCATGATGTGCTGATGTTTGTACAACACTTCCTCAATTTCGAGGCTGGATATATTTTCACCACCCGAGATGATGATGTCCTTGGACCGGTCCTTAACTTCCACGTAACCATCCGGGTGCTGCACGCCGAGGTCACCCGTATGAAACCAGCCTCCGGCCAGCGCGCTCGAAGTTGCGTCCGGGTTTTTCAGGTAGCCCTTCATCACGGTGTTTCCCCTGACCATCAGCTCGCCGACGGTTTCACTGTCCGCTGGCACCGGCTGCATGGTTGCAGAATCAGCCACCATGAGTTGCTCCAGCGTGGGATAAACCACCCCCTGTCTGGCCATCTTTGCCGCCCGGTCTGCCGTCGGCAGTTCGTCCCACGCGGGCTGCCAGGCGCATACCGTTGCCGGCCCATAGGTTTCGGTCAGCCCGTACAGATGCAGCACCCTGAATCCCATGCGCTCCATGGCCGAGATGACGGCGCTCGGCGGCGCGGCGCCGCCGGTGGCCACCTCCACCACGTGCTCAAACTGCTGTTTGGCCTCTGCCGGGGCGTGAATCAACATGTTGAGCACGATGGGAGCGCCGCACATATGGGTCACTCGGTGGCGCTCGATCAGATCAAATATCAGCGGCGGATCAACCGCGCGCAGGCACACGTGGGTGCCGCCCGCCGCAGTCACCCCCCAGGTAAAAGTCCAGCCGTTGCAGTGGAACATCGGCAGTGTCCACAGGTATACCGATTGACTGTTTATCCCGAACACCAGCGCATTACCCAGCGCGTTGAGGAACGCACCGCGGTGATGAAACACCGCACCCTTCGGATTTCCCGTGGTGCCCGAGGTGTAGTTGAGCGCGATGCCCTGCCACTCATCCGCCGGCCCCTGCCAGTCCTCGTCCGCATCGCCTTCGTCTAAAAACGCCTCGTAAGTCTTCTCGCCAATCAGGTCTCCCCCGGGCGCCAGCGGGTCATCGATATCGATCACCGTTATATCCCGCTCCAGCTGCGCCACCGCCCGGCTGATCACGGGTGAGTATTCGCGATCGGTCAGCAGGATCCGGGCTTCACCATGATGCAGAATGAAGGCGATGGTATCCGCATCGAGACGATAGTTGAGGGCATTGAGCACCGCTCCCGACATCGGGACGCCGTAATGGGCTTCCAGCATAGTCGGCGTATTGGGTGACATGACCGCCACGGTATCCCCGACGCCGATGCCTCGGCCTTTTAGCGCACTGGCCAGACGGCGGCAGCGACGGTACATGTCGGCATATGTGTGCGTCGTCTCACCGTGGATGACCGCGGCTTTGTCGGCGTATACCAAAGCCGCCCGGGCCAGGTAGGTCAGCGGAGTAAGTGGTCGGAAGTTGGCTGCACTCCGCTCGAGACCCTGCTCAAAGATGTTATCCGTAGTCACATCGGACTCCTCAATGCTTGTTGTCAGCGCCTACTGTAAAAGCTTTGTGCTTGGGGTGACAACCATGATTGCGCCCGCGCGTCGGACGTCGAACCGACCGGCGCTTCAACGGATGGTGAAGGGATCAGCCATAGGGGCTTCCGAAAGATTGATCCATATTGTTTTAGTCCGCGTATAGTCATAAATCGCGTCCAGGCCCGCCTCGCGTCCGTAACCGCTCTGCTTGAAGCCGCCGAAAGGTGCAATGGGAGATACCGCACGATAGGTATTCACCCACACGATGCCGGAGTGCACCGCCTTGCTCACCCGGATGGCGCGGCCGACGTTGCGCGTGAACACCCCGGCCCCCAGGCCGAACTGCGTATTGTTGGCATAGCTAACGGCCTCGTCTTCCTCACTGAAGCGCAGGGCGCTTAAGACCGGCCCAAACATTTCTTCCTGCACCGTTTTCACCTGCTGATTAGGACAGGCCAGGATGGTCGGTTCGTAATACCACCCGCGGTCAAACCCCGCCGGCACCCTGCCGCCGGCTAACAGGGCGGCGCCCTGGTTTACGGTGGTGTCCACCGATTCGCGAATATGGTCATACTGCCGCTTGGTAGCGAGCGGCCCGATATCCGTCTGATCGTCCAGCGGATCCCCGATGCGCACCGTTTTGACCCGCTCCACCAGGCGCTCCAGTATCTGGTCATGCACCCGGTCGTGCAGAAACACGCGCGACCCCGCAACGCAGCTTTGGCCGGTGGCGCCAAAATTGCCGGCCACAATGCCGTTCACCGCGTTATCAATGTCGGCATCATCGAACACCAGCATGGGCGATTTCCCGCCCAATTCCAGTGAGGTGACGGCAAAATTGTTGGCTGTGTTGGCCACCACCAGCCGGGCCACGGCAGGGCCGCCGGTAAACGCCACGCGCGCCACGTCGGGATGGGCGGTTAAAGCCCGGCCGCACGGTTCGCCAAAACCGGTAATCACATTCACCACGCCGGGTGGAAATCCAGCTTCCTCCACCAGCCGGCCGAACTCGAACAGGGGCGCGGGCGCATCCTCGGACGCCTTCAGTACCACCGTGTTACCGGCGGTCAGCGCGGGGCCCAGCTTGGTCGCGGTGAGGAACATCTGCGCATTCCAGGGCACCACCGCCGCCACAACGCCAACGGGTTCGCGCAGGGTGAATACGTGCATATCGGGCTTGTCGATGGGCAGCGTGGACCCCTCTATCTTGTCCGCCAGGCCGGCAAAATAATAATAATACTCCGCCACATATCCGACCTGCGCGCGGGTCTCTCTGGCCAACTTGCCGCTGTCGGTGGTCTCTATATCGCCCAGTCGACTGGCGTTGGCCGCAATCAGGTCACCCAGCCGGCGAATGAGCTTGCCACGCTGGGTCGGCAGCATCGTCGCCCACGGCCCCTCGTGCAGCGCCCGTTTCGCAGCCTGCACCGCACGGTTGACGTCTTCCTCGCTGGCGGCGGGCATGACCGCCCATGCTTGTCCAGTGGCGGGGTTGATGCTTTTAAAAGTTGCCCCATCGGAAGCATCGCACCACTGTCCATCGATGTACATTTGATACCTGGCGAGGTCAGTCATTGTTATCTCCATTTAAGAAACGTTTCAGTTCTGCAGCCAGTTTATCGGCATTTTCCACCGGCAGCATGTGTTTTACTTGCGGAAAAATCCTGCATTCCGCATGCTCGATTTCCGCGGCAATGGCTCTGGACATATCCGGAGTGGACCCGACATCTTCCTCCCCGGTGATAACCAGCGTCGGTGCTTTGATCATGTTTAGCTTACCCTGGAACGCGCTGTCGGACTGTGCAAACAGGCGGTAGGCTGCCAGAAAACCGTCGCGGTCATTGCGTCTGATCCGATCCTCAACCAGCTTTATCTGCTCCGGGTGCTCGCGCTGATAGTCTTGAGTGAACCAGCGGGAGATAGATGCTGCAACATTAGAGGCGACGCCGTGCTCTTCCACCTGTCGCAATCGAGACATGATGCCCGCCTGCTGAGCCGCGCTGCGCGCGTAGGCGCTGTTGAGCAGCACGAGCTTGCAGACTTGATCGGGGTGAGTCAGGGTGAAGCCCTGCGCGATGAGGGCACCCAGAGAAAATCCAACCAGCGAGCATTTATCCACTTTGGATTCAGCCAACACTTCACGCACCTGAGCGGTCAGCTGGGCAAAGGTCAGGGCGCCGGGCCGGGGCGGAGTCTGCCCGTGCCCAACAATGTCGTAGCGCAGCACGCTGAATTGCGGTGACAGTCTCCGGGCGACCTGATCCCACATCGTATGGTCCAGGCCAACGCCGTGAATGAACACCACTGTCGGACCTGCACCCTGCACAATGACGCGGGAATGAAACATCGATATCGGGTTGCGCACTGCCAAAAGTCTTAATTGTACCGCGTCGGGCAAGCGCATGACCGACCTTCTTGCGCCAACCGAGGTTTGCGGGATTTTCTTTGTTGAGTACAACATCTGAAAGCGCATGCTTGACGCTGCTGCCGCATTAATCGAACATCGCCACTTTTCATCCAGCTGGATTCTGCTTCGCTCATGGCACCAACCGTTGTCTCATCGTGGAACGATTTCGATCCGCTCAAGCACGTCATCGTCGGCAGGGCTGATCACACCTGCATCCCCCCAGCCGAGCCAGCCACCGAGGCCAAGGTACCGGAGGACAGCGACATGCGCGGGCTATGGGGGCCGAGACCTTTGGAGACAATAGAAAAAGCGAACGCGCAACTGGATCACCTGGTGAGCGTGCTCGAAGCACGCGGGGTTAAGGTGGATCGGCCGGAGCTGCTGCAGTGGAATCAGGCGGTGCATACGCCCGATTTCAGCACCGGGACCATGTTCGGCTGCATGCCGCCGCGCGACGTGCTGCTCACCGTGGGCAAAGAGATCCTGAGCGCACCGATGTCCTTTCGCTGCCGCTACTTTGAGTACCTGGCGTATCACAGCCTGATGCAGCGCTACTTCGATGAGGATCCGAACTTTCGCTGGGAGCAGGCTCCCCGGCCCCGCCTTACCGATGCCTCGTACAAGGCCGGCTACTTCGATGACATCACCATCGAGGAGAGACTGAAGCGGACGGCGTCGCTGAATTTTGTCACCACCGAGCACGAGCCCCTGTTCGACGCGGCGGACGTCTGCCGCATCGGCAAGGACCTGTTCTGCCAGCACGGGCTCACCACCAACAGACGGGGCATGGCATGGCTGCAGCGTCACTATGCGGCCCATCGCGTCCATGCGGTCAACTTCCCGGGAGACCCCTACCCCATCCATATCGACGCCACCTTCGTGCCGCTGCGCCCCGGCCTCATCATCAACAATCCGAATCGTCGGCTGCCGGAAGATCAGCGCAGGATCTTCGAGGCGAACGATTGGGAGATCATTGATGCGGCCCAGCCTGCCCACACCGAACCGCCGCCGCTATGCTACTCCAGCGTGTGGCTGTCCATGAACTGTCTGGTGCTTGACCACCATACGGTCTGCGTCGAGGCCAGTGAGACGCACCAGCTGGAGCAGCTGGATAAACTGGGATTCGAGGTGATACCCGTTCCCTTTCGCGATGCCTACCCTTTTGGCGGCGGGCTGCACTGCGCCACTGCCGATGTCTATCGCGAGGGAAAATGTGAAGATTATTTTCCGCATCAGATTTCCGGCACGCGTATAGAATAGCGCTGCAGATCATTCAGCGCGGAGGAACTGACGAGAAAAAGTAATGACGCTGTCCCTGAATGACATCGCCGGCTCCGAACACCTGCGGCGCTTTGAGCTGAAGGAACCGGTGCTGCGCGGCCTGCCAGCCTTTGCCTATACCAGTGCCGACTACTGGGCCCTGGAGAAAGAGCGGCTTTTTGGCAACGCATGGGTGTTTGTCGGATTTGCCCATGAGCTCGCCGTACCGGGCGACGCTGTTCCCGTTACGGTAGGGGGCAAGCCGCTGTTTGTGCTGCGCGATCGGGACGACAGGATCAGAGCCTTCCACAACGCCTGCCGCCACCGCGGCTTAAAACTGATCGACGAGGCGACAAATGTCGGTCCCCGCATACGCTGCCCGTATCACTCCTGGGTATACCGCTTAAACGGTGAACTACAGTCAACCCCTTTCTTCGGCGGGCCCGATGAGCATAATCCGTGTGGGTTTGACAAAGCACGGCATGGCTTGCTCCCAATTCCTTGCGAGGTCTGGCACGACTGGATTTTTGTCAATTTAAATCCTGAGCCCAGTGCTTTCGAACAGCACGTCGTGCCCTTGAAAAATCGACTGTCCGGTATCTCGCTTGACCGGCTGCTGCCGGCAGCAACGCTCGATTTCGGCGAGGTCCGAACCAACTGGAAGCATCTCATGGAAAATTTCATCGAGCCCTATCACGTGCAGTTCGTCCATGCCACCACCACTGACCAGCCGTTGAAGGACCACCGTACAATAACAGATAACCACTGTCTGGGCAGCGCGGTTGAGATTTCCAAGTCTTCGAAGAAAGGCAAAAACACGCTGGCGGTCAATTCACTGTACCTGACGCTGTTTCCCAACTTTGTATTCGGGCACTACGTTCCCGATCAGGTCGGCGTGCATCTGAATCTACCGGTCGATGTCGACCGCACGCGACAAAAGCGGGTGATCTATGTCACCGATGGCAGAGCCCGAAGTGATCGAGAAATCGAAGCACTGAGAGACCTCTGGATCAACGTGCACAAAGAAGATCACGCCATGTGCGAGCGGCTGCAGGCGGGAAAGGCATCGGACGCGGCAGCCGAGGGCGGAGTGCTGTCACCGCACTGGGAAAACAGCGTGCGGCGGTTTCAGGAGCTGG
>JAHEKE010000004.1 GCA_024638505.1 Gammaproteobacteria bacterium | reverse complement strand
GGCTCTCGGCATTGATAATCGAGTAGCCCGTGATGGATTCCATCCCCCTGGGTAGGTCCTTGGTTCCGCTATGCGAGATTTCTCGCGCGCCGCCGTGGAAACCCCCCTGGTCCACGGTCTTGTCTGCGACTGATTCAAACCATTTGCCCCAGGCCGCCATGATCTGCGGAGTGGGTTTTTCGAACCCCAAATGCAGCAACATGAATCTTTTCACTTCGCTCTCCCCGTTCTGACTTTTTCTTCACGAGCGGCGAGCCCGCTCAAGAGCCCGAACGGTAAGCCGTGGCTTAGCAACCGTCAAGCCTCGGGATGAGCGGCAGGCCCCGGAGCGGTCGAGCCGAGCGGCCCGAATTATAAAACCACCATGCACACCTTTGGTTAAGCCCCTGTGGCCCTTGATTTTTTAATAACAACCCCCATTTAACGCACTCGCTTGAGAAGCGCTAATTTTTAACTCAATTTACTAAAAATCATTAACTTATCTCACCAACCCAAGGAGGTGCTAAAGATATGGCTATTAGACCCTTACATGATCGTGTGCTGGTTAAGCGCCTCGAAGGCGACAAAAAGACCACGGGCGGCATCGTGATTCCAGACACCGCGGCGGAAAAGCCCATGGAGGGCGAAGTTGTTTCTGTCGGCAACGGTAAACTCCTGGACAGTGGTGAACTTCGTGCGTTGGAAGTAAAAGCTGGAGACAAGATCTTGTTCGGCAAGTATTCCGGTACTGAGGTAAAAGTGGATGGCGAAGAATTAATCGTCATGCGTGAAGACGACATCATGGGTGTCATCGAATAATTGCTCACTGAGCAGAAAAAAGGATTAAATCAATGTCAGCAAAAGAAGTAATATTTGGCGAAGCCGCCCGCGCCAGAAAGATCAAGGGCGTGAATGTTTTGGCCGATGCGGTCAAAATTACCCTTGGTCCTAAAGGCCGAAACGTGGTGCTTGAAAAATCATTTGGCGCCCCAACCGTCACTAAAGACGGTGTATCCGTAGCCAAAGAAATCGAACTCAAAGATAAGTTCGAGAACATGGGCGCGCAAATGGTGAAAGACGTTGCCTCCAAAACTTCCGACGTCGCCGGTGACGGCACCACCACCGCTACCGTATTGGCTCAAGCCTTGTTACAAGAAGGTTTGAAAGCCGTCGCCGCAGGCATGAATCCAATGGATTTAAAGCGCGGTATCGACAAAGCGGTTATCGCCACCGTGGCGGAGTTGGGGAAAATTTCCAGACCATGCTCCGATAATAAGGAGATCGCCCAAGTGGGTACCATATCTGCTAATGCCGACGAGAATATAGGCAACATTATCGCCGAGGCCATGGAGAAAGTGGGGAAGGAAGGCGTTATCACGGTAGAAGAAGGTTCGGGTCTTGAGAACGAGTTAGACCTCGTTGAAGGAATGCAGTTTGACCGTGGTTATCTGTCTCCTTACTTCATCAACCAGCAAGACAGCATGAGTGTTGAAGTAGAAGACCCGTACATCCTCATCCACGACAAAAAGCTCTCCAACATCCGTGACATACTTCCGATCCTGGAAGCAGTGGCCAAATCGGGCAAACCTTTAGTTATCATTGCTGAAGATGTTGATGGTGAAGCCCTCGCCACTCTAGTGGTCAACAACCTGCGCGGTATCGTGAAGGTCAGTGCAGTGAAAGCTCCAGGCTTCGGTGATCGCCGTAAAGCGATGTTGGAAGACATCGCCATCCTCACCGGTGGCAAAGTGATCTCGGAAGAGGTTGGCATGAGCCTGGAAAGCGTAAGCCTGGAAGACCTGGGCAATGCTAAACGCGTCCAAAGCACCAAAGACAACACAACCATTATCGACGGTGCTGGCAGCACGGACGACATCCAAGGTCGTGTGAACCAAATCCGTGCCCAAATTGAAGAAGCTACCTCTGATTACGATAAGGAGAAAATGCAGGAACGTGTGGCCAAATTGGCTGGCGGTGTCGCTGTAATCAAAGTAGGTGCTGCGACCGAAGTGGAAATGAAGGAAAAGAAAGCGCGTGTTGAAGATGCATTACACGCCACCCGCGCCGCAGTAGAAGAAGGTGTGGTGCCCGGTGGTGGCGTAGCTTTTGTACGCAGTTTCGAAGCGGTCAAGAATTGCAAAGGTGATAACGATGACCAAGAAACCGGCATCCGCATTGTACGTCGGGCGTTAGAGGAACCTCTGCGTCAAATCGTGAAGAACGCTGGCGAAGATGGTGGTGTGATACTTAACGAAGTCAGGGCCCATAGCGGCAACTACGGTTACAATGCGGCCACCGGCGAGTATGGTGATATGATCGAGATGGGTATTCTTGATCCCACCAAAGTGGCTCGAATTGCGCTTCAAAACGCTGCGTCCATCGCAGGGCTTATGATCACTACTGAAGCCATGGTGGCAGAGATTCCGGAAGACAAACCGGAGATGCCCATGGGCGGTGGCGGTATGGGCGGTATGGGTGGTATGGGCGGCATGATGTAAAAATACGAATCCATCAGACAACGCTGTATACAAAGCCCCGCTACTCGCGGGGTTTTGTTCACGTACGGTGCGAAAATCTTTATCCGGTTTTAATGTAAGATTATTGGGGAACGATCAAGCGGATAAACGCCTCTCTGCTATGCTTTAGCCGTTCGCAGTATCGGTATCGGTCGAGGTATCGGTTTCCTCCTTTTTCTTTTGACGACGGGCCCGCTTTTCCTCCGCCTTCAGCTTCTTTTCCATTTCACGTTGTCGTTTGGCGAACGTATGTTTGCTTTTGGCCATTTCAATTCTCCTTCGTTGTTACGCTCGTTAGGCGGTCTGCGTGCCAATAACGATGCGCCACAAGCGATACCAAAACTAAGTTTGCTCAGCGATTGCCGCGATCGCCGCCACCACCGTAGCCACGACCACCCCGGCCGCCAGCACCACCGTAGCCGCCGCCAGCACCACCGCCACCACGACGGTCGTGCCGCGGGACCTTGGGCTTGGCTTCATTAACCTTAATTTCGCGGCCGTCGAGGCTGGAACCATTGAGTTCTTGTATAGCCTTCTGTGCCTCATCATTACTCGACATCTCAACGAAGGCAAAGCCCTTACTCTGACCCGTATCACGATCCGTAATTAAATTGACCGACTCAACCGTACCACACTGGCTAAACGTATCCTGCAGAGTTTGGTTGTTGGTCGAGAACGGCAAATTACCGACGTAAAGTTTCCTGCCCATGATATCTCCTAAGGTTGGATAATCGCTGTAGAGGATGTAGGCAAAATGCCAGCAGACTCGATAGAAGCGATATATGAGAGAAGTATAAAGTATACAGGTTTTCCGGAGACTGTCTGTAATCACCGATCTGAATAGTATCAGTCTTGAATCGACCGGCTCTGAGCGGCCACAAACCGACATTCTGAATTTCCTTCATTCACATGTTATCGTCAAGTCCCCAATCCGAGGACACAACAATTAGAGGAACCTAAATGGACTACGCGCTGATCACGCTGACTGCTCTCGCTGTGTCCGGCCTTACGCTGTTTTCCGGGTTCGGTCTTGGCACGGTGCTGATGCCGGCTTTTGCTGTGTTTTTCCCTATACCCACTGCCATTGCTGCAACCGCAGTGGTACATCTCGCCAACAACCTGTTCAAACTAGCACTGGTCGGTAAGCAGGCGGATTGGCGTGTCGTAGCGCGCTTCAGCCTGCCGGCCGCCCTTGCCGCGCTGCTCGGGGCAAGTGCGCTCGTTGTGTTCGTTGGACTTCCGGTGCTGGCGAGCTATGAACTGTTCGGCCAGGTGTTCGAAGTTACGCCTGTGAAGCTCGTAATCGGCACACTGATCGTCGCGTTCGCGCTGCTTGAACTGAGTCCCAAATTCTCGGCTATGGCCATCCCACCGAAGTATCTCCCACTCGGTGGATTGCTCTCGGGTTTCTTCGGGGGACTGTCGGGCAACCAGGGTGCTTTCCGCTCTGCATTTCTCATCAAATCAGGTCTCAATAAAAAAGCGTTCGTTGCGACGGGCGTGGTCTCTGCTGTAATCGTCGATACCGTCCGACTCGTTATTTACGGCGTGTCCTACTGGACTACAAGGTTTGAAGCATTGCCTCAGGAGGTCGTCGGCTTGGTGCTCGCCGCAACGATGGCGGCCTTTGCCGGGGCCTTTATTGGTGCCCGGCTGCTAACAAAAGTCACCCTGCGCGCAGTCCGGATTATCGTTGCCGTGTGCATGATCGGAGTGGGGGTGGGCCTGACGTGCGGATGGATCTAGCTCCGGTCGTCGACCTGCGAGGTGGAGTCAGGATATCAGCAACGGGTCGGTTTTTGCCGGAGGCATCCCTATTTTGTTCCATTGAGCTGATTCAGGGCTTTCTCCAGTGATAGGATGGTACGGTCTATATTTATAAGTTTGTCGAGCCCAAATAGGCCGATCCGAAACGTTTGAAAGCCCTCAGGTTCATCGCATTGTAGAGGCACACCAGCAGCGATTTGCATACCAACTTCAGCGAACTTCTTGCCAGAATGAATTAATGGATCATCCGTGTAACTCACTATAACGCTGGGCGCCTGGAACCCCTCTGCGGCAAGACTCTTGATTCCTCGGTTTGCAAGCAGCGCCCTTACCTTCATTCCCAGTTTTTCTTGCTGTAAGCGAATCTTGTCAAAGCCAAAGTCTTCTGTTTCACTCATCACTGCCGCAAACGCCTTTAAACCGTCTGTCGGCATGGTGGCATGGTAAGCATGTCCACCGCCCTCATACACTTCCATGATTTCCCGCCACTTGCGTAAATCACATGCGAAGCTGGTGCTGGTCGTATTACTCAGACGCTCTTGGGCCAGTGTGCTTAGCATTACCAGACCGCAACATGGTGATCCAGTCCATCCTTTTTGCGGGGCACTGATCAATACATCTACGCCGAGCGCTTTCATATCTACCCACGTGGTTCCAGAAGCGATGCAGTCAAGCACCAACATTCCATCTACGTCATGGACGGTCTCAGCCATCGCTTGGACGTAGTCATCCGGCAGTATGATTCCAGCTGATGTTTCCACGTGCGGTGCGAAGACCATGTTGGGGCGTTCGGCCAAGATCTTTTCTATCACCTCGTCGATCGGGGGCGGTGCATAGGCCGCATGCCGACCCGACTCCACTGGTCGTGCTTTCAACACGACCACCGCCGAGGGTATGTCTCCCATATCAAAGATCTGTGACCATCGATAACTAAACCATCCGTTGCGGATAACTACACACTTTTTATCCGTAGCGAACTGTCTGGCAACCGCTTCCATAGCAAAAGTACCGCTTCCAGGGACGATAACCACGGCATCGGCTTTATAAACCTTTTTCAAGCTGGTCGAAATGTCGTTCATCACACTAACGAAAGACTTCGACATGTGGTTCAGTGCGCGGTCTGTGTAGACTACCGAATATTCCAATAGCCCTTCTTGGTCCACAGTGGGTAGTAAACCTGGCATACATCCTCCGTAAAGCAGCGTTTGTGGTTGTGGGCGAATTGGGCCTCACGCTGATACGGCTGCTGACGTACCAGTCCAAGGTCTAGTCTAACGAAAGCCTACATAGACAGTGTGAATAATGTGTGATTATTGAACAAGTGGGCTTAATCCATTGAGTACAAGTCTACGAATGACAGCAAGGTCGTCTGCGGAGAAAGCTGATTTAACCTAGGTAAAAGGCAGTGAGCGGCAGATCAATAACTGCTCGCTTCAAGATATGGATCGTTGAATTGACCGGCTCGACGCGGCCAAACCCGGACGTCAATATCGACGTTTCACTCAACTGTTAACCGTTCCGACAGTGCACGAAGAAGTGTTCCGCCATCACCACTCCAGACACTCCCGTGCATGCACGCCAGCGTTGTAGGGCCAGTCTGAGCTAAACGTTCCAACAACACCGCAGCTTTCGTGGAATGAGAGAAATAATCCATCTTCTCCCTAAAGGCTTCACTGGGTTCAAGAATGTCACCCTCGGTAACCGGCGATCCTCCTTGCCCTGGTTGTGTGAACAGGTCTCCGCACAGGAGCGTCTGCGTATTCTCTTCAAACATATAACCTGTCTCCCAGCCGTGGGGCAGGTGAGGAGCATCAAACCACCTCAGGCGATGTTGACCAATCGCCAACACTTCATCGTCAGCCAAGTCTTGGGCCGGCCGATCTGAAACATCGTTTACTGACACCAATGCCGCAATCCGGCCACAAACGGGTTGTGCCTGAGGTGCAGCAGCCAGCCACTCATTTAGAGAACCACATTCATCGGCCTCAAAGTGTGAGAATGCAATGTGACGTAACGATTCAACCGGCAACACTGACCCCACCGCTTGTGACACCAGAGGAAACATTTTTCTGGGTCCGGTATGGAAGAGAAGAGGTTCTTCGCTGGCCAATAAAAATTGATTGAATGAGAAACCACCGGGTATGACGCTGGGTGGTATCGGCGTGTTTATTCGGAAGATTCCCTCTGCTACCTCGTGCACGTTTGTTCCTGACTCACTATTCGTAATTGACATACTGCCACCTCCTTTGGCGTAGATCAGTATGAGAGAACTGACTCAGTCTAGATTAATTGGATCATCGGAGTTGAGCCTAACACCAGGTAATAATAGGGGCCAGAAATATCGGCAGGTTTCACCCACAAAAGCCCTACCATCCCGCTGCCCTGCTCAACTCGTAATTGGGCCTTCTCCAACACGCGGATTTGGCCTCGTGCCATTTGAAACTGCCATACATAACACGATCTCTGCCGGTCGGGGTGCGTCAGCTACCATCAGAGTCATCGTATCGAAATGTGCGAATGACCACGCTTCATCTTTGTGGCCAAGTGGCAGATCTATTGACGCACCCGCAACTGCGACCTTAACGTTGGACGGAATCAGGGCTTTACCCCCGCCCACGGCATCTCGCATCGATTTGCCAAGTTTGGGGTGAATCATCGCACCGCCGTGCTCGATGGACCCGTCAATTCCTACCATAGCCGCTTTTCCATAGCTGACTGCCGGAGAGGGTAGTTGGGCGATCACCTGGCTAATGAGTAATTTGCCAATATCGCGCCCAAGATCGAACAGGGGTGAGAGGTCTTCGACGAAGCGGTTGGCAAAAGGATTTTGCACTACGGCAAGCGCTGCGACACGGGTTATTGGTGAGCATGATTCGCTCGTTTCGTCGGATTCTATTGTTTCTCTGATAACAAGGGTCTTGCGTAAGTTCATTGCCCGTACCTCAGATCTCTAATGAGCAGGATGCGGAAACCAAGCAAAGCCAACATGGCTACAAGGATCATCGCTCCCGCAAACCATAGTGGCGCGGCTGGGCTGCCGCTGATATCCCGGATGTAACCCGCTATGGCAGGGAAGATGCCCATGCCGATGTAATAAACAGTAAAGAAAACTCCCATGCCGACAGCACGATTTTCCTCTCGCAGCACCTGCGTTGGCAGTGCCACAATCAGTCCGCCAGCAGGCCCAAAAATTATTCCCAGGATTGCAAACATTAAGGCGTTGGACGATGTCAAAGGAATCATCCAGATAACAATGGCGATGATAATGAAACTTGCAATCATGGTCGTTGTGGGTCGTCCTACATGCTGTGCAAACCACGCCCCCATCGGCAGAGCGGGAATGATCAACCAGCTTGTTAGGCTGACAATCGCTCCAGCAGCCGCAAGCCCTATTCCTTGTGCAGCTAGAAACTCCGGTCCGAAGCTGAGCGGTAAAATGAAAGCGACATTGTAGAAGCACCAAACGCACCCACTCAATACGACGCCCCATAACTCAACAGGCGACAGGCCGCCGATAGGTTTTTTATTTGCATTGGCATCGTTGACCTGCGCGTCCCCTGGGCTGGTATAGACCATAGCAACCAGCAGTAATGCCAGCGCACACGCGGCAACAGGAATTGCAAATGCCCGTGCTAACCCTGCTATTTCAGTCAGCGGACCCATGGTCACCAGCGCGATGGCAATGCCCAGCGGCCAGCTCGAAATCAGAATACCCATGGCTGTAGCAATGTTATCGCCGGCAAACCAGTCGGTGACCATCTTGGTAACGAGCACGTTGAGCAAAACGGCACCGGTGCCAGAAATCAGTCTACCTGCAAACATGACTTCGTAAACATGAGACACAGCTAACAATGCCCCGCCACCGGTCATCATCGTGAGCCCGATAATCACTAACCGTTTATCGCCAAAGCGCTTTCCCAGCCAACCGCCAGGAACAGCAAAAAATGCTCCTGGTAACAGGTAAATCCCCATGAGGGTACCGAGTGCCGTGTAGCTGATCGCAGTCTCGGTAGTCATCGCAGGACCCACCGCTGCAAGAGACTGAAACTGAAAACCCATCGTGGCCCGTGCCAGCGTAAGTGCAGTCAGAATCAGCCAGCGATTTGGCATGAAAAACCCCATTGCTCAAAAGCAGAGCTTCGTTGACGAATTCCGTTTCACCTCAATTCTTCGTTGTCGTTACATACACTATATGCTGCTGAGCATCGTGCAGTCACTACCGGCATGATCTATACGGCTGCATGAGTACACAGCGATCCGTCACACTTTTTTCCGTATTAGTGAACGGCTGCATTCGGGCGCCTTAAGTCAGTCCCCGGCCTCACAGCCAATAAATCCAGCGCGTAGCGGCCATTTTCAGATAACGCAAAATTTTTAGGGTTTGGCTAGAAGATGACAATCCGAGTTCTGCTTTTGGTTGCCTGCTTCCATCAACTCAAGTGGCGTCGCGATGCTCCTGCTGACGGTGTGGTCGGTTGATCGTTCCTTGTTTCAATACAGGTATTCTTGAATCCACCGGCGTTGTGCAGGAGCAGGCATTTTGTCCACCAACTACGCCAAATGCCAGTCGCGAACGACTGTAAACTCTACTTCAGCTGGCTGTCCTTACTGCCGCGGCGGTTGTATCCGCCGATGCCGGTCTGCTGCTGTTCCAGGTCGCTTTGGCAAGTTACACACAGCCTAGTGCCGGGCAGCGCTTCGCGTCGCGCTGGCGGGATGGGTGCGTCACACTCCTCGCAATGAGTGAGACTCTCGCCCTTAGGTAACCGGCTTCGTGCGAGCTTGACCGCGTCCTCGACGCTGGCGTCAATCTGATCCTGAACGGCCCCGTCTCGGGCCCAACCTCCGGCCATAATCTGCTCTACTCGTGAGTTGAGTGAATCTCTGGAACGCTTCGGCAATGTGATCCCGGCCGCATTCTTCATAGTATTGTAACGGCTGGCTCGCAAGGCGGCCAATCCGCCCGACCGCTGTCCGAGAACCTGCGGCAACAGATCATCAGAATAACTGGAGGTTGGCCCGCTATCGCTTATTGATCTATATACTCCTTCTTTGACTTATCTCACTCCCCCTGTGGTAGATCCCTGCGGTATTTTAATGTGTCCATCAATAGGGCAGGTCATAGAGCAAAGCGAAATCAGGCCGCGTAAATCTGCAACTCCATGCCAAAATGGTCCGCCATCTCGAGCGTTGTTTGCAGATCAGGGTGGCGGACAATCACGTAGCCATCAGAGATTAAGGTCTGTTTCCAGTTGCGGCGCTCGGCCCCGATTGGTTGCAGCTCGAGAGACATAACGTGGGCGCCATAACGCGCCATCAACCCGCCCAGCCCCTCGATACGAGTGATACGTCCGTTATCCGGACCTTGGGCACGCTTGAAGAGGACCACGGCGTTGTATTTACGATCCACTTTCTCCGTAAAACGTTCGTGGCAAACCGCCTCGGCCCAGCCGCGGAAGACATCTATATCGCAACCATAATTCATCAGCTCGGTCGAGCGCGCCCCCGGTGCGCGTGCCGCGATCTCCACAAATACCGCCTCGCCTTGCGGGGTAAGAAACCACTCCATGTGGGTAAATCCGGTATGAAAACCGAGCGCATCCAAGACGTCACGGCCGAGGCGACGCCCCGGTTCAAGCTCCGGGCGATGAACGTTTCGCAAGGTCACGGTTTGGGGGCTCACCCACTGGAGACTACGTGAAATCAGCACCCGCGGGCGATACCAGGCGATGTTGAAGTAATGGATTTCGCCATCGATGCAGATCGTGTCAAAGGTGTGTTCCTCCCCTTCGATGAACTCTTCCACGCTCACCTCGAGGACATGCCTCGTGAGCTCGAGCACCCGGTCTAGCTCCTTCGGGTCTGCCACCCGGTAGGTATCCGTTGAACCCGCGCCGGCAATAGGTTTGATGATGAGTGGATAGCCAATGACTTCCGCCGCCTGACGAATTTCGGAGATGCTGCCCGCCCGCCGGTGACGCGGGGTTCGCACCCCTGCCGCGTCCAGTGCGGCCTTCATTCGATCTTTATCGCGAAAGAGCAGCATCTGCTCCACCCCCATCCCCGGTACCGAGAAGGTTTCCCGAAGCCTCGCGGCGAGGAGCATGCCGGGCTCCCATAAACACTCAATGCGATCCACCTGGGTGTCGCCGAGCCAACGACGCATCTTCTCGATTACCACCGACTCGTTCCACAGCGTCTCGACCTGCAGATACCCGCTCAGCGATGATCGGGCAGGTTCTGGCACCTGTTCGAGCCCCTGGTCGCCAACCCCGAGTACCTGCGCCCCAACTTCGGCGAGCCCGCGGGTGAACTGAACCATCTCGGCAGGATAACCCGGTGATATGAAAACGACTCGCATTACGATGTTCCTCGAATCTGACGTGGTTCCGACTATAACGCTCAGCCGAGCTCAACCCGTATCAGGGTCACCAGTCGACGCAGGGCTTCCTCAACAACCCGTGTCTCATGGTGACGCAGGATCACAAAACCGTCACCTTCGTAGCTCATCGATGGCGTCTGTCCCGGCCGGGGTAGGCGTGCCTCCACCACCAGAGCGCCTAGCTCGGCTTGCGCCCGCTCCAGTCCATGAATGGCTCTTACTCGGCCCGCACCCTGACCGCGGAGATAAGCGATACCGGCCGCGTAGTCGCGTGTGGGGACGTCGAAGCGCTCATGCACCATGAGACGCGCCCAGGCTCGATACATATCGAATCCATGGGCGTGCCCGATGAGAGTAGTGATTTGAGCACCCGGTGGACGGGCACCGACCTCCGAAACCGCCACCGTGCCGTCAGATCGGCGAAACCACTCCATATGGCTCAATCCGGTTCCCATCCCCAGAGTATCCAGGGCGCGACCGGCCACTTGACGAATGCCGTCGAAGCCTGGATGCTCAATCTCGCGGGGCAGCAGAACACACCACTGTATCCATTGATTTTCCATCACCTCGAGTGGTGTAGGATAATACCGGGTGAGCGAGTGCCAAATGTGCTCGCCACGTATCGACACGGTGTCGAAGGAGTGTTCCGCTCCGGTCATGAATTCCTCCAGCAGAAAAGGCCGCGCGGTGCTTGGTGAGATGAGCCGCAGGATCTGATCGAGCGCCTGTGCGCTCTCCACCCGGAACGTATCACGTGCCCCTGAGCCCGCTGGCGGCTTGACGACCACTGGATAGCCAACCATTTCGGCAAATTGGTGCGCCTCGGCACCGTCGGTGGCAAGCGCATGTCGTGCGCAGGGGACCCCGGCTTGGTGCAGCATCGTCTTCATCCTCGACTTGTCGCGGAAGTTTTGCGCCGCCTCCACCCCCATCCCTTCGATCCGGAGAGATTCGCGAACCTCGGCCAGAGGCACTTGCAGGTGTTCTAGTACTGCGAGCAGTCTCTCCACACCGCCCATTCTTGCACGCAGGGACTCGACCGCAAACCCAATCTGATTGGGGTCGAGTGCATCGTCAACCTGCCAGTGGGCGGTCAGACGCCCTGCAATTTCCGTCGGCAGGCGCTCCAGCGGTTCCTGGCTGATCAGACCTAGCCGCGAGTCCTCGACCGACGCCACCGCGTTGATGAACCGCATCGTGGTCTCGATGAAAAACGGCGCGACAAAGACAACGTTTCTCGGCATATGAGAATAGGTGTTGGCAAGTGATGCTATTGTAAAGCCTACACGCCCGATGATAGTACGTTCAGCTCGTATTTGACCCCTCGGTAATCGTGACGAACCTCGCACGCAGTAAGTGTTAATTGATTATGTTAATTTCAGAGAACTTAGTATTCTGTGAACACCATCTACGCTGACCGGCAGCGAACGGCCGTCTCCAGCAGAAGCGGACCCCAATCTGACAAAAATCTTCGAATGGCAACTAGCGGCAGCGAGGCGGCCTCAGGAATAATTCGCTGTAACCACGCCAGTATTAGCAAATCGGCTGACTCTATACAGCCATTTCCACTTCTAGGTTTCCGAGCCTCAGGGTACGGCAATGTCTGGGGCTCGGCCTAACGGCCCGCTGCTAACAATACACCTCTCACTGTCGAAATACGCGTATACAATCAAGATAGAGGCGGCCATTGTGCCTTCAAACACCACATTTCGCGTCAGAGCATATCGCTGCTAAGCTCCTAAGTTAGGCCTTTCCACCACCCGGACATGTGGTTTATTCTTCTTGTTTCGTCTCACTCAAAGCGGGAGTCTTCTCCATGTACATGAATATCCTCTGCGCCATTGATGGATCTGAACACTCATTACGCGCTGCAACACAGGCATGCGAGATGGCGCAACAGAGTAGCGGCTCCCTGACATTTATTGTTGTCACTAAGCCTTTTAAGATCTCTTCGGAGGCCAAACAGTATCTGGAACGCGAGAGCCTGCTTGGCGAGGCGACGTACATCGTGGCACCGATGACCGAACAGGTACTGGATGAAGCAAAACGATGTGCTAAGAAAGCCGAAATCAAGAATGTGAAGACCGTAGTCCGTGAAGGTCACGCGGCGCGCAAGATCGTGGAGTATGCCAAACTGGATAAATCTGACGTCATTGTCCTGGGCAGTCGCGGTCGCGGTGACATCGAGTCGATGTTACTCGGATCGGTAGCACACAAGGTATCCAGTCTCGCCCCCTGCACGGTGATCCTCGTCCGCTAGTCACTGTAGATGCAGTCAAAGTAATCTCCGGTATGGTGGCCGGTAATAAGCTCAGCTCGTCCGGTTAGGAGAACTGCGACGCCATCGTGATTGGCTCTGGGCTCGGTGCGCTGACGCCGGGGCATTGTTCGAAAAAAGCGTCGAAGATGCCGTTAAAGCGCCGCCAGTGGTTCTTTCGAACGGTAAAGCCAACCTCGGCGCATCCCCCATTTCTCCATCTCAACTGCGACCAGTACCACCCACGGCAAGATTAAGCAAACCGCAAGCTCCTCCTGCGCCAGCGTAGAAGTGTGAAATACCCGCTGAAGAAACGGCACATACACAATCGCGAGTTGTAAGCCCAGTGTCAGTATGACAGAACCCAGCAATGCCGGATTAGTGGTTAATCCAGTACTAAGCACGGAAAAGCGTTCGGATCGAACGGTCATGGCATGCACCAGCTGCGAGAATGTAAGCACGGTAAACACCACTGTCTGCCAATTTTCGGACCCACGCCCATACGCCCACGCTTGTGCCCCCAGAGACAGGGCGGCAATAAGCAGGCCTACCCAGATCATATGTTGCCACATGCCGTGAGCAAATATGTTCTCCTCAGGCGGGCGCGGCTGCCGCTGCATCACCCCTTGCTCGGCTTTTTCAGTAGACAGGGCAAGGCCGGGCAGGCCATCCGTAACCAGGTTTATCCAGAGAATCTGGATAGGAAGGAGGGGTAAAGGCAAGCCGAAAAAGGGTGCTAAGAACAGCACCCAGATCTCTCCTGAATTACTCGTCATCGTGTATTTTATGAACTTGCGGATGTTGTCATAAATGCGCCTGCCCTCTCTGACCGCACGCACGATGGTGGCGAAATTGTCGTCGAGTAAAACCATGTCTGCAGCCTCTCGCGCCACATCCGTTCCTTTCTTGCCCATCGCGACGCCAATATCGGCACTACTCAACGCCGGTGCATCGTTAACGCCATCTCCAGTCATAGCAACGTACTCGCCACGATCCTGCAAAGCCCGCACGATTCGAATCTTGTGCTCCGGCGTGACGCGGGCATAGATGCTAACGCCTGCGGCCGCCGACTGGAGCTCAGCGGTGCTCATCCGCTCCAGCTTCTTTCCAGTGAGCACGCTGCCCTCATCGGTAGCTATGCCAAGGCGGCGGGCAATGGCAAGTGCCGTCACTGGATGATCGCCGGTAATCATCACCGGCGTAATGCCCGCATCCCGGCAATCCGCAATCGCCGCTTCGGCTTCCGGCCGAGGAGGGTCAAGTAGTCCCACCAACCCAATGAAACTGAGATTGCTCTCCACATCATCCGCGGACAGGCTAGATGGTGATTTTTTCCAATCCCTGCATGCGTAGGCCAGCACGCGGTAGCCATTCTCCGCCATGCTATGGGCAGCATCCTGCAGCGCCTTCGCATCAATAGATCGAACGCCCTCGGCAGAGAGTTGATTGTGGCAACGCGCTATGACAACTTCCGGGGCTCCTTTGGTAAAGGTGATACGGGATTCGCCTTGGGCGTGGGCCGTGGTCATGCGTTTGCGGACCGGATCGAAGGGCCACTCGGCTTTTCGGGCACTAAAGTCAGGCGGGATCGATGATACAAAGTCCCTTGCCCGCAAGGCCTCCAGTATCGCGATCTCGGTGGGATCACCGCTGGGATCGCTGGAATCGCTTAGGCTGGCATCGTTGTTTAATGTCAACGCCTGCAAGAAAGTCTGCCATACGCTATCCGCTTCGTCTGGCAGCTGGCTCAGCAGCTGGCCATCTGCAAAGAAGCTTTCAGCGCTCATTCTGTTCTGCGTCAAGGTTCCGGTTTTGTCCGAACAGATGTACGTAACCGAACCAAGGGTTTCGACCGCGGGCAACCGTCTAAGCAGTGCATTGTGCTCAACCATGCGCCGCGCTCCCAACGCTAGGCTGATGGTTACAACCGCAGGCAAAGCTTCCGGCACCGCAGCCACGGCGAGGCTCACTGCAGTGAGAAACATGAGCAAAGGAGACTCTCCTCTGATCAATCCGACGATGAATATCAACGTACACACCGCGAGTACCGCCAGCGCCAGACGCCGTCCGAAAAACTCCAGGCGCTCCTGTAGCGGTGTCTTTTGTACTCCCCCGCTGTCGACCAGGCCGGCGATGCGGCCGAGTTCGGTATCCATACCCGTCGCCACCACTACGCCTTCAGCATTTCCATTGTTTACCAGCGTGCCGCTGAACACCATGTTGCTGCGGTCAGCAACAGGCAGGTCCGTTTCCATCAGGGGCTCGGCTTGCTTGGTGACGGGAACCGACTCCCCGGTCAGTGCGGATTCATCGATACGCAGATCGACAGACTTGAGCAGGCGCATATCGGCCGTAACTCGCTGCCCCGCGGCAAGGAGGACAACATCACCTCTGACCAAATTCTCAGCCGGCACTTTCTGCACCATACCCTCGCGGCGGACTTGAACGACCGGGGTCATTAACGCTCGCAGCGCAGCCAGTCCTTTTTCAGCCCGGTATTCCTGGACAAAGCCTATCACTGCGTTCAGCACAACGATTAGAATAATGGCGGCGGCGTCCAACAATTCGCCGATTATGCCGGAGACAATCGCCGCCGTTAGTAGCACCAGGATCATAAAATCAGTGAACTGATCAACGAATCTTCGCCATAGAGGCCGGCCCAGTCGGCGCTCTATCTGGTTGGCGCCATCGCGTTTAAGACGCATTTGCACCTCGACAGCCGTAAGCCCAAACTCTGGGTCGACTTCAAGCTCGGCACAGGCCGCGGTCCATGGACGCTGATGCCAATCCGGCGAAGTATCAACTGATGTCGACACGTTATGCGGCAACAGGAATGAGTAAGCGAATGAGGAGGTACATGTTCACAGTAAAGATTACTTGAGGACTATTATGTACGTCTAAGACAAGACTTGTTATCTAGGAATTGTGATTCTAGGGAAATCAAAGGCGTTGATCTGCAGCAATTTTCGATCTGTGAGGGATGATTATGATGATCATACGCAATGTATAAAGACTGCGGCAATAAAACAGCTGTGGTAATAAATAAAATGTGTGAGTTTGTAAAAGATGAAGGCAAATGATCGCCTGCGGAGCGCTATCTCCTCATCACGGCTGGGCAAACTTCGATCATTGACGGGCGCTGGGGGCAACGTGTGGCTCGCACTGGCAATATTGAGATCACTGAATGGGAAGAATTGTTAAACGATGAGTAGCGGCGATATTCCGCTGCTGGTTCTGCTGGTTGCGACTCTGCTGATGGCCGTGTTCTTGGCTCTATCGGAGGCATCCCTGCTTCGGATAAGCGAGTTTCGGGCGCGTTCGATGGCCGAGGAAGGAGACAGACGGGCGGTTCGCTTGGCAGCCCTTCTCGAGCGGGTTCCGGAGATTCTCAACCTGATTCTGTTTTTAGCTTTGCTGGTGCAGATAGGCGCAGCAACGATTACTGGAATCCTGGCACATCGCTGGTTCGGTAATATCGGCGTTACGATCGCGTCCTTCCTGCTGACGATCGTGCTCTTTATCTATTGTGAGGCCATACCTAAGACATATGCCGTGCGGCATTCAGAAAGAACGGCTCTGTTTATCTCGGGACCGATCGGTGTTCTCGAGCGAGCGCTCCGTCCGCTTATCTCTTTTCTCGTCTGGATCGCCGATATGCAGATGCCCGGCAAGGGGATCACCACTGCACCCACCGTGACCGAGGGCGAGTTGCGACTGCTCGCTTTCCGCGCCGCCCACGAGGGTGAGATTACAGAGGAAGATCTGAAGCTGATAGAGCGAGCGTTTCGCTTTGGCGATCGCAGAGCCGACGACATCATGGTTCCCCGCCCCGACATTGTTGCTGTGAAATCGTCCGCCACCATCGAACAGGCACTGGAGACGGCCCTGGTCACTGGACATAGTCGACTGCCTACATACACCGATACGCTAGAGCACGTAACCGGCGTCGTGCAGCTGAAAGATCTCGCTGAGGCTCGCCTGCGGCAAGCTGCCGAGTTGGCCAGCTTATCTACAAAACCACTGATCGTGCCTGAGTCAAAGCGTATCACCAGTCTTCTGGCTGAGATGCAGGATCAACAGACCCACGTGGCGATCGTCGTTGATGAGTACGGTGTGACGGTCGGGCTCGTCACCGTGGCCGACATCGCCGAAGAGCTCCTAGGCACGATTTCCCAAGGGGAGCAACTTTCAAGTTTGCAAGAGGTCTCGCACAATCGCTGGATCGCGCCCGGCTCCTTGCCCATTGAGGACCTCAAAGATTTGGGTATGAAGCTTCCTGAAGGTCATTGGAATACGATTGCCGGCATGATGATCGGACGAGCCGGTCGCTTACTCTCGCCCGATGATCAAGTCCGTATAGATGAATTCACCCTCACCGTAAAGGCGGTCCGGCGCAGGCGCATAACCCGTGTATTGATAGAGCGGGTGCATTAGGTCCTAACGGCTCCGTTGCGCCAGTAACCAACTGTTCGCTATCCATACCCGCACACAGGGTTGACCCAAGTCAACCCACCGCTTGAAATTCTATGTATGTTAGATTCAGGTGGAATAGTTTGAAGTTAACAGCGCGAGAATCCCAACCGTGTGTCGTTTTGTAGCTTATATGGGGGAGAGGATTTTTATGGCGGACCTCCTTACGCGGTCAAACAGATCGCTGATCCGGCAGAGCTTTGATGCGCGGGAGCGTGAAGAGCCGCTCAATGGAGATGGCTTTGGTGTCGGCTGGTACAGCCCTGAGATCGATCCTGTGCCGTGTGTTTTCACCAGCGTGACACCGGCGTGGAGTAATCGGAACCTCTATCGATTGGCTGAAAAAATCAGCTCGAAGTGCATGTTCGCCCATATCCGCGCCGCTACTGCTGGATCCCTGGTGTCGGAAGTAAACTGTCATCCTTTTCAGTTTGGTCGTTACCTTTGGATGCACAACGGACGCATCGCTCAATTTCAAAAAATCAAGCGTCGTTTGCGTGAGTCTTTGTCTGACGAAACATATGGCGTCGTACAAGGCACAACGGATTCTGAACACGCTTTTGCCGTGTTTCTCAATTTGCTGACAGACTGTCACGCTGAGTATCCAGTTTCCGTCTTAGGGCAGACTATGCGCGATACTATAAGCCTTTTAGTCGGCTGGATTCGAGATGCCGGTATTACAGATAGCTCCTACCTCAATTTTGCCGTAACTGACGGCAGCAGTATCGTGGTCAGCCGCTATACAAGCAGCCTTTCGGACAAACCGGAAAGCTTGTATTTCTCCATGGGTGCACGCTTCGAAGCGTTACAGAACGAATACCGGATGAGGCGAGCGGGGCCGGGTCATCCTGCCACCACAGCCATCGTGACTTCTGAACCACTTACCGATTCCCGAGAAGACTGGGAATCCGTACCCGCTAATTGTATGGTTCAAATAGACCAGCAACTTGAGTCACTATTCGTGCCCATTGCGCTGTGATGTACTGCCTTCAAGAGACTAGATAGTAGGATGGATCTCAATCAATCTAAATCAGATCCTCGACCTCGAACATACCTCATTCGCCACGTAACCGGCCGGCTCTGGCTGAAAGTGCTGATTGGCATGGTGCTCGGTGTAGTGGTCGGCATTCTGTTGGGTCCAACGGTAGGGCTGGTCCATGCCCGCAGCGCCACCGTGATTGGTAACTGGTTGGCTTTCCCGGGGCAGCTATTCCTGGCGCTGATTCAGATGATTGTGATTCCACTGGTGTTTGCCTCCATCATCCGCGGACTTTCAGCAAGCGAGGACCTCGAACAGCTCAGGCGCATGGGGCTTAGAGTGGTGGTTTATTTCTTGGTTACCACCGCAGTCGCCATAGCTATCGGCTTGGTTTTAGCACTGTTGATAAAGCCCGGTTTGTATATTGACAGCAGTTTGGTCGGGACCAGGCTGTGGACGGCGGGCATTATCGTTCCCGGTGAGGTTGAGGAAGGTCCTGGCATCGAGGCGCTCCCGACCAAGCTTCTCACGCTGCTGCCGAGCAATCCACTCACTTCCATGGTGGAGGGTCAGATGTTGCAGGTCGTGATATTCGCTATTATTTTCGGAGTAGCACTCGTGATGATAGCGCCGGCACAGGCTAAGCCGCTGTTAGATTTAATGGGGTCGCTGCAGGAAGTCTGTATGACCGTTGTTCGTTGGGCCATGTGGCTTGCACCCTTTGCTGTCTTCGGCTTGCTCGCACAACTCACCACCAAGATCGGATTATCATCGCTTTTGGGTATGGCGGTTTATGTGGGTACCGTGCTGCTCGGGATGTTCATCCTGATGGTTATGTATCTCGTACTGCTGTATGTGTTTATCCGTCAAAGGCCCTGGGACTTTATCGTGGCGGTACGCGACGTACTTCTGTTAGCGTTTTCCACGTCTAGTTCAGCGGCAGTGATGCCACTTTCCATTAAGACGGCAGAAGAAAAACTAGCGGTGCGACCCTCAGTCTCCCAGTTCGTCATACCGCTCGGGGCAACGTTAAACATGAATGGAACAGCGTTGTACCAGGGCGTTGCTGCAATATTTCTGGCGCAGGTATACGGCATCGATGTCGGCACGGGGGGCATGATGCTAATCATACTGACCGCGGTCGGCGCCTCCGTGGGGTCACCCGCGACGCCCGGCGTCGGCATTGTTATTCTAGCTTTGGTGTTGGATTCTGTTGGTATCCCCACCGCGGGAATCGCCCTGATCCTTGGCGTTGACCGTATACTTGATATGAGCCGCACCGCTGTAAACGTGTGCGGCGATCTTGTTGCAAGCAAACTTATGGACCGCTGGCTCGACATCGAATCCGGAGCAAAGGCGGTGCCAATCACGGCCTCTTAGCACGGTTGCCGGCGACGATTTTTTCAACTTTTTTATCGAGCGAGACGCGTTTTATTTGTCACATTGAAGCACGACTAATATTGGGCATAGCGGAGAGGAGGTGATGCAAGGCATAGAAAGTTCAGTCCCCTTTAAGCTCGGTTACTTTTGCCCACTTGGTATCGGGAGGAATAGCAAAAGCAATATCAGGGGATCCGCAAGCGGTGCAGACTCGAGGGGGATTTTTAGTCCCGCGGAACCCCAGATTTGTCTGACAGTTCCAGCAGATATACCAAGCCTCTCGGGCTGGATTATTGGAATCCCTCACATGACACCCCCGCATCATAAAGCCTACCTTTTCAATATAGACTAATTTGGCGACTTTACTCATGACGGTCGTCCGCTGGATAAGCGGCCGCTCTGGCTTTTGGCTATTGGTCAAACAGCTTCCAGGCGCTACCGACAAAGGGGAAGCCGATCAGGTACTACTGCTTAAGTTGGCGCAGCGGATTTAACGTTATAGATTTTCTGTGGACGGGAGATACCTTTGAACTCGCAGGCCCCCAGCGACTCGAATTCGAATGCGTCTTCAATCTCGGAAAGCGTCCGCTGCGTGACAAGAATTTGATCAGCCCGAGCATCCTCAGCCAGGCGGGATGCAAGGTTGATTACGGTGCCGTTAGCGGTGTAGTCCGAACGCGTTTCGTCCCCAACCATACCCAGTGTCGCATAGCCGAATGCCACGCCCACACCAAATCCGAGATCATAGTCCAGCTTTTGCCATTTGCGTAAAAGACGGCGCATATGGTCGCGCATTTCGATTGCCATTTTTACTGCATCATGAGCAGGGTTCTTGCATGGTATAGGGTCATTGAAAATTACCATTATTCCATCCCCCGCGCGATGATCGATCGTGCCGCGGTGTCGCGCAATCAATTCTCCCATGTCGCGATGATAGGTTTGCAGGATCTCCATTGCCTCCTCCGGCTCTACAGACTCGGCAAAAGCGGTAAAACCCCTCAGATCACAGAACAATGCTGCGACCCGTCGCCGGTGGCTTCGCAGCAGCGAATCGTCGCCGGATGACACGATCAGCTCCGCAACCTCAGGTGAGAGAAAGCGCTTCAGTCGACCGAGGCGCTCCAGTTCTTCAACCTGCTTCGACACACGCCACTGCAGATCCTGATTGAGTGCCTCGAGTTCCTTTGCCTGATCGCGCACGCGGGCCAGCAGTTTGGTGTGTTCTAAGGCGATAGCGGCATTTCTTGCGAATATTTCAACTAATGCGATCTCGCTGTCAGAGAATTTACGTATTTCCTGGCGGTAGACAGCAAATGCCCCCAGCATATCTTCCCCTGCCATCAGGGGCACAGCCAGAAACGTTCGGGCTTTGCCTAGCTCCACCGTCGCGACGCGCAGCGGATCGCGTCTTTTGTAAATCTCTTCGGCCGCTACATCCTGTATGTGAACCGGCTTTTTCTCATTGGCAATATACCCAAGACCACTTTCAGAATCTGCTTTAAATCGACCAGTCTTGCGAAACCATTCGTCATGTGCCTTGGGCAGACCAAGCCGACCCACTGCCTCATAGAAACCCGATTCATAGAGAAAAACAACTCCGAACGGTGCATGGCAGAGCCGCAGCGCCTTTTCGAGTATGACGTCGAAGATGACCGTCAGTTCACCCGGCGATTCGTTCATCACCCGAAGAATATCTTCGAGCGCACCGCGTGCTTGCAGCGCGTCGTTTAGTTCGCGTCTACAACTATCAAGGCTTTCTTGGTCCACTTTTTTTTATTTAAAGGCCGTTTAAAAAAATATATGATAGCCTGCGTTGGCATGTCGAGCGAGCACCTCCTTACGTTCTGCGCACTTTTACGTTGCGCTTGCTTGTAGTGCCTGTAAGGCAATTCTCCTCATAAAGTATTATGGATAGGCAATGCCTGATATAGGATAGATATGAAGAAATGTGGCGTGAAGAATAATTAGGAGTATGAATTGATGAATCAGAGTTCTATAGATGAACGATTGTATGAACTATACGATGAGTACTGTCATGGCTACATTGACCGTCGAGAGTTCCTGGGTCGGGCCGGAGCCCTGACCGTGGGGGGCGTATCCGCACTTACCATGGCCCAGGCGTTGTTACCGCAATACGCCGAGGCGCAGACGATCTCATTTAACGATGAGCGCATCAGGGGACAGTACGTCGATTACCCTTCACCGGGAGGGTCCTCAGGTACGATGCGTGGTTACCTGGTGCAGCCGGCAGATCAAGGTCCGTTTGCCAGCGTATTGGTAATTCACGAAAACCGCGGCCTGAATCCGTACATTGAAGACGTCGCACGCCGGGTTGCCGTGGCTGGGTTCTTGGCGTTGGCGCCGGATGGCCTCTCTCCCGTGGGCGGCTATCCGGGAAATGATGATGACGGACGCATCCTGCAACAGGGGCTTGATCAAGATAAGCTGCGGCAGGATATGTTAAACAGCGCCCGTTACCTCAAGACGCATCAGCTGTCCAACGGCAAGCTGGGTGCTACCGGTTTTTGCTGGGGAGGCGGAACCACCAACTTCCTGGCAGTTACCCTTGGCAATCAACTGCAAGCCGCGGTCCCCTTCTACGGTGCTGCACCTGCTGTGCAAGACGTTGCACAAATTGAAGCGCCGTTACTGATCCATTATGCGGAAAATGACGAGCGGATCAACGCCATGAGGCCTGATTTCGAGGCGGCGCTTCAAGCGAACAGCGTTCCCTACCAGATTTACTCCTACCCTGGGACGCGACACGGTTTCCACAACAATTCGACGCCCCGCTACCACGAGGCGGCGGCGGACCTCGCATGGGAGCGCACCATCGCGTTTTTTAAAGAGCATCTCAGCTAAAGACTCCTTAATGAACGCGGCGGCTTTTCTCCATTAATTACAGATGGATCCTGCGTCGTTGGCGTGCCGTAAGCAGGATGTTCTCCTTAACGCAGTTGTTTTGTGGCCTCTCGCAGGATCGCTACAGCAAAGGATCATTAAAAATGCAAACATTGGTAATCAGCCTGGATAACTTTTGATAGCGCTGTTTCGGCTGGTCACCAAACATGGGGTCATCATTTTTAACGAACGAGTTATTGATCGGTTCCCAATCGGATTCCGTCAGGTGCTGCCGCGCCAGAGGAAGCAGCTCTGCCTCCTCCGTACCGATGTGGCGCCTTTCATAAGAAATATAGATCAGCGCGGCTTCGTGGAAATCAACGAATCGATCCTCGTCTGATTCACACGCAGTCAAAGTCTCGTCCAGCTGGAGACAAAACTTGGCGCCGTTGTGGTGGTCGTTTTGCAAGCTTTGTACTAGTTTACCAGCCGTAGGATAACGGCGACACAAAGCTGGAAACAAGAAGTCATCCTCTTTTGGATGGTGAAACCGGTACAAGAAGGAATCGAGGTAATTTATTATCGCTCGAAACAGCATCACGTTAGGTTCCCGCCGTTGATGCGCAGTATCTGACAGCAACTTTTCGAAACACATCAGTGTCAAGCCTAAATTCCGATGCTCACCTTGAATCACGGATAGCGCATTCACAGAGGTTATACTCCTTCGTACTGTCGTGTTGAAACCTAAGATCGATTGAGTGGGAAATCCTCAGCCACAGCTGGCGGACGTCTGCTTCATCTGATTATGTCAGAAGATTAAAATTTTACAATTCAATAGAGTAGCGCTTCGGTTTCCGCGTGGAACTAGATTGGCATGCTGCAGGTTTCACGAAAAAGCTAGAGTTTGGATCAATCACTCGAAAGAAAAGTATGCGACCGCCCGCTGGCGGGCGTTTCAATAAAATGTGACAATTTTATGAAACACCCGGTTTGAATGATGCCAGACCAAACGTTCGACCACATCGATGCGGGGCGTCCCATCGACTGGGGTAAAACGGCGCAGGATTATGATCGCTATCGCCCCGGTCCGCCGGACAGCTTCTACCATAAGCTGTCTGCGCTCGATGTTGGTCTCGCAGATCAACAGCTACTGGATGTTGCCACCGGCACGGGCCTGCTGGCGCGCCGCTTTGCGCAGCAAGGTGCGCAGGTGTGCGCTATTGATGTGTCGGCAGAACAGATTGAGATGGCGCGTATCGCGGCCAAACGCGGAGCCCTCACCATTGATTATCGGGTTGCTCCCGCTGAAGATATGCCGTTTGCCGATAAGCGATTCGACATAATCACGGCTAACCAGTGTTGGTACTATTTCAATCTGCAATACACTATTCCCGAAGTCTGTCGAATACTCAAGCCGCATGGAAAGCTGGTTGTCTCTTACTTTAATTTCATGCCTCGGTTGGACCCAATAGTCAGGGCTTCAGAACAATTGGTATTGAAGTACAACCCGGATTGGAGCGGCGCAGATTGGGATGGCGTTGTCGCAGTGCAACCCAGATGGTCGTGCGAAGTTTTCAAGCTAGTAGGATTTTTCGTTTACGATGAGCAAATCCCCTTCACTCGGGAGAGTTGGCGGGGACGCATGCGCGCGCTACGCGGCATCGCTGCCAGCTTGCCGACAGATCAAGTCCGGGCGTTTGATCTAGAACATAAGAAACTCCTGCCGGCTTTAGCAGGTGAGCAGTTCAACATATGGCACAGAATTTATGCCTATATTTTGCAGCCCGACCTGCTTGCCAGCTGAGCCCGCCGGACAAGGCCGCTTTAACTGGCCGGCGATCGTGGCGCGCGATGTGTTCACGCTCTCTTCACCTCCCACAAAAGACACTCAGGTTTTATAAACGGTGATGACAGTATGATCACAGCTTCACAACACAATATCGACCGGCGGTTTGAGCTGGTGGCGAGCATAGCGCGCAACGCGATGGTAATAATCGTGCTGTTTGCCGTAAGCTTCGACACCATGGCCTATGAGCAAGCTTTTGCCAAAACAGCGGTCAATAAAATAGAGGTTCGCCTGCTGCCCCCGGCTCGCTTGCTCGCTACCGGTTTGCCCGGCGCGTACTTTGACAAGTCCGGAAAACTGTTTTCTCGACTGTTCGACTATATCCGTAATAACGAAGTCGCGATGACCGTCCCGGTGGAGGGTGATCTCAATCGAGCGGAAATGCGGTTTTATGTTGGCACGGATTCACCGCCGACGCTCGAGGAGTCTGAAACGGTTAAACTCGTTGATGTCCCCGCGCGGCGCGTTGCGAGCATCGGCGGCAGGGGGTCGTACAGCGAGAGCAACATTGACAAAGCACGCGTTCGTCTCGAGGCTTGGATGGCAACGCAAACCGAGTGGACGGCAGCCGGTGCGCCATACGCGGTCTTCTGGAACGGACCTTTCACGCCCTGGTTCATGAAGCGCTTTGAAGTGCATCTTCCGATCAAGTCGGCAAACGCTGACTGAAACGCCTGACGGTGCGCGGTGAGTAGCGCACCATTGATTCATCGCGCAAAGACAGCATGGATTGGTTTTGCCAACCTGCTTGATGGGCTTTATCGGACCGTGCATCAGGTACAATTCGTTTAGTTGATCAATTATTTTTTGATTATGCTGTCTGCAAAATGCGCGCCGGTGGTAGAAGCCTGTATTGTGCTCCTACAAAACCTTGGGGCGAGGGAAGTTGACCACTACGGCCGGGATCTGCTCGATCATCTGACCGGCACTTATAGGCTGCTTCGTCAATGGCGGAATCCTGAAGAAACGTGTGTTGCCGGTCTGTTGCACAGCGTTTATGTAACTGATCGGTTTGGAACCGCCAACCGGTTGCAGTCCATTAGTCGTTCCAGCTTGAAGAAAGTGATAGGGATGCGCAGTGAAGAGCTCGTGTTTCTTCACAGTATAGTCGACCGCGTATCGTTACTGGCGAGCAGCGTTCTTCCGCCCCACCAAATCATTCGCCGTGATTCAGGGGAGAGCCTGACGATATCTGCCGGCACCTTATCAGTTCTGCTGGAGATTGGCGCTGCCAACCTGGTTGAGCAGCTACCGTATCTGCCTGCAGCCGCCGTGGGCATGATTCGACAGGAGGTCGGTGCGTTGCAGGGCATGCAGGACTACTTGTCCGGATCTGCAGGTCGCGCATTGTTTAGCGGATTGAGAGAGTTTGAGGCGCGGTATAGAACCGCCAATCCAGCACAACCATGAGTTATGTAAAGTGAACGTCGCAGCCCTGAGCGAGACCAGGCGCGCTTCATTGACGCAGTGCAGGCTCGCCGCAACATTGCTTTTTTTAGGCGTCTTCCTTGCCGGGCCGGTGTGGCCAAACGGTTGGGAGCATCGAGCGATTCCTTTGTCTGTTCTGCTGCGTGCATTACAGAGCGAAGATCCCGCTTATCGGGCCCGCGCGGCGTTATCTTTGGGAATCAAGCGGGATCCTCGCGCACTCAGCGATCTTGTTTCACGTCTGGCCAGGGGGGAGTCTGAGCCCGCTGTGCGCGCCAACATTTACCGCGCGCTGGGTCGTATTGGAGAATCCAGCGCGGCGGAAACCCTGGTTAGAGCACTTAAAGACGAGCAGTATCCAGAGGCGCGCGCGCAGGCTGCGCTGGCCCTAGGTGACCTTGCCGATATGCGTGGTCTTGATGCGCTGGTCGTCGCATTATCGGCTGAAAAAGATGCGCGCGTGATTGCAGGCTTGGTTAGCGCGCTGGGCGCGTTCTCAGATTCGCGTGCAGTCAAGGCCCTGGTCACAGCCTTAAAGGCAGGCGACCCGGAAATAAAGCGGCAGGCCATCCAGGCCCTGGGGCGCACAGGGTCAGCCGAAGCGGTCAAGCCGCTGCTCACGGCTCTGGCACAGCTGTCCGGGGAGCGGCATCTTATCGCGGCTATCGATGCACTGGCGATGATCGGGGATCCCCGGTCCCGCGCGCCGCTCGAGGACCTGTTGATCAATTCTCAAGCAGAATCGGTTAGAACCCATGTGGTTGTGGCACTGGGGGCTATCCGCGACGGCAGCACAGTGCCGGCATTGATCGGGCTGCTCGATACGGGTTCTCTCGGGCAGCGCTACCTGGCATTGGTTGCATTAGCTGATCTCGGTGATCCAAAGGCGGTTCAACCCGTTACGGAATTTTACCGAAGTATCGCACAGCAGCTCGACTCGATTGGCCCGGCGGAGACCGGTGACGTTATGGATCTACTCGTCGCTGCTCTGCGTCTTCAGGGCGCTGCGCTGCGGGCATTGCTGCAGCTCGATCCAGGTTCTGCCTTGTATGCATTTTTACACGGCGCAAAACATCGCGCGTTTTCCAAAGATTCAGCGGCTGGGTTAAGGCTAAACGTGCTCGTTTACCAGGCGCGGCGGCTCGCTGTCTCTGGACTTGGCTATGAGGGTTCACGCATAGCCTTCGATGCGCTGACTTCAGCGGCCATATGGGACGATCCGGACCCCGCGATTCGCGCGGTCGCAACCCGCGCCGTCGCGGTCAGCGGTCAGCCTGATGCAATTGACTTTTTGCTGAAAAGAATAGCGGATCCGCAGCCAGAAGTGCGCTGGACAGCAGCTTCCGTTTTGGGTCGTCTGACAGAGGGGCGAGCAGAAGATGCGCTCCGTTTGCTGCTGACGGACGTTCACTCCGAGGTGCGACGGCAGGCGGTGCTGAGTCTGGCCTACCTCAACGCCTTGGGGGCTCGGGCTGATATTACCCGTCTGGCTGAGACAGACCCTGCCGCGCGCGTACGTATTACGGCGGGCGAAGCCCTGAAAATGCTGTCGATCCCTTAGCCGTTGGCTGAGTTTACTCCTCGCATATCGCCAGCACGCGGGACGGGCCACCGTGGCCGCCAACGTGCTTGGGCGCGCCGACGATAATCGTGCAGCTATCCGCCATGGCAACCTGGTCGAGGTTGGTCGCATTCTCGACGAACTTCCAGCCGCGCTGTAGACCGCGCACGTGGGAATGGAAGGAATTGCTCCATTTATCGTCGATTCCCTTACTGCCCTCCCCGGTATCCACGCCGATGTTATCGACCACGATGCCGTTAATGCGTATTCCCTTGTCCTCCTCGATTTTAATCAGGCGATCAATGGCCGCCCCGTTGAATCCCGGAAAATTCCAGCCGTTGAAGTACGGCGTGGTCTCCCAGTTGGCATCGCGATAAAAACCGGACCAGCCGAGATTAGCTACGATCCAAACGCCGTCTTCAAGTTGATCCGCGACTGCCTCTATGTCTTCCGGCATGATCACGTTGGCGGAGTCTTCACTGAAGTCGGTAACGCTGGTGTCTGGACTAGGTGTGCCTCCATTTTTATCCAGCTCAGTTTGAACCCGTGAACCAATGTCGATGACCACGGCCGGCCCGATCAGGTCCTCAGCCGTCATCTCATGCATCCGCTTGCGCTGTGCCTCGCCTTCAATCGTGTCCTCATTGTTGAGGTAGTGGGCGGAACTGTCCATATGAGTTCCATGGTGTTCATACAACAACATCCGGCCAATGACAAAGTGGCCCTGGTTCGTTTGAAAATCTGGCAGGATTTCATAGACGGCCTGGTTGCCGAACGTCGGTACCGCAATGCTGTCGCCATAGGGGTTTGACAGATCTGGCTGCGTCAAATCACCGCCGGTCGGTTTGAACGTACCCAGCGGGTGAGTTAGGTCAATCAGAAAAGAATCTGCATGACTGCTGGTTACCACTGCCAAGCTTAGAAAGAGCGGCAGAACACTTTTTATCTTTAGTCGTGCATAGCAGTACTCGTCGCGCATGAGACAGCCTCCAGTTGATTACATAATGTGATTATTTTGTTGTTTAAGCCGCCAGAGCGTTATTATAAAGATCGGGCCGACATTGCCAAGGTTGTGGCATGATGCTGGTTGTCACAGCATACCGGCGCGGCGGCTCGCCGGGTTCTGGTGGCTTTGCAGCAGGTTCTTCAGGTCCCGGCGGCTCCTCGGGCTTTGGGGGGATTATCGATGGCTCCTCTGGTTTAGGCGGCTTTGCCGGAGGTTCTTTCGGGTCTGGTATCGATTGAACAGTATCTATCGATTACATGGAGTTAAGTACATTGGCGTATGCAAATTGTTTGTGATACGGCGATAAGCCCGTCGTCTTCGCGCTTTACAACTCATGCTAAGTGCGTTATTACCATAATTCATGTGCAAACGTGTGGGTAGGTCATTATGGAACTGCTGACCATTGCCACGAAACGTGCGTCAGGCGAGCCCAAGCGCCGGCCATTTCTGGCAGAGAAGCAAACCCAGGCCAAGTTCGCCATTTCAGCCGTAGAGGCGCGGCGGCTTATGTCATCGAAAGCCTTGAAGCGCCACACGCTGCGCAAGACACCGGCAATTCTGCAGCACACTACTTATTACGATACGCCCCGTTTCCTGCTGAAAAAGAGCAACATCACGCTCCAGGTCCGTCAGACGGGAACGCACATCGTCCAGACCATACAAGCGGGCCGTAATTTCACCGCGGGCGCGCTGACGCGCTGGGAAATATCGAGAACTCTGGAGCAAAACGAACCGCACCTCGGGATGGTGCGTCAGGTTTTGGCTGGAACTGGCATTTCCAGTGGCGCTCTCCAACGGCTTACTCGGGTTTTCTCAACCAGCGTCCGCCGAACCAGGTTGGAGCTGGCGTTTGCTGATACCGAATTGAGCCTGATTTATGACCAGGGACATCTTTCGCACCCGGTGTCGGACGAGGCAATCGAGACGATCTCGGAGATCAAGATCGAGTTGAAATCCGGAAGTGCGGAAAAGATGTTTATTTTGCTGTGCAGGTTGAACGAAAAATGTGACTGGCAGCAGATCGGTGTGACAAAGGCAGAAAGAGGTTACGCTGCGATCAGTCGCCCGCATGCTTTTCGCCCCCGCAAACACAAGGAGTTTGTGTCTACCAGCAGTGAAGACGCGTACAGCGTCCTGCAGAACGCGATGTCCAGCGCGTTGGCTCATTTTTTTGTCAACAATCCAAATCTGCTCGCAGACAAAGCGGAAGCTATTCATCAGACCCGGGTCGCGGTCCGGCGCATGCGTGCCATTCTGCATGCCTGTAAATCTTTTATAAGCTATATGGATCGAAAAGCCCTCAACGGAGAATTACGCTGGCTGCAGACCAGGCTGGGAGAATGTCGCGACTGGCACGTACTTCGACATGAAACCTTGCCTAAAATGAAGGAGCTGGCCGCGGAACAGCGTGTGGAAATCGACCGGCTGGCCAGGAAAAATCATGCCAAGCTATTGCCGCAGGCACTTGATACCTACCGCAGCCGACGGGCCCAGCGTCTCATTCTGCACATTCAGTGCTGGCTCGCCGGCCTGCCCGTGCAGGGTGGGCCGGACGCCGCGAATGTCGGGCGAAGCGCGCTGAAGATGAACATCCGTCGCTTGCGTAAACTCGGGCGCCTCACTGAGCGTAAGCCTTTATCTGAAATTCATGCCATACGCATAAAGTCTAAGAAGCTTCGTTACACACTCGAAATTCTTCCTATGAGTGAGGGGGCTGATGCGCAAGCACTGAAATCCCTGACCGCACTGCAGGAAAAGCTGGGTGATCTGAACGATCTGGCCAAATGCCTGGAGCTGTCCGGTGCATCAAGAGAATCCGAGCTGTCTTTAGGTACCCGCGAGAAAATCAGAAGCAGTGCAGAAAAGCGCATTAGCAAACTGATCCCGCCCGCCCGCGTCCATTACAACGTTGTCCTGCGCTGGAATCCCGAAATAGAAAATAAAAGCGGATAGAGCCTAATCTCGCGTGCGCCAATCCCGCATGATTGTTTGAGCCTGCGTCGATTAATTCTTCTAATTACTGCGCACGCTAGAACTCAGTTTGTTGCCCTGGGGGAAACTACTATTTGACATCCAAGCTGGTGAAGTCTGCCGGTGACACAATCTCAATGAGCTCAAGGTCCGGCGAATGTTCAATCTCACGATGTCGAATCCCAGCGGGTTGGAGCACGCAATCGCCAGATCTGACCGTCTTGATACCTTGCCCCTCATACTCGAAGCGAGCCCATCCCTGCAGTACATAGTACATTTGGAATTTGCATCCATGCACGTGCCACTGGCCCGCCGCGCTGTGACCTTTTTTAGCGCGGATAATGTGGGCGACAAACTCGCCGTCAGTGGCGTCGGCTATGCCCAGGTCACGATACTCGAAATAGCTGCGCAATCCGCGGGATTCGAACTCTGCGTTTTCGCCGATGCTGTGGTTGAACTTCTGCTGCTGCGTCATGACGCGCTCTGATGCGCCTAGTAAGGAACCGGTTGCGCGCGGCCGTGGCGCCAGGAACCGTCCGGCTGCAGACACGCTGTGCCGTACGCTGGCACGTTTTGACCGCCAACGACGACTGTCGTTTGATATTCGCGTTCCTGCAGACATGCGATGCCGCTGTACTGCACCGTGTTCGCAGGGTAAGCAGCGGGCTGTGGTTGGTAGCGTTGTGGATAAGTATATGCCTGAGGAGGCTGAGCGTAGGTATACCTTTTTTGCGCGTTGCTGATAGCGTAGCCAGCAATACCACCGACCAGTAGCCCGATCAAAAGCTTTTCATGGCTGTTATCACGCTTATAGTAATGCCTTATCGGTTTGCCATGAAAACCATGCCCACCGTAGTGCCGGCTGTCATGGCGATGATGTTTTTTGTGGCTGTGCTTGTACTTGTGCCCGTGGCCGTAATGGTCTGCCGGCGCGATTCCGGGAACAGCTAGGGAAAGCCCGATTACAGCGGCTAGTAGAGGTCTAAGTTTTGTATTCATCGTCACGCCTTTTAAGTTCTTACCTGTTAGCGCTAACGCTAGGGAAGGGGAAAGGGTGACGGTAATGAGTACATATTTTCAAGCATCGCGTGGGTCATATCGTCAAAAACTGCGGATTTTTCTTAGCGCGCGCCGTCTACAGCTGGGTTTGGCGGGCGAGACCCGGAGAAACTATGCCGGTATCATTGGCAGCCGGCATAGGGTAGGTCGCTGCGCGGGTGCAAACACCTCCCGGCTTTGGTGTGCAGGAGTCCATCGTTGAAACTTAAACCTTTTAGGCTTGAGCGCTTCTTTGCTCAGTATGAGTTTACCGCCCCCTATCTTCTATGCTGTTCCGACTGTGAGAGCCAGTCTGTCGATGATTTGCTTCGGCTGGAAGACGGGGCGCACGAGCAGCTGTCTTCCCTCTGGCTTGGCTATACCGAATCACGCGGCAGCCCCGAGCTTCGCTGCGAGATCGCCCACCTGTATCGGAGCATTTCGCCTGAGCAGATTCTGGTTCATACGGGTGCGGAAGAAGCAATATTCAACTTTATGAATGTCGCTCTGCAAGAGGGCGATCAGATTGTAGTGCACGCTCCTTACTATCAGTCGCTCGGTGAAGTGGCGCGTGGTATTGGCGTTGACGTGCTGGAGTGGAGAGGGGACTCGGCCCGGGGCTGGGCGCTGAACCTCGATTTACTCAAGGACATGTTAACCGATAGAACAAAGCTGGTCGTGGTCAACTTCCCGCACAATCCGACAGGGCATCTGCCGAGTTCGGAGTTTCTTGCTGCGCTGTCGCACCTATCGGACACTCGAGGCTTTATTGTGTTTTGCGATGAAGTGTATCGGGGTCTTGAGTATGATCCGGCGCGCCGGCTGCCGTCGTTTGCTGATATCAATGAGCGCGGAATATCGCTCGGTGTGATGTCAAAAACCTACGGACTTGCGGGGCTGCGCATTGGTTGGGTGGCGACTCGCAGCAGCGAATTGCTCAATAAGCTTGCCGCATTTAAAGACTACACCACCATCTGTAACAGTGCACCAAGCGAATTCCTGGCGACCCTTGCCTTGCGCCACGGTGAGTCTATAGTCGAGCGGAACCGGGGGATTATTCGCCAAAACTTGCGCACGCTCGGATCTTTCTTCTCCCGCTATCAAGATACCTTTTCATGGTACGAGCCAGAGGCCGGTCCTATCGCCTTTCCCCGCTACCTGCTCGAGCCGGTCGAAAATTTCTGCGAAAAACTGGTGCAGCAAGGCGGGGTACTGTTGCTGCCGGGGACAGTTTACGGAGATGACAGCAACTGCTTTCGAGTCGGATTCGGCAGGCGGAACATGGCGGACGGATTGGAGAAGCTTGGGCAATTTTTAGCGGGCACTGCCTGATTGTCAGTACGGTTTAACGGAACGATCGGTTACCTCCCGGGCCGGATCAGCACTTCCGCGTTCAAGATGGTGCGTGATCACATACCCAAGTATCATCGCTGCGACAAACAGAAAGATATCAGTTGATGCGGTGGTCAGCGCTGCAACTGCGGGCCCTGGGCACAGACCGGCAATACCCCAGCCGATACCAAACAACGCGGCGCCGCACATAAGCTTGGCATCGATCTCGGTTTTGTTCGGTAAAGAAAATGATGCAGCACAGATGGGGCGGGCCATTTTCAAGACGAGGCGGAAGGTCACCAGGGTGACGCTTAGTGCGCCTGCCATGACTAGAGCAAGCGTGGCATCCCACTCCCCTGTGACGTCTAGAAATCCGATGACTCGCATGGGATTGATCATCTCTGAAACTGCGAGACCCAGACCGAACACTACCCCGGCGAACAAACTGATGAAGTTGGTCCTGTTCATCGAAAAGATTTCAGAATCAAGACGGTAAGCATGGCCAACGCAATGAAAATGAAAGTTGCCACAATGGAGCGGGGCGAGAATCTGGCTATACCGCACACACCATGGCCCGAGGTGCAGCCCGATCCCAGTCTTGTGCCAATACCGACCAACAGCCCGCCAGCGATAAGTAGTGGACCGTGGGCCTGCATCTGCACAGATAGCGCGCCGGTGAAAGCGCTATAGATGGCCGCACCCGAGACTAGCCCGGCGCCGAAAAAAAGCCGCCAGGCATTCCCGCGGTTCGGCTTTGCAACAAATATTTGGCCAACGATGCCGGATACGCCCGCGATACGCCCGTTGAATAGCAAAAGCAGGGTTGCGGCGCTCCCGATCATCAGGCCACCGACGATTCCGCCAACCCAATTGATATCAGCCATCTTGCTTCTCGTAGTTTAAAAAAGTAAACCTCCCCCGCAGCTCGAATTATACAAAATATTAACTCAACTGTGCTTGCGGCTGTTGGTCACTGGAGATCAGATTTGACCCATATCAAATCTGTTAGATTAAATCTGGCTTAAGGTTTTTTATTACTATTCGGAATACAAGGTAAAAAGGCATTAGGGATAGAGCTGGACCGCCTTAATCTATCCCTTTAGGCAAGTTGACCGCCCCCCCTTTGATAGTAAGATAAATCGCCCATGAGCAAGACTCCCCTTGCAGCATGACCGAAAAAGCCAGTAAAAGCTTCGGCGGCGCCCTCGGCGAAGGCTATGCCAAGCTATTTGGCCGCCAGTGGGCGGCATGGGTTGGCGGAATATTGCTCGCCGTGGTCAATATCATGCTGTTTGCTTATGAAAAACCCTGGAGCTCAGCCGATGGGGTGAGGAATTGGGGTGACTGGGCGTTCAATACGCTGCGCCTTACCGACAGCACGATCATTCCACCGCATCTCTACTCAACCTCTATCCTGAATTTTGGCGTGATCGCGGGGGCTTTTGCCGCAGCGCTGCTGGCAGGACAATTCCGCATCCGCGGTGCACCACCGTTCGAGCTGCTCAAAGGACTGGTGGGCGGCATTCTGATGGGTATTGGCGCAGCCATGGCTTTTGGCTGCAACATCGGCGGTTTTTTCAGTTCCATCAGCGCCCTGTCCATGGCCGGCGTTGCCATGATGATCGGCCTCATGATTGGGGCCTACATTGGGTTGCGCCTGCTCATCCTGGAAGTGAACCACATTGACACGACGTCGTCTTATAAATCGGCAACGAGCGGTAAAGACAAATCATCCCTCTGGCTGAAAGCTCAGCCCATAGCCGGCGTTCTGGTTCTGCTTGCTGGGCTGGCGCTGGCTTTTGTCTATGACGACTTCGACTACTCAACCCGGGGAGGGTTTTTGTTATTTGGTTTAGCACTGGGGATTTTCATGCAGAGGTCACGATTTTGCTTTGTCCGCGCTTTCCGCGAACCTTTTTTGACCGGTGATGGCGAGATGACCAAGGCGGTGATTCTCGCGGTTGTGATTAGCGTGATCGGATTTTCTATCCTGAAGTGGACGGATTTACGCGATTGGGATGCGTTTGTTTCGTCTGGTTTTTGGTTTGGCAGCCTGGTCGGCGGTATTATCTTCGGCGTGGGCATGTCTTTGAGCGGGGGGTGTGCAACGGGATGCCTGTGGCGGGCGGGGGAAGGACAGATAAAGCTTTGGATCGCCTTGTTTGCTTTTGCCGTGTCTGGCTCCTGGTTCAGGGCATGGCTGGAGGAGAGCGGATGGCTGATGAAACTCGGCGAACCGGTATTTTTGCCCGATTTTGTTAGTTGGAAGATGGCGATTTTCCTGGTGATTGGCCTGATGAGCGTATGGTACCTGCTGGTGGTATGGAACGAGGTAAAGAGGAAGCTGGTAGTGGCTTGGTAACAGTGATTATGGGCAAAATGTACTCTGTGGAATGCTTTTTAGGTGGTAACTCCACGGGGCAAGAAATAAAGAGATATAATGATTCTCTGATATAGAGAGGAGGTAGGCATGAAAAGTAAATCGTTTTTCGTTGTATTAGTTTCCGCTATCGCAGTTGCTCTGGGCGTGTCGCTGAGCGTTCAGGCTGATATGGGTAAGAAGAAGTTTGGTGCGCCGACTGAGGGTATGAGCACTGAGGAGTACCAGTCGCTGGTTTTTCTAGATCCGCAGAACACGGTACGCATGGATTGGGATGCGGTGAAAGGCATGCCCGGAAACTTCCTGATTGATAACCAGGGCGAGCCTACCGTATCCGTTGTGGATTACGATAAGGGCGAAACCATAAAGAAAATAGATCTGGGAGACATCGCCGGTAACCATCACCTCTGGGTCATCCCCGGTGCGCGGTATGTGTGGTCCTCGCAGCGTTATGAAACGGATCTGTTCTGGACCATCGATCTGCTGACGCATGAGGTAGTCGATAAATTTAATGTCAGCATGGATGGGAAAAAAGTCATTGCGCCACTGCATATAGGTTTTGCTTATACCCAGCCGCTGGCGGTAGTGGGCAACATCCTGGATAAGGAGCACGGCTATCTGACCTTTCTCAGCACCGCCACCCGCAAACCGTTGCAGACCATCGAAATCAGCTGTAACGGGGCAAGAGATGCGATGTTTACCCTGGACGACTCGAAAGTTTTTACAACCTGCCAGCAGGACCCCAAGGGCGTATCCATCGTGGACGTCAAGGCGCGCAAGGAGATCAAGATGGTGCCGATCGAAGGCGGCCGCGCCGGTGCAATGTCGCCTGACGGCAAGTACTTCATGGTAGGAGCAAAGGGCCAGATTGTTTTCTTCGATACCAATACCGGTGACCAGGTCAAATCCATCGAGGTACCCGGCGGTGGCGGCAATATCACCTGCCTGCCGGACAGTTCCAAGTGCTATGGTGGACTGCGCAAGGCGAACGCCGTCGCGGTCATTGATATGCAGAAACTTGAGCTGACCAAGGTGATCGAGACCGGACCGGATGCCAACCGGCTTTATCTAAACCCGGCCAACACCCGTTATGGTTTGTTCACCAATGAGGCGGGCAAGTCGGATATCGTGACCGTTATTGATACGCAGGAAGACGTCGCCATCAAAAACATTTTCACTGGGCTCGGGCCGCACAATGTCGCTTTTAACCCTGAGGGGACGCGTGCTGCGGTAACGACCAAGAAAGAGACAGTGGCGACGCTGATTGATACCTCTGCCGCGGATCCGATGGCGTGGGAAGTCATCACCACTGACCTCGCTGCGGGTATTCAGAATAACGGCGTGCGCTGGGTGCCGACCCCTGAGGCGCTGGAAGCGGTGTTGAACTAAATCATTCAAACTGGCCTGGCCTGTGACCGTTTGTTCGGTCATGGGTCAGGCCCATCTGTAAAACCAACGAGGTTGACCTAATGTCATGCAAACACTTTGATTCACGGCGACGTTTCCTGCGCTATGCGATGATCGGGGGAATTGCCGTTCCGGTTTACTCGAGCTTGGGACTGTTGACGACGGCTCACGCCAAGGCATTTAACTTCGCGGCCGACCCGGATAATCTGACCGATATGGAACTGATGCATTTACCGAAGGTGACGTTACCGCCGGTGGTCGAGGACGGCAGTCAGGCACCGATCCAGGTGGCGATGGATCATCCGATGGACGATGATCACTATATAAAGAGCATTCAGATCATCAACTTCACCGATCCGGTGCAGACCAAGGGTAAGTTTTACTTTACCCCGGCGAACGGTGAGGCCTTCATCGGTACCCAGGTTCGACTGAACGGTGGCGAAAGCCAGGTTTGGGTTGTAGCCGAATGTAATCAGCACGGCAAGTGGGCGGTGAGCCAGAACACCAAAGTAGCGGCCGGAGGCTGCTGAGCTTTATGTTTTTTTACGCCGGACACCGTGTGCATTGGATCGGCCGGCTGCTCGTACCTGCGCTTTTTTTCTGCGCTTATGCACCTGCGGGCCTCACATCCGAGGCCGAGCAGATCCGTATCATCAGCACTAACGATATCCACTCCTACATGCGGCCGATTTATTACCGCTATCTGGATGAAACCAGGCCCTGGGGGGTGCAATCCATGGAAGGTGACTACGTGAGAAAGGCAGCCTACGAGGGTAGGGTTGGTGGCATGGCGCATGTCGCCACTGTGATAAACCGGTTGCGCGCAGAAAAGCCAGGTAAAACGCTGCTGGTGGATTCCGGCGATACCTGGCACGGCTCCGGCCTGTCAGTACTTGATCAGGGCAGGTCCATGGTCAAGATCATGAACGCGATTGGCTACGACGCAATGGCCCCCGGCAACTGGGAGTTTATCTACTCAAAAGAGCATTTTCTGCAGCTGGTTGATCAGGCTAATTTTTCGGTCATCGCCTTTAACCTTACGGACAAGGAATGGGGTGATCCCGTTCTGGATCAGTATGTAATCAAGCAGGTAGGCAGCCTCAAAGTTGCGGTTATCGGGATGACCTATCCGTGGACTGCGCTCACCTCATCGGTGGCGGGTGCCGCTCAGTGGTGGGGCTATGGCATCAAGGAAGCAGAGGCGCGAGAGCTGATCGCTCAGATTAAAAGCGAAGAAGATCCTGATCTGATCGTGTTCATATCACACGGCGGTTATGGCCTGGATCAGAAATTTGCGCGGCGCGTAGACGGGATAGACGTACTGGTGAGCGGACACACGCACAATCCCGTGTTTGAGCCGGTGGTATGGAACGACACCATAATCTATGAGGCCGGCGCACTCGGTAAATACGTCGCCAGTCTGGATCTCGAGGTTAAGGACAAAAAGGTCATCAGCTTCGATTACCAGCTGCTCAAGGTGAATCAGGATTACGTTCCGGCCGACCCCAAGATCCAGGGGCTGGTGGATGAAGCTTATCGGCCGCACGCCGACAAGCTGGACGAAGTGGTCGGGCACGTGGATGACATGCTTTATCGCCGTGATTACTGGCAGAGCACCCTGGGCAATCTATTAACCGACTCCTTAAGAGCAAATCAGGGAACCGACATCGCTTTTTTCCCCGCCTGGCGCTATGGCGCGACCCTGCTGCCGGGGGAGGTAACGGTGGAGGATGTGTACAACATCATTCCCACCGGTGGTCGCATTGTGACCTTTACCATGGCGGGCAAGGAGATAAAGACCTTACTGGAAAATATTTTAAGCGGAGTCGTGGATAACGACCCATTCGCCCGGGTAGGAGGGGACATGATCCGGTTTTCCGGGTTGAACATTGTCTACGACCTGGGTAACAAACTGGGTAGTCGAATTGTGTCTGTGACCACGGCAGACGGCCAGCCGTTTTTGTTGGAAAAAGATTACACCATTGCCTCGGTACACACCCGCTTTCAGGATAACCCGCTGTTCGGGGCGAGGGATGTCAAGGATACGGGCAAGGTGTTTGCTGATCAATTGATCGAGTACATCCGTAACAATACGCCGGTTACCGCGGTGTTGGATAACAGGATGAGTCCGCGGCGGGAGACGCTCCAGGCTGAAACCGGAAGCAAACGTACCGCATCAACATTTTAATTATTCTGTACGTATAGAGGAGAGTACACATGGCGCGCAAAGTAAAACCCCCGAGAATGAGAATCGGGAAACGCATTAAGGAAGGTGAGGTGTTTAAAGTCAAAGTCAGGTTCGAGCACCCATCTTTCACTGGCTTAGGCCAGGTCGATACCGAGTCCGATCCTATGTTTAATCGAGCCATCCCCGTTTCTTTCATCAGAAACATGTTGGTTTATTACGGCGATGAATTGGTCAGCCGGTTCAGCATGACCTCGGCCATTGCGGATAACCCGCTGTTTACCTTTAAACTGAAGGCGGTCAAAGAAGCGCCGGTTAAGGTGGTTTTCATAGATAATGAAGGTGAGCGATGGGAGACAACGGGGGACGTTAAATTCGCATGAGCCTCGTCGGCATAGTCTTCACGATTTAACACAGATAGGTTTCAATATGAAAAGGATAGTTTTCATCCCGTTGGCCATGTTGTTAAGCACAACCGGGATCTTGGCGGCGCCTACGGTGGAGCAGTTTGAGATCGAGGGTTTGATCTCTCCGGCCAGCCCCAAAGCGCTGACTTCTGAACTGGAGCAAAGGTTGGGGGTAAAAGTTGTCGATCTCAACCTGAAAAATACCGACAGCGGCTGGCCGGTGCTGAGTGTCGAATTTGATTCGGCCAAACTTTCCAAGGAAGAAATAGAACAGGCTATCGCCGCGATTCAAGACCCGGCGGGCCACAAGTACCAGGTGCATAAGGGGCCAGCCGTAGTCAGTGCGGCGTATACCGATGAAGAGGAAAAAGCCATGGCGGCACTTGGGCCAGACGCGCCGGATGTACCCGCGCTGGTAAACCCAATCGAAACTTCTGATGAATCGGTTGGCCGGGGTAAGGAGCTGTACTTGAAATACTGCACCACGTGTCACGGACTGAACGGTGGAGGTAACGGTCCGGCGGCTCACGGTATTACCACTTTTCCACGTCAGCTGTGGGCATGGCACAACGCTGACTCTTCAGCAGACGGATACCTTTTCTGGTTTATTACGAATGGGCGAAATGAAATGCCGCCTTGGGGCGTAGTACTGTCTGATGACGAGCGTTGGGATTTAATTAACTACATCAAAACTATAAAGGTGCCCGAGTAGTACCTTAAGCGGATCCACACTGTTGCGATAGCGTCGTGAAAGTCAGCGAGGACATTATCCGCAGGAGATTTCAGCCAGAAGATTTCGATGTTTTTCTTGGGGATTTGGTAGCTGAAATCACAACGCGAAATTACCGCGTGACCAGAATCTACGATATCGACAATATCTACGACCGCAGGCAAGAGGGAATTGACGTCACCATCGGATTTCGACGCTATAAAATAGTCGAATTCTGCAACTTGAACAGCTGCAGTGAGCTGATATCTGCCGATTTACTTGCCGGCGTGTTTATGCCGGTGCGCTTTGTGCTGTATCAAATGAAGGAAGATGATGGAGTTGATATCGCATTCCTTAAACCAACAGCATTTGCGCGCCTGTTTGATTCTGAACGATTAACCAAGGTGGCTGTCCGGCTCACTGAGGATATGGCTAATGTTCTTGAAGAAGTGGCGTAACAGTCTGCTCTTGTTTGCTCTGTTGCCATGTCTGGTCACGACCTCGCTGCTGGCGACCGAGACGCCAGGCGCCGAAGCGAAGGCTCAGGGTGGAGAGTTTACTTTGACTTCAAAAAACGGAACGCTCTCCTTAAGCGATCTTCGTGGCAAGGTTGTTTTGATGTTTTTCGGATACACATCTTGCCCAGATGTTTGTCCGACTACATTAGCGGTCATATCCAGGGTATTTGACGACCTGACGTCGGCAGAGCTACAGAAGGTGACGGCACTCTTCGTCAGCCTGGATCCTGAGCGGGACACGCCGGAACGGTTGCAGAAATATACGCATTACTTTCATCCGAATATCGTCGGCGTGACGGATAGTAAAAGGACTATGCTGCAATTGATGCGGGACTACGGTGTCAGCTATGAAAGAAAGGAAAGACCGGAATCTCCCCTCGGTTACGTCATATTCCATACGCCGGATATTCTGGTGGTCGATCGAGCGGGGAATCTGCAGCAGGAGCGAATTCCGCCCAACACGCGCGTGGAGGACATCACCGCGTTCGTGCGCAGTCTGTTATAGCCGACTGTAGCTGTGAGCAGGATTATGTGGCGCTTGTTTTTTACCCTTAGCGTTTCGTTTTGGTGCTTAGCGCCCGCCCAGGCCTATGAGCACAAGCAATCCCTAGTTCAGTTCTTGGAGTATGAGGAAGGTGTGATTGAGGAAGCGAAGCGGGAAAAGAAACCTTACTTCCTTTTGTTTTCAGCCCAGTGGTGTCACTGGTGTCACGAATTCGCTGAGCACACTCTGGTGCGTAAAGAGGTTGCTAATTATTTGAACGACAGATTCACTAACGTGTTCATCGACGTTGATATACACAACGCGGCCTATGTGAAATACCGCGCAACCGGATTGCCCTACACTGTCTTTTTAAATCCGGATGGCTCTATTTACTACAAATACACGGGTACGCTGTACGGTGATGATTTTCTGGACGTTATCAAGCAGGTTGCCCGCGACGCCGGACCCGGACAATCCGCTTACGGAGCGGAGTACACGCAGGTAAACTACGCCCCCCCCGAGTTGCTGACCCACGCCGATTTGGCTGATCTGCCAGTCACCTTTTACCAGGGCATGGCGGAGAACTTTGACCCTGAAGAACACGGACTGGGTAAGGGGCAAAAGTCGATCCTTCCCCGAACTTTTTTGTATTTGTTACAGTCAGCCCAGTCAGCTGATCGACAAGATGTAATCGACGCCATTGGCCGAACTCTGGGGCAGGCCATTGATACCATATACGATCCGATAGAAGGCGGTTTTTTTCGCTATGCCGAGACGCGTGATTGGAAAATACCGCATTATGAGAAATTTGCTGACTTGAATGCGGGGACCATCCTGTTGCTCTACCAGATTAACGAGCTCCGGCCGTCGCCTGAATTTAAGCGGGCGGCAGACAAGACGCTTGAATATCTGATGACCACTTTGTTTGATGAAGATACCGGCGCCTTCTTAAGCTTTCAGATCGCTGACACTAGGTATTACTTTTTGAGCAGGGAAAGCAGAGAAACAGCCGGCAAGCCCAAAGTAATGGACAAGATCTTTGCTGATCGGCTGGCGGCGACGGTTAGTAATCTGCTTGAGGTGTTGGACTATGCCAACATTTCAGATTTGAATAAAAAGATTATGCGTTCGCTGGATTTCCTGGGTGAAATGATCATGCGGGGCGAGGACATGAGCCGCTACTACGAGATTTCGCAGCGCCAGTGGCGGGGCCGGGCCGGGCTGTCGGATCACGCCTACATAGGCTCTCTGTTCACCAAGGCGGCGGCGCGTTTCCAAAACCCGCAGTACGCAAGCGTTGCGCTTAAAGTGATGAGGAGCGCCCTTGACGAATTCTACGACGAAAAGTCGCGTGTCTTTCTCGACCCAACGGTGGATACTGCCCGCAGCGCAGAATACCTGATGGAAATGAATGGAATACTGGCATTGACAATGATGGAATTGGGTGACGCTTTGGCGCAGAACACAAATGAACTGGTGACACCCGTCCTCAAATATTTTTCACTCATGGGCGAGGTGCTGGAAGACCGCCTGTGGGATGGGGTTGAATGGGAGTTTGCAGAAACTTATGTGCCCTATCTCACGGCTACGGAGAGGTACTTGTCTACCGGGACAGCGCTGCAGTAGATGTAAAAGAGCTTTATCAGTCACGGTTTAAAAATCTGCTGAGGCGACGGCAAGAACCGTATCACGTCACTGACCGGGGGCGTCAGGGCTCATACTGGGTAGTTTTGGGCGTGCACGTCCAATCTTAACGGTTTCCCGATACAGAATGTACAGACCACTTGCGGCTACGATGGAGGCGCCAATCAGCGTCAGAGCATCTGGTAGTTCGCCCCACATTAAGAACCCGAGCACCGTTGCCCATATCAATGCAGAGTACTCAAACGGCGAGACCACTGCGACCGGTGCCAGGCGAAAGGCATGGGTCAGGCATAGAATGCCAACGCTGCCGAACATACCGGCTAAAGCGAACAGGCCCAGATCACCAAGGGTTGGTGTGACCCAGAAAAAAGGGGCGATGACGATGCCGGTCAGCGACATACCGAGCCCGGGGTAAAGTATCAAAGCCGCCGTGCTCTCAGTAGACTTGAAGGCTCGGGTTGTGATCATCAACAAAGCGTAGGCTAGGGCGCTGCCGAGCACGACTAAGGCAGCCCACTGAAACACTCCTATACCGGGGCGCAGCATAACCAACACCCCACAAAATCCGATGCCAATCCCGGCCCACCGATGCCAGCCCACCGCCTCCTTAAGTAATGGAACCGAGAGCGCAGCGCTGAAGATTGGTGCAGCAAAAGACAGGGCCACTGCATCGATCAGCTTCATTTGTGACAGCCCCCAGAAAAAGCTGAAGCTGAGCATGAAAACGAGGGTATAGCGTGTGAAATGAGCCAGGGGTCTCTTGGTCTTGAGTGCTTTAATCCCCCCTTCGAACTGGACCAGCAGGAACATGAGCGGTAATCCGAACCAGCTGCGCAGCGTTACTATCAGGGGTACTGGGTAACTCGCGGTCAGCCATTTCACCAAAGCGTCCATCACGGCAAACGCGGCGATACCGGCGAGCATCAAGGCGATGCCCAGCAAGGGGTGGTCGGGGCTATGAGATTTTATTGTCACAGACGGTCAGTGGTAACGGCAATACGGGCTAGTCAGAGGAGTAAGCATCCCGCTCATGACATCGGGGGCCTTAACCTTGTTGCTCCGCCGAACCGGGAATCTGGCCAGGACTTATGTCGGCAAGTCTAGCAGGGGATAATTCAGATAAACAAGATTGTGAACAAACCTGCCCGACAAAAACCCAGGCGTTATGCAATAGGCGGTAATATTCGGCTCGCGGTAAAGCACGCAGAATAATTAAAATTCCCGTCATGTCGGTAATGTTTGTCGCTCATCCAATCCGAATTCTGTTGGCTTATGATGTTCCAAAAAAAAGCAGAAACGCAATTATCTGGTTTTCTAGCGGAGCATGAAATCTATTATACTTTCTGTGTGAGATAGTGGAATTCATCGTTCGTTTTTGCGGATTTTAGTAGCATGTTTTTCTGCTGATTGAGAAATGGCGAAAAATCAGTCTTTGATCCCTGCTCGGTTGCGATCACATGCAGAGAGCCCGCGGAGAGTTTAATCGTTTAAACGCACCATATGAAAGACCTGATTTTATCCGTACAACACAACTGTGATGTATCGGATGCACAGCATGCGGCCGATTCAACCATGTGTATATATCTCATGCGTATGCGCGAGCACTACAAATGGTTGCAGGATATTCCCTGTGGGCAGATTTGCGATCATAAATTATTGGGCAAATGGATACAGCGACGAGAGGAGTATCTATCGTCTTTGGAAGAGGCCCAGTACACCATGATTAAGCTGAACGGTGTGGAGTATGACCCGTTCGATCAGCACAATATTAATCAACTTCTGTCAAATCGCGGTCTGGTCTATTGCGCTGGCTACGGCCGATTGGGAAAGCCCGTTTTCTGTTTGGGCGAAATCGTTGATAAAGAAAACACAGCCGATTATGAGATGTACATTATCGGCAGAGAGTTTGCCCGGGAGATGAATGCGCCCGCCGCCATGTCCATGGGAAAAACAATATACATAAGACAAGATGCATTCATGCGTCTGGTGTGGGAGATGTATGAAGAATGGAGCTGGCACAAGCCGCGCAACGCCTTTTATAAAGCAATCGCTCCGCTGGTGGACGAGTGCGATCCAAAAGAGGTGCCCAGTGCGTTGCTGGCAAGCGAGATCGAAAGCCTCATCCTGCATGAAATAGGTGAAGTGGTCGCTGGCAACTTGCTGGGCGAGAAATGGCGTGAGATGTTGTACTGCTTAACCAATACTTCGCTGGAGGGGTCAGCGCGTGCGGTTCGCGACAATCTTGCGGACACCATCGCCGTATTACCCGCCCTGGTTTCCAATGGTAATGCGTCATCGATTCACTTTTATTTTGCCGGTTTTCAATCTATACGCCGTGAAATGTATCCCGCTCTGCACAAAGCCTACAGCATATGGGATGAAACGCACACCTTAACCCCGTTGAAGGCTGTGCTCCGACGTGGTCAAACGCACTGGCTGCGGACTGCTCAAGAATTACTCTACTGCTATGATGAACAGGGCGAAGATTGCGCACCTTGTGTACAGGCGGTAATCGCTAGAAGCTCGTTGTAGCCAGTTGATCGCTGCGCGCACAGCGTTTTTCCGGTGCTAAAGTACGGTTATTTTTCCCTTTGGTTGTACAGACCCGACAGCGTAAAAATCTCATACGTCGTTTTACCGGCCTCCAGTTGGCGCAGGATATTTTCCTCCTTTGCCACCACAGCTCGCGCTTTTTCGGCGACATCCCGGGCAAGACGGTGCGGGATAACCACTATCCCATCCGCATCGCCCACAACAAAATCACCGGGCTCGACTCTGACGTCCCCACACCTGATCTCAATGTTCACTTCACCTGCTTCCGTCTTGGCTGTAACCGCGGGATTTCGACCGGTGCAGAATACGGGAAAGTGGAGTTCGGTTATCTCAGCCGAATCGCGCACCGTGCCATCGATAATCAATCCTTTTATTCCGCGTGCCATGCAGGCCCGTGCCAGAATATCTCCAAAGGGGCCGTAATATGTGCTCCCGCCCGCATCAACGACCAGCACCTCGCCAGATTTGGCTAAGTAAACGGCACGGTGAATAGCAGCGTTTTGCCCTGCGATGATTTTAACCGTGCGCGCAGGACCTGCCAGACGAGCGCCTTTGAAAAGCGGTGCAATTCTGCTGTGCATCGCCTGTACCGCGACGTGTGCGTTACACAAATTGCCGGTGGTGTACTCAGCCAGTCTGTCGGTCAATTTTTCTGCGTTCATCAGGGGATTGTCCATGCCATATCCACTCGCTTCAAGTTGCGCCCACCAGCGCAGTCAGACTGGTACAATTCGGGTTAACAAAACGATGCCAACATTTTGATTTAGCATTCCGGGGTAAGTGATGAGTTTTTATGCTGCAAATGAACCTGTGTGTGATGATACCGCGGGATCCATTGAGCTGATTATTCAACCGCAGGATAAAGATTTGGGTGAATTCAGCGTTCGCCGCGTGCTGCCGTCAGCCAAGCGACGCATGGTGGGGCCGTTCATTTTCTTTGATCACATGGGGCCGGCTGAATTTCCTCCGGGCGCGGGCATCCAGGTGCGGCCGCATCCCCACATCGGCCTTGCCACAATCACCTATCTGTTCGAGGGCGAGATCATGCACAGGGACAACCTTGGTTTCGTTCAAGCCATCCAGCCGGGCGCAGTAAATCTGATGACAGCGGGCCGCGGCATTGTCCATTCTGAACGAGCCGGAAGTGACCTCAACACGACCTCTAGACTGCACGGCATACAGTCGTGGATTGCGTTACCCGACCACCTGGAGGATTGTGATCCTGCATTCCTGCACTACCCGGCCGGAGGTGTACCGGCCAGAGAGTTGGGAGGTGTGGCAATACGCGTGATCATTGGCGAGGCTTACGAGCTTTCGTCGCCGGTGCATTCATACTCACCAACCCTTTATATTGAATGCCGGCTGCCGGCCGGCGCCACGCTGCAACTACCCGATTCACATCAAGAGCTAGCCGCGTACATCGTTTCCGGTGAGATCCAAATTGACAACCATGCATTCGCGGGCGGGATGATGGCGGTGTCATGCCCGGGGAAATCTGTACAGCTCGTCGCGGGGACGGACAGCCATGTCATGCTGATCGGCGGTGAACCGGTCGGTAAGCGGCATATCTGGTGGAATTTTGTTGCTAGTTCTAAACAGCGCATAGAAAAAGCCAAGGCCGATTGGAAGCAGGGCCGATTCGATGACATCCCGGGAGAAACAGAGTTCATTCCGTTACCCGACTGAGACCCGACTGTGCATACAACGCGCGCGGATGGTGGACAAAAGTGCCCGCCAAGCGATTGGATCAGATTTAGTCTAGCGCAACGCCATTAAGTTGGCGATCAGAGCCACGTTTGCGCGCTCAACTTGCTCATTGATCTTGTGCGCTAAATCGGCTTCTGCGCCGCAGCAGGCTTGAGTAGCCGTGCGATGGGCTTGCCCGGTTTGCTGCACGGTTTTGATGAGTGTGCGCTCGACGATCTTGGACATTTGCTGCTTTAGTTCCTCCGAGACAGCGACGCCTGAAAGCGCCGTTTGTAATTCTGCGACAGCTTCATCTGCCAGTTTTTTCAGTGTCATGGTGTCCTTCTTTAATTGCATGTTTGCGTAAGTATATTTTATCAGCGGTTTGTTCTAGCCGTGCACAATGATATAACAAGCATTCATTGCACTGGGAGGCCATGAAAAACATAGGAATCCACAGGCATCTGCTGTATGTGGCAGTGGCTTTGGCGACCCTACTTGGTGTCATGCTGTTAAGCGGCGTGACAATCAGCGCGTTGTTCGATGCAGAGAGTTGGACTCGACTGTGGGCCCAGGTTTCCATCGAGCGCTTTGAGAATCTTATAGTGTCGTGGGGGGCGTGGGGAGTGTTTGCCGCAATAGGGCTCATGGTAGTGCATTCCTTCATCCCGTTTCCTGCGGAATTTGTCGCCATCGCCAATGGCATGATTTACGGTGTTTTTTGGGGGACCTTCATTACCTGGGTCGGCGCCATGCTTGGCGCTTTTCTTTCCTTCGGTTTAACGCGGATGATCGGTCGACCGTTCGTTAGCAAAATGCTTTCAAACAGGCGCTTACAGGCGGTAGACGACTGGGTAGCAGACCACGGAGGTAAAACGCTTCTATTGAGTCGCTTCATTCCGATCATCTCTTTTAATCTGATCAATTACGCCGCGGGGCTGACTCGATTATCTTGGTGGACCTTTGCCTGGGCAACCGGTCTGGGCATTCTCCCGTTGACCACAATCATGGTGATCATGGGCGACCGGATGAACGAGTTGCCCTGGTACGCGTGGATTCTGCTGGGCGCTGCGGCTTTGCTGCTGTGGTTGTTCGCCCATCGCCTCTCCAGGCCCCGGCCGTGATCCGCTGGCAACCTCAGTTCGACCCTCGCTCTTGTGCAGCTAGGCACAGAGTTCCGTGAGGCATTCCTCCAGTCGGGCAAGATAAAAGTTGATGTCCGGCGCAGTTGCGGCAAAAGATACCGCTGGACTGGCGCTATCGATCGCCTCCCAAACGCCGCGGTTGGCGAGATAGACATGGATCGCGTTGCGCAACTTGTGATCGTGTACTGCTGCCATTTCGATGTTGTTTCTAGGCAGTGCTGTTGCCGGATGGTATCCAGACCGGCAGTAAAGTCTGTATGCCGACCAGGGCAGGTTTAAGCGTTCGACGATGTCTTCTATACCGTCAGCCAGCAATGAGCCCAGCTTATTCACCCGCGCGTGATTGTCTTCAGTCAGCACCTGATCTAACGTAACCTTTGTCGCCGTCATCTGTAGAGCGTTGCCAAACAGGGTGCCGCCGATGGCGACCCGCTGACGCCAGGAATAGGTGTCGTTTGAAGACTCCCCCTGGAGAAAGTCCCGTACTTCACTGGTAAAGCCATAAATACCGATCGGAATGCCGCCGCCGAGAGCTTTACCCAGTACCAGAATGTCTGGTTCCAACCCCCAGGTGCGGGTTAGGCCGCCGTAAGCGCAGACGCTGGTGTGCGCCTCATCGAGAATGAGCAGGGCGCCATATTGCCGGGTCAGTCTACGCAGGCCGGCGTGAAAGCCTGCTTCAGGCAGAATTACCCCGCCGACATTGGTCACTGCCGCTTCGACCAGGATGCAGGCAACAGGCTCTTCAGCCAGGGCGCGTTCTACCGCATCGAGATCGTTGTATTGAACCAGGACCGTCCCGTCAGCCGCATGCGCCGCCAAGCCGGTGCTCTCTGGCAGCATGCGCCCATCTTCCAGGAAGTGCAGAGATTCATCCAGCATGCCGTGATATTTGCCATCGAACATCAGGATTTTGTCACGTCCCGATTGGGCGCGGGCGATACGGATCGCCTCCATGTTTGCATTCGAGGCAGAAAGCGTGAACTGCCAGTAAGGTAAGCTAAATCGGTCTGTCAGCATCTCGCAGACTTCGATTGTCTCCTCAGTCGGAAGCAGCATCTGACTACCGATGCGGAACTGCCGATCAACCGCGTCGGCGACGCTCTCAATTCCATAGCCGGCAGCCATGCTGGTATCAGCCAGGTTCATGTCGAGATAGCGATGGCCATCGACATCCGTCAGATAGGCGCCATTAGCCTGGGCCACGACAATAGGCCCGGCCGGATAGAAATAACCCATCCACGCCATAGGCACACCATGAGGCATGGTTCGGTGTGCGCGCCTGAGCAGTGCTGTGGACTTGGGGCGCTCAGCGCGGAAGCGCGAAATCTCGCGTGCGGTGATTGCGCTTATTCGTTTGCTATCAATCTCAGTCATCACTGTCGCATGATGCTCCCACGCTGGTTGGCGAACGCTCAGTGTGCGGTAAAGACGCCGCTGCGCACTACGAATTGCTGTATGCTTTCTGCGGTAACTCGCTGCCCGGTTTTGTTCAGGTGCATATCGCCTCTCGGAAAGTACAGAGTTCGCGCGGCAGATTGCCGCAAGCCGGGCAATGTGTCCAGGCACGTGATCTGATTGCGCTCGCAGAATTTGAGGATGCTTTCATTTGGTCTGTCAACTTCAAACTTGGTTTTGTCTAAGCCGTAATAGAACAGCGTGTGCTGCCAGTCCCGTGCTCGAATTTGAAATCGCTGCGGGAACAGGACTACCAGGAGAGGAATACTGTTTTGCTCACATAAAGTTTTAATTCTCAGCAGAGTCTGTTCGAGTGCGAGAAACGAAGCGCTTACGATTTCTATTTCACTGCCGCTATAAAAGTGGCCGAGCGCATGGTAGATATCAAAGGTATGCACCCGCAGGGGATAGTCACCGTAATAGCTTATTATCGGGTCGTCCCTAATGGTACGGCGCACCAGCCGGTAGATTTCCCAAGAGCTCAAGTTTCGGTGCAGTCTTAATCCGGCTCCACGCAGCCCTGAGACGTCGAACGCGGCTTCCGGCAAAAAGCTGTTTTGAATTGCGGCATCGCTGAATCTCTGACCGCTCGCGGTGACGTAGGTGCCGGATATATCGTTGCCCAAGGTAATACCAATGGCTATCAAGTCAGGATCAAACCTGAAGGCAAAGTCATCAATATAGCGGGCGGCCCATGCCGTGTCGTGCACGCCCGCGGTCAATACCTCCACCCTGTTTTTGTTGAGAGCATGGTGCAATCCGTCCTGCAGTGCGCGACCGATTGTATCTGCCTGATCAGTCCGGTAACCGACAGCGAAACTGTCGCCGATTAAGATAATACGGAACGTGTCCTGCGGTGTTTTGTAGTCGATATCCTTGGAGTATCTGAAGCCGGCGCTGTTCGTCGTAAACTGGGATACTCCAAACTCGCCCGCTATTTGCGCGTCCACTTGAGGTAACAAGTAACCTCCTTCGTGCAATTTATAGCCATCAACAAAATCAGCCCACTCCTTTACATCTATTTTTACTGCTAGCTGACGCTCCATCCACTTTGGCAGCAAGACTTCTATCAGTACGACGCAAAGCAATATGGTGGTTGCCAATAGCTTGCGTTCACTCGAAAACAGCGGCGTGTATAAGATAAAAAGTAGAATATACACGCCACAGATTATAGGAGTGCCGTCTCTGCCGAATAGCGGGCTGTAAGGGTGGAGAATCAGTACAACAGAGATCGTCGCGAAATGGATCAAACCGATGGCCCGATGTTTGTAGTTGCCGAACAAATAGAGGCTGGAGACGAAGAAAGCTAGTAGAAAAAGCGAGTGACTTTCAGAGAACCGATCGAGCAGGGTAAACGGTGGCCTTGGGCCGGTGAAAATCAGTGCTATTGACGTCAGGGCCCAGCATGCCAGAACGGCGGTTCTTTTCAAATCAGGATGAGTCATGATCAGCGCTCAGCCTGTTCCTTAATGAGTGTCGAACGACATGTTCAGTTGGTCTGCACCATACCCGTGTCGGCGCTTGTATCAGATTCATCCATATGAATATGGTGTTGTGCGGGCGGAACTATTGCGCAGTCCCGCGGTAACAGCGGGATGAGCATATAGAGAAGATAGTGTCGGCCCTGTCTTCACACTGTATCAGCCCCATCTCTGTGTCCTCTATGCAGCTCAGCAGCCCAAAGCATGTTCCTACGTCGTAAAAGATCTCACATTGGGCGCGATACTGGTGGCGTTCGATTGCGCATTGTTCGGCGCAGTCTGGCGTATTGTCACAGAACGGATCCCCTGACTGATCAGAGCACGAACTGTCCTGTGCCGCACCGGATTTTTCTGCCTCTCGCGTATAGGCACAATGGGATGAACCCAGGGCAAGAAAAACCAGACAAATGTAAATAAAGGGCTTGATATGCGGCATACTGCGCTTGCGTTAACCTTCCACCGACAGAACCTACTCTAGTATGCTTCGCCTGTCACTCAATCTTAAAATTTTTATTGTTTCCATATTTAAAGGGTAACGAACTTATGAGAACACCTGATTTCCGACACAGATTTGACGCCGATTTAAGCGGTAACATAAATCTCGATGCCAGTCTGAAAGAACGTTTTACGCGTATACGGGCCCTGGCTGATGCAATCCACGCTATGACGCTCACCGAGAGTAATAAGGATCATATCAATGAAATAGCCTGGATGATTCAGCTTGAGATAAAAGATTGCGAAGTGCTGCAGGCTGAGAAGAGCCGAGTCACCGGGATAGAACACGTGGAGTGAAAAAAGCGGAAATACAGATGACTAAGATCCGGGATTTTCATGCGCACGTCTATTTTGACGCGACCACAACTGGGCAAGCCCGTAAGCTGTGTGAGACCGCGCGCGATAGATTCTCTCTGCGCATGGGACGGATGCATGAGCGCCCCATCGGCCCTCATCCCTGCTGCAGCTGTCAGCTTGCGTTTAAAGCAGAGCAATTTGGGGAGGTAATTCCCTGGCTGGCGCTTAACCGGGGACAATTGGTCATTTTTATTCATCCCGAAACCGGGGATGATCTCAAAGATCATACGCAGCATGCCATGTGGATGGGCCAGATGCTGGAACTTGATCTATCTATATTTTCGTGACCATTCGCTGGCAACAAATCGTGTTGATGATAAGTATATTGCGCTTTCCCCCTGGGCGGGCTCTCTGCATTATGGGGAACCATTTAGCGTGCTGATTGACGCCTGCATCCCCTAGTTTATGTATCGAATTGTAATCCTAATCGTATTCTGGCTGGGGCTGACTGGGACGTCGATTGCACACTCACTGGTTGTGCAAGAGATCGATTCGATCACGCGGCAATCCGTGCCCGGCGAGCACCCTGATCAGTTGCCGCATAGTCGCGTTACCCAGGGATCTCGCGACATTGCCGCTGCCTGGCTGGCCGGCCCCACCGACCGCTATGCGCACGGGGTATTGGGTGACGCGCTGGAAGCCTCACGGCTGGTACTGCGCCTGCGTCACGGCGACACCCTGACTTTTGAGCTCCCACTGACGCGAGTGTTTGAAGACCTGCAGCCGCGGCTGGAGGATTTGGATGGGGATAAAAAGGATGAGATTCTGCTGGTGGAAAGCGACGTCGATCTGGGCGCATCGCTTGCTGTCTACGGCATTACCGGCGGCCAGATTACCCTGCGTGCGCAGACGCCATTCCTCGGCCAACCGAACCGCTGGCTCAATCCGGTTGGCAGCGGTGACTTTGACGGCGACGGTCACCTTGACGTCGCGACGGTCATCACGCCGCATATAGGCGGCATTCTGCGCTTGTACCGCTTCAGCGAGCCGAGCCTGATCCAGTATGCCGAACTCAAAGGCGTGAGTACGCATCAGATTGGCAGTACGGAGCTCGGTTTGGGCCAGGTAGTTACGCTGCAAAACGGGACGGACGGGTTATTGCTGCCGGATCAGTCCCGTCGAACGCTGATGCTGCTGCGTTGGTCATCGGGCGCGATGCATGAGCTCGCCAGAGTAAGTCTTCCGTCCCCTGTAAACTCGTCTCTTGTCCCGGTGCCGGTCAACCGCTGGCAGTTCAGTACCGAGGATGGTCGATATCTGGAGCTGCGACTGGACTGAAGATAGAAATTAAATGTCGATAGGGGTTAACCGCAGGCGGCCGGTTGTGTGCGAGCCACTCATTTAACCTGCAGCTGATTGAGCAGGTATGCCAGTCGGAAACTGGCCTCAACAACTCTTATCTCCGCTACCTCCTCAGCCTGATCGCGATACCCTGGCGTCAAACTGATGGGCGGGAGTTGTTCGGCGTTCCCTTCCGCTTGCTTGATTCCGGCCCTGATTTCCGGCGTATACACATACTTTAAAATAAGCTGGTTGTTCTCTCTGAACCAGGTATCCAGACTCATTGACCCGGTCGCGTCAGATCCAATCTGCCTGAATCTGCTGATTAGGAATGCGGCCCGTCGACGAATCATTTTGTTTGATTGAGTGCCGCCCACCGTACTGTCCCAGAAGGCGTGCAGGGTATTGACCTCACCCTGGCCGGAGAGTGGAATCAAGTTACCACCGCGGTCTCCCGAGCGGAACCGGCCTGATGTGAACAGCGCCGTGGTGTGGAGCGGCTGATGAATATCTTGCACTAAATGCGTGATCCAGCACAGCGCGACCGCCCGGTCCTCATCGGCCGCAGCGCGATCTTTGAGTATGGACGTATTGTAATTGATCGCTTGGAAAATGTTCATCTCGCCGGCGTCCTTAACCCGCGCGGGATCACTCTCTATGTTGACACTAATGCCGTGCGCGAGGTTATTTTTCTCTGCCTCTGAAAAAAACAGAGGCCAGTTCACATAGTGCCATTTGCTCCGATTGTACCGGCCTCTCTCGTTTTCCTCGCGGGTACCCCGGATCATATCCGGCCAAATGGAAGCCTGCTGAAACAGCCAGGCGTGACGCTCTTTGTCCTTTGCCTGACGTACGTCATCCGGCATTTCTTGCGCGAAGTCTTTAAGGTATCGTGGGTGGGTGTGCAGAAGTCGAACTACTTCTTTCTGCACATCAGGAGTGAGTTCGCTCCAGGTGATTTGGGAGGAGATCCTGTGGGCCGTGAAGTACCAGGCGTGGCATGTAGACACCCAAGCAAAGCTGGCAAAAAGAATGAACAAACTGCGTTTCACGTAATTCGATTCTGTCGCTACAAATCAGGTTGGATTTTGCTGTGGTGAGCCCGCGATGACAATACCGCTTGCGCTTATTTGGAAACAGTATGATTGGCGCCACCGACGAAAATACGCGCGAAACCAATTATTTATAAGGATCACAGTCGTAATGCTTGGGGAAAAAGCCAATGGGGGCCGTTCTTTCCGACAGGTGGTAAATAAGTTACCCTAAGCACGACAATGCTGTGGAGGTGTGTGCTCCATGAATGTACCGCTTACGATTTTGGACAACAAGCTCTTTCAGCGCCGCGCTGTATTATGGCTGGCCGGCTCAGCTGTGGCTCTGCTGGTCGCTTTTGTCGGTGTTGCGCTGCGCGTTCAAGCCGATGACGTCCCCGCCAGCCCCGCGCAAGTATCCCTCCAGTTGCCAATGTCTTTTCTTGAGGGTAAGACCTTCGCCGGTGAGCTTGGCCTGCTGGGCGAGCCCGCAATGACGAAGGATTTGCTGGTGTTTCGTGACGGCATGTTCATTTCAAAAGAGTGTGAAAATAGATGCGGCTACGCTGCGGGGCCATACTGGGTACGCTCAGTGGAGGAGGGGGTGCAGGTCAGAGCTGAAACACCGTGCCTTAAATCTGATGCCTCTATTGTGTGGAATGGTACGGTGAAGGGTGACCAAATCGAAGGAACATTTACCTGGACGAGCCGTCGCTGGTACTGGACCATTGAGAAAGAGTTCTGGTTCAATGGCAAGCTGGTTGAATCAGACGTGACGCTGTCGGAATAAGCCCATCTCCCCGAAAGCAAAAAGCGCCAGCGGGGCTTGCATCAGAGACAGCCATCTTTGAGCAATCGAACGAGAGCATTTCTTAAGATTGTCTTAATTGTTGGTCTCATAGTAATGTGCAACCTGCTGGTTCGGTGGTTCATCGATCAACTTGAATTCGAGCTCAAGCCTTCCAACGAGCCTACCGTACATCGAATCATCATTACCTCGATGGTCGCGTACACATTTTTGATGGCCGTGCCCTTTGTGCCGGGGGTTGAAATTGGCTTAGCGGTGCTCATGATACTCGGTCCAAAAATTACTGGACTGGTGTATTTGTGTACGCTGACGGCTTTGTGTTTGAGTTTTTTTATCGGGCGATTCATCCCTGAACGCACCCTCATCAGCTTTCTGTGGGACCTTCGCCTGCACAGGGCAAGCAGGCTTTTATCAGAACTTCAAGGCCTCGAGCCGCAGCAGCGGCTGAGTGCAATCCTGCAGCGATCGCCACAGAGATTTACCCCATTTCTACTCAAGTATCGCTACCTTGCGCTTATGGTTGCTGTAAATCTCCCGGGTAACATCATTTTTGGTGGAGGGGGCGGAATAGCGATGATTGCGGGGATAAGCCGACTTTTCACGCCAACTAGATTTGCCATCGCAATTGCCCTGGCGATAGCCCCGGTTCCTCTGGCCTGGCTGCTGTTTGGTGAGTATGTTGCCACGTGGACCATCTAAATTTCTCATCGGCGCGCCTGCTTTTTCGTAACGTCCACACCCATACCGTCGGCCTGCTCAAGTCGAACTTATTAACAAGCAGTGCGAACAAGAATTTTATTACTGCCTAAACGGAAGCTTTGTCTCGATATTGCCGGCAGTGGCTAGACATGGAGTAGATCTGCTGACTATTTGTGCAATTGTTTTTGGGCATCAACCGGTTTTACTTCTTTTGTTGGCATCGTGATTTGCTGGCTTTGTCGGTTAATTCAATACACAATACCAAGCGCGGCGATATGGTCAACAGAAGCCGTAATGATGGACAATGGCGACATAACATACCTAAGGGGTAGCTGGTGATGAAACAAGCAGATGTTGCAGGTACTGCGGGATTAGCCGCACTCGCTATTTGCGATGCCCTATTGAAAGAGCTGCATAGAAAGAACATTCTCAATGATGTAGAAATACGTGAAACACTTGATATTGCGATGCAAGAGGTCAAGGAAAAAGGAGATAAAGGCAGCACTGCGGCAAAATTGATATCGCATTTGCAGAAAATATTCGATTGACGTCGAGCGCGCTTGCAAATTGAATCATAGCGCTCAACGGTCATTGGCTGGCGCAGCAACCCCCTTTAGCGGTATGCCGGGCTCAGCTGGAAGTAAACAGTATTGAAACCGGCGTTATAAAGGTACATGTCAACGGAAATAGAAAATCGCGTTTCGGCGCATTACCGTAAATCCGGTTTGGCTGAAGTGGTCCTTGACGGGCTCGCGGCGGCTGGCGCCAACCTAAATGCTTTGACGCTGGAGGATCTTGCGCCAGTCGACGAATTCCACACCGCCGGCCGCATTACCACCCTCAAGGCGCTCGAATTGATGCCGCTCGAAGCGGGCATGCATGTCTTGGACGCGGGTTGCGGTTTAGGCGGAACTGCGCGATGCCTTGCCGTTGAGCACGGCTGCCGGGTGATGGGATTGGATCTGACCGAGGAGTTTATCGAAGTGGCGCGCCTGCTTACGCAAAGAATGCAGCTATCTGCCGTCTGTGAGTTCTGCCAGGGCAGCGCAACGGCAATGCCGTTTGATGATGAGATGTTCGATGCGGCTGTGACCTTTCACGTGGCAATGAACATTGCGCAGCGTGCGAAGCTTTATGGCGAGTTGGCGAGGGTTCTACGCCCCGATTCAGCGCTGTGCGTGTTTGACGTAATGAAAGGACCGGGCGCTGGCATGAGATATCCCGTGCCCTGGGCGGAAACCGAGGCGACCAGTTTTTTGCGATCGCGCGATGAAACTGCCGACCTGCTTGAGCAAGCGGGATTTACGGTGATCGCTGAGAAAAACCTGCGCCAGTTCGCGATAGACTACTTTCGTGAGGCTTTCGCCAAAGCGGAAAAATCGGATGCACCGCCCCCGCTGGGACTTCATCTGCTGACCGGAGACAACGCTGCGGACAAGTTCGCTAACTATGCCCAAGCCCTGCAGGCACATCAGATCGAACCCGTAATCATGATGGCGACACTGACTTGACTTTCTGACGGCGCAGTGGTGACGCGAAACGATAGGGTAGCTACCACGCTGGATGGCAGGCAGCCGTACCGCGCAAGGATCGATAAAGCGGAGCTGGGTAGGACCTGAGCTTAGCTAGCTGGTAGCTTGCCGGCATCCCTCAAGGCATAAAGTTGGGTCCCTCGCGCTGCACTTGGAGGCAGGTTTATCTGCCGGTCATTGCTGCTGCGCGTGCACTCGTTTCTTTTCCGGGTCGTAGAAAGGTATAGCCTCTACCCTGGCGCCGCAGGTTAAATTATCGCTCGCCACGTCTAACTCTGTGCCCGGTGCAGCGGCTGTAGGATGCAAATGAACAAGTGCCAGCGATTTCTGCATGCGGTGCGACCAGGCGGGGCTGTTGACTACGCCTACCTCTTCATCCTTCAACAGCAGCTTTTCGCCCCCTGCCAGAGCGTCGCTGTGGTCGGCCACAATGCCGGCGGCAAGGAAACGCTCTTTTCCCTTTAATGCGAGGACTGCCTCTTTGCCGCGGAAGTTTTCCTTGGTTCTACTGACGGTGAAACCCAGGCCCACCTCCCAGGGGCTGTGTTCATCGGTCATGTCATAACCAAAGAACAGGAGTGCGGCTTCGATCCGTACTTTATCGAGCGCGGTAAAGGAGCACGGCATGATACCTTCATCCGCACCGTAACCGAGGATGTTGTCCCACAGGTCGCAGATCACGGAGCGATCGGCCAGAATTTCATAGCCGCGCTCGCCTGAGTATCCGGTACGGGAGATACGGCACTTGTGTCCGAACAGTTCAGTTGCTTGATGATGAAAGTACTTGAGTTTGCTCAGATCCGCGGGCGTGTGCTGGTCGAGCAGGCCTAAAGCTTTGGGGCCTTGCAGGGAAATATTGTGCAGATCATCGTCCAGCTCGATGTCAACATTTCTGCCCGCTGCGGACTCACCAATTCTTTCCATGCTTTCGCCGGAGCCGTGACATACATACCACTCTTCGCTTCCGTTGTTGGCAATAATAGCATCGTCGCAGACCGTTCCCCGTTCGGTCAGAATAGCCCCGTAGACAGACTGCCCCGGAGCCACTCTAATTAAATCGCGGGTAATGATGTGGTTGGCTACCTGACCAGCATCTGTACCACGCATAAACACTTTTTTCAGCGGTGACATATCGAACAGCCCCGCAGCCTCGCGCACGGCGTCATGTTCGTCATTTGGATCGGTGTTGTAGGTCCAGGCTGTTCCCATGCCGTTCCAGTCCTCGAGACCCGAACCCAGGGCTCGATGGCGGGAGGCTAGCTCGGAAGTGCGCGGTGAGTCAGTCACGATCGTTCTCCTCAGTTAAGATTTTGGATTAATGCCATTGGTCCGGCATTGATTCTTTTTTTAGAGTGATAAAGTCTTTTAGCGCTTCATCAATAGCAGGATCGATATCGGGCGCTTGGTACCGGCTGAGCATGTCTTTCCACTTTTTATGTGCCCTTTGCGCTGCGTCCTGGCGCCCAGCACCGGCCCATTGTTCAAAAGACCTGGTATCTGCCAGCAAATCAGATCTATAGTTTGCGCTTTCAAAATTAGCCAGCGTATGGTCGTTACTGAGAAAATTCTCCCCCGGGCCCGTCTGTCTGTAAGCCTCTCTGGCGAGCTGATTGTCATCTATTTTGAGGCCTTCTAAAAATCGACACATCATGCCGCAGCGATCGAGGTCCAGCGCGAACTTCTCGTAGCCCATGGTCAAACCGCCCTCCAGCCAGCCTGCGGCATGAAACACAACGGTCGACCCGGCCATCAGCGCTGCCGTCATGGTATCGGCTGACTCTTGCATAGCCTGACCATCGGCCGTTTTGGCCGCGGTAACGTGGCCTATTCCGCGCAGAGGTAATTTCATGCGCCTGCTGAGCTGTCCCAAAGCCAGAGCGGAGAGACTCGCCTCTGGTGTCCCGAAGGTTGGTGCGCCGGTTTGCAGATCCAGCGTGGTGAGAAAGTTGCCGTAAACAACGGGTGAACCCTCGCGCACGAGCTGGGTTAGCGCAATTGCCGCAATGGTCTCCGCATGCGCCTGGGCGATGAGGGCGGGTTGCGTAACCGGGCCCATCGCGCCACCGAGTAAAAAAGGAGAGATAAATACGCCCTGGTTGGCTGCCGAGTAAGCTTTGAGAGAGCCCGACATCACGCTGTCCAGCACCAGTGGGGAGTTAAGGTTGATGTTGCCCTGGACAACGCAGTGGTCTTCCATAAAACTCTCTCCAAACAGGATTTTAGCCATGGCAATGGAGTCTAGTGCGCGTTCGGCAGCGGTGACGCTGCCCATAAACGGTTTGGTTGAATAGCGTATGTGCGCGTAAATCATGTCCAGATGACGTTTGTTGACCGGTACATCTACCGGTTCGCACACGGTGCCGCCGGAGTGATGTAACCACGGCGTGCTGAAAGTGAGCTTGACGAAGTTCTTAAAATCCTCGAGTGTGGAGTAACGCCGACCGTGATCGTTATCCGTCACAAACGGGGAACCGTAGCCGGGTGTAAATGCAACTGAATTACCCCCAACCACAATAGAATGGGCTGGATCCCTGGCATGCATTACGAACTCGCTGGGTGCAGTAGAGCACAGCGCTTTGGCGTGACCCGGATCGAAGCGAACCCGTTCTCCCTTTACCGTTGCACCTGCGTGTTTGAATAACTGCAGTGCCTCCGCATCACCCCGAAACTCCACGCCGACTTCCTTAAGGATCCAGTCCGCGTGACCTTCCAGCGTGTCCAGGTTCTCCTCGTCCAGCAGTTCAACGGTAGGGATGAGGCGTTTCGGTGCGCGCGGCGCAATTTTCGCCTGCTGCGCGCGCGCGGCAATCCTGGCCAAACGGCCCCCGCGCCGTTTGCCGGCGATTAGGGGTTCCTGTTTAATAATTTTATTCGACAAAGGCGGCAACGGTCTTTTGACTCTCTATCCCAATGTATCAATTATTGTTTGATTCTTTGCTACTCAGGTTGACACAATCAAGTAAAAAGATTTATACCGGCTGTACAAATTTATTAAACTCAATCAATGCGCTTCAGAGCCTTAGATACATTAGCGGTGTTCGATGTCGTCGCCCGTCATTCGAGCTTCACCGCGGCGGCAGATGAACTTAGCCTGACCAAAGGCGCGATCAGCTATCAGATTAAGCGGCTTGAACGCGAGCTCGGCTTTGAAGTTTTCACCCGCCTCCCAGGCGGCATCGCACTGACCGAAAAGGGCAAGAAGCTCTGGTCTGCTGCGCAGACGGCGCTTAACGGCTTGCAGCAGGAAATTGCCGCGCTGCGTGAAGCGAGCCCGGGGCGTATTACCATCGGCATGTCAACCTACTTTGCCTCGCGCTGGTTATCTCCTCGGCTGATGATTTTTATGAGCGACCATCCGCGCATCGGCTTGCGTATACAGCCGCTGATCGACCTCATTGATGTGCGCACGGAAAACATCGACATGGCGATTCGCTGGGGTAAGGGGCAATGGACGGACATGGAGATGAAACTGTTGTTTACATGCCCAGCGATGCCGACTGCTGGTGCTGAGATCAGCCGGCGTATTGAGCATAACGGGCTTGAGACCGTTTTGCCGGATTTGACCTTGCTGCATGACAGAGAGGGCAGCGAGGCGTGGCTTGACTGGCATAACGCCGCTGGGTTGCCCTATCGGTCCACGCGCGATGGTCTGGTTGTGCCTGATCCTAACGTTCGTGTGCAGGCGGTGATCGACGGTCAGGGGCTGGCTTTGAACGATTCACTGGTGGCTGCAGAGCTGTCGACTGGCCGACTGTTCAAAGTTTCCACAGTTGAGCTCAGTCACTACGGCTACTACCTCGCTTATCCGGGCGGAGCACTCAATAACCCGGGCTTGAGGGCATTCCACGACTGGATCATGGTGCAGGCAAAGGCGTGGCAGGCTGACCATCATGCCGGGTAGCGGTATGGCACTATCTTCCGCGCGACAAGGTTCGTGCGCAGTCCACAGACAAGCGCGCGGCAAAGCGCACGATTTAACAGCGGGAGCGGAGTCGCGTGCTATTGAACCTCGATCTTTTTCGCTGCAGCCTCCTTGATCTTCGGCAGGTGCAGCGCGAGCACGCCGTCTGCCATCTTGGCCGAAATGTTGTTTTTGTCTATCTCACTCGACAGAGTGAAGCTGCGCGTATAGTGGCCTACGCTGTATTCCGTGTAGATCGGTTTTAAATCCTCGTATTTTGAGAAGTCAATGTTGCCTGTTATGGTCAACACGTTTTTTTCTACCTGGATATCCACACTGTCCTTGCCCACACCCGGCATATCCATCGCCACAAACAAGGCATCGGTGGATTCGTGAATGTCGGTCTGTGGCACGAAATATCGACCCGTCTCGGTTTTCTCAGCTTGTTCCTCAGGCTGCGTTTTCTTCTCTTGTACCTCTAGGTCTTGTGGTGTCATGATAACCTCCCGAACGTCATCTGATGTTGACCGAGCGGGGCTTGTCCGCCTCCGCCCTGGGTAAAAATACGGCGAGGACGCCGTCCTGAAACTCTGCTTTAACGCCATCGGCGTCGACGTGGATCGGCACGGTCAGCGTCCGGTCAAAACCGCCTGAAGTACGTTCACGGCGATGGATGCTGACGCCGTCGCCATCGCCATCGCCATAAGATATCTCTCTCTTTCCACTTATTCTGACGTGATTCCCTTTGACGCTGACGTCTATGTCATTCTTGTTTACACCGGGCAGCTCGGCGACGATGACGCAATCATCGCCTTTAGAAAATACGTTGATCGCAGGAGAAGTCCCGGCACCTGCGGTACTTCGTCCGAACCAGTCGCTGAAGCGCGTTGAATCGAGTGCTCGCTGGAAATCATAGAGCGCGTTAAAGGGGTCGACGAACCTGTAGACCATTATGCACCTCCCAAAAATTTCAGACATTTTTTGTAGATTACCCATATAGGGCTGGCTGAATTATTTTTCAAGTTCGAATCGGGACCCATTCCTTGACGCGTTTAGCGTGCACTGGGTCTCTTGAAAAGAAGGGAAGGGTCCCCACCTGATATAAGTCAATACAGCGGCCGATGGGGTACGCGAGTGAGCGGCCCAGTCGAGAAGCTACGACCTTAATATCAGGAGGGCTTAACCATGCAATTCACATCGTTTAGCCAGGTAGTGCAGTCCCGCCGCACCAGCTTTACCGACTATTCACCAGGGTTACCTCACTCTGCGGCAACGGCACCATGCCCAGATCGCAGCAACGACTCGAAACGGCGGGTGGATAGGTTAACCTACTTTGCCTTCACCGGGTTGCTCATTGCGATTATGCTGATTGCGCCACCTCGGGCCGGCGCGGCGATCCCCTTTGAGTTTGATGATGAAGGAGTTCCGACGCTGTCACGATTGATTGAGCGCGTAACGCCGGCGGTGGTGAACATTTCCGTGACCTCCCGCGTCAATGTCCGGCTGAACCCGCTATTCCGCGATCCTTTTTTTCGCCGTTTTTTTAATATGCCAGAACAGGCACCGCAGCAGCAGGCCAGCGTGGGATCAGGCGTAATCGTTGATGCAAAAAAAGGCTACGTCATCACCAACCATCACGTAATAGATAACGCCGATGAGATCAGAGTGACACTCAAAGATCGTCGCGTGTTCGAAGCTGAGTTAATAGGAAGCGACCCAGGAACAGATATCGCGCTGCTCAAGATAAACAACGAGGATCTGGTAGGTCTGCCGTTCGGTGATTCTGACGCACTGGCAGTGGGTGATTTTGTGGTTGCGGTGGGAAATCCTTTTGGCATCGGTCAGACCGTTACTTCCGGCATTGTGAGTGCGCTCGGACGAAGCGGCCTTAAAATTGACGGTTATGAGGATTTCATTCAAACCGATGCATCGATTAATCCGGGTAACTCTGGCGGGGCGCTCGTTTCTTTAAGCGGTGAGCTGATCGGCATCAACACGGCGATTATAGGCCCGGGCGGAGGTAACGTGGGCATCGGATTTGCCGTTCCAAGCAAAATGGCTATAGCCGTTATGGATCAGCTGGTCGAGCACGGTGAGGTGCGCCGGGGTCGTCTGGGAGTCGTCATCCAGGACGTTACGCCAGATCTGGTGCAGGCCCTTGGCATTGACACCGCAAAAGGGGCGCTGGTCTCCCAGGTGGTGCCTGATTCCTCTGCCGAGCAGGCCGGCATTAAAGTCGGGGATGTTATCGTGCGCGTGGACGGCAAAGACATCGAAGATTCAGCGGACTTGCGCAACACCATAGGTCTGGTGCCTATCGATCAGGAAATCGAGATTCGGCTGCTTCGAGACGGAGAGGAAAACACGTTGATGGCAACCGTGGGGGCGCCTACCGATAGACCGAGTAGAGGTGAGACCGCGAAAAGGCTGTCCGGCGCGGTTTTTCAGGACCTCGGGCCAGACCACCCGCGCTACGGCGAGATTGAGGGTGTGCTCATCGCTGACGTTGAGCCGAACAGTCCGGCCTGGCGCACCGGTCTGCGGCCCGGCGACATCGTTCTCTCAGTGAACCGCGAGCGGGTATCCACCGTAAAAGAGATGGTTGGCGTTCTTAATCGAACCGAGCAAACTGCCGCGCTGCGCGTTGCCCGTGGAGACTCGGCGCTGTTTATCGTCGTTCGATAGAGCTGACTGCTGTTGAATCCCACAAGATCTGTGGATTTTATCGCATTCGCCCAAAGACAGAGGGAAGATAACAATGAAACCAAGTAAGATCGCAGAATTCACGGCGGCCTGAAGCTATCTCCACTTTTATCCGGCAATATCCGCCCGTATCAAGGGGTAGTCGTCGTGCCGGGTAGGTGATCTTAGCCAGCGTTGAATGACAATCCGCGTACCTCTGTAGGATTGGTCTGAGAGCAGCGGCGTGTTACCTGATGCCTGACGGCGGTGGGTATCGAAATTGATCGGTAGCTAATGGTTTTAAAGGGTCAGGATCATGAGTGCGGCATTCACGATAAGGACCATGATCCAGCCCGATTTGATTGTCCGGCGATCGGCAGTGTGTTCCTCAAAGTAGCTCATATTTGTCTCCTGCTCCACTGATTTCGGACGTATTATAGTGGGCGCGATTCGATAAGTATGTGAGTTTCATCACAAAGTTTTTGACCTGAACAACTCCCGAAAAGGGGTTGCGGCCACGGTGCTCAAGCAGGTTCAGTATGAGAATAATGTGTTTGTTGAACGCGTGCTGCCCGGTTCCATACTGCGCAAGCTGTCTGCGCATGAGATGGAGGGATATCGCCGGCCGTTCACCACGCCGGGCGAAAGCAGGCGACCGACTCTAACCTGGCCAGAGCCGGGAGCGATTCTCACCGGTCCCCAGCGGGAATTCTGCCGACCTTGACCCAATCAGATCGAAGTCACCGTCCGCGGCAGCCATTTTATACAAGAGGATTCACCGCAGGAAATCGGTCAGGCCCTGCGCCACTGGCTGTCAGGGATGCAGGAAGCCGCTTTGTCACTGGCCTGACAGCATTTGCATTCGATCTATTGATGCGCTGAATAGACAACCTCTTGGCATTAGAAAGGCAGGACGTGATTGGTCGCCGAATTCATGTGGAACACGATGGGCTGCGACTGGCGTTCGCTAGATGATATGTGCTTGGCGTGATGCAGACTATCGCTAGGCAGTAGACAGTTCTTTGCGGTAGAAAACGCGATGGAATCCATCCTCTTCCCGTCGGCCGACCTCGTCGTAGCCAAGCCTTTGATAAAAGCTAAAATTCTCCGTCATGGCCGCATTGGTATAGAGCTCAATAGTGTTGTAACCATTTTGCATAGCGGCTTGCTCAACAAATAGCGCAAGCCGTCTGCCTATACCGAGCCCTTGCCGCTCGGGGCGGACGGCCAAGTTTTCCAAATGAATATGGTCGCCGTGTGGATAAAAAATCACGAATGCCTGGACTTGCTGTTTCTCGCAGTCGACATAAACCATGTCAGCCCCAATCTGCTTGGCGAAATCCGCGACCATTGGCGCGGGCTTTTTACCTATCCTGGGCACATATTTTTCATACGCCGCGGTTGCGGTCTGTTCGACTGCAGCGACGTCTTCCATCTTGGCTTTTCGAATCACATTGATCTAAGTGCTTGTTTATTCGACATTAGCATGGTGGATCGGGTGATAGCCGCTGAAGCGTGATAACAAGATATCCTTCTGTGCTGCGCGCCCTATCACGCGCGAGATTTGTGCACGGTCGGTTTGTGCCGTCTGCTCGTTTGCTGCCGCATGACCTCAATGACGGCGGCACCCAGGATCAGCAAAGTGCCGGTTGTTTCGCGCATACCGAAGGATTCGTCTGTCAGCATCGCCGCAGATGCTACACCAACCACGATTTCTGCCATAAGCAGCATACCCACTCGGGCAGGGCTCAAGATCGAGGTGGGCCAGATGGTTAGATAGGTGACTGGAATCATTAAAACCGCCACCACGGCGGCCCAGGGCCAGCCGTTCAGTAACGCGCTCATGCTGGGAGCGGCGTTTTCGATACCGAATGGGAGCAGGGCCAGCAAAACAGAGGTGCAAAATGCAAAAAAAACAAACAACGTTATTTTCTCAAACATCTGTGCACTGCCCCCCTGAAACAGCCTGACTGAAGCGAAGGACCAGCACAAACCTGATGCCAGAGCAAACCAGTCCCCAACTTCGCGTGGCCAGGGAAACTCGATACCGGCACCCAGTACGGTGATCAAACCGCTGAATGAAAACAGAAGCGCCAGAATCCTGTTCACATTTAGACGTTCCTTGAGCAGGAAGATGCCCAGCAGGGTGCTCCACAATGGTGTGATATAAAAAAGCAGCAGGGCCCGCACCACGTCGGTAAGGTTGAGGCTGAGGGCATAAAGCGCAAACGCCAGTCCGGCGAGTATGCCACCGCTGAGCAGCCCGTTTCCCCGCATAAACAAACGACGCCGACGCCATAGCGCTATGGGCAGAAAGACGGCCGTTACGCTGGCGAAAATAATAGGGCCGGTCCACACTGCGTTTACCCCCGACTGCTCGATAGCCCTTACCGGTATCCAGAACAAACCCCAGAACACCGCACCTAGCACAATGGCTAGGCTGGGCAGCAGATCTTGACGGTGGCGCAGGGTATGGATCATCTGCTTGTCAGTGTTTGTCGCGTGGTTCAGGACTATACCCCAGTTCATCAGTACCGAAACGCCGGGGAAAAGAAGGTTTCAAACTCACTATGCTGCTTCAACGTAAGGGATTTCCCCTATACTGTGGTCCCTTATAATAAATTGGTTCTGTATGCCACGTCCGCAAGAACGACTGCGGGTAAGAGTAACGGGACTTTTACTCGAAACTGCTAACAAGGTCAGCACTGAAAAGAAGCCCATGTCTGAACAAACCGCTACGCGTAAACTAACTGCAATTCTCTACGCCGACGTAGCGGGTTACAGCCGACTGACCAGCAGCGATGAGTTGGGTACGCATAGAAGGGTCATGGATGCTCTTGATTGGACTACTGAATCTATCAACTCGTCCGGCGGCGTCGTGTTGCGCTATGCCGGTGATGCCATACTGGCCGAATTTGCCAGCGTAGTGGCGGCGGTGGACAATGCTGTTGCCGTCCAAACCGAGTTGGAGCGGCGCAATGCACAGGCAGCGGAAGATAGCCGCATAGACATCCGTATAGGCATTAACCTTGGCGAGGTGTTACAGGATCGTGGAGAAATATACGGCGATGGCGTTAACCTGGCGGCGCGCCTGGAATCGGCTGCGCGGCCGGGTGGAATCTGTATCTCCTCGACGGTTCACGATCAGGTCCGGGGAAAGATTGGTGTGGACTTCAATGATGGCGGAGAGGAGGTTTTTAAAAATTTTGCTAAACCAGTGCATGTCTTTCACTGGCTGCCGCAGCCGGTGAGCACGAGCACCCAGCAAGACGTAACAATCGCAAGTAAAACCATGACCAAGGAAAAGCCATCGATTGCGGTTCTGCCTTTTGACAACATGTCTGGCGATACTGAACAGGAGTATCTGGCCGACGGTATCAGTGAGGACCTCATTACTGCATTATCCAAAATCCGGTCCTTCCTGGTGATCGCGCGCAACAGTACCTTTACCTATAAAGGTAAGCCGGTTGATGTAAAACAGGTTGCTGGAGATCTGGGTGTGCGCTATGTGATTGAGGGCAGCGTGCGTAAAGCGGGAAATCGAGTACGCATTACCGCGCAGTTAATTGATGCTGAACGGGGCCACCACGTCTGGGCGGAGAAATACGATCGGGAGATGAAGGATATCTTCGATCTGCAGGATGAAATGACGCAGACCATCGTCGGCGCACTGGGGCCGGAATTGGATGCGGCCGAATGGCAACACACCATGCATAGACCACCGGAGAACCTGGATGCCTGGGCCAGCTACCAGAAGGGCCTGTGGCATATGTGGTCGTATTCGAAAGACGATATTGACGAAGCCTTGCGCCTGCTGCACAGAGCGGTCGAACTGGATCCTTCATTTGCTACGGCGTATGCCTACATATGCTACACGCACTACGAAAACGTCATAATGGGTTGGGCGGAAGACCCGCAAAAGAGTCTGGATGAGGCCATGCAGGCGGCAAAGCGTGCCGTTTCTATTGATGGTCAAGATGCCGTCGCCTATTTCGCCCTGGGCCGGATACATATGATGCGGGGTGAGCACGATGCCTCTATTCGGGCACTTGAGCAGTCTATCTCGCTAAATCCAAGCTTTGCCCGTGCCTATCATGGGCTGGGCATGGTGCTGACTCTTGCCGGTCGCCTGGACGAGGCCAAGACGGCACTGGAGCAGGTTGAACGATTGAGTCCGCGCGATCCAATTCTATGGGCGTCGACCGTGGTCCACGCGCTGGCAGACCTTCTCGCCGGAGATCATGAAGCCGCTTTCCACTGGGCGCAGCGGACCATCGAACAACCCCGCGCCAAAGGTTACTGGCCGCAGGCGATGTATGCGGCGGCCTGCGTTAACATCAACCGTATGGATGAAGCGTGCGCAGCAGTCAAATCGGCGTTGCGGGAATTACCCGAACTCTCCGTTTCTTACCTTAAGAAAACGTTACCCACCAAGCACGAGGGGGGTTTAGAGCCCTGGTTGGCGGCGCTGCGCCAGGCTGGGTTGCCGGAATAGCGAACTTAGTATTCAGCAAACTGTGATGTTCGCCCCACTGCTCCACTATTGCCGGAGTATGTTGCGCCAATAGCCAAACTACCTGGCGGAAATTTCTACGCTGCACGGCGCGGAACCATTTAACGGGCGAGGGACGATTCGCGTTGATGCCGCGGTGCAGAACTTAAGGGCTGACAAAAGAAATCAAAACGGGGTTGACATTGGTCAAGATAAAAACGTTATATCTTTGTTAGGTTTACATAACTTGAATTGATAAGAAACAGTAAAGGAGGAAAACACGTGGCCTACACTGCAGAATACGAAAGCTTTCGTTTCCCACTGAACGGCGGCAACGCCTTTGCCGGTAAGCGCGTACTCATCACGGGGTCCGGCAAGGATCGCGGAATTGGTCAGGCCCTGGCGCTCGCTGCCGGGGCAAATGGGGCTGAAGTAGTGGGGGTGCACTTTAACCGCAGCTACCGGGACGGTTTCGATTTAGTTGACGCGCTGCATAAACACGGGGCCAAGGCTTTTGCCATGCAAGCGGATGTAAACAACACGCGGGATTTATGGGCCTCGCGCAGCCATGTCATCGAGCACATGGGAGGCAAGGGACCGGATCTGATTATCTGTAACTCAGGCTTGACCGAAGGCGGCTATCGGTTTGGCCGGGCGCTGCCGGAAGTGGAAAATGAAAGTCGGGCCGAACGTCGCGCCAGGGTGCGTCGTGACTTTATTGAGAATCTGGCCGAATCCAGTTTGGTCATGAACACCAAGATTGACGGCTTTGTTGCCATGACTCACCTGTGGGCTGGGGAGGCGGTATACCACAAGCAGCCGCTGCAGCTTCTTTACATCTCCTCAATGCAGGCGATCGAGCCCGGCGTGGCGGTTCCCGGCTACGTCATAGCGAACTGGGCGGTACTGCGCTTGCCGGAGGTGTTGCGCGTTAACCTCGGCCGGTCCGCCGACATGGTGAGCGCGGCCTGTCTAATGCTGCCATTCGTACGCACCGGTATGACGCAGGAATACGCGGATAATCCCAAGGTGTTCGGTCGCTGGCAGCCGCGCATGCTCGAACCCTTCGAAGCGGCGCACAGCGTTACCCAGCTGCTATCGCGCCCGGCTGATGAGTTGAACCTTGGCAACTTCAAGCTTGGCGTGGAAGGCACCGAACAAGAAGTGAAGCTGACTTGGAGCAAGGTGAATCTTGAGCGCAGGGACGAGGACCTGTCTTGGAGCAAGGAGACGCCGCTGACCTATAAGAGCTGATCCTGCTATCAAAGCGACGGACGCAGGAAGCGTGGCGCGAGCACATGCAGGCAAAGCTCTGCGAATTCGGTAAGCTCGTACTAATTAGATTTTGTCGAAGTCGCCGTGCCGGCCGAGACCCTGCTTGAAACGAGTGGCCCCGGCGACGCCGTCCTTTACCAGCGCTTCACGGCCGTTGTACCACTCTTGAATAAGGGCATCGCGGAGCGGCAGGCCCTGGCTTTTGATAGCTGAACGGCGATCGGCGCGTACGCAGGTTGAAGGAAAACGCGCGATATCCTGAGCCAGCTCCTCCGCTTTGCTTCGCACTTGGCCGTTGGGCACGAGATATTCGCACAGACCAATTTGCAGGCACTCCTGCGCCGGTACTTTTCGCCCCGTTAGGATGATTTCGAGCGCCCGGCCCTGGCCTACAATGCGGGGTAGACGAACCGTGCCGCCATCAATCAGCGGCACGCCCCAGCGCCGGCAGTAGACGCCGAGGTAGGCATCTTCCTGCATCACCCTGAAATCGCACCACAGCGCCAGCTCCATGCCGCCGGCCACGGCCGGTCCGGCGATAGCCCCGATCACAGGCTTATCGAGTTCGAGACGCGACGGCCCCAGCGGGCCGCGCGGAATCTCCCCGCCTTTGCCGTGCGGCCCCGCCGGTGGAATATCGAGTTCGCCTAGTGGATACGTTTGGTCGAGCGTGCTGACGTATTTCAAGTCCCATCCGGCACAGAACGCGCCTCCTTCGCCGTAGAAAACCGCTACCCGGGCTTCATCATCCGCATCGAAATTGAGAAACGCCTGGGTTAAGGCGTCGGCGCTGTCCGGATCCATGGCGTTGCGTGCCTGCGGACGGTTGTGGATAACGGTCCAGACGGATCCGTTTTTTTTTACTTCGACGGTCATGATCGCTTCTCCCATTCAAGATTGGTGTTGCACCGTTCAGGAATCATTATGTTTGTGGCCCTCTTCCTGTTCAAGGGCGTCGCAAAAACCTCTACAACAGCCGGACAGATCCTTATACTGCCGACGGATGTAAAACGGGCGTAGGCCGGGACAAGCATGTTGGAAACCGCATTAGTCGCTTTTATGACCTTTGTCGCGACCATAGGGCCGCTGGACACCGCCGCCATGTTTGCCGCAATGACGACTTCACTGTCACCACAGCGACGGCGGTCCATTGCGCTGCGTGGAACTGCTGTCGCCACCATTATCCTTACCATATTCGCCTTTGTCGGTGAGCATCTTCTTACCTATTTGGGTATATCGCTAGCGGCGCTGAGGGTGGCCGGGGGTATTCTGTTGCTCCTTATTGGCATAGAAATGGTTTTTGCCCGCCCCACTGGTGGAACGTCAACGACACGGGAAGAAGCCGAGGAGGCGGCGAGCAAAGAGGACATATCGGTGTTTCCACTCGCTACCCCTCTGATTGCCGGTCCCGGCGCAATGGGCGCGGCCATACTGCTTATGGCAAACACAAAGGCAGACATAGTGCAGCAGCTGATCGTTCTAGGCGGTCTGTATTGCGTACTGTTGTTGACACTCGTTGGCCTGCTTCTGGCGACGCAGCTGCAGCGGATCATCGGTGTAACCGCGATGCACGTCATCAGTCGGGTGTTCGGCATCATACTCTGTGCGTTGGCAGTGCAGTTTGTTTTCGATGGTGTCGCACAAAGCGGATTACTTCAATCCTCTAACCCTGCAGCAGTGCAATAACGGACTCTAGCAAGTGAGCGTCTCCCAGAAACAGTACGCTGCCCTCCGACGCTAGAGTAAGCGGCTCGCCACGCCAGTCGGTAACTGACCCACCGGCAGCTTCAATCACCGCCGCGGGGGCGGCAAAATCAAATGGGTCGAGATCATTGTCTATAGCAACGTCCAGCCTGCCTGATGCCACCATGGCAAAACCGTAACTGCCGGTGCCCCATAGGCAAAAACGGCTGGCAGCCGTTACTTGCGTCCACGTTAAGTCCGGATCCATGCCCCGCGCAGGATCGCCGGGCGCGACGAGGGCGTGGGCCAAATCCCTACATTGCCTGGTGCCTGCCCGATTTCCGTTCCACAACGTTGGATAGCCCTGGCCTCCAATCCATCTATCGTCGGTGGCAGGGAAATCCATCGCCCCCAGGACGAAACACCCCCGCTCAGCCAGGGCAAGCAGCGTACCGAACAGCGGAATGCCCGTCGCGTACTGCTTGGTGCCGTCTATCGGATCAAGCAGCCACACCCGTTCCGCATCGATATCCCGATCTGGAAATTCTTCACCGATAACGCCGTGTTGGGGATAGCGGGCATCGATCAACTCCCTCAGCTTTTGTTCTACCTCCCGGTCGACCGTCGTCACCGGCGAACCATCCGCTTTGATCTCGTGATCTATTTCTAGTGAACGGTGTGAACGAATGATGTTTCTGCTCAAATTCAGCAGTTCATTTGAAAATGAAACCAGCTCATCTATGTCTTTCATATTGTGCGTACAGACTGGTGTTATTTTTTACTGCCCGGAATCGGATCGCCCGAATCCCGTTCCGCGATAGCCTGCTTGAATCCCACTTCCTCCGCGCGCTGCTTGAACCAGACTCCTTCAGGGCTGTGCCTGGCCATGCCATCGAACAGAGTAGCGATCGTCTGGATGCTGGTCAGTCCCATGTTCTCATAGGCCTGTTTGACCAACAGTTTCATCATCATTAGCTGATTTTTGGGTACGCCTTTAATACGATTAACCAATTGGCTAACGGTGTCGTCCAGCTCTGTGGGCGGTACTGACTGGTGAATGAGTCCGATTTCCTCTGCTTCGGACCCGAATATCAAGCCACCGGTAAACAGCATATATTTTGCCTTTTCCGCACCCAGGCGATATACCCACATGGCGGTAGTCGGGCATCCCCACACGCGCGCAGGGGGATAACCAATGCGGGCCTGCGCATTCATAATGATGATGTCGCTGCACAAAACAATGTCACTTCCTGCAGCAACCGCATCACCGTGCACACGCGCAATAACAGGCTTATGGCATCTCCAGATAGACATAAAGTTGCGCGTACAGCGACCCATGAAGCTGTAGTCGGTCATAGGATCCCAGGGCATGTCCTGGAGAGCGGGATTCGAGCCTGGTTTTTCGGCGTATGTTTTCAAATCGTATCCACTGCAGAAACCCGGTCCAGCGCCAGTAAGCACTACCACGTGAGCAGAGTCGTCATGACTGGCATGATCAAAAGCTGCGGCAATGTCCTCTGGCATGGTCTCGCTGATTGCGTTAAAGCGTTCAGGCCGGTTCAGCGTGATGGTGGCTACTCTATCCTTTAGTTCGTACACTACATCACCAAAATTCATAGTTAGTTTTCTCCTGTCAGATCAAGCGCAGACTAGCGGCCAGTGCCACGGGTGACAATGGTAAATGGGCTGCTGTATGCAGCAAACCTTCCAATCGTTAATTTATGGGTAACGGTTGGGCTAGATCTAGCTGGTCAAGACAACTTTGCCTCGCAAAATACACGGCCTATAATGCCCTTTCGCACTTTTGGTGCTTTAAAGAGGAGGGCGAGTTCTATGTTCGATGTGGATCAATTCATTGCCGATTGCCGGGCAGCCTACGCCGACGACCCCAGCCATAAGGCGGTGCGTGAGGTGGCGGCACGCGCAGTCAGCAACCCTGGGCAAGTGGTGCGGGGACTGGGCGAACCAAAACGTGCGCAGGTTCAAAAGCTCTTTCACGCTCCGGATTTCACCATCCTGAACGTTATCTGGGGGCCGTACATGACACTCATGCCGCATAATCATGAGATGTGGGCAGTCATTGCGATCTACTCCGGGCGGGAGGACAACATTTTTTGGCGTCGAATCAAAGGTGCCTCGGATCGACGCATTGAAGCCGCGGGCGCGGCCGCGCTGGCGGAAAAGGATGCCAGGCCTCTGGGTCGGGACATCATCCATTCTGTCACGAATCCCCTGCCCCGGCTGACCGGAGCGATCCATATCTATGGCGGAGATTTCTTTGAGACTCCTCGCAGCGAATGGGATCCAGAAAGCTTAACCGAGGGCCGCTACGACGTAGCTAAAAACATGGCGCTTTTCGAAAAATCAAACAGCTTTCTCAAGGCCTCTTAATCAGGTGTGTGCTCAAATCCTCGAACACGACCAGGCTGGATGTGAAGCCGATGAGTATGATTGAGCGCGGTCCGGCCCGAGCCCCGAACCGGTTACGATTGTCGACTTACCGGTAAGATCGAAAATCCCCTGCCGTTTCAACCATCAGTTCAAGCGCGATGAGGCCATTTTGGCAATGGTGAAACTGATTGTGCTAGCAGTAGCGTAGTAGGTCAAAGATATCCTTTGGGATCGCGCGAGATTTCATGCCTTGTGGCCTACACGTCGAAGTGCATTATTGTAGCGCGGGCAGTAATTTGTAAGTACGAATGCATGAGCTGGCTACGTTAGAATGGCTGCTTCTTTCTGATTTTTGTTTAGTGGGTTAAAAATGCAGGCAACCGATGGGCGTTGGCCTCAAGTCATCTACCAGGTTCTTCGCGCGGGCAACGTTGAGCAGGTGGTATACGTACCCGACGCCGGCCACGGCGCGCTGATCGATATGATGCTGGCGGATGAGCGGGTGCATACTACCCTTTTGACAACGGAAGAAGAGGGAATCGCGATTGCAAGTGGGGCGTGGTTAGGCGGACAGCGGACGGCACTGTTGACTCAGTCGAGCGGAGTGGGTAACTGCATTAATACGCTTTCTCTGGTTGCCAACTGCCGCTTTCCGCTGCTGATGCTTGTCACGATGCGGGGGGAGTGGGCCGAGTTCAATCCGTGGCAGGTTCCGATGGGTGCAGCGACGCGGCCGGTATTGGCAGCGATGCAGGTTAAAACGCTGCCGGTTGAAACCGCAGCGGATATCGAAGACACGGTGTCTTCGGCCATGATGCTCGCTTTCGAAGCCGGGCAGGCGGTCGCGGTGTTGCTCTCTCAGCGCATGCTTGGCCGCAAGGAATGGTAGTCGTGGGCGATGCGCAAAGTAGCGCGAAACTCGACCGACGCGCCGTTGTACGTGAACTGTTGCGTCAACGAGGGGACATGCTGGTTGTTACTGGATTGGGCTCCGCCAGTTATGATGTATTCGATGCCGGTGACAACGAGGCTAATTTTTATCTCTGGGGTGCCATGGGGAGCGCTGCCCTGGTTGGTCTTGGCCTGGCTCTGGCCCAGCCGGAGCGGCCGGTTGCGGTTATTACCGGCGATGGCGAACAGCTGATGGGTATGGGCGGGCTGGCGACCATCGCGGTAAAGCGCCCGGGAAACTTATCTATCGTCGTACTCGATAACGGCCGTTTCGGCGAGACCGGAATGCAGTTGTCTCATACGGCTTATGGCGTGGATCTACACCGGGTGGCGGATTGTGCAGGTTTTCCCCTTAGCCTGGATTTACGGACTATGGAACAGGTCAGGGAGCTGCAGCCTCATCTTTTACGGACAGAAGGTGGTCCGCGATTGGCCACGATTCGTATCGTTGCAGAGGCCCAAAAGCGTGCGCTTCCGCCGCGTGACGGCGTTTATTTAAAGAACCGTTTTCGCCGGCATCTGGGATTTGCGGTCAGCTGATTCTTCCTTAGTGTGATTGCGTGGCGCACAATTCACTGCGATTCCGTTCTGCATTTGCCGTTTATTGATCAATGTACGGGTACAAGCTTGGCGTATGCGGTACATTAATATTCACCGCTTAACGCAGCTGCCGGATGTTTCACAGGTGGCGCCTTTCAAAACAGTCATCGCAGTCGAGCAAGCGGTGAGTAAAGAACGGCAGGCTGAAATCAGTACGTGGCTGGTCAATATGGGCTGCCGCTACGTCATGGCCTGTGGTGAAAACTGTGATTCCTGGACCAAGTCTATCAGGCAGGCCAACCTTATGGTATTCGATCTTGGCAGCATGGGCGCCGAGGACTTCGTCATGGCAACCGCTCACCGATATGAGTCCTTGCGAGCTGTTTTTTGGTATGCGAAAAACGTCGCAAAACATCCGGAAATTGAGTTTAAAGAATGCGTTGTTCTGCATCTCGCCAACGGGGAGCAATCCGATAAGTTTCAGTCGATGTTTCAGCGGGCATAACCATCATGCCATTTTCCAACTTAAAGATGCTCTGCTAACAGCCAGTATGACCACACCCTGCATCAACGCTATCGAGAATGAACTCGAGGCCGGCAAGATCATCGTGATCGATGGTGCCACCGGAACTGAGCTTGAACACCGCGGCGCGCCAATGCATGAAAAAGCTTGGTGCGCCATGGCCACTGCCACCAACCCGGAGCTGCTGCGCGCAGTACACGAGGACTATATTCATGCGGGCGCGCGGGTGATTACAGCCAATACTTTTTCTACTAATCGAAACATGCTGGAACCAGCCGGACTGGGATCTCGTTTTGTGGAGCTTAATCGGAGGGCGGTAGAGATTGCATTGCAGGCGCGTCACGGTACCGCTACCCGGAGCCGCGTCGCGGTGGCAGGGTCGATGTCGCACCAGGTACCGGTGCAGGCCGGGACCAGCCAGCGCAATGCGCACGCCATTCCTCCTGCCGGCATCGCAACGAAAAATTTTCATGAGATGGCGGAGCTGCTGGCGCTGAGTGGAGTCGATCTGATCCTGATGGAGATGATGTCAGATCCGGAACTGGCGAATCCAGCCATCGCGGCGGCGCTGACGACTGGGTTACCCGTATGGGTTGGCTTCTCGGTGCGCTTGAACAATGCGGGGAAACTCGTCTCTTATGCTCGACCTGATCTGAGCGTGGCCCAAATGTTCGATATGATTCCCCTGGACGGTATCCGCGCGGCGGGTGTGATGCACAGCGAGGTCGATGCCATTACCCCGACGATCGAGCTGCTCAAGCAGCACTTTAAGCGACCGCTGATGGCTTATCCTGAAAGCGGATATTTTAAAATGCCGCACTGGCAGTTCGTCGACATTATTTCGGTCACCGAGTTCGTCGATTACAACCGGAAGTGGGTGTCGGCCGGAGTGCAAATAGTAGGTGGGTGCTGCGGTCTGGGTGTGGAGCATATCAAATCCCTGCATGCTTCATTCAATTAGCCAGAACTCCAGGCTCCTTGTCCCGAAGAGGACGCCGATCTCGGTCATGCTTTGAGCAATACCTGCCCGTCACTGCGCCCGATAAAAACTGAGAGTTGTTGTGGTGCCCTACATTTATTATCGTGTGCGAACCGTTTTGACAAAAGGTATTAAAGGGGAAGCGCGTGGCGGATCTCGATTTAACCAATGAAGCCAGTTTTACCTACTGGTGTGAAGACAAGATACGTTTTGCCGACTTGGACACCTATGGTCATCTCAACAATGTCGCCTATGCCACCTTTGCTGAGAGCGGCCGCGTGGATTTTTTGTCAGCAGTCGTGCCTGGTTCTCTCAATGGACAAGGGGAGGGTTGGGTGATTGCCAAGCTCATCGTCAACTTCCTCGCATCAGCCTATTATCCCGGCAGGGTGAAAATCGGAAACGTTGTTCGCCGTATCGGCAATTCTTCCCTCGTCGTCGATCAGGGTTTGTTTGTCGATGATAAGTGCTTCGGTACCTGCGAGAGTGTTCTGGTGTGGGCTGATTCGAAGAATGAGATTTCCCGTCCCATACCGGGGAAGGTGAGGCAAATTCTTGAGAAGTATGTGCACAATTAAATCTGCGAGTGAGTCCCGCCCGGCGCAGACGTTGAATTTCTTACAGGTAGCCGCGAAAGCAGGCAGTCGCTGGGGCTGACGGTCGGATGATCCGCACGCAGACTGTGCGCGCGGACCGGGCTGTGAAACCTGTCAGCGGCAGTGCAGCGGGTTGAACTGAGCCGCACCGTGGGAGACAGGAATTGTGCTATGCCGTAGAGTCTTTAGCGCGTGCAGACTGGGGCATCAACTTCCGTATTCTTCCTCGTAATCGGCTATGGCCGCGCGGATAACCTTCTTCGCCCGTTCATGACCATAAGCCTGATCAATGGATACTTGTGATTCCTCTCCCGGTTTAAGCTTATAGGTCAGGAAATAGTGACGCAGGCGTTCCGCAATTATTGCCGGTAATTGGTCAATATCCCTTATGTCACCCCATACTGGGTCATTCTCAAGCACGGCGATGATCTTGTCATCCGCTTCACCGTGGTCGTTCATTGGTAAACTGCCTACCACTCGCGCATTGAGAATCACTTCGGATTGGTGGATTGGACGTTCACTGACCACGCAGATGTCCAACGGGTCGCCGTCACCTTTGGTGGCGCCGCGCATCAGAGCGCCCACCCGCTGACCGCAGTAGGTGCGTGGAATGATGCCGTACAATGTCGGCGGTAGTGAGGAAGTTTGCTGCGGCCGATCCACCCGTAGATATCCAGTAATCTTATCCAGTTCATACTTCATCGAGTCAGAGGGCGTAATTTCGATATAGGCATGCACGATATCGGGTGCATCTGGCCCTACTTCCAGACCGTGCCATGGGTGCGGCCTCCAGCGGTAGAATGGTTGCGGGAAGTTCATATTTGATTCTCCAAGCGCTGTGTTTTTTAACTGGGGTTTGCGGTGGTGAACCCAGCAAGACGTCATTGTCAGCGGTGCGACCTTGAGTGTAAAGAGAACGGACTGCCATGCCCGTTTTGCAAGCATTTTTTTAAGCCGATCGGCAATGGCATTCTTTAACGAAGGTGGGTTGCAGTTCGAGTGCCGGCCGTCGTTCCGATCTTTGCGGGCGTGGTAAACCGAGGTCCGCGAAATTCAAACAGGCTGCCGCACCAGAGGGCGGAGTTTTTACACTAGCGGGCCGCGCAGCAGAGTGCGTTCTGTGTGGTAACACAATCTGCCATGCGGTATCTTTAAAAGCATGAGTAACTGTGGCGTAACGACTTTACTCGCGCGCAGCCCCGATCCGCGGCTGGTTACGCCGAGATGGCTAGTTGTATTGATTTTCTTGCTCGCCAGCTTCACCGCGGTCGCGGAAGATCCGATTAGTAGCAGGTTTTGTGACGTCCCCCCGTACGACAGTTTATGTTCCGTTTTACCTCAAGATAATACGGATTTTGATGCTTCATTCATCTATCACTCTCTTGAAAAAAATGCGCAGAATCCGTTCGACGTATTCTCATGGCAGACTTTTGTTACGCTTAACTGGCCGGCAGACAGTGATGGAGACCCTGTAGATAAACCCATCGGCAGCCGCCCGGCGCTACCGCGCGTCTGGCAATTCTACAAACAGCCCGCACAGGTTTTTGCTTTAACCCAAGTGAGCGAAGCGTGTGCTCCCGCTTCACCCTCCACACTAATAACGGGTCAGTTTCTTCAGTCCAGTGGGAAACCGCTGATCGACAGGGACCTGAATTTCGTGGTTTTTGATACCCGGATGAACGGGCAAAGCGAGCTGTATATCGTCCGTAACGGCTTACATACCTTAGCGGGTCAAAGGAAGTTCACGCAGGCCGGAAAGGTCATCGACTTTAACCGCGGTTACTATGAAAACAAAGCCAACAGGACTGGCGGTGCGCCGGGCGCGATTGAGCTGAAAACGGCATGGAAAATCATTGATCGGGAGTCAGAGAAGGAACGGGATTCGTACTATGTCATTGATGGGTTTATCGCGGTGCCAGCGGCGAGCAGCGTAATGGGAAGAGCAATGTGTATTGAGGTGCGATTGGGCCTGATAGGTATGCATATAATGCATCGAACTTCCAGCGGTAATGGCGGAGACTGGATTTGGTCAACTTTCGAACATGTGGATGCAGCCCCAATTGCCAGCAATGCTCTTAATCCGAACAACATTCTAGGAGAGCTGTTTGCCGGTGGATGTCGGGCGGAAAACGCCGTTGCGCAGCGCTATATTCTCTTTAATCAAGATTGTGAGGACTGCATAACCAATACCATAAAAGTTGAAAACTGGAAGTGGTCTGAGCGCAAGCCGTACGCGCAGCAGCATGCGATAGACGGCAGGTTCGGCACCCAGGTAGTTAGATGTTGGGAAATTTTCGAAAGCACGGCAAACGTCAACGATATTTGGCGGGCTAAGCTAAATGGTACCGTTTGGAGTAATTATCAGTTAATCAGTACGCAGTGGCGGGGCGCGGCCAAGAGCGCGGTTTTTCCGAATGGCGAAGTTCCCCGATATTTAACCAACGTGACCCTGGAGACGTATGATCAGTACAGCCATGATGGAACCTGCATTGGTTGCCATGCTAAGGCGGTCACGCTGACCGGGCAAGACGCCAACTTCAGCTTCTTTCTCAGTAAAGCGAAGTGATCTTGACCGGGCGGCTGACGGTTTGTCGAAAGCCGGTCGGCGATATAGCCGCAGACTACACGCACGTTTATGAAGAAGGGCCTGAAAAGGTGTGGACAGCGGTGGCGGTCAGGCCCCGTGATCGGGCGAGTATAAAAACCGCCTGTGAGTGAGGTACGTCAGCAAACCCTGGCGCCGAACCGTGCGCCTGTTTAGACCCAGGCGAAGCAAGCGGCAGGTTCCATCGCGCCCCCCCATGGGACGTGACTTTGTAGAATTAAGGTTAGTGTTTTAAGTAAAATCCGGTTAAAATACGCCACGCTACTCTCTTCAAGGTTCTTGTCAGAAGTTTTATCTCCATCTATTTCTCCTGCTGATTACCTCGAAAGATTTGTAACACAATGTTTAATAATTAACGAGGTAAGTATCATGCCCACGGGAACCGTTAAATGGTTTAACGAATCAAAAGGATTCGGTTTTATTACCCCTTCTGACGGTGGTAAGGACGTTTTTGTCCACTATTCGGCGATCGCTAACGAAGGTTTCCGTACACTGACTGAAGGCCAGCAAGTGACCTTTACCGTGGAAAACGGCCCTAAAGGCCCGCAGGCAACCAACGTACAAGCCTAGCCAGTCTGTTACTGTTGTTCGCATTAAACCCCACGGAGATCGTGGGGGCCGGTCCTGCTGGTGCTGAAAAAAGGCAAATGACTAAGGTGAAAGCAAAGTCGAACAAAAGCTCCAAGTGGAACGAGCCGTTCAAAATTGTTTCGGTAACCAAATCCGACGGGCCGGAGGGCAGCGAAACCAAAGACTGGTATCGCTACGTCATCAGCCAGGGCCAGGACCCAATCATTGGGCTTCGTCGGGGATCACGACAAAGCGTCATGGAGGCGGTAGAGGGCGTAGTTTTCTGCCTGAATGAACGCCTGATTGGAAAACCCGGGCGAGTACATATCAAGTACCAAAAAAAACAGTAGGCATAAAAGTTGAAGCATCGCGATCATGCTTTGAACTGACAGGCGTGGCGATGACCTGCTGTAAATTTACTTCTAAAATGATCTGCTCAACAGGCGCACAGCCTATCTTTAAAGTGGAGTTTTATGAAAATTAGCAAGCATTGCGTCGTCGCCATTTTCTATACCCTATGTAACGATGAAGGTGAACAGCTTGATGCCTCCGGCGAGGAGGCGCTTATATACTTGCACGGGGGCAACAACCTGATCAGAGGGCTCGAACAGGAACTGGACGGTAAGCAAGCCGGTGACAGCTTTCAGGCTTGTGTAGATCCTGAACTGGCTTATGGCGAGATCGATGATCAATTGATTCAGGATGTGCCGCGAAACCTGCTGGCAGAGATAGATAATCTACACGTTGGCATGGCGCTGCAATCAAAAACAGAGGAAGGTCATATGCAGCGTCTTGTTATCGATGCGGTGAATGAGGACAGCGTTACGGTCAACGCCAATCATCCGCTGGCCGGGATGACGCTGCACTTTGATGTCACCATTGACAGCGTCAGGCAGGCAACGGAGGAAGAGGTAGAGCACGGCCATCCGCATTCTCACTGAAACACGCAACCGCGGGCAGGCAATGGCAATGGCAAAGGAATCGTAATAGGAGTGAGGCTATGCGCCGGTGTAGGCCGCATCCGGCATGAAGTTTGGATCAAAGAGAGGTGAGATGAAACTATATATTGGAAACTTGAGTTACAGCACGACAGAAGAGGAGATTAATCAACTAATTTCTGGATATGGTACGGCAGACAGCATTCAGTTGATCAAAGACCGGCATACTGGACAATCAAAAGGATTTGGCTTTATTGAGATGAGTGATAACAGTGAGGCAGATGCTGCAATAAAGGGTTTGAAAGAAACCAACTTTAAGGGCAGGAAGCTCAAAATCAATCAGGCGCAACCACGGAGCGACAGAAAAAAAGACAGACGAAGGTATTGAAGTCTCTTCGCCGCCGCCGAAGCAGTAAGTCACAGATTTTTTGCTCTGATTTTAATCGCCAATCACATACAGGCGTTTTTAGTCTGCGCTCGGGTCAGTTGACGACTGGAGGCCGAGGGTCAACTACTCCACTGAAATGACACGGATAGCGAAAGTTATTTCTTCACCTGCCAGTGGATGATTAAAATCCAATACCGCCACCTCTTCGCGCAGCTCGTGAACCTGGATGCTGCCTTTATACCCCGGTGTTCGTAACAAAGCACCGACCCGACGAGCGTCCTGGGGGATACTGTCAAGGGGCACCTCGCGAAAGGCGTCATCCCGCACCTCGCCGTAAGCCTCTCCGGCAGAGAGGGTAAATTTCTTCTCTTCACCCGCACGCATACCTGCAAGCGTGTTTTCAAGCGCAGGCAGGATCTGCTGTTCACCCTGTGTATAGGTCATGGCTTTCGCCCCTACATTACTCTGCACGACAGAACCGTCGGTCAGTGACAGTGTGTACTCGATCGAGACGCGGCTGCCATCTTTTATCACCGCCGTGTCCAGCTGTTGAGGCAAGGCGGGGAATGATGATACGGTAAGTACAGCAAGCGCTATAAAACGCAGGTGTTGAAGACTATTCAGCATGCCGCTTCTCCTGTTTGTGCGTTTCAACGAGTCACCAGCCAGTGCGGATCATTCATTGAAATCTTGGTGTTTAAAAGCTGAGGCGCCAGGCTATACGCAATCAGGAATAGCATATGCCTGACCAAGCGATGAACATCGACCGGCGACTGTTTATGGTCTTAGGCGCTCAGGTGGCGGCGACAGGAACGCGAAAGGCGCAGCCACTTAACCTAACATCTGAGAGGGCGGAGGGCAAATCACCTTACTCGCAGACGGTCCGCTGCCGTAATCTGCACCCAAACGATATCTGGTAAAATTTCATAAGCAAAACCAAAGCAGCTGAAGTTAGCAGCGCCGACGCGTTGCCCCTAAACAGGAGGATTCAATATGACTAAGCCCGTTCTATACGGTCCCGCGTACAGTACCTACACGCGGAGCGCGCGTTTGGTATTGGAAGAAAAGGGCGTTGATTACGACCTTGTTGAAGTGGAATTCATGGGCGGGATGCCTGCTGAGCAAGTCGAGCGGCAGCCTTTTGCCAAGGTGCCAGCCTTTGAACACGATGGTTTTCCCCTTTATGAATTCAGCGCAATCGGGCGCTATGTCGATGAGGTCTTTGATGGCCCCCCGCTGCAACCAGATAACCCGCAGCAGCGTGCACGCATGAACCAGATAATCAGTATTGTGGACAGCTATACCTATCCGTGCACGATCGGTCAGCTGGTCTGGCAGCGTGTGGTTATGCCGATGTTAGGCAATCAGGCGGATGAGGCAGTCGTTACAGCGTCCCTGCCGCAGGTTAACAAATGCATGAACGTGATCGCAGGATTACGCGGCGATAACACCTATCTCGCTGGAGCGAACGTATCGCTGGCGGATCTGCACCTTGCACCGATTTATGACTATTTTCAGGGCACACCGGAAAGTGGTGCGATCCTGGACCAAAATCCCGGTATGCGTGAATGGTGGAATGTGGTCAGCGCACGCGACAGCATCAAAAAAACCGCAACCTAGAGCGATTGATTGCCTAAGACCACCGCATGCTCCCTGACTCAACATAGAGCGAAATCCTTATACTCTAGACCCCGTCTAATAGGTTCACCAATGCCGGACACAGATAAACTGTTTATAGGCAGTATCCCCGATCTTTATGAAACCTATCTGGTTCCCCTGATTTTCGAGGCCTACGCCGAGGATCTTGCTAGTCGTGTGGCCGCTCTGTCACCGCGCAGCGTTCTTGAGACCGCTGCGGGGACCGGAGTTGTCACGCGATTTCTAGTTTATCGACTGCAGTCCGATGCACGCTACGTGGTTACGGATCTCAATCAGCCGATGCTCGATCACGCCGCTGCTGCGCTTGGTACCGATAACCGCATCACCTGGCAGCAGGCTGACGCGCTTGATCTTCCTTTCGATGATGAATGTTTCGACGCGGTGACCTGTCAGTTCGGTGTAATGTTCTATCCGGACCGAGTCACGGGGTACCGAGAGGCGAGGCGGGTACTCAAGGACGGCGGCAAGTTTATCTTCAACGTGTGGGATGAAATACGGGCAAACGAGTTTGCCCATGTTGTTACTGAGGCTGCAACCGCAGTTTTTCCCGATGATCCTCCGCTGTTTCTGGCCCGGACACCACACGGATACTACGACCTGGACGCGATCCGAGCCGACGTTCTCGCTGCCGGTTTCTCTGAGGTTGCCAGCGAAACCATTGAGCAGACCAGTATCGCACCATCAGCGCACCATCCTGCCATTGCATACTGTCAGGGTACGCCTTTGCGTAACGAGATTGAGGCACGGGATGCCAGCCTGCTCAAGCATGTTACTGAGAAAGCGGCGGAAGCCATTGCACGGCGGTTTGGCAGCGGGCCAGTCGAGGGAAAAATTCGGGGCCATGTTATAGCCGCGACCCGCTAGAGACAGCCGTGCAGGACGCATTTCAAGTGTCCTCCGTAGCAGCACAGACCTACGAAACGCAAAAGGACCTGTTTTATTTGCCCCGTTGGCGCCGCCACCATTGAGACGATTACGCTACCACAAAGTGCGCGCGTCCTTGACGTCGCCTGTGGCACCGGGATCATTCCCCGGCTTTTAGCCGAACAGCTTCCGGGCAGGGGTCAAATCGTGGGCACCGATCTCGATCCGGCAATGGTAGCAGTGGCGCGGCGACTTATTCCGGAGTCACCCAGTCCGCGATACGCGGGGAGATCCTGGCCTCTCCCTATGAACAGGAGTCTTATCTTTATGGGGGAGCCAACCACTGCTGACGTCGTTGCTGACGTCGAGGCCGCACTGCAACCTTATCTCTCAAAGGCGGAGATCTGATTGTGCCGCAGGAGACTCAATTTTTTCCGCGTGCGAAAGGCGGTTTCGATGTAAAAAATCAGCGGGCGAGGCGCTCGGCCGCTCTCACAAAATCAGCTTTGGATCGGCTGCGATATGATCGTATAAGGCGTCACTTACCGCCCGGATGCGCGCAACGCGACGCAGGTCAGGGTGGGTCAGCAGCCACAGCGCGCTGCGTTGTTGCGGTGCGAATTCAAACAGCCGTACCAGACCGGGTGCAATCTGATCGTTGGGCAGCAGAGCGATACCGATACCGCTGCGCGCAAGAGCAGCCATAGTGTTGAGCGTGTTCGAGGTGGCGGTAAAGCGATCTCGATCAAAACGTCTGTGCAACTCCCGAAACACCGTCAGCTGGCCGAAAGAATCGTCAGCTCCGATTAGGTCCTGTTCGTTAAGGTCAGACATGGCCGCTGGCGTCCCCATGCGTCTTAAGTATGCACGGCTGGCATACAGGTGCCAGGCCAGATCGACAACGCGCCGACCAACCAGGTGATCTGGTGGTTTGCTGGTGGCTCGCAGCGCCAGGTCGGCCTCGCGCCGGGAGAGATCATAGTCGGTGTCGCTGACGATGATCTGCACGCGAACACCCGGATGTCGCTTTTTAAGCTTGACCAAAGCCGGTGGCACGTAATTCACGGCGAGATTGGGCGCGGTCGTCAGGCGTACGTCACCGCTCAGCTCTTGATCCGCACCCGCTGCCAAACGGGCAAACGCGTCTACGCAGGCGTTGGCGCTGTGGGCGTACTCGAGCAGGGCCGACCCTACCGGAGTCAACTGATAACGCTCGGGGAGTCTATCGAACAAGCGCGTGCCGGTTGTTCGCTCGAGGGCATTCAATCGGCGGAAAATTGTCGAGTGGTTAAGTCCTAATTTCCTGGCGGCGCCGGCCAGCGTGCCGCTCTCCGCGATGGCCAGAAACAGAGGAATATCGTTCCAGTTCATTTTTGCAAAAATGCAAATTATTTTTGCAAATATTAGGTATTGTTTTGCATAAACGCAACATGCATTCTCGCTTCATCACGTCTGCAAACAAAAACAGGAGGTCTACATGACTAAATCGAGCGATTATGCGGCTCTCATACTGCGGCTGGGGCTGGGCGCCGTTTTCCTCGCACACAGTGTCTATCTCAAGCTGGTGGTGTTTACTCTACCTGGGACGGCTCAGTTCTTTGCGTCGCTGGGCCTTCCTGCTTTTACCGCCTATCTCGTCTTTTCCGCTGAAGTTGTCGGCGGACTGGCGCTCATGCTGGGTGTGCAGGTGCGCCTGGCAGCCATTGGACTGGCTTTAATTTCGCTCGGCGCCACCTGGACCCATTCAGGTGCCGGCTGGCTGTTTACCAACCAAGGTGGAGGCTGGGAGTATCCTGCTTTTTTAACGCTGGCGACGGTCGTGCAGGCTTTGCTCGGGGCCGGGTCGTACAGGCTGACCTGGCCACGGCGGTGGACACTCAGAGCGCCGGAGAGTCTGCCGGGCTCGCACTAAACGGGTTAGTACCCGCCACGGCGACCAGGGAGTTTTTGGCTCTCTCCCGCGACGATCGCGCCCAGAGGAATCGGGCGCGATCGCTTGACACTTGGCTCCATCGTGCGGCTATTCACAAATCATTCACAACGACTTTACCAATATAACGCAGTGTAAAAAGTTTTGGTTGACTCTAACCAAGACGATCTTTGTTGTCTTAACTAAGGGATTCGCAAATGTTTAACCTTCGATTAGCCAGCGCTGTAGTCATTTACGTTTACATATTAAGTGGTTGCGCCACGACAGGTGGAGTGCCAATTTTTACTCCTCCCGCCGGTTCGCTGCTGAAACTCAAACAAGAGGTGAAGGTGCGCGGCAATAAACGTATTTATATTCAAGGCGGTCAGGTGCTGGAGCGAAGAGATGTCACGGTAATCAATCCTCACTGCCGGTTTGTGATCGACCGCTCCGCAGAGGAAGCTGGCGATGCTATCAGCATCAAGCCGGACACGTTCACCATTACCGAGGCTTACCGGCAGCGGGACTACGCGTTCGCTCAGGAGGTACAGTACGCCGGGCGCGCCGGATCGGCCCGCTTGCTGTCTACCGTCATGAAGCTATCCTCAGCCGACCAGCCTGAAGTAACTCAACTGTTTTGTTCAAGGTGGGGCATGCTCAGCGAGGCTGGAGGCGGTTGGTTGACCATTACCGAAATGCGGGCCACGCTAAAGGGTGTAGCGGAGATCGAGCTTGCCGAATAACTGTAACGGCGGCGAAGGTGCAATCAGCAGGTTAGGCCTGCAGGACGGGTTTGGTAGCGTGCTGCAATCTGTCCGAGGTCGGCTTTACTTTTGATGCTTGCCGTGACCGGCGGCGCTCGCCTTTACTCAGACTCTCAAGCTTGACAATGCCGTAGCTGCCTGCCGCGCCAAAAATCAGTCCGGTGAGCAGTATCGCATCGCATGCCAGTCCGAAATTGTGGCCGACCACGAAGCCGATCCAGAACATAATGTAAAAGACACCGACACCCAGCATCGGAAAAAAAGATCTCTCGCCATACATTTAGGTCACGCCTCCTCTGCCAGCACCACAATGGTACTCGTTTACGCGTCTGGTACTTTGTTGATTCTATCACCTCGACCGAGCAACCGCAGGCAAGGATGCTTACGGGAGTTCCGGCGCTGCCACAGAAGGTATATCATAAGCAGCAAGCGGGCCAAGCTGGGGCACCAGCCCCGCTTAAGGTAATTTTTCGACGCTGCGGTAACGGATAGCGAATAGACCCGAACCATCCGGCAAGGTAACGAGCCATGATTAAGAAGGTGTTACTCGTTTGTCTAGCAGGTATGCTGCTATCGACGGCTTATGCTGCCAAACCGCCTGTGTTCGCTACCGGTGAGGGGGCAATCAGGGGTTACGATCCAGTTGCCTACTTTACGCAGAGCAAGCCGATGAAGGGCCAGGACCAGTACACATTCGAGTGGCAGGGCGCTACTTACAAATTTGCCAGCGCCGAGCACCAGGCGCTATTCGTAAAAGACGCCGAGAGATATGCACCGCAGTACGGTGGATACTGTGCTTACGCAGTGTCTAATGGCTATACCGCCAGCACCCTCCCCGAAGCCTGGACCATTGTTGAAGGTAAGCTTTACCTTAACTACAGCCTGGAGGTGCAAAATAAATGGCTTGAGGATGTGCCGGGCCGTATCGCCGCTGCGGATAAAAACTGGCCGCAGGTATTAAACGGAAACTGACTGTCGTTAATACGTGTCGACCACAATAGTTACAAGGCCGGCTGCAGCGTTTTTATCTGTCTATCTAATCACTTTTACCGGGCTGATTGCAATGGACGCCAAGGCGGCGTCCGTCGACATCCCCGCGCAGTTCATCAATCTGTTCAGCGCAGAGCGGGAGAGCGTTGAGCAAGCCCTCAATACCATCGAGGCTGAATGGGCACCCGGTTTTGTACCGATGGCATTGGAAACTATTCGTCTTACGCGTAATCCGATCGTTGCGCACAGGCTGCTGCGTACGCTGCGCAACAAAACGGGTCAGGAGTTTGGATTCGATATACAGAAGTGGCTGCAGTGGATGTGGAATCAGCCGGAGCAGCGTGAACGCAGCTACGCCGCGTTCAAGGCCAGCCTCTATGGTTTGATTGATCCGGCTTTTCGTAACTATTTTAAAGAGAGCCATCCGGCTGAGATCAGATTGGACGAGGTGGTCTGGGGAGGGGTTCGCCAGGACGGCATACCACCACTGCGTGCGCCGGCGATGCTCGAGGCGGCCGCGGCGACTTACCTGGAAGATGACAATGTGGTATTCGGCATTTCAATAAATGGTGATGCCCGCGCCTACCCCCAGCGCATTCTGGCCTGGCACGAAATGTTTATTGATGAAGTGGGGGGTGTGCCGGTGGCCGGTGTGTACTGTACTTTATGCGGCACAGTTATCTTATATAAAACTAAGCAGGGCGAGACCAATCACCGCCTGGGCACCAGCGGGTTTCTGTATAGATCCAATAAGTTGATGTATGACCAGCAGACCCAATCGTTATGGAGCACGCTTTGGGGGGAACCGGTAATCGGTCCGCTCGTAGGTAAAGGCATCAAACTGGATTATTTAAGCGTCGTGACCACCAGCTGGGGTGAATGGCGTCGTCGCCACCCGCATACACTGGCCCTGTCCCTTGCCACCGGCCACGTCCGCGACTACGGAGAGGGCGTGGCCTATAGAGATTATTTTGCTACAGACGACCTTATGTTCAACGTGCCCGCCCTGGATTCACGTCTTAAGAACAAACAGGAGATCTTCGCTGTCATGCTAAGTGGCCATGCGGATAAACCACTGGCCATCTCAACAGATTTTCTATCAGCCAATCCGTTGTACCAGGATCGAATCGGTAATACCAGGTTCGTGGTGTTGACTGATCGAAGTGGTGCCAATCGGCTTTACGAATCAGGGGACGTTGAATTCAAAACCTGGGATGGAAACACAGACGTGATTGACATCGCATCCCGCCGATGGACCGTCACCGAGGACGCGTTGGAATCCAGCAGCGGCGTCAAGCTGCACCGACTTCCGGCTTATCGGGCTTTCTGGTTCGGCTGGTTCTCTGCGTATCCCCACACCCGCTTGATCAAACAGGCGCCTTAAATCTCGAGCTGGGCTTTTAAACGTTCTCCCAGGCGGCGGCCACTCCGGCGGAACTCTGCTTGTAGGGCAACCAGGTTAGCCCGACCAGATGTACATGCACATTCGTGTAGGTTGCTTTTACCAGAACCGTATCGAGCTTCTCGGCTTGCGCGTCAAAGTCCAGGTCGAGTTTTGCTACTTCTTGCTCAAATTGAGCATTGAGTTCGTCCATGTCCGCCTCTATTTCTGCAATCACTTCTTTTACGTGGCGCACATCTTCGCGCTGCTTGCCGACGCGACCCACGCGCTTTATCGCGGTACCGATGCGGCTGGTAGTGCCCGCGCTCAGTCTTTTTCGCCCCATGAACGCGCCCAGAATGGCAGAGCCGACCGAAACGTAGGTGTCCAATTTATTCTGCGTGGTTTCAGCGTGCTCCTTCTCCAGTTTCTGCTGGGCTCGCAGCAGCTTGCGCTCCTGTACAGCCATTTTTGCATCGTATTTTTTACGCAGCTTGCCAAGAGCAACATCTCGCTGCTCGTGGGCAACGGTCTGTAGACGGGCTCTGAAATCACCCTCTAGTTCTTGCGGTGTGGAGGCCATTTTGTATTTTTTACTGTACAGCAGCGACAGCGGCTGCTCATTGCGCAACCAGCGCTTGAATGATTTCTCCCACTTACCGTAGTTCTTGGTATTGCTCGCGGCTTTATTAAGTTGCGCGTAGCCAGCACCTTCGATTGGCTCGGTTTCAAGTTGGTCAACGTCAAGTTCGAGAATTTCGCTTTGCGTCCAGTCGATGGGCACGGCGCCATCTTTGAACTCGTTCAGCGCCACGATTCTTTTCGACATGTTGACCCCGTACTTTGCCGAGGTATAGACAACGTCAGCGGCGCCCAAGAGACGGGAGTAGTAAACAAGTTCACCAGCGTCTGCCCCTGTTACAGAGGCCGGAAGAAACAATTGCGGTACGCCGGGTGGAATAGCAGGTGCAGTGCCAGCGAGAGGTCTGGGTGAAGTGGGCTGCTCCGTGGCCGGGAGAGTGTGCGCTTCAGGTGTAACATCCGGGCTCTGGTAGCCACCCATAAGGAGTTTGATCTGGTCTCGCGTGAGCGGACCGGCCAGATAAGACATGACCCAGCGGGTTTGAAATACCACCTGCTTTGTTTCGTGCACGTTATGCAGTAAAAATCTTCTCTTGCCCAGGCCGGCCAACGTCTGCTCCATTCTACGCCGATTAAACTCGCCCGCGCCGGCGGCACCTTCAAGACCATCCATCACCCTGGATTTATCCCGCTCCGTCTGCAGCCGGCCAATAAACCAGGTCCCCGTATTCGACAGGCCCTTGTAGTCCAGATCAACCGGATTCTGCGTTGCCAGTACCAACCCCAGTCCATAGGCGCGAGCCTGCTTGAGCAGAGTCAACAGCAGCAGTTTAGAGGGCGGATTGGCGGTTGGCGGCATGTAGCCGAAGATTTCGTCCATGTACACAATGGCCCGCAGCGTGCCGGTACCGGGCTGTCTGCGCATCCAGCTCAGCACTTCGTTGAGCAGCATGGTGACAAAGAACATACGCTCCGCATCGGAGAGATGGGCGATTGACATTACCGAAATGCGCGGCTTACCCGTTGGAGTGTGTAACAAGCGCCCGGCGTCAAGTTTTTCTCCTTTCATCCAGACATCAAAGCCTGGCGCGGCGAGAAGGTTGTTCAGGCGCATGGCGAGTTTGAATCTTTCTTCGGGCGGGAAAAACGAGTCCATGTCCAAAATCCCGACTTTATCCAGAGGTGGGTTCTGTATAGCTGTAATCAGGCCGGGTACATCAAGATTACGGCCTTCGTTCCAGCATTCCTTGAGGATGTTGGAGAGTAATATGTGTTCCCGACTGGTGAGCGGATCGGCATCGATACTCATTAACGCCAGAATGCTGGTCGCGGTCGAGGAAATACGGTCGCGATACATATCCCCGTCTTCCTGCAGTTCGGGTGGCGGGGCGTTAAATGATTTCAGCACCGATATTGGGATACCTGCCAGACTGCCCGGAGTATATATCGCCATATCAACCGCCTGACGCAGTCGTTTTATCCGGTCTTTGCTTTGCCCCCATTCCGCCAGACCTTTTTGCCACAGCTCGGCCTGATCCTGCGCATATTCTGCGGTTGTTCGGCCTTTGTCGGCAGCCTCTCTTGAGTTGACCCAGGGCTCGAAGTCCTGTGGCCTAAGCGCGGGGAAACTCAGCAAGATATTGCCAAGGTCACCTTTGGGGTCGATTGCAATAACGGGAATTTTGTCGATCGCAGCTTCCTCCAACAGGCCGATTCCCAGCCCGGTCTTACCGCTGCCCGTCATGCCGATGATTACCGCGTGCGTATTGAGATCTTTAGCATCGTACAGCACCAGCTCGTCGCTCAATTTTTCCTTTGCTACGTCGAAAGATTTCCCCAGGTAAAATGTGCTTAGTTTTTCAAAGTCTTCCATCAACGTCTCCTTAGCTTTTACCGCTTTTGAAAGCTCACTTGCTAATATCTCAACTGGTAGCGAACGCTGCCGATCGCTGCAATAAACAGCCTTGTCATTGGCAATGACATAAAAATGCCTGTTCAGGCGGTACTACGCCGGCTTTGTCTAGATAGTCCGAATCACGGCACGCTGGGGTAAAGTTAAGAGCTGCGCCGGAGCCACATCAAATGGTAATTTCTTAAAAAGTCACGACGGGTTTGAGTTTTTTCGCCTGGCCTATCCAGTTCGAGACCATTCCCTCCGTTGGCAGTTGTCGCACGATCATGCGTTTCCTCTTCGCATTCGTCTGCTGCATGGCTCGATGCAGATGTTTAGCGTTACGTTTGCGAAGCTCCTTTACGGTATCTACACCTGCCGCCTCCAGAAGCTCAGCGTATTGTGACGCGACCCCTTTGATTCGAAAAAGGTCCGCCATGTTGACACAGCGCAGGACTATGGCCTCGCTAATTTTCGCGCCCCTGGCAATTTGTTTCCGGCCTTTTCTGGTTGCCCCGTCTTTAAGCAGCCTGGCCGGGCTGCCGCATCCGATGCTACGTAATTTTTGTCCGTACTTCGGGCCGATTCCCTCGATCAACTCGATTGATTTCGACACGTTTATCCTCCCGTTTAGGTTTTAGTCGAAAAGACTGATCTGGTTAGAGTTTAAGGACAAAAGCTTACCTCGGTCCACGCAAATTGAACATAGCCCGACCGGAGTATAATTGCGTCTGCGCCGGATTAAGCGGACGTTTGGCTATTGCGCTTGCAGGTAAGCCGCAGCGATTTCGCTTATTGACGTTCCAAAGCTGCTTTTTCTACCAGAAAATTAGTGAGATTCATCAGCTCCTGATGTCCTCCGGCTGAAGATGCCGTGGCTCGATACTTTCCATCGACCACAATAGTTGGGACACCCGTCGCCTGATACCGCTCAAACGCTAGTTGGGCCTGCTTTACCTTCGTATCCACCGCAAAGGATTCGAATGCGGCTTTAAAATCGATCTCGTTTACGCCATGTTTCTTCAGCAGCCCGCTTATATCCTCCACGCTGGCAAACGGATTTTTACGCACATGGATCTCCTGGTAAATGTCAGCGTGCATTTTGTCAATCACACCCAATGCTTCCAGGGTATAGTAAACGCGCGCATCGAATATGGTCGATTTGCGAAAAATTCCTGGAACGCGCACGTATTCTGCGTTTTCCGGTTTCGCTTTGTCCAACCAGTCTTCCAGCACTGGTTCTAGCGCGAAGCAGTGCGGGCAGTGATACCAAAACAGCTCCGCCACTTCTATTTTGTTGCCCGTTTGCACAGGTTGGGCTTGCGCCAGTGCTTGATAGTGTTTGCCTTCCTCATACTTTGCCGCCTGCACTGGGCTAAGAAACAGCGTGCCGATGATAATGCAAAACACTGCATAAATTTTACTTCTGCGTAGGATCCAGCTTCTGATCATCGCTACTGCTGCTATTTTCATTACGTTCTCCTGATACTCATGGTTCGAGGCGCGATATGACTCAATTGGTTAACTCTGTGACATCCAAGGCGTCGATTAGTTTTTGATGGATATTATCGAAACCACCATTACTCATGATGACAACATAGTCATCCGGCTTTAAAGACGAAACGAGTAGCCGTATTATTTCGCCGACCGATTGGCAGACTGTTACGGTTTGGTCAGCAAGGACTGCCATGTTCCATTTCGCACCCTCTGGCTGATATACATATACCTGATCTGCATCGTTAAATGCGCGGCGCAACGTCTGCTTGTGCTTCCCTGAGAGCATGGTATTCGATCGAGGTTCTAACACGCAGATAATGCGTTTGTTTTCCACCAGCTGTCGCAAGGCTTTGAGCGTCTGGCTGATTGCCGTCGGGTGGTGTGCAAAATCATCATAAATGCGTACGTTATTGACTGTTGCAAGCAACTGTAAACGCCTTTTTACTGATTTGAAATGCGGCATTGCTTCAGCCGCTTTTGCCAGGGTGACCCCGGCGTGGCTTGCTGCCGCGATGGCAGCAAGGATGTTGCTCATATTGAAAACACCGATGAGTGGTGATGTTATGTGCTGTGGTTCTTCCCCCTTATGTTGCACATCAAACTCTGAAAAATCTGTTGTCGTTGGTTGTGCACTCCATTGCGCCGTGGCAATTACTGAAAAATGCTCCTGCTTAGACCAGCAGCCCTGCGCTACAACCTCCGCGATGGTTTTATCGTCGGCGTTGATTATGACCATGCCTGAACCGGGTACTGTGCGCAGCAGGTGGTGAAACTGCTTTTTGATCTCCTCAATAGTGTCAAAGATATCTGCATGATCGTACTCCAGGTTATTGAGTATCAATGTGCGCGGCTGATAATGGACAAACTTTGAACGCTTGTCGAAAAAAGCGGTGTCATATTCATCTGCTTCAATTACAAAGTACGGATCACGCCCCAAACGGGCGGATACACCAAAGTTCTCCGGGATCCCACCCACCAGGAAGCCAGGCTCATACCCGGCATATTCGAGTAACCAGCACAGAGCACTGGTGGTGGTTGTCTTACCATGCGTACCCGCTACAGCAAGCACCCAGCGGTGCCGCAGAACCCGCTCGAACATCCACTGCGGTCCAGACGCAAAGGCAAGTCCTCGATCCAAGACGAATTCCACCGCCGGATTACCCCGGGAAAGCGCATTACCAATGATAACCAGATCCGGATTCCACTTCTTTATATTATCCGGCAGGTACCCTTCGTGCAGCTCTATCCCGAGCTGCTCCAGTTGGATGCTCATTGGAGGGTAGACATTAGCGTCGGCGCCGGCAACCTGGTGCCCCTGTTCAGCAGCGATCCTGGCCACACCTCCCATGAAGGTTCCACATACGCCTAGTATGTAAATCCTCATGCAGTAATAACGTCTACTACCAATAGAAGTAACATGGAAGTTATTATCCAGCTAGCAATGGTGAACAGCACACCCACACCAAATCTGGTTTCTAGAGTTTCTTTGAAGATATTTGCGTACACGATGAGTATCCATATGCGCAATGCGAATATTAAAAACGCTGGCAGATTGGCACCCGGAGTGCCCTGATTCTGCAACAGCCAACCCGTTACCGGCCACATAACCAGCTGCATAATGGTGCTTACACCAAACATAGCGGTGAGCATCTGTACGAAACGCTCTGTGTGTCGGCGTAGCCTGAGGATCATCCAAACCGTCGCGGCAAAAAAGATATGCTCCGCAACCGCTAGTGGCGTGATCGACAGCTGCTTGCCGAGTACCTTGGTGACCTCGGATCCCACTGGTTCGAGTGCGAGAATGTAAGAGATAATAGACGTAATCGCCGTAATAGATAGCAGCGAATAAGAAAATGGGACGTCCTGAGGCTTAGCCTGTAGTAAAGTGACGTCAAAAAAGGTCTTTATGGCTTTCATGGTAGTCCAACGACGATATTGAATCCGATCATAACAATGTGCCGACCTCGACACTACCAGATGCAGCCATCCAGGGTTTGAGTATCAATATGCGCGGTGAACTGATCGAAACACAGTATGAACATAAAGCGCTTTGCCAAAAGTTAAGCGCTGCTGGAATATTGAGTATAGACACGGAATTTCTACGTGTGCGCACATACTACCCGAAACTTTGCCTGCTGCAGATCGCCTGTGAGGGGCGGGTATTTTGTATCGATCCGCTGGCGGTTGATCTTGATACCGAAGATTTGCGGACGGTATTGCGCAGTACCAGCCAGGTAAAAGTTTTTCACGCCGGCAGACAGGATATAGAGGTTTTATACGGCTGCTGCACAGAAGTACCGCGAAAAGTCTTCGATACCCAGATCGCTGCCGCCATGCTGGGGTTGGGAGACCAGATCGGCTACGCTGACCTGGTCGAGATGGTAAACGGAAAAACCCTGGACAAAGCCCATACCCGCACCGACTGGTGTCAGCGACCGCTGAGCCCGGAGCAGATTCAATATGCGGTTGATGATGTGCGCTATCTCGAGGATATATATCGATACCTGGCTGAGAAGCTTGAGGACAAAGGTCGCCTGCCGTGGGTGTTCGAAGAAAGCGAAATGCTGTCCGACCCCGCGCTGTACCAAAACAATCCTGAGTCGGCTTACAAGAGGATGGGGCACGGTCAGAAGCTGAGCGCCGTTGGTCAAAGCGTGTTGAAGGAGCTGGCTGTTTGGCGTGAACAGATGTCGCAGACGAAAGATCTGCCACGAAACTGGATCGTGCGGGATTCGGTATTGGCAACCATTGCCCAAGAGCGACCGGACAGTTTGGGTGCACTCGCAGGGTTAGAAGGCGTGACTAAAGGATTTGTTAAAAGGTACGGTGCGGGAGTGCTCAAACTGATTCGAGGTGTGGTGCGGCGGCAACACCACCCCGTGATCTGGGGCCGAGATAGTCCGTTAAGTTCAGATCAACGCGCATTGTCCAGACAGATTATGGCCTATCTAAGAAAGGTGTCAGAAGATTCCGGAGTGTCGATCGGTCTATTAGTTTCCCGTCAGGATGTTGAGCGCCTGGTGCGTGGTCGAACAGATGTGAATCTATTGTCCGGCTGGCGTGCCGATCTGGTCGGTGACGAGTTAAATGCCCTTCTCGCCTGTTAGCGCGGATCCGACGGGAAACCGCTCCGTTCTGGCTGGCGGGGCTGCTGCAGACGTAGACATTGTCTGCCTAGCGTTAAGCTGTTCTTAATTTAAACATGTCAAATTTGCTGAATAAGCATGTTTGCTGCCGATCGACTGCGGGTCGCATGATGCGGCAGTGTGATTAGTAGCCCGTGATGCGTGTATTGGTAACCGGTGGCACGGGATTCATTGGTAGTCATCTGGTGGATGCACTGCTGTCTGCGGAGTTAGAAGTGCGTTGCTTGGTCAGATCCAGGGAGAAATTGCGCTGGTTGAAGGGCGCAGACGTCGAATTGGTAGAGGGAGATTGCACCGCCAGCGATACGCTGGATGCCGCGGTTAAGGATGTTGATCTGGTATTCCACGCAGCGGGAACGCTGTGGGCCGCACGGGAAGCGGATTATGTCCGACACAACGTTCAGGGCACAAGGAATCTGCTCGGCGCCTGTAAACGATCCTGTGCGGGGTTGCGCCGTTTTGTCTATGTGTCCAGTCAAGCTGCCTCTGGCCCCAGTACTACTGGCAAACTGAGATCTGAAAGTGACCCGGCAGAACCGATTACACCCTACGGTGCCAGCAAACTCGCCGCAGAAACTGCCGTGTTGGCGTATCGGGCGTATTTCCCGGTGGTGATAGTGCGGCCCTGTGCGGTGTATGGACCGCGTGATACCGGGTTTTTAGCTTATTTGCGGGTAGTTCAGCGCGGTTTCCTGGTAGAATTCGGCAGCGTAGAAGAACGAACAGCCAGTTTATGCCATGTTCATGACATTGTGCGCGGCATGATCGATGCGGCGCATAGCCAAGTGGCGTCAGGATCGGTATATTTCCTGGCGAATGCAGAACCTTACTCCTGGCATGAGGTAGAGAATATGCTGCAGCGAGTGATGGGTGTAGAGGCGAAACGCCTTAAAATACCGGGCTGGATATTAGTATTGCTAGGAACGCTGGGTCAGGTGTATGGTCGCATCACCGGAAAATCTGTTATGTTAAACAGAGCAAGGATCGCTGAATTAATGGCGCAACACTGGGGCTGTGATGCCAGCAGGGCAAGACGTGAGCTCGATTTCACGCCGGAGATAAATCTAAATGACGGATTACTTGATGTAATACGTTGGTATAAAAAAGAACAATGGTTATGACTGACCGGTTATTCGCAAAACAGGAATTTATCGATCACGATATAGGGGCAGTTAGGCAGCAGTCGGTCAATCGTCCGACTATCTTCGACAAGTGCGGAAAGTATACTCGCGCCAAAGAGGCTATGGCGGCGGGCGTATACCCGTATTTCCACAGAATAGATTCGGACCAACAGCCGGATGTGATTTGTGATGGACGACCGATGATCATGATGAGTTCTAATGATTATTTAGGTCTCACCAGCCATCCCAAGGTCAAAGAAGCCGCCATTGATGCGGTGCGAAAGTTCGGCACCGGTTGCGCCGGGTCGCGCTTTCTTAACGGAACCTTGGCGATGCATGAGGAAATGGAGGCACGGCTAGCTAAATTTCTGGGCAAGGAGGCCGCAGCGGTTTTTCCAACAGGATTCCAAGCCAATCTGGGGGCGATCTCTGCGCTGGTCGGCAAAGATGATTTTGTGGTTATCGACCGAATGAATCATGCCAGCATATACGATGGGTGCAGACTGTCCTATGGCCAGATTAAAAAGTATCAGCACAACGACATGCAGAACCTGGAGCGAATCCTCGAAGGTACTGAAGGTCGCGGCGCGTTAGTCGTGGTCGACGGCGTTTTCAGTATGGAAGGAGATATTGTCGACCTGCCCAGCGTAGTAGATCTGTGCAAGCGATATGGCGCAGGTTTGATGGTTGATGACGCTCACAGTATCGGGGTGCTGGGAGAGAATGGCTGCGGTACCGGCGAGCATTTTGACATGGTCGATGATATCGACCTTATCATGGTGACCTACAGTAAATCGCTGGCAACTATTGGTGGTTGCATCGCTTCTACTGAAGAAATGGTCCATTTTCTGCGGCATCACGCTCGTTCGCTCATGTTCTCAGCCAGTTTGCCTCCGGCACCGGTGGCGGCGGCGACGATGGCGCTGCAGATCATAGAGGAAGAGCCGGAACGGCGGCAGCAGTTGTGGAGTAATGCCAACTACCTGCGGGAGGGGTATCAGAGCCTTGGTTTTGATACTGGCGTCAGTGAGACGCCGGTTGTGCCCGTGGTGGTGGGCGATGAGCAGTGCGTGCTTAAAATGTGGCGGTTGCTTTTTGATGCTGGCGTGTTCGCCAGTCCGGTTATGTTTCCCGGCGTACCAAAGGGCAAAGCGTTACTTCGCACCAGCTGTATGGCCACGCATACTCATGACCATTTGGACCGGGTTCTGGAGGTATTTTCAAAAGTTGGCCACGAGCTAGGCCTCCTTAGCTAGCATTTAGGAAAAGGATTTCTTTTCTTTGTCATCGCCGTTTTGGAGCGGAACCAGGAGCGCCGTATTATCCCTCTTGTTGGCACTAAGTCTGTCTGTCTCTGATGCCGACGATGCGACCAAGTTCGACACCCAACCGAGCCTGCTGCGTGATGAATGGTATAGCGAGGGCTGGGATAATTTGTTCTATTTCGCTGATGGAACGCTGCTGGTAGCCCAGATCACCGTGCTCAACATTGGGCTTGGCAGTCATCACGCTGGAGTGTTCGGATTGCTGGTAACGCCCGATAGGCAGCGTACGATCATTAAACAAAGTCGATCTAACAGGGAGTGGGACTTTGCCGAGGATCAGCTCGATATTCAGATTGCGCAAAATCACTTGAGCGGGGAGCATCCAAAATATCGGATCCAGCTTGTCCAAGCCCGAGGAGAAATTGATGTTGACTTTACTGCACAGGCCGAGCGGTGGTCACTTGGTCGTACCCTGGAACTCGGCGATGATTATCAATACGTAAGTTTTTTTGCGCCTTTTCTGCGAGCCGACGCGAGATATCGACTCTTTGCGGAAGGAGAGTCTGATTCTGCGGAATGGCAAAAGCTTGAAGATGGACGCGGCTTCGCCGTTCGCTATATTAACAGCACCGGCCTGCATAACCTGATAAGTAGCTCTACCCGTATTGTCAGCATCGCAGATTCCGCCATACGGCCAGTTTTCTACATTTCCCGGGATGAGCAGGACGGCACGCAGAGCTTCCTGGGAGTGTTTGATGAAGGGCGTTTGATTCACCAGACGCGAGGCTTTACCCTGGATGTTGAAAATAAGCGTGAAACCGCAGATTCTGATGCGCGGGATATTCCAAGCAGGTTAGCTGTCGATATAAAGGAACAAGGCTTCAGTTTGCAGGGCGTAATTGACATTGACCAGTTTCTTGTGCGCATAGATCCGGTGGATTCTTTGAAGCCATTTGTCCGGACGATAGTAAAGTTGCTCAATACCCCGATTCAGTATCGGTATCTGGCGCGTTACGACTTGCTATACACCAGCGGCGAACGGAAGATGAAAATACAGGGCCAGGCCCTGATGGATCATACGGTTTTGCGATATCAGAAGAGAGATCCGGGCAGCAGTACAAACGATAAGTAGCAGTCTGCGTATGTCCACCAGTCAAGCAGACAATAAGATCGGTGTAGCGGCTGCTGCCCAGCGCCATCCCATCGTTGACAGATGGGTGGCATTTATAACCTATGCATACATCCCGCTGCTGCTTTTAGCCATCGTGCTGGGCTTTCTAAGTTTCGACATAGCAAAAGGTTTAAAACTGAATGCGAATATCACCTCACTCATGCCTGATGGCGTGCCCAGTGTGGACAATTTGCAAAAAGTCATTGAAAAAACCGGCGGATACAGCAACTCAATGATACTGGTTGAATCACCGGACCCTAACGCCGCGCTGCGCTTTGTCCAGGACCTGCGCACTGAAGTGTTAAAAACGGATTGGGCCGCCAGTGCCGAGTATGCAGAGGACACCGCGGTTTTCGAGCGCAATAAGCTGATTTTTGTCGATCAATCCGATTTGCGTGAAATTGACCGGCGTCTAGCAGAACGTATGGACTACGAGAAGAAAAATCTTAAGTTCAGCGTTGATCAAACTCCGGTGGAAATAAACATACGCGGTGCAGCGAGCGAACCGCCGCCGTTCGATTTTGAAGATATTAAGCAGAAATACGAAGGCGACACGGCGGACAGTAAAAAAACAAAGATTTTCAGAAACGAAGCGGGTGATTTGACCATCCTGGTGGTGTTTCCAAAGGGTGGTACGACTGATGTTAATTATGCACGGGATATCATCCGCGATCTCGAAGGGATCATACAGCAGCTGGACCCTGTTAGCTATCATCCGCAAATGTCAGTTGTGCTGGGTGGCCGAATCACGAATCGAGTTGCCAGCTTTGATTCCATCATTAGTGATGTTTCCGGCAGTGGCTTATGGTCCATATCAATGATTTTTCTTGTCATCGCGATTTTTTACCGCCGCTTCATGTCGATTTTTTATATAGGACTTCCGCTTATTGTAGGATTCTTGCTGACGTTCGCGCTCACCAAAATAAACTTGGGCGGCCTAAACATGATCACTATATTTCTGGTTTTGATCCTGTTTGGCTTGGGTATCGATTTCGGCATACATAACCTGGCGCGCTACGATGAAGTTAGGCGAAACGGAGGCGACATGAGGCGGGCGCTGAGGACGATTTACTCTAAAACCGGATATGCCTCCACGCTGGCGGGAATAACCACCATTGCCGGTTTTTATTCGCTTATGCTCACCAACTTCAAGGCCTTCTATGAATTCGGTTTCATCGCCGGCAGCGGTATCTTGTTGACGCTTTTTTCCATGTACGTGTTTTTCCCGGCGCTGATGGTGTTTGCAGAAAAAATAAAGCTTTACCGGATTTCAAAACGCAGGAAAGGGTTAGCAGCCGCCAAGCAGCAGGCCTTTCCGGGAGCAGTGGCAATCGTGCTGGTTGGGACCGTATGCACGGTAGCGGCGGTAGTGGCGGCACCCAGCATTCAGTTCGAAGACAACTTCGGTAACCTGAAAACGGAAATGCCTGAGATCTCAAAAATCAACGACCGGATCAAGGAGGTTTTTCCGCTAAACACCGATCAGGCGGTCATTTTCGTTGAAAATCTTAAAGATGTATCTGCCCTGGTTGATGAGTTGGAACGGATCAGAATGAGTCGAAAAGAAAAAGACGCAACGATCTCGAAAATACGTTCGATCTACAGCGTCGTCCCAAAATCAGAGGATCAGCGCGTGCGACTGGAATCTATTGAGAGCATCCAACTTAAGCTGCTGGAGGCGAGGCGGTTGTTACAGGACTTCAGTGATGAGGGCGACCCGCGAATTCAGGAAATAGAGGAGGTATTGGGACATTTCGGCGTAACAAGACTGGGCCCAAAAGATTTACCTTCACCGATCCAGCGGGTGTTTACCGGCGTTCCAGGATCGGGCGGGTATCTGGTCTACGTCTATAACAAAAAGGGAATGTCCAATCTTAAAAACGCGCAGGCTTTTGTTGACGATATTCGCGAGGTCAACGCCAATGGAAAGACGTTCTACCCAGCTACAGAGGCAATGATTTTTGTAGATATGCTGAATCTGATGAGAGCAGACGCAGGTCGCGCCGTGGTTGTTGTCCTCGCCGCTGTCGCAATCGTCCTGTTGCTTGCATTTAGAAACATAAAGCACAGCGTCATTGTCATCACGCCGGTGGTGTTAGGCATGATATGGATGTTGGGGCTGATGGCGGCGCTGGGGATAAAGCTCAACATCTTCAACATGGTGGTACTGCCCACAGTACTTGGTATTGGTGTCGACAACGGCATTCATATTTTTCATCGTTATGTTGAGGAGGGTGGCCGTGTGCGCCATGTGATTCAAACCACCGGAGGGGCTGCCTTTCTCACAACCTTGACCACGATGCTGGGCTTCGCCGGGACCCTGGCCGCTTCCAATCAGGGCTTACAGTCCCTTGGTCTGGTCGCCTGTCTGGGGCTGGGCTGCTGCATGGTCAGTTCTTTGACTGTATTTCCCGCGCTGCTGCAGCTGGTGGAAAACCGCAACAAAAAACAGCAGGCGGTAACGGCCTAAAGTCCCGCTTCACGCCTAACGATTGTGCGCGCTGCGCGCGTTTCTTTCGATGTACCGTGCGGCCGGCCAGGATTTCCACTCCAAATGGTGCACGCACATGTTGCGGGATATCCCGGTCAACCTGTTTTGCCGTCTCCCGTGCGCGGGCTGTTGCTGTTTTTTTCGGGCTTCATTGACACCTTGGAGGGTGGTGCTGCGTCTTTTTCTCCGGTAGCCAGCGCTATTTTCTCGCGCTGTATTTCACCGTCAAACGTCTCCGACACGGTCTGCGCCGCCGTTAAAGCGTCGGTGAACTTGACGTGCCCCTCAATAGGCGGCGCGGCGCGCTGCTTGACGCGCCAGGCTGTGTAAGCGCCCAGTAGAGCATGCACCACGGCGGTGAAAGCATATAAACTGGATATACCAATGTTGTCCATTGCAGCGGAGCCTATTAGCGGCCCTGCGATCGAGCCAGCGGCAAAAACCAGCAGCATTCCGCTCGAGATTTCTACGAACTCCTCTGGCGCAGCGTGATCATTGGCGTGGGCAATCGATACGGCGTAGAGCGGAAACGCGCACGCACCCCAAAGGCCTGCGATGGCGAGCAGCAAGCCCTGGGGATAAGCACTGAAAAATACACCCAACAGCCAGATCGTCAGGCCGCAGAAAGTCGCCGCCGCGCAGGCGGCGATAAGTACCCGGCGCCGGTCTATTCGATCAGACAGTCGGCCGAGCGGCCACTGACCCAAAGCCCCGCCCAGGATATGCGCGCTCATGAATAGGGCGATGCCTTGCACGTCCATGCCGCTGCGCTGCGCGAACACCGGACCCAGCGTCCAGAAAGCGCCGTTTGCCAAACCCACGCCCATGCAGCCAATAAACGCAACCGGCGAAATGCGGTATAAATGGGGCAAGCGAACCTTAACCGAGCGCACCGGCGCGGGAGCTTCCGCTGCGGTCAACGCCACCGGGACGGCGGCAATGGAAACCAATATGGCGGTCAGGGCGAACAGGGTATAACCCGCGGGATCCTCCAGCGTCATCATCATCTGGCCAAGCGTCATTACCGTGAGATTAATAATGACGTAAATCGACAGGATACTGCCGCGCGTCTCTTTGGTTGAACGTTCGTTTAGCCAGCTCTCAATAACGATGTACAGTACTGCTAGGCAGAATCCGGTAACGGCCCGCATAATCCACCAGGGTAATGGCTGCAGCCATAAGCCGTGAGTCAGAGGCACAACGGAGGCGATTGCCGCCATCGCTGAAAAAGTGCGAATATGGCCGACGCGCCGTATTAGGTGTGAGGCCAGTACGCAGCCGGCGGCAAAGCCGAGAAAGTAGGTCGAGCCAAGAAGCCCAATCGACAGGGTGGAAAACGCCTCGATGTCCCCACGCACCGCGAGCAGCGTTCCCTGCAGCCCGTTACCCATAAGCAGAAAGGCAACGCTGAGCAATAAAGCGGCGACTGGTGTAATGGCGTTAGTCATTTCGTGTGGTGCTCATATGTAGTGCTCATATAAAAAAGATAAAGACCTAAGGTTAAGCGTTTGTTCAGTTGCAGGCTGCCAGGCCCAGCGAAGCGCCCCTGTTTTCCATCGTCGAAACCGGCCAGCGCTTAAACACTAACGAGTCTTGGCGGGGTAGTTGCGCTCGTCGCAATTGCATACGGTTTGAGATTGCCGAAGTGCCGTATAACTGTTACACACCATAACGATTGTGACAAACTCCTATCGTCTAGCAGTCAAAAGGTTGCAACATTAGAGCAAACACGGGGAAAATTCACTTTCCCCCGTTGCAGACAAGCACGCGTCGCCCGCGCGGGGTGTTACGCAAGGTTCATGCCGTGAAGGAGTGCTGATGAATCAATTTGAGAACTGGACCACAACTGTAACCGGCTCGATCGAACGGGTTGCCGGTCGCGCGTTTGAGTTTCTGCCGACCATCCTGGGCTCCATACTGCTGCTGCTGATTGGATGGCTAATCGCAAGAGCGCTGAGGACCGCAGCGCGTCATCTCACTGAGCTCGGATTGAACAAGCTGTCGCGAACCCGGCCGATGCGTGCACGCGTACAAAAAACGACGACCTACCGCTCGCTGCCTGTGGTCACCGGCCGGATTGTTTACTGGACGGTATTGCTGTTTTTCCTTGCTGCCTCATTAGAGGCTCTGGGTTTGCCCGCGGTATCCAGCGTGATCGGATACATCACCGCCTATCTTCCCCGGGTGCTGGCAAGTGTGATCATCATTTTTGCCGGAGTATGGGTGGGAGAAATTGCCCGCGCCTTTTTATCACGGGTAGCAGTCTCCAGCGGCATGGAGCGTACGGAGCTGATCGGTCGCCTGGCGCAAATATTGGTGGTGGTGCTCGCTGTCATCATAGCACTTGAGCAGCTCGGCATTGACAACACTATTTTGATTACTCTTACCATAACGCTGTTTGCCGGTATCCTCGGCGCGGCCGCGCTAGCCTTCGGGCTGGGCGCCAGGACAACTGCCGCCAATATCATCGCCGCTCACTACGTAAGACGGGAATATTCAGTCGGTGACCGTGTCCAAATAGACGAGGTTGACGGAATCATAGTTGATATCACCTCAACCGCTGTATTGGTCGATACCGAAGCCGGCCGGGTGCTGGTGCCGGCAGAGCGCTTCAACCTTGCTGAATCGATTCGCGTTGAGTGAGCGAAGCCATGGATCTCGAAAAAAAACTAATCGACGCTTTTCTCCACAACCATCCCGAAGAGGCAGCGCAGGCGCTCAATGGTTATAACGGACCGATGCTAGTAGAACTGCTGCAAGTGGCTGAGCCGCGCGCCGCAGCCCACGGCCTGCAGCATACCCTGCCACGGGTCGCCGCTGACGCTTTGGGCAGCCTGCCCGGCGATGCGGCGGCGAAGGTGCTGCAGGAGCTACCATTGGATGCGCAGCTTGTTTTTTTACATCGTTTAAACAGCGCCAAGCGCGAAGCATTGCTTGACCAAATCAGAGATTCACGCGCGCGCACACTGCGTCGATTACTGGACTATCCGGAGGGTAGCGCGGGCCAGCTAATGGATCCCTCGCCGGTCGCCATTCAATCAACTGACTCTATTAGAAAAGTGATGCGACATATCCGGACCGAGGCCCAGTCCGTCCGCTACTACATCTATGTCGTCGACAAAGATCAGCGCCTGGTGGGGGTGGTCACTCTGCGCCAGCTTTTAAATGCTCATGGCGGCGATTCCGTGGCGTCGATCATGGAGACCAACGTTGTAAGCCTTCCAGCTATGGCGAGCAAACGGGATATCATCAAGCATCCTCGGTGGAAGGACTTTCATGTGTTGCCGGTGGTCGACCGCGATGACGTCCTTATGGGCGTGATCCAGTATGAGACTCTGGGTAGGCTGAAGGAATCCACGGCGAAGGATAAAAATGAAAAGGATCTGCTGGGTACGCTGCTTGCGTTGGGCGAGCTGTACTGGCTCGGCATGACTGGTTCGCTCGATGCAATATCAGTTACGCCTCAGCGCCGGGACAGCGAAAATGAAGGTGGTGGATAAACCGATGACTATTGAAAACACACAGGCACTATTCATTGACCGCTACTTTGATCTCTATCCAAAAGAGGTCGCCAAGCTGCTGGAACCGTTATCACCAAAAGAGGTCGGTGCATTCCTGCAGCGACAGCGGACCGAGCTGAGCTGTGATGTGCTTGAGCTCATACCGCCCGAACTGGCCGCAGAAAGCCTATTAACGCTGCCCGAAAGCCGAGCGGTTGAGTTGCTCAGCGAGATTGAGCCCGGTCGCGCTGCTTTGTTGTTGAACCTCTGTTCTTCTACCGACCGCGAGCGATTGCTGGTGCAGCTTGAACCATCTCTCAACAGAGAACTGGCAGAGTTGATGACCTATCCGCGGGGTACCGTTGGTCGACTGATGAACACCAGAGTTATCACGTTTCACCCGGACAACACGGTTAAGCAGGCGCTGGCGCGCTACCGGCGCATCGGGCAGCAGATTAGAAACCTGATCGTGGTTGACGAGACCGGACGGTTAGTTGGCTTGGTTCCGCTCGCCAGTGCGGTGACCGCCAATTGGGGCACGCTGCTGAGAGAATTAATCAAATCTGAACCGCCGAGCGTTCTGGCAACCTCCCCGCGGGAGGAGGCAGCGGAGATTCTGACTCGCTATGACGTTACTACGCTGCCGGTAGTCGATGTTAATTTGCGTGTAATCGGCGTGCTGTCCCACGATGCGCTGATCCGGTCCGTACAGGAAGAGGCCAGCGTGGGGCTGCAGACCATGGTAGGCGCGAGCAAGGAAGAGCGAGCGTTGTCCACACCCTGGTTTGCCGTGCGCAAACGACTGCCATGGCTAAACGTCAATCTGTTAACCGCATTTGTTGCAGCAGCGGTAGTCGGGCTATTCGAAAACACCATCGCTCAATTTACCGCATTGGCGGTGCTTCTGCCCGTCGTGGCCGGTCAGTCCGGTAACACGGGGGCGCAAGCGCTTGCGGTCATCATGCGCGGACTGGCGCTGCGCGAAATCCGTTTGCGCCACAGCATGCGCGTTTTATTTAAAGAGGGGTTGGCGGGGGTGATAAACGGCATCGCCATCGCGCTGGTCACCTCGGTCGGGGTGTGGTTCTGGAGCGGATCGCTTGGCTTGAGCGTGATTATTGGCGTTGCCATGGTCATTTCCATGGGGCTGGCGGGCCTCTCCGGCGCGGCCATTCCGCTGGTGCTGACGGTGCTGCGGCAGGACCCCGCGCAGTCCGGCTCGATTATCCTGACTACGGTGACGGATGTGGTCGGCTTCTTGAGCTTTTTAGGTCTGGCCACGATATTCGCCTCCTTTATCTAGGACGCGCCCGCCCGCTTCCCGTCGTGCAGACCAATTGGTTTAGGCTTTGTATCACTGAGTCCGGGTCGCGCTGCAGCAGTTCAAAGCCAGTACCAGCCTTCGTGGCTTACGTGCTTGGTTCGACCAGACTGCGCAGCACCAGCTGGTCTCGCTGGTAGATATCATCGAGATATCGCGCTGTGCCGGAACTGTCAACGGACACGGTAAAATAAAGAATATGAACGGGGATTGGGGACTTTAAGTTGACCCGAGTTTCCTTGCCGGTGGAGATAGCCGCATCGAAGCGCGCTTTGTCCCATCCCGGCGTCTCTTGAAAAAGCCATGCCGCCAGGTCGACAGGATTCTGCACGCGGATACAGCCCGACGAAAACGCCCGCTGACGTTCGGTGAAAAGTCCCCGGGTCGGCGTGTCGTGTAGATAAACATTATGCTTGTTGGGGAACATGATTTTAATTTGTCCCAGGGCGTTGAGCGGCCCCGGCGCCTGCCTTATCCGATACGGAAAGTTGTTAACCGATAGTAATGCCCAGTCTACTGAATTCGGCGGCACTAGCTGCCCGCTGCGGTCCAGGACCTGAAAACCGAGTCTTTCCACAGCGGTTGGATCTTGCTGGAACATCGGCAACTTGTCTTTGCGCGCGAGCGAGTCGGGCGTTTCCCACCATGGATTCAAGATAACGTATTCGATTTGGTCAGAAAAAACGGGCGTTTTGCGATAGCGCTGGCCAATGATTGATAAGTGTGTGCGCTCACGCTGTTCTTGGTTGTATAGCGCGACGCTGAAATCAGCGATGTTAACGCGAACATGGCGTCGACCCAGACTTTCCGGCAGCCATCTCCAGCGCTCAAGGTTTATACTAATCTGGTTGATTTTACCCTGTACGTCGCGATTAAGGCTGGTCAACGTAACCGGCCCAACGATACCATCCCCATCCAGGCCGGCAGCATCTTGGAAAACCCGCACCGCATGCAAAGTGGCCTGATCATAAATGCCGCTGACGGCGGCCGCCGGCATCAAATCCAGTTGACGCAATCTCGCCTGCAGCGCCTCGACGCGTGCGCCCGTCATACCGAATTTCAGTGCGGGACCTTCGGGGATCACGCGAATGGCTACCTCTTGCTGCTGACGCAAGCGCGCAAGCTCAGACTTCAGCTGCACATACTCCGCAAAGTCCGGGGCTAACGCGTCTAAGCTGCTGGCAACGGAGTTACTGGTGAGCGCTGCCGTCAGGTGCTTGCTGAGATCTCTCTGCCGACGGGCAGCGGTCCAATTTGGTTCGTAAGTCAACGGATCGAGTTTGCCGAACACCATATGCGCGGCGGCGGAGAACCAGGCGTCCGTAGCCAGCTTTTCCCTTTGTTCCGGCATCTTGCTCTGAGAACGCAGAGCCTGCAGATGGTAGTGTTCGGGCGTAAGACCGTGATCAGACAGTCCCTCAATAGCTCGGATAAAATCATTAAATTGTCTATCGTCGGACCAGGCGGGTGCGTCGGAACGCCCGGCGTAGAATTGTGCCACCGCCACGGGCGCAAGCCTGTCCACTTCATTGGCGAGAGATGTGGCAACGGGCCCGGACAGCGTCGCACAGAGCATGAGTGTTCTGCCCAAAGACCGCATTACAACAAGAGTATCGCACTCATGCTTCGGCTGAAGCCTGGACGTAGACAACGTTTTCAATCTTTATTGCGAATCGAGCCAGCGCAGATATTCCTCACGGTCCAGCGAATCGTTACTGTCTTTATCAAATTGTTCGAAAATGCCGAATCGAAATCGCATAAATTCTTTCTTGGATACCTTTTGATCTTGATCTTCATCTGCGATTGAAAATGTTTCAGCAGGTAACTCATCTACGGTCAACTGACCGTCTGCGTTCAGGTCGCGGGCGCTAAACCGATCGATGATGATGCGTCCGTGCTCATCCCGGTCCACCCGCACATCCTGGTTTTTATCTGCTTCGGTAAAGGTTGGCGGAGTGAATACAAAAGGCGCCGCCGGGTCGGATTGGCCAAAAGCCGTAGCAAGATGAAGCGAAATGATTAAGACAACTGAAGTCCATTTAAACCGCATGGCATGTTCTCACTCAAAAATATTGTGCTTCATTGTGGTGCAGGATTATCTTGAGTACAAGCCGTGCCGCGCCCGGCGTTTGGGTTTCAGGCCGGCAAGAGGTTTTGACGGGTGGCGGCTTGTGACCGCGACCTGGGAGGAATAAAGACGTCATGATCTTGCGAGTATTTCAAAAAAGCGAGGGGTTTTGCGAAATTGGCCATAGCGGCATGAGACAATCTGATTCTTCTGGCCGCTCGAGGCGACCGTCCGGCGGTCAGGTTCCGGGCAGGTTGGATTCAGCATTCATTCAGCTTGATCTGCTGGGATTACCAAGGATATGGCGGAAGATACCGGCACAAAGCTCTTGATAAACGGCCTGAAACAGGCCTTTTTCGGTTGCGCCCGCCATGCGCTATGTGTAATCTCCGGTCCCTGCTGCATCTGGGTCTCAGTCCCGCATCTCTTACGCGCAATAAGAATCAATAACTGACCAATGAAAAGCATCATTCTGGCCAACGAGTTTCTTGCAGAAACCCGGCCGCGTCGGCTGACAGCGCTGGAGAACCTGTGCGGAATTTCATTACTCGAGCGGCACGTTCGCAACCTAAAAAAATCCGGCGTCTCTGCCATCTCCATTGTTATTCCTGCCGAGTCAGATATTGCACCAATGCTGATGGACAAGCTCAAGAAACTGAGCGCGCTGGTAGAGGTGGTCCGGCAGGACGCAGCTGCGCGGGCCCTGCGTGGGGAGAAAGAACTGCTGATTATCGCCGCCGACTATTATATCGAAAGACAGTTCATCGATTATCTGGTGCAGGCATCAAAACCGTGCCTGCTGCTGGATAGAGAAGCGCATAAAGTAAGTCAGATATCTGCGAACAGTCCGCACGGAAGCGTGGGTTGCGCGCGAATCGACGGCTCAACGTTGTGCTCGTTGTTTGCCGAAGGTGTTTACAGCTGGGCAGGTATCGTAGACGCCCTGGCGGAGGATGATGCTATCAGGCACTGCGACGTGGGAACGCTGCCTACCTACAATCACGCTGTTCGACGGCACCGCCAAAGTAAATGGATAAGCATCGGGAACGGTACAGCATTGACTAAGGCTCGAAGCTGGATCATTGAGGGAGCGCAGAAGGGGTCGCTCGATTTGCCCGCTAAAGTACTGCACGCACCGATAGAAAACTTCATCGTGTCCCGCCTGTGCGAGGGCTCGATCACGCCCAATCAACTCACTTTGGTCACCAATATCGCGGCTTGGCTGGTTACCTGGGGCATTTTATCCGGCTTCCTGTGGACATCACTCATTGGTGCGGCGCTGGTTGGCATCATGGATGGCTTGGACGGAAAGCTTGCACGGGTGAAGGTGATGACCTCCAAGGTGGGTGAACTGGAGCATCTATTCGACATGATTTTCGAGTATTCCTGGTGGCTCTGTCTGGGCTGGGTGCTGGGCGGCGCCAGTCTGAGCAGCGCGGCCTTTATGGCGGGCATAGGACTGGTAATCGTAAGTTTCGCTGATACCTTGATCGGCGTTATTTTCTGGGTTGTGCACGGGTGTTGGCACAATCGAACAATAGACAATTACACGCCTTTTGAGCATACGGTGCGGAAATTTGGCGGCCGGCGCAATATATACATTTGGTTGATGCTGATAACCGGACCCTTAATCGGATTGGAAGCGGCCCTGTGGGTTTGCGTTTGGTGGGGAGTTGTGACCATCTTTATTCGCGGCGGCCGAGCCCTGTGGCTGGGGGGTACACGTCGGACACCCATGGAATTCGCTTTCTGATTCATCAGGCGCTAAGCTGCCAGCAAATTGCGCTGGTCTAATCACTCACTACCATCAACGTGATAGATGGTTCTGGCCAAGCTGGCGGAGATATATCATGAACAAGCGGCGCTTCTGGAATCTCAGGGTTAAGCTTTGTCGCAAGTCGTATGCAGCGCAAAGCAAACGACCATCCGCATGGTACTGCGCCTGCTGGCAACGCGCTGGATCGAATACGAATTCGTATCAACCCTTTTCTGAGTCTCTTGGGTAATGCGGAGTAGCGATACCACATGTGTTACGCAGATCGGGACCGCAGTAACGTGCTAAGCAACCGTGCTAATCTTGCCACAAATGAAATCGGCATGGAGCATGCTGATCGAGAGCCGGGGCTATGGCGTATGCGTCGGTTGAACAGCGTACAGCGCGACCATCATCAGGGATCCTAGCGGGCTCCGTTTTGTCAGAGCATTGGTACAGCAACCGGTTGGAGATCGGCCAGTTCCTGTGGAAAGCGCTGTCCTCCAGATACAACCCACTGCTGGCTCAGATGGTGATAACGCGCCGTTGTAACCTGAGCTGCGGTTATTGCAATGAGTATGACGATTTTTCTCCGCCTGTTCCTTTTCACCTACTGCAACAGCGCGTGCGGGCGCTGGCCTCGCTGAATACCGCTGCCGTTACCTGTACCGGTGGCGAGCCCTTAATGAACCCGCATTTGAACGACACAATCCGACTGATTCGAGAGCAGGGCATGATCGCGACCATGATTACTAATGGTTATAGGTTGAATCAAAGACGTATCGAAAACTTGAATACTTGCGGGCTGCAGGAAATGCAGATAAGCATAGATAACCTTGAACCGGACGAAGTTTCTCAAAAAAGTCTGCGCGCAGTGGAAGGCAAGCTGGTGCTACTGGCAAGGTACGCGAAATTCAAGGTCAGCGTGAATTCTGTCTTGGGCGTGAGCGAAGAGCGTACGGAAGATGCTTACGAAGTGGCGCTGACGGCGAAAAGACTTGGTTTGTTGCACACCGTCGGCGTGTTGCATGATGATGCCGGAGCTATAAAACCGCTGAGTGCGAAGCAGTTCGACGTGTACAAGCGCATAACCGATCTGTCGCACTCGATTACACATCGATTGAACTATCATTTGTTTCAGAAAAACCTAATGCACGGCCATCCTAACCGCTGGAAATGCCGCGCAGGTGCGCGCTATCTCTACATCTGCGAGCACGGTAAAGTTCACTGGTGCTCTCAGCGGCGCGGATATCCCGGCACGCCGCTGCTGAGCTACAGGCGAGAGGACATAATGCGGGAATTTGATACGCAAAAAGGGTGTGCCCACCACTGTACTTTATCCTGTGTACATCAAATGAGCGCGCTCGATCGTTGGCGCAAACAGGGCACGGCGGATCCGGGCATGGGTGCACCACGCAAGGCGTTTAACTAAGCGCTGCGTTTGCACGGCGCCAAGTGCCGATTTGCCGAAGAACGTGTATCACGCCGTATCTCTGGCGCTTACTGCAAGTCTAGTCGTATAAGCGCTGCTCCAACTGCATTCATACGCATCCATATAGACCAGGATCCATCTGGTGCTCTCTATTCCGCGATAATGAGCTCCGCGAGTGGCTGCATTTGGGGCAGGCGCGGCGGTCGACTATAATGCCGGATGTCGGTAGGCACGTTAAGCAACCGGGCAGCCAACCGCGGAGTGCTTCGTAAGGCAGGTGTGGTCGATGTGCCTTTTTTTCACCTGCTCGTTACAATAATAACGATATCGTCAATTCAACAAAGATGGGGTTTAGATTTCTTGTCAGCTTAGTATTGTTTGCGGGTTTCACCGCAGCGGCTGCTGCTGCTGATAATTGTGCTGCCGAACCAGCTGTTGAATCCCGGGGGGCGACGAGTGGAACGCTGGAAAAGGTCAAAATCAAGGCCGATAACATAGCTTTTCCCGAGCGCAACCAGGTATTGCTGCGAGGGTATACGCAGCTAATCCGGGGTGGGCACCGGATTTACGCCGATGAGCTTCTGTACAATAAAACGCGCAACGAAGTGGTGGCGCGCGGTGTAGTAAAGCTGGAAACGCCAAAGGGAGACGTGGTGCAAACGTCTGTACTCGCCTATGATATAACTGATGGCATAGCCGTTTCCGGGCCGGCAACCTTTATAGTCGCTGACAGAAAGAGTGAATTACTGGGCTCTGGTAAAAGCACGGTAAACGCGTACGGAAAAGCGGAACGTATTACCTTCGAGAGCGAATACGTTCTGCTGCTGGAGAATGCGCGGGTAACCAGCTGTCTTGATGGAGAAGAAGATGTGACCTTCGCGGCGGAGCAGCTGAGGATAGATTTAAACGAGGGAGTACGGACTGGTAAGCGAGTGAAAATAAAAATTGCGGAGCCCAGTAAACACAAACGCCTGCGTGAGTTGATCAATTAAAACGACTGCTCACACGGAGCGAAATATTCCGGCTTGATACTGTGTTGTGACAGCTGATCGCAAAATTTCCCACCGAGAACGCCACCAGCTGGTGTGTGATCTGTTCCAACCCGAGCCGGTAATATACTGGCTGGATTTTACCGTTAGTGCAGTTGTCGGATGGGCAGCATTCATTCTGTCGCTGAAGACGCCCTCAGTTCTGGTTTGGGCGCTATTGACCGTGCTGTCAGTATTAGCACTGTACCGAGCCGTGTTGTTTACCCATGAACTGGTCCATATTCGTCGCGAGCATCTGCCGGGTTTTCGCCCTTATTGGAACACACTTTGCGGCATTCCCCTGCTCGTTCCATCCTTCTTGTACGATGGCGTGCATCAGGAACACCATTTTCGGAACAACTACGGCACGCCAGGCGACGGTGAATATATGCCGTTTGCAAGGCCACCGCGTATGAGGATAGTGCTGTATCTGCTGTCTCACCTGCTATTACCTCCCCTTATTTTTTTGCGTTTTGGCGTGCTTGGGCCCTTATCCTGGTTATCTAGAAAAGCCAGAAAGATGGTGTGGGAGAAATTGTCGTCATTGTCCATAGATCACAGCTACAGGCGTTCGGTTCCTGCCAAAATTCCGCGCAGCTGGATAATGCAGGAGTCATTGTGCGCGCTGTACGTCTGGTTGCTCGCTGCTATGATTTATTTTCGAGCTATACCGCTGGAAACGCTGTTCCAGCTTTATTGCGTGAGTGTGGCCATTTTGCTGCTGAACGCGATGCGGACTCTGGCTGCCCATCGGTACGCGGGAGATGGGCAGGCGATGAGTTTTGAGAGTCAGCTGGCGGATTCGGTCAACATCGTATCTGGCGGCTTGGTAACCTCTTTACTGGCACCAGTTGGCTTGCGCTACCACGCGCTGCACCATCTGTTTCCCACTATCCCTTACCACAACCTTGCAAGAGCTCATCGTCGTCTCGTGCGGGCGCTGCCCGACGATCTTGTTTATATGAATACATTCGTGCAATCCGTGTGGCAGGCGCTATATCAACTGTGGTCGGCCTGTGCGAGTCGTGCGGTACGGCCACGCACGCGGGCTTCCGCGTAGAATGGTTGTATCAGTTCACTCAGTCAGGCTTAACACGATTTAACAATTGCGCGTCGCAACTCAGCATTTGTTCGACGCTGCCGCCTGCGCAGCCACCACAGCACGATATTGAGCAGGAACACTTCATAAACAAAAAAGAGCACAGGCAGTTTTATAATGCAGCATAGCGCTATAGCAAGCGTCCTCTTATTAGCGCTGAGTGCGTTCCATTTGCGCACGGTGCTTAGAGCCCGCAGTTTATATTGATCTGCAAGCCGTCGTCGGTTGGGGTGGTCGCGCATGCATGGTTCCTGTTGCAATACGTACTGATCGGCTTCGGCAAAACGATACTGCAGCTGAACGTAAAACAGATACAACAGACTCAGGGACTTGAAGGGGCCGTAAGATTCGCCTGATTTTTTCTTGAGCTCGTCCAGGGCGGGCACACATTTTCCAAGTTGACTGTGCACCCAGCAGTCGTAATTATCGCGATGGAACTCCAGTGCACTGGCCTGTATCAGGTGACTTACACCGGCAGCGATGGCCAATACCCAGATCCACGGACCATACAGCGGTTGGATTGCCAGCGCGAGCGATACATAGACCATGCCGTAACCAGCATGGTCACATATGCCATCGACTATCTTGCCCACCTCAGAGGTTTGATTGGTCAATCTGGCGAGCTGACCGTCGGCACCATCGAACACATGCCAGCCCAGAAGGAATGCAAACCCTAGTATGGGCATGAGCAGCGTCTGGTAGTGGTAGAAACAGACTGCGGCAGCAAAAGCACTGAGCAGGCCCAAAGCCGACACCTGGTTTGGATGCCATCCCCGGCGAGCAAATAAGCTGGTCAGGCGGGCACTGAGTGGATGGATCAAATAGAGATTGGAGTATCCTTCAATCTCTTTGGTGCGCCAGCTTATTTTGGTTTGTGGAGATTCGGACACGATGGGGATTTTCATATGTTTAAGGTATTTAGGTGCTTACCCTGGCCGGGAAACAGGCACGGCGTGTATTGCATCGCCGACCTCGGCCGAGAGAAACACATCAGCTATCGTACTGATAAAGTCCTTACATTACGATAACGGCGTTTGCCTGGTTGGGCCTCGGGTAGTCTGTTACTGTCTGCGGCGACCCTCTTGCGTCATTCAACTACGCCCGTTGCGCTGATGGACGGAGACATCATTGAGAACAACAGATTTAAATCTCGATCAGCTGATTTCAGGGTGTGGCAGGCTTAGGTTTGAGTACATACAGACGGCCCGGCTGTTTCATTAAACCTGCCATTCTCTCTGCTCTGGCCCCCGTCCCCCAGAACAGATCAGCGCGCACGTGCCCCTTGATCGCCCCGCCGGTATCCTGTGCCAGCACCAGTCGGCGATAGGGTTGATCCGTGCCGGGCAGGGTCGTATCCAGCCAGACCGGTAGTCCAAGCGGAATCACGTTTCGGTCTACCGCAATAGTTCGCTCTGCCACCAGCGGCACATTAAGCGATCCAAAAGGTCCGTCTTCAAGCTCGGTTTTCAAGCTAAAGAATACGTAACTCGGATTGCGCTCTAGCAGTAGCTCACCCTGCTCCGGGTGGCGCTGAAGCCATTGGCGAATGCTGAACAGGTTTACATCTTCCTTTTCAATTTCACCCATAGCAATCAATTCCCGGCCTATCGATCGATAGGGATGACCATTCTGATCGGCATACGCCACTCCAATAATGCGACCGTCCGGCAGTTGCAGTCGTCCGGATCCTTGTATATGCAGGAAGAAAAGCGCAACGGGATCGTCTACCCAGGCGATCTCATGGCCGGTCAGCAGCCGCGGATTCGAATCAAGTGACTCACGGTTGTAATAGGGTACGACTCTGTTTCCATCCAGCCTGCCTCTGACTCGTTTGCCCGCCAGTTCCGGATAGAGATCCGTCAGGTCTACAGTCAGCAGGTCGGCTGGGCGTTCGAAGATTGGATAGCGGAAACGCTCCGTGCGTTCCATGCTGCCGCGCAGAAGCGGTTCATAATATCCGGTAATCAAACCTTCACGCGCGCCGCCCGCGCCGAAGACTACGTGGGCGGTGAACCATCGCTCATAAAAATTCCGCGCCTGCTCATGCGATGGGTCATCGATCTGTTCGACCGCCTGACAAAGCTGCTGCCATTCGGCCAGATCGCCAAGTTTGATGCAGCTTCTTTCAAGGGATAGCCAGGATTCACCATGCCGGTCATCTGCCCAGCCTTTCAAGCTTGACCAACGGATCTCCCTGCCGATGCCCGGCTCAGGCGTAAGCAGGGTACAGCTTGAGAGCAGCAGCACGCCGCAAAACGCTAATACTATTCTAACCATCCCGATATGCGCTAGAGTGTGGATGTGAGGCTGGGATAGTATACAAACATCTGTCACATTGAATGGTGCAATATTGTCGAGATTTGAAGGTACCGAGCGTTACGTAGCGACCGAGGATTTGATGATGGCCGTTAACGCGGCGATCGTCCTGCAAAGGCCTTTGCTGGTGAAAGGCGAACCGGGAACGGGCAAGACCCAGCTGGCGGCGGAAATCGCACAGGCACTGGGGCGACCGTTGATTGAGTGGCACATTAAGTCCACCACAAAAGCGCAGCAGGGTTTGTATGAATACGATGCTGTTGCACGCCTGCGCGATTCTCAATTAGGTGAGGAACGAGTCCACGACATTACGAACTATATAAAAAAGGGGAAGTTATGGCAGGCTTTTACCAATAACGAGCAGCCAGTGCTGCTGATTGATGAAATTGACAAGGCTGATATAGAGTTCCCTAACGACTTGCTTCTCGAATTGGACCGCATGGAGTTTTATGTGTACGAAACCGGCGAGCGCGTGGTGGCTCGATACCGCCCCATCGTAGTGATTACCAGCAACAATGAAAAAGAGCTTCCCGACGCATTCTTAAGGCGTTGCTTTTTTCACTATATCCAGTTCCCCGATAAGAAAACCATGCAGGCTATCATAGCCGTTCATTTTAACGAGTTGAAAAAAGACCTGCTGCGCGATGCGTTGGAAGTATTTTTTGATTTAAGGGAGGTGCCGGGCCTGAAAAAGAAACCGTCTACTTCTGAGTTACTTGACTGGATCAAGTTGCTCGTGGCTGAAGATATCCCAGTGCAAGCGCTGCAATCGGATGATCCGCGTACCGTGATCCCGCCGCTGTATGGCGCACTTTTGAAGAACGAACAGGATGTTCACCTGTTTGAACGCCTGGTTTTCTTAAATCGTCGCAATGCTCGTTGATTTTTTTGGCAAACTTCGTCAGGCGTGCATACCGGTTTCCATAACCGAATTTTTAGTCCTGCTGCGTGCCCTGCAGCAGCGCGTAGCGGGCTTTCAAGTAGAGCAGTTTTATTATCTGGCGAGAGCGGCCCTGGTCAAAGATGAGCGCTATTTCGACCGCTTCGACATCGTTTTTGCGGCACATTTTAACGGGGCTATGGAATTGTTTGACCAAGTTGTGGGAGAGCTGCCTGAGGAATGGTTGCGCAAACAGGCAGAGTTAATGCTGAGTGATGCGGAGAAGGCCGAGATCGAAGCACTCGGAGGCTGGGACAATCTGCTGCACACATTGTTTCAGCGTCTCAAGGAGCAGCAGTCTCGGCATCAGGGCGGAAGTAAATGGATAGGAACAGCCGGCACTTCTCCATTCGGCGCGTACGGCTTTAATCCCGAGGGTGTTCGTATTGGGCAGAATGAGCCCCGCCACCATTGCGCGGTTAAAGTGTGGGAGCGGCGGGAGTTTAAGAATTTGGATGATGAAGTGCAGCTTGGTACGCGCAATCTGCAGATCGCTCTGCGCAAGCTGCGAAGGTTTGCCAGAGAAGGAGCAGAAGAAGAACTGGACCTGGATGATACGATACGCAGTACTGCGCGCAACGCCGGCTTCCTCGATATCAAGCTGGTACCCGAAAGACACAACGCAGTAAAAGTACTGCTGTTCTTCGATGTCGGTGGTTCGATGTATCCCTACGTAAGGAGCTGCGAGGAGCTTTTTTCTGCTGCCAGAACAGAGTTTAAACATATGCAGTACTTTTATTTTCACAATTTTTTTTATGAACACGTCTGGCGAGACAACGCCCGCCGTCACGCTGACAAGACTCCGCTGTTGGATGTATTGCGCACCTACAGTAAAGACTATAAGGTAATCATTGTCGGAGACGCCACGATGAGCCCGTACGAAATTACCGTAGCGGGTGGGAGCGTGGAGTATTGGAATGAAGAAGCGGGCGAGGTATGGATGAAAAGGCTGTTATCAGTGTTTCCGCAAGTCGCTTGGTTGAATCCGGTTCCACCTTCGCACTGGCCGTATACGCTGTCGCTGCAGCTAATCACCGAGCTGCTGCAAGGGCGCATGTTTCCCCTTTCGGTAGATGGGCTCGAGCGCTGCATAAAATGTCTGAAAGGCCGTTCTTTGGCTAACTATCAGGCACAGGCGGGCGGCGATGGTGCGAATGGCCGGCGGCACTGAAACGAATATTCTGCTTAACAGGTGGGGCAGCGTACGCACCGTCACAATCGGGTTGACCCGCATCGGGAGTTTGGCGATGCTCGGGGAGCAAGATAAATTGGGAACGCGTCAAACAAAACGAATAGGACAGATGCAATGCATGAGCAAAAATCCGCCATCATAACCGCGGCAGGTTCGGGCATGGGTGCGGCCATCGCACGTAATCTGGCGGAAGGAGGCTACAAGGTCGGCATCCTCTCGTCTTCAGGGCGTGGCGAGGCGCTGGCAAATGAGCTGGGTGGAATAGGAGTCACTGGCTCCAATTTAGTGGTGGCAGACCTTGAAGCGCTGGTCAATCAGGTAGTGGATACCTATGGGCGCATTGATGTTGTGGTCAACAGCGCGGGGCACGGTCCCAAGGGGGACTTGCTGTCAATCAGTGATGAAGACTGGCACAAAGGGATGGAGGTTTATTTTTTAAATGTCGTCCGCATGTGCCGCCTGGTCACGCCGGTTATGGAGAAAGCCGGGGGAGGGGTTATTGTCAATGTTTCAACCTACGCGACGTTTGAACCAGAGCCTTTCTTTCCGACTTCCGGCGCATTCCGCGCAAGCCTGGCGGCATTCACTAAACTCTATGCCGATCGCTATGCCGGGAACAACATAAGAATGAACAACGTACTGCCCGGCTTCATTGATTCGTTACCTGAAAAAGAGCAGTTTAAAGCGCGTATACCGATGCAGCGCTACGGTACGGTGCAGGAAATAGCGGCGACGGTCGCGTTCCTGGCTTCAGACGGCGCGGCCTATATTACCGGTCAGAACATCAGGATAGACGGTGGCTTAACCCGATCGGTGTGAGGGCACTGACGGGTCGTAATGCGCTGCCTAATGAAACAACGCTTCTACTGATGCAATCTGTTTATCTTGTGCACACGCTGAGCGCAGTATCTGCTTGATCCGGCCGGCGTCATCCAGAGAGTGCAGCTGACTTAGGGGCATCCACACTTCAACCTGAGCCTGCCCGTCCAGATAGTGCAGCACTATGCGGGTAATGCCGTCCGCCTCCGGGATATCCTGCCAATAGCCTTTTAAGCGTGCGGTCATTTCCGAGCGCAGAGGCAGGTGTGATGATTTTTGGTACTGTTCATCGTCTTCCGCGTCGATGTGTATGGTTATGTCGGCAAGATTGGCAAACTTGGCTTTTAGTCCGGCATAGACCGCATCTCCGATGCGGTGACCCTCCGACACGCTCAACCGCGGGTCAACCAGAACGTGTCCATCGAGATACACATCCGAACCCATGCGCCGGGTTCTTATGTCGTGTAGGTCTGTGACTCCTTCTATCTGCAGGGCGGTCTGTCGAATAGCGTTCAGCTGCTCTGGGTCAACACCGGTGTCAATCAGTTCTCTAACGCCCTGCCATATCATTTGTAAGGCGATGTAAATAATCATGAGCGCTACCAGGACGGCAGCGGCGGCATCCAGATACACCAGGCCTAGCATACTGCCGCCAACGCCCACGATGACTATAATAGATGACAGCGCGTCGGAACGGCTGTGCCATGCATTGCTGCGCAGCAGGTTTGACTGTAAGCGATTGGCAACGCGCATGGTGTAGTGATATATCGCTTCCTTACTCACAACGGACAGCGCGGCGACAACCAGCGCCCAGAAGGTCGGTGTCTGCAGCGGGTCCTGTTTGATGATCCCGCTTATCGCATTGAGCCCGATAGCCGCAGCCACGCCGATCAGCAGCAGTCCGAGCGTGATCGTAGCAACGGTTTCTATGCGTTGATGGCCGTATGGGTGCGCTGCGTCAGGCTCACGCGTCGCCTCCTTCGCCGCCCATATCACTAGGAAATCTGTCGCCAAATCGGAAATTGAATGAATACCGTCAGCTATTAGAGATTGGGAATAGGCCAGCTTACCCACTATGATTTTGACAATGCCCAGGGCGAGGTCGACGATCGCGCCGACTAAGGTTACTTTTCGTGTTTCCTGATAGCGATGCTGTACATTCGAATCCGCGGGTCGATCCCTGTGAATCATTGTCGAGGGCGTGATCAATTGACTATGGGGGGTTTAAGTATACTGCATGCACCTGCCGGTGAAATCACGCGTTGCCAACTCATGTCTGGCCGGACTGCAGGAGTTGCTGCAGGCTGTCTATTGTGCTCTGAAGATCAACGCTTGAATGTAGGACGGCGGCCATTGGATCTGCTTTTAGCCTGCGCAGCCGTGCAGCCGCATTTTTCATGGTGAAGCGGGTGTTGTGATTACGGCTACTCACTTCTCTCCAATTAAGCGGCATGGAAACAGGCGCCTGCGCCAGCGGTCTTACGCTGAAAGGTGCGGCTATGGTTTGCCCATGCCGATTTTGCAGATAGTCCACATATACTTTGTTTCCGCGACTCGCTGGTGATCTGAGGATAGTGGCGATGTCGGGTAACTGCTGAACGATAATGCGCGCCAGCACTTCTGCCAGCAGGCGGGATTGGTCATAAGTATACGCGGCGCCCAGCGGAATCAATATATGCATGCCGGTCGATCCGCTTGTTTTCACATAGTGCGGCAAATCAATGGATTGGCACAGACGGTGGATTGTTTTAGCTATTTTGACCACGGCGCTGAACTCCGCCAGTTTCGGGTCAAGATCCAGAATGCACCAATCCGGGCGCTCGAGTGAAGTAGTTCGACTGGACCAGATGTGTAAAGGGATGGTGCCCATATTAATAATGTACAGCAGAGATTCGACGTCGTTAATGACAAAGTAAGAAATTTCCCGCTGTGCGTGATCGCTCCACAGCGTCTCTTTTCTTATCCAGTCGGGAGCAAAATCCGGCGCATCTTTTTGATAAAATGATTTGCCCGCTATGCCGTCCGGATAGCGGGTCAAAACAACGGGACGGTCTTGCAGGTAGGGCAGAATCCAGCCGGACATCGCCCGGTAGTAGTCGATGAGATCGCCTTTGGTATACCCTTCCTCAGGCCAGAAAACTTTAAGCTGATTAGTAAACTTCACAGTTCTCTGCGGCGCCGCGCCGTTTTCGGAAATGGATTTAGGCTGCGGGAGGTTATGGGTGACGAACTCGCGCACGCATTCACTGGTGGCTTTGTCCGAACGTAATCCGATGAATACAGGCGTTCGCAGCAACCCATCTGGCGTGACCTGTTTGAACTTAACGGTGGCAACTTGAACCGGCTCTACCCAGATCAGGTGAGGCTCTTCCGGCGCGCGGGCTGGAGATTGGGCTTCCTTCAGTTCATCCAGTAGCTTTTTGATCTGACGCAGTGAAGCGGCATTGAACCCAGAACCCACCCGTCCGGTGTAAGTCAGTTTGCTGTCGATGTACTGGGCTAGCAATAACGCGCTAAATCCGTGCTTCGCTTTTTCTGTTGCGGAGTAACCCACGATGACGAAATCATCGCGTTTCTCCACCGGTATCTTAAGCCAGTTACTTGTCCGCCCCCCGAGGTAAGGTGATGTACTCAGCTTTGCCACCACTCCCTCCACGCCGAGGTCTTCAACTTTACGAAACATCAGTTCACCATCTTGCTCGATGTGGTCTGAGTATCGAAGCGCGCCGACCGTCGGTAGTATTCGCCGCAACAGGTCTTTACGCCGGGACAGGGGGAGGGGTTGCAGATCAAAACTATCAAAGGCCAGTAAATCGAAGGCGTAATACGTTGCCGGCAACTGCAGCATCGCCCGCTGTATGTCCCTTCCCCGAGTCAGGCGGCCTCGTTTTTGCAACAGGCTGAAGCTTGGTAGTCCCCGTTCATCGTGGACGATGGCTTCACCGTCCAGAATAAAACTCTCATACGGTAACCTGCCGATAGATTGCGCGATCTCCGGAAAAATGCGAGTGAGATCATGCCCATTGCGGGAGTACATCTCCACATTTTGCTGGTTCTTCTCCGCAATTAGTCGGTAGCCATCATACTTCAGCTCAAACCACCAGCCCCGCGCCGAAAACGGTTTGGCCAGCTGTGCCAGCATCGGTTTTATTTTCTTTGCCCTGATTGCACTGCACGCGACAGCCTTTTGCCCCAGCGCTGCGCGGATGCTCTCGCCCGGATTTTCCTGCGACTTAACCTGTTCTACTGTAAGCCCTGAAAACACGGAATCGTTGGGCAGACTCTCCGTTCCCACCTTATCTACGTAGGCATCGCGTTCTTTGATTAGCAGCCAGTCCTTTTCCGTCCGTTTGGTTTTGATCAGGGTCCACTTGCCGCGCAGCTTATAACCTCTGAGTTCGAACAGCAGCTTACCTTTGTGCAAGCCGGCATCTATGTCGTTCAACGGCAGCCATATCCCCCGGTCCCATACGATGACGGCGCCCGCGCCGTAGTTTCCTTCGGGGATGCGGCCTTCAAAATCCGCGTAGTCGATTGGATGGTCTTCCGTCTGCACCGCGAGCCGTTTATCGCCTGTATTGGGAGAAGGCCCTTTGGGTACCGCCCAAGATTTAAGCACGCCGTCCCATTCCAAGCGGAAGTCATAGTGTATGCGTCGTGCAGCATGATGTTGTACTACGAATCTGTAGGCACCAGATATTGGGGTCCCGCCAAAAGGTTCCGGCGTTGATTGCGCACTGCGTTTAGCTCGGTAGGAGTCTAGAGCTTTTCGCTCTTTACTTGCTGACATGGGATTGTGGTTATATCATTCTTACAAATATTATCAACAACTTAGAACATGTTGTTATGAGGGCACTTTCAAGCGCAAACATTTCATTCGGACTGGTCTCCATTCCGGTCAAACTGTTCTCTGCTGCGGAATCTGGTGCGTCCATTCGTTTCAATCAAATAGACCGCAGAGACGGATCGAGATTGAAGCAGCAGATGATATCAGCCAAGACCGGGGAAGTTGTTCCCAAGGAAGAGATCGTGAAAGGTTACGAATTCGCTAAAGATCAGTACGTCCTATTCACCGCTGACGAGCTTAAAGTCCTGGAAGCCGCGGCCACGCACACCATCGACATCGTCGAGTTCGTGCAGGCGAATCAGGTGGACCGCCTGTATCTGGACAAAGTTTACTACCTCGCTCCTGACAAGGGCGCCACGCGCGCTTATCATTTACTCTCCCAGGCGCTGCTGCAGACGGGAAGGGTGGCAATCGCGAAATACGCTGCGCGGGGTAAGCAGTACCTGGTGATGGTCAGGCCGTTAGCCGATGGCTTATGCATGGAGCAGCTTAAGTATGCTGATGAGGTTCGATCCTTTGACCAGGTACCGGTAGACGCGGCCGAGGTAAGGGAGCAGGAGCTGCAGCTTGCTGTTCAGCTGATTGAGCAGGCTTCCTCTGATTCTTTTACACCTCAAGACTACCGGGATGAAGTCAGGGAAAAGACGCTCGAGTTGATACAGCGTAAAGTAGATGGGGAGGACATCACAGTGACGCCAACTGATGTACCGGAAAATAAGATCATCGATATGATGGAGGCTTTAAAAGCCAGTATCGCAGCCGGAAAGAAAGAGGAGGCCAAGCCAAAACCGGCGAAGCGGGCAGGCAAGAAGGTGAGCACCAAGAAAAAAACAGCGGCGCGTTAGCACAATCCCTGCCGCTGGCCGGATAAGGCATTAAGGCATTAACCATCGGGAGGGGTCCGATTGTGGCAAGCTTCCATATCCGATGACTGGATACTCTACCAACGAGGTTGCGGATTTGGTTGGCCTGAAGCCTGACCAGGTTCGCTCGTTCGTGAAAACCGGCCTGCTTAACGCGGCCGAAGGGCATCAGCCGCATTATCGATACAGGTACAGCTTCCAGGACATGGTCCTGCTGCGCATGGCCAAGCAGCTGCGGGAAGCCCATGCTAGTGGGCAGGCAATTGCCCGTGCGCTGCGCATGCTGAAAGCGCGGTTGCCGGCGGGTAAGTCCTTGAGCTCGGTGCGCGTCCTGGTGGAGGGACGAAACGTTCTGGTGCGAGAGAAGGACTCTCTATGGGACCCGAAATCCGGTCAGATCCAGATCGATTTTTCAATGTCGTCGCTCACCCGTGAGGTGGCTCCCATGGTTAAAGCGGCGGCGCGAATCGCACATGAGTCGGCAACCAGCGCTGACGACTTGTACGATCTTGGTATCGATCTGGAAATGATCAATGACCTCGAAGGCGCGAAAAGGCTGTACGTTCTGGCTACTGAAAGGGATCCCGAGCATGCTGATGCCTGGGTCAACTTGGGCAGACTGGCGCATATCGCAGGTGAAACCCAGGAGGCGCTGCGCCTGTTCAATATAGCGCTGAAGATCAATGCAGACAATGTTATCGCATGGTTTAATCTGGGAGTGGTGCAGGAGAACCTGGGTGCCGTCGAGAACGCCTTTTCAGCGTATCGTAAGGCTTTAGTGCTGGACCGTGATTTTAGCGATGCGCACTATAATCTGGCCCGCCTATATGAAGAGACTGGAGATAAGCAGTCTGCAGTCCGGCATCTAAACGCTTACAAGAAGCTTGTCTGCTAGACCACAATCAGTATGGCGCGCGTTAGCGCGCCGCGATCTTCATTAGTGTGCAGTTTTATGAGCAACACCATTGTCATAATAGGGATAGGAGAGATGGGCGGCGTGTTTGCGCGTGCCTTTCTCCACGCCGGATATCCTGTCTATCCGGTTGTGCGCGATACGGATCAGCACAAAGTAAGCAAATCGATGCCGGCGCCGAAATTGGTACTTATCTGTGTAGGAGAAGAGGATTTATTTGCGATTCTGCATAACCTGCCGACTGTCTGGCGTGATCGTGCTGCTCTGATGCAGAACGAGCTTTTACCGCGGGACTGGCAGCGGCACCAACTTCTGTATCCGACAGTGATGTCGGTTTGGTTCGAAAAAAAGAAAGGCCAGGACATCAAGGTGATCTTACCGTCGCCGATTTGCGGACCCTACGCCGGGCTGCTGCAACAAGTTTTGGCTGGCTTGGATATTCCGTCGGCCATTGTTGAGGATGAACAGAGGATGCTGTTTGAACTGGTTCGAAAGAATCTTTATATCCTGGTAGCCAACATCTGCGGTTTGAAGGTGGGTGGTACGGTGGGGGAACTCTGGTCAAGGCATGAAGCGCTGGCCCGACAAGTGGCGGGAGAGGTGTTTGAACTTCAGCGCGCGCTGATACAGCCGCATGATCTAGATCGTGAAAAACTGATTACAGCTATGTTGGTAGCGTTTAACGGAGACCCAGAACATGCTTGTCTTGGTCGGGCAGCGAAAAAGCGGTTACAGCGTGCAGTCGAGTATGCGGACGCTTACCAGTTCGATGTTCCGACTCTGCGCGGGATACTGCGACAGGCATGAGCCTTACAATCTGGCGTGATCAGGTCGCCTGTAAATTTTCGATAATATGCATGAATGTCTGGGCAAGCTCCGGTCCACCGCATTCATCCTCGTGTTTGAAAAACACGTAACATTGGGTCCAGTTTTCTCTCAACAGGGATTCCGCCCAGCGGGTTAAATCGGATCTGGAGTACTGCACACGGCGAAGTCTGAAATAACCAATATCTGCAGTTCGAACAATCTCATCGAAGCGTGCGTTGCTCTCATCGGCGATGCACAATATTTTGTTGTGTGCAGTTAGTACGTCAAAAACGTCTTGTTCAAACCATGACCCGTGGCGGAATTCAAAGGCACAGGGCACAGCCGGTGGCAGCAGGTCGAGGAAACGGCGCAGGGTTTCCGTATCCTTTCTAAAGTTAGGCGGCATTTGAAACAAAACTACACCTAGAGATTCACCCAGCACCTGCAGCGTGTCGAACAAATAACCGACCTCCTGCCCCGCATCCTGCAGCCGTTTTCTGTGAGAGATCCTTTGTGACGCTTTGATCGAGAAGCGAAAATGATCCGGAACCTGGCGTCTCCAGGTTCTGAGCATTTCTTTTTTCGGCATACGGTAGAAAGTGTTGTTGATCTCAACCGCAGGCATGCACCCGGCGTAAAATCGAAGCATCTGATTCGCCGCCAGTTTATCTGGGTAAAATTTGCCCTTCCACTCCTGGTAACTGTAGCCGCTGGTGCCGGCAAACAGCTTCATTGCTCAGCTGTCTATTCCGCCCAAACAGAGGTACTTGATTTCGATAAATTCTTCAATTCCGTACTTAGACCCCTCGCGGCCGATGCCGGATTCCTTCACTCCGCCAAATGGAGCCACCTCATTTGATATAATGCCCTCATTGATTCCGACAATGCCGTATTCCAGGGCCTCGGCTACGCGCCAAACCCGGCCGATATCGCGACTGAAAAAATACCCGGCCAGGCCGAATTCTGTATCATTTGCGATGCTTATCGCTTCATCTTCATCACCGAAGCGTATCAGTGGGGCGACCGGGCCAAACGTTTCTTCGCGATTGATCAGCATGCTCGGGCTGACCTGAGTCAATACGGTTGGTTTAAAAAACGAGCCGCCCAATTCGTGCCGCTCTCCCCCGACCGCAACGGCAGCGCCGTGCTTCAGCGCATCTTCAATATGCAGCTCTACTTTTTCAACGGCAGCCATATCAATCAGCGGTCCCTGTTCGACATCGGGCTCCAGCCCGTTTCCGACTTTTAACTTCGATACGGCAGCAGATAACTTTTCAGAAAATTCTTCATATACCGCATCCTGCACCAGAATTCGATTGGCGCAAACACAGGTCTGACCCGCATTGCGGTACTTGGATGCCATTGCGCCCGTCACGGCGTCGTCGATATCGGCGTCGTCGAATACGATGAAGGGTGCGTTACCGCCAAGCTCCAAAGAGACTTTCTTTACCGTTTCGGCGCACTGCGACATCAGCAATTTGCCAATCTCGGTCGATCCGGTAAAGCTCAGCTTGCGGACTTTTGGATTGGTGGTGAGAGCGGTGCCGATATCACCTGCCGGCCCGGTTACCACGTTGACGGTGCCGGGAGGGAACCCCGCCCGGTGTGCCAGCTCGGCCAGCGCCAGAGCGGTGAACGGTGTTTGTTTTGCGGGCTTTACAATTACCGGACACCCCGCGGCCAGAGCCGGTGCGCATTTTCGGGTAATCATAGCAGCTGGGAAATTCCACGGCGTGATGGCCGCAGTCAGGCCGATGCCCTGCTTGATCACCACAATCCGTTTCCCGGGTAAGGGATGATTGATTACATCACCATAAATGCGCTTAGCCTCTTCACCGAACCATTCGACAAAAGAGGCCGCATACAGTGTTTCACCGCGCGCCTCTTGCAGGGGTTTACCCTGTTCTGTTGTCATCAGCGTGGCGATGTCCTCTTGATTCTGTACGATCAGCTCATACCAGGTGCGCAGTCGAGCCGCCCTTTCTTTCGCCGTCAGCCGACGCCACGGCGACCAGGCTGCCTCTGCCTGATCGATTGTCTCTTGTATTTCTTCGGTGGTCATGGCGGGGACGGTGCCGATGATTTCTCCGCTGGCCGGATTACTGACTTCTATGACGTTGCCGCTTGTGGAACTGCGCCATTGACCGGCAACCAAACACTGCTGTTTGAATAAGGACTCGTCGTTTAACTGCATGATTTCACCTATTGATTAAATACTTACTGAATGCCAAGGGCATTCAAATTTTTTTGCGCGACTTTATCGCCCTGCGCGGCGGCGCGCTTCAGCCACTTAATTGCCTCGTCCCGACTTTTCGCTACGCCGCTCCCAGTAGCATACATCGTACCCAGGTTTGTCTGTGCTCCGGCATAACCCTGATCTGCCGCCAGCTTGTACCAGCGCACTGCCTCTTCGTTGTTCTGTGCCACCAGCAGGCCGGTCTCGTACAGTGATCCCATATCTGCTTGTGCCCAGGCTTCACCTGATGTCGCTGCGGACTGCACGGCAGGAAACGCCCGCCGTATCCAGGCTGTGCCGGTGTCGGTATTTCTCTCCGCGCCGCGTCCCCGCAGGTACATTACGCCCACTCTGAACTGGGCCCTATTGTTACCTTGTTCAGCAAGAGGCAGCAGTAAATCGAGAGCGGTGGAGTACTCACCTCGGTAGTATGCATTGATTCCCTGCGCAAGTGTACGCTGCTCAAGCTCTTTTTCTTTTTGCTTGAGCATTTCCTGCTGTGCTTTTTCCTGAGCCGCTCGCTCTAATTCTCTTTCGCGCTCCTGCTTTAACTGAGATTGGGCAAATGCCTCGCGCCTTATTTTTAATTGATTGCGCAGCAGGTTCACCGCGGGGTGAGCGGGGTCTATAGCGGAGATAAGCAGCAGGCGGTTTTCTACTTGTTCGAACTGATCCAGGGCTAGGGCGCGGTTAGCGATTTCGATATAGTGTTCGACAATCTCGGTGATCCCCGCCTGAGCAGCTGCGTGGGTAGGATCAATGGACAGCACTTGACGATAGTGGGTTAACGCTGTCTCTGCCGAGGCATCTGTTAATCCGCCCGCTAAGGCAGTTGTTGCACTGGCGAGCAGTTCCTCGATGCGAGCCGACCGGGCCTGTTCCAGCTCTGCCTGCTGCGCCAGAATTTCCTGTTCCACGCGCGCCTGTTGCGCCTGTTTTTCCTGTTCCCGCCGTTGCTCTTCGGCGGCCAGTGCCTCCTGTTTAAGGCGCTCGGTTTCAGCGCGAATTTCCTGCTCCACGCGCGTCTGCTCCGCCTGTTCCTGCTGTTCCTGGCGCGGCTCTTCGGCGGCCTGCACCTCCTGCTTGAGGCGCTCGGTTTCGGCGCGAATTTCCTGCTCCACGCGCGCCTGCTCCGCCGCCTGAGCTTCCCGCTCAATCCGCTCCTGTTCAGCACGTTTTTCTGGTCCCAGCCTTGCCTGTTCGGCGGCAGGCTCCGCCTGTTTGGCGTGTCCCTCTTCGGCTGCTCTTTCCTGCTCAATACGCTGCTGTTCCGCAAGCAGTTTAGCGCGTTCTTCCTCTACCTCTTTTCGTTCCCATAGCTTGTCTATCTCCATTCTGAGTGCATCGACACCGGCGCTGTCGAGCCCGTTCTGCTGCATCGCGTTCAGCGTCTTCAGCGAGGCTTCCAACTCGCCTTGCTGCAACTCGGTTTGTGCACGATTGAACATCGAGCTTGCGATTTCTTCTATGCCCTGCAGCGCATCAACATTGTCCTCATCAATTTTCAGTATGGCCCGATAGTCAACCAGTGCGTTGTTGCGCTCGGGGAGGATAAGCTTGCCAACGAGGAACTTGGCTCGAGCAGACTCCAGCAGTCTGCGGATCCTGTTGTCGTATTCTTCGATTTTTCGGTACTGCTCCGCCCTCAGTTTATCTTCCTCTCGCGTAAACGTGAGTGACTCAGGCGGCTCTGGCGGCTGGCTCTCATCAGGCAGAGGCTGTTCCAGGATATTGTCCGGTATTTTCGTCCCCTCAATCGTGGTTGGTGTTTTTGCTGCTTGCTCTTCGCCGTCGGTGATTGACTTGATCTGAGGCCAGAAGGTGAAGGTACCGACTGCGATGATAAAAACTGCGACGATGAGTCCGGCGAGATAATTACTTGCGCGTCTGCTGGAAATCGGCTCGGTGCCGATTCGAGACGAAGGATCCGCATACAGTCGGGGAGAGCCCAGATCCAAATCGCGCTGCGGTACTGGAGCGATTTTTTCAGTGGAGGACAAGGCGGGAGTCTGTGACACCGCGCCTGGCTTTTTTCCCACACTCGCAGGCGGGCGTTGGGTTTCGGCTGTGGGGCCCAGGATCTCACTGACAGATTTAGGCCGTTGGTCGATGAACGGGTTGAGTAGCCAGTCGATCCCCTGCAACAGGCTGGCCTGGTAATCATCGCCACCGCTCTCCGCAGCGGAGATGAGCGGGTCCGGCTTGCCCTCCGCTACGGCGGCGACGCGCTCGGGTGCTTCAACCGGCGTGCTGCCGCGCATTGCTTTATACAGCACTGCCCCCAGCGCATACAGATCAGTCCACGGCCCCAGATTCCCCTCTTCATGGTACTGCTCCAAGGGGCTGAACCCCGGAGTCACGCGGTTCTCCGATTTTATTTCCGTACCCGCGAGAGCGCGCTGTGTGCTGCCAAAGCCAAGGATTACGGGTGGTCCTGTATCGCGTAAAAATATGTTTTTGGGGTTGATATCCCTGTGTAGAAGATGATGTTCATGAATAACACGAAGCCCCTTCAGTAATGATACGAACAGCTGCCGCAGTGCTCGCTCATCGAGCCTTCCCACACGTTTTAGGTGATCATCGAGTGACTGACCTTGTTCCAACTCCATGACAATAAAGGCCGTACCCCGGGCCTCGGTGTACTCTCTTACCCGCGCAATATATGGATCGCGGATTTGAGATAGAATCCTGGCTTCCTGTAAAAACAGCGACAAGCTGTCTTCAAATATTTTTTCTTTGCCCTGCAGCGGGCGAACGGTCCGATCACCGCTCTGTCGACTGACTAGGTCGCCCGGGGCGAACTCCTGTAACAGCACCTCTTCCGTAGAGTCATTAACGCGCGCGCAGTAGACGACGCTGTGGCTGTTGATGTCCACCGCCTCGATAATCTGGTAATTACCAACTTTGGTACCGGCCGCTAAAGGATCTAGATGCGCCATTCGGTCTGGAATTCAAACGTAAACCCGTTATTTTGCTATGGTTTTTAATCTTTGGTCCAGGCGAGTGTCGATATTTCAATTGGTTACAGCAAATATTTCGGATGAGATCTGCGTTTTACACGGCGGTAAGGGCTGTATGCAGCAAAAAGACGCTGATCACGTGAGTTAAACTCGACCGGCATGAATCTGACGCGTCTGTCATTGAGTAATCCCATCGCGGTCACCGTTGCGGTTCTGTTCACCCTGCTTTTCGGAGTGATCAGCATGCTCAGGTTGCCAGTACAGCTGACTCCTGAGCTGGAAAAGCCCGAGATTAAGATCACGACCAACTGGCGCGCGGCGGCGCCGCAGGAAGTCGAGGCTGAGATTGTGGAACCCCAGGAAAAAGTGCTGCGCGGCATTCCTGGTGCATCCCGCATTCTGGCGCGTGCACAGAGAGGCCGCGCTGAAATTACGATTACTTTCGAAGTGGGGAAAGAATTGCAGCGCGCGCTGATAGAGGTCCTCAATCGACTGAATCAGGTCCCTCGCTATCCTGAGGATACTGATGAGCCGGTAATCAGTGCGGTTGGGGGAGACAGCAGGGCAATTGCCTGGTTTAACATCCAGACGCTGCCGGGTAATGACAGGCCGATAGCCAGTTACAAGGATTTTCTCGAAGAGGTGGTGCAAAGCCGAATCGAGCAGGTACCGGGTGTTGCATTATCAGAGATCTATGGCGGACGTGATACAGAAATCAGAATCACTTTTGATCCGTACCTGGCGGCTAATCTAGGTGTGCAGCTGCCCGTGGTTTCACGCCTGGCGGGAGGCAATCAGGATGTCACTGGGGGCTTTACCGAAGTTGGCAAGCGCCTGTATACGCTGCGCTTCAAGGGCCGCCTCAACGCAGAGCAGCTGCCTAACCTGATAGTGGAGTGGCGCGACGGGCGGCCGGTGCACCTGCGCAACATCGCTACCGTTGATGTGGTTCTCTCCGATCGATCTGCATTCGGTATCGGTAATGACAATTCTGCGATGTACGCAAACGCGCATCGAGAGCAGGGGGTCAATGTGCTGCAGGTGATGAACAAACTGCAGCAGGCGATAGAGGAACTGAAACAGGGTCCGCTCAAGCGCGCCGGCCTGAACATCAATCAGGTATATGATGAAACGGTATACATTAACCGCTCGATAGAGATGTTGCGCACAAACCTGGGTCTGGGCATGCTGCTGGCAGTCGGCGTGCTATGGTGGTTCCTGCGCCGGTTCAGGGCAACGCTGACCGTGGCGCTGGCGATACCGCTCTCTCTATGCGCCGCTTTTTTCGTTCTGGATACAAGCGGACTGACCCTGAACGTCATTTCGCTCGCCGGTCTGGCGCTGGCCCTGGGTATGGTGCTTGATGCGGGAATAGTGGTGCTGGAAAACATCATACGCCTGCGCGAGGAGGGTATGGCCCCCAAGCGCGCGTCCGCGCGCGGGGTTAGTCTGGTGTGGGGCGCGCTGCTTGCCTCTACCGCCACCACCGTAGCGATATTTCTGCCCATCGTTTTTCTACCCGGTGAAGCCGGACAGCTGTTCAGCGACCTGGCGGTTACTATTGCCGTTGCGGTTATCGCCTCCCTGCTTATCGCGGTCAGTATCATTCCGACGGCGGCCTACAAGTGGATCAAGACTAAAACGCTATCGGATCCTCACCGGCATTGGTGGGATAAAGGTTCCCGCTGGATTATGGCACTAACCGACACCACGACGAGACGGATCCTATGGGTACTGATTCTAACCATGATCCCGATTTCTGCCATTACCTACTGGTTGCCTGAAACGGACTACCTGCCCACCGGCAAGCGCAATCTCGTTTTCGCTTTCATCTTACCGCCCCCCGGCTCTGGTATGGACTATCTGGAGGAGGAAATGGGGAAAGTTATCCAGGAGAGGATCCGCCCGCACTATAAAAAGGAAAAAGAACCCTATATTGAAAACTACTTTTTCGTGGCCTTTTCCCGCGGGGTATTCATGGGGGCGCGCGGGACAGATCCCGATCAGGTCGACGACGTAGAAAACCTGCTGAATGAGTTGATCTACGGATTTCCTGACACGATCGGTTTTGCCAGCCGGGCTTCGCTGTTTGGCGGGCTGTCGGGAAGCAATGCAATCGATATGGATATTCAAAGCCGGGATATAGACGCTGCCCTGCGCGCCGCCGCAATCGGCTTCGGCTTGGCGCTTGCGGAGCTTCCCGGAGCGCAGGTCAGACCCTATCCCGGGCTCGACCTGGCGGAACCAGAAATTCGGCTCGTGCCTGACGATCGACGCGTAGCGGAAGTGGGATGGAATCGGCAGACGATGCAGGGCATTGTGCGCGCTATTGGTGACGGACTATACGTTGGCGATTACTTTGACGGCGAGCAGGAGCGCGACATTATTCTTCGCGCGGAGCCGTGGGCACTGCCCGAAGACATAGAGGCCATACCTCTGGCTACCCCTAATGGTGGGGTTGTGCCTCTAGGCGAGCTGGTCGACTTGGAGCGTACAGCGGGCCCAAATGAAATCCGACGGGTAAACCGGCGGCGTACCGTTACCCTGCAGGTGCGACCACCTCCGGGCGTATCGCTGGAGCGCTCAATCAAGATTCTGCAGGAGAAAGTCGCTCCGGTAATTCAAAATCAGCTACCGGAAGACGGGGTGATTGAGTACCGTGGATCCGCGGACAAGCTGACCGAGACTCTGCGCGATATGGCGGGCAGTTTTGTTCTGGCTATCGCCATTCTCTACTTGTTGATGAGCGCCCTGTTTCGCTCTTTCATAGACAGCCTTATGGTACTGCTGGTAATTCCTATGGCCAGCGTAGGCGGAATTTTCGCTTTGCGCTGGATCAGCGTGCTCAGTCCACAACCGCTGGATTTGCTTACCATGATCGGATTTGTCATCTCTTTGGGTTTAGTGGTGAATAATGCGATTCTCTTGGTGAATCAGACCCGCATCGCAGAGCGAGAAGGCATGGGTCGACGTGAGGCTGTAGAGCAGTCAGTCCGCATGCGGTTACGCCCTATACTGATGAGCACGCTGACCACGCTATTTGGAATGCTGCCGCTGGTTCTGATTCCCGGCGCGGGTACCGAACTCTATCGCGGATTGGCGGCGGTTATCGTCGGCGGGCTGGCCGTCAGCACCGTTTTCACCCTGATTTTGCTACCGAGTCTGCTGCGGCTGGGAGAAGGCGTACTAAAACCTGCGGCCAGTAAAAAAGTTGAGGATGCGCCGAACGCCGGTTAAGCTGAGGCTTCATGGTGTACGGAGTCAGCTGTTTAATAAACTGCCAATGACGAAGCAGCTTAACGGTTTTTACTCCTGCAGATTAGCCACCAGTTGCAGTGACGCTCTGCTGAGCGGTTCACAGCCGGTTTGCGTGACCAAAACCGTGTGCCCCAGCGTCATGGCGCGCCCGCTGTCCGAATTGGCCAGGATCATGTGGAGAAAGAAAATGTTGCCGGCCTGCATTAGCAATGGGTTACCTTCATAAAACATCGGCGGGTCGACCCATAGCGGATTGTACACTGCTCCCATGCCATAACCACAGGCACGCATTCGGTGCGCAAAATATCCCGCATCGTCCATAACTCTGGCATGTGCGTCGTACACCGCTCCCATTGCATTGCCGGGCTTAACAGCTTCCATGGCTGCGTTCAAAGCATCGACACAAACCTGATGCATTTCCACATGCTGCGCGTGCGCATGACCAACGATAATCGTTCTCATCATTGCCGCGTGATAGCGGCGATACGCGCCGGCAAACTCCACAGTAAGTTGATCATTATCATTCAGATGCCGCCGCCCGGTGAAATAGCGCACAAGCAGTGCCGCTGGCCCTGAGCCGATGATGAATTCATTGCCGGCATAATCTCCGCCGCCCTTGAACACGGCGCCCTGCATGGCGGCGAGTATATCGCCTTCGAAAGCCCCGGGCCGGGCCCGCCTGATTGCCTGATCTAAAGCCTGATCCGCCAGTTCGGCGGCGCGGCGCGCATACAATACTTCCTGCGGGCTTTTCACCGAGCGGAGCACGTCTACCAAACGAGATGCATTCTCCAGGGTGCAGAAACCATCCAGTGCCTGTTCGACCAGCCGCCAGTTGAATGCCGTTAGTCCGTAGCTTTGCAGCTCAATTCCCAGCTTCTTATTCTTGCATCCTTTGTCTGCCAGCATTTCCCGCAGGCAATGCCCCGGGTTCACCCCCTCTACGTCGTGCCACAATCGAATATCAGCGATATCCGAAGTGTACCGAGCCTGCCGCAGGTCGGGTAATCTGGTCAACAGAGTCGTGTTACCGTCGGCGTCAACGTACAGACACTGAAACATGCTGAAGCCGAAGGAATCGTAGCCCGTCAGGTAGTACATACTCTCCTGCTTGAAAACGAGCAGGCCTTCCAAATTTTTGTCGAGCAGAGCCTGGGCTGCCTGGGCGCGACGGCTACGCATCTCATCGGGACTGAAATGTAACGGCATTCAGATCTACCTCAGCTCTCAGTGCAAGAAACCACGCGTAATATCGCCAAACTAAAAATACAAGTCATTGCTCCACCGGTTTGGTTTCGGTTCGGATCAGGTTGATTATGGCGACGCCAGTGATCGCCAGAATGCCACCGATCGCGATTCTCACCGTCAGCTCCTCGTCCAGCAGCAGCACGCCACCGACCACGGTGGTGACCGGCAGCAGCAATAAAAACGGCATGACCTGATTTACCGAGTACTTGCCAAGCAGGTGGTACCATATCGCGTAGCCCAACGCGGTCATGATGAATGCCAGATAAACCACCGCCGACCATACCAACATGCTGGCGTCGCGTATTGCGTTAAAGTGGTTGTGTTCAAACAGCCAGGATGACAGGAGCAGCTGGGGAGAGGCGAACACGGCAACCCAGGCGATCAGGGTAAAACCTCCCACCGGGCCGAGGGTTTTGACCATCACCTGACCAACTGCCCAGGTCATCGCCCCGGCGGCGACGAGCAGGACGTAGAAAAGATTGTCCTTGAGCGAAGGCTCTCCTGCGATCAACACTACACCGGAGAACGCCAGCGCTATTCCGATTACGTGCTTTAAATGCAACCGGTCTTTTAAAATTAAAACTGCACCCAGCACGCCGAAAGGTACCTCGAGCTGGACGATAATGATCGCAGTAGACGCGTCCAATCCCTTCAATCCACTGAAAGTTAAGCTATATTGAATGGCCGCGCTGACCAGAGAAATCCAGAATATGCGCTTGAGGACAATGCTGTTCGGCCTGGGTACAAACCAGATTAGGGCCACGGCGGTGAGGGTGAAGCGAAACGCCATTAGTAGAATAGGCGGAAAATGATCTATCGCAGTTTTCGCGAATAGAAAGCCGCCACCCCAGATGACTGCAACAGAAATGGCAAGAAATATGTCGGATATTTTCAATCGCATACACCAAAATTTGGCTGAGTCTGAAAAGGCACGTTGCAGGAACCAGGCAAGGAGGGGATCTTAAGTGAAATACACATTTGCGACTAGCGTACGCGGCGTTTTTGAATTTTCTTCAATGCAATAGCTGTTTGGAGCTGGTAGACACCAGGATTTAGAGCATGCTATTGGTAACGATTCTGCGCTCAATCTTAAGAAATCGAACTTGTAGAAAATGATATGGTGCGTAATATGAAACCCCTCATCCTCTTGCTGTGCGCTGTCTTCATTGAGTCCGCCTTGGCGCAGGGGGGCTGGTTTAAAACAAACGATGGCTGCTTCGTGTGGAATAGCAAGCCACGGCCAGATGAAACCGCTGCCTGGAATGGACCCTGCGTTTACAACAAAGCAAACGGTTACGGGGTATTGATATGGCAGCGGCTAAAAGATGGCCGGGTGTTAACCAGTCGTTACGAAGGCAGAATGAAAAATGGCAAACGGCATGGTCAAGGGGTATATGTCAGATCCGATGGTGCCCGCTACGAAGGCGGGTTCAAGAATGGTAAGCGGCACGGGCGCGGGATTTATGTCGACGCGGATGGGAACCGCTACGAAGGCAAAGTGAGTGACGGAAAACCAAACGGCTACGGCATTTTGCTTTATGCTGACGGCAATCGCTATGAAGGCAACTGGGTAAACGGTACACCGCACGGCCGGGGCGTGTTTGATTATAAAGATACCACGCGATTCGAAGGCCGTTTTGTCAAGGGCATTGCCCAGGGTGTCGGACAGTGCCGCGCGCTGGATGGCAGAGAGGGCAGCTGTGAATACAGGGATGGCAAATTTGCCGGCTGGCGATAGCCTGATCCGCAGAGCATCATCCGGGAAGCGCGGCGTGCTGAGTGCCAAGGCTATCGCATTTGCTAACTTCCTTTCGCGTAGCCGACTGACTGCAGCGACTCGGTGATTTCGTCCAGGATGGCGGGATCATCGATAGTCGCTGGCATCTTCCAATCCTGGCAATCCGCTATTTTCTGCATGGTGCCGCGCAAGATCTTCCCGGAACGGGTCTTCGGCAGTCGTTTTACGACCAGCGCCTGTTTGAACGCGGCTACCGGACCGATTTGATCGCGCACCATTTTGACCGCTTCAGCGACGATTGTCTGGTGGTCCCGGTCGCAGCCGGAATTAAGCACGACAAAGCCGAGTGGAATCTGTCCCTTGAGCGCATCGGCCACGCCCGTCACAGCACACTCGGCGATATCGGGATGAGCGGCGAGGACTTCTTCCATGGCTCCGGTTGACAGGCGATGTCCGGCGACATTGATGATGTCATCGGTTCTAGACATGACAAACACATAGCCGTCGTCATCGATAAAACCGGCGTCTGCTGTTTTATAGTAGCCGGGATAATCGGCTAGATAAGCGTCGTGGTGGCGCTGTCTGGCATTCCACAGAGTGGGAAAGGTGCCAGGCGGCAAGGGCAGCTTGACGACGAGTGCGCCGATGTCGCCGGATTTCACTTCGCTTTGCGTCTCATCCAGAACGCGCAGGTCCCACCCCGGAACGGGTTTGGTGGGAGAGCCCTGTTTAATCGGCAGCAGCTCTATACCTTTACAATTGGCACAGATGGCCCAGCCGGTCTCGGTCTGCCACCAGTGGTCAATGACCGGAACGCGCAGTTTGTCCTGCGCCCATTTGAGGGTGTCCGGATCACAGCGCTCACCAGCCAGATAGAGCGTCTCTAATCCTGACAGGTCATAGTCGCCGATCAGCGTACCGGCAGGATCCTCCTTTTTGATTGCGCGAAAGGCAGTGGGAGCGGTAAACAGGCATTTCACTTTGTGCTGCGAGATCACGCGCCAGAAGGCGCCGGGATCGGGTGTGCCGACGGGCTTGCCCTCATACAGAACGGTGGTGTTACCGTTGAACAGAGGCGCGTAGACAATGTAAGAATGGCCAACAACCCATCCCACATCTGAAGCCGCCCAGTAAACATCGCCAGGATCAACATCGTAGATGTTCTTCATCGACCATTTGAGTGCAACAACGTGACCCCCGTTGTCACGAACTACTCCCTTTGGCTGACCGGTGGTGCCAGAGGTATACAAAATATAAAGTGGATCGGTAGCTTCGACCGATACACAGTCGTGCGGTTCTGCCGCGGCCAGCGCCGCACTCATGTCGTAATCGCGGCCTTCGGTTAGCGCCGCTCTGGCCTGTTCGCGCTGCAGAATGACGCACGCGGCCGGCTTATGCGCAGCGGTTGCGATGGCTTCATCCAGCAGCGGTTTATATTCGACAATACGGCCGGGTTCGATGCCGCAGGAGGCAGATACGATTACTTTTGGTTGTGCGTCATCTATGCGCACCGCCAGTTCGTTGGCAGCAAACCCGCCAAATACGACAGAATGCACGGCTCCCAGGCGGGCGCAGGCGAGCATGGCAATCACCGCTTGCGGGATCATCGGCATGTAGACAATAACCCGCTCGCCTTTTTCTACTCCCAGGCCAGCCAGCATGCCGGCGAATGCCGCCACTTGATCACGCAGCTCGAGATAGCTGTAAGTTCGTACCGTATCCGTCACCGGGCTGTCGTAAATCAGCGCGGCCTGGCTGCCCCGTCCATTTTCTACATGAATATCCAGGGCGTTGTAACAGCTGTTGAGCTTCCCGCCCGTAAACCAGCGGTAATACGGTGCATCAGCGTCGTCCAGTATCTTGTCCCATTTTTTATCCCAGTGCACCGCGTTCGCGGCTCTACTCCAGAACTGTTCCGGGTGCTCCAGGGATTCTCGGTATACTTGATCAAATGCAGTCATCGGTATAATTCCTGTTAGAGCCGCTTAAATCGGCAGTTGTAAAAAAATCGCGGCATACAGCAGAGAAATTAGTGAACGGGGTCAGACAATCACTCCACTGGCGTCTAAAATAATCTTATTGCACCTTACTTCAGATATCTTTGATTTTACGCAAATAAATTAATCAAAAAAAACCGCCTCGCCTTCAATTTCTACCAGCAGCTCAGGCGAGGCAAGTTCCTTGATAACCAGGTAAGTTGCCGCCGGCGCGTGACCTTCCAGCATTTCGTCTCTGATCCGTCTGTATTCGCTGGTTACACCCGACTGCGTGACGTAAGCCGTGATTTTGACAAGATCCTTCTTGTGCATGCCCGCCTCAGCCAGAATTGTAAAAACATTCTGCCAGCAGCGCCGCATCTGCGCTGCCATGCCCTGAGCCACCGTCCCATCGGGATTGATGCCAATCTGTCCGGCGATGATGAGCCGCCGGCCGCCGGCCGGCACAGTCACACCGTGGCTGTAATTGGAGGCGGGTTGGGCTATGTTTTGCGGATTAAAAAATTTCATTGCGCTGTCCTGGGTATAGGTTTAACACTTCGACAATTGTGTATGACTATACTGATAATGGCGCAAGAAAACAGTGTTCTGTATCGCTCGCTGTGCTCTAAATTCCCCACTTATTTGATTTCGTTCGGCTGTTTTGGTGGTATTATTCCTGCAAAAGAGCGATTAAATATGCAGCCATGTTTCCCTCGTTCTTAAGCAGTACCTAAAAAACTACTGGAGGACAATATGAGGAGTTTATTCAAGTCATTGCAAATGGCGGCCGTCGTGACTGCCGTCTCGACCCTGGCATTTGGCGCCAGCGCGGTCTTCGCCGCGGGTACGCTGAATGTTTACAACTGGGCTGAATACATCGGCGAAGAAACCATTGCCAACTTCGAAAAGGAGTTCGACGTCAAGGTCACGTACGATAACTATGATTCAGTAGAAACGGTGGACGCAAAATTGCTCGCCGGTAATACGGGTTATGACGTGGTCAGCCATTCGGGTTCAAGTGTTGCTCGTTTGATCCCAGCGGGAATCTTAATGGAATTGGATAAATCCAAGCTGCCGAACTTGAAGCACATGAGCGAGCAGGTTATGTCGCAGCTGGACGGCTGGGATCCCGGCAACAAATACATGATTCCGTACATGTGGGGTACTCACGGCGTAACCTACAACGCTGAACTGGTTAAAAGTGTGGCCCCGGATGCGCCCATTGGCTCGCTGGACATGGTCTTCAAACCAGAGCATATGGAAAAATTGGCGCAGTGCGGCGTGTCCTTTCTGGACTCACCGGGCGATGTCATCCCGATGGCCTTGGCTTATCTGGGACTGGATCCGAACTCGACCAATGCGGACGACTACAAGAAAGCCGAGGAGATGCTGCTCAAGATCCGGCCTTACATCAAGACCTTCGATAACTATGCCTATCAGCGCATGCCGGAGAAAGAGTTCTGCGTTGCCGTCACCTGGGGACCGGATGGCCTGCTGGCCATGTCGGGTGCTGCTGAGGCTAATACTGGCGTTGTTTTGGATTTTTTCCTGCCGCCCGGCCAGAACGCAGCCCAGTTGTGGGTGGACAGCTGGGTCATTCCGGCGGATGCGAAAAATGTGGAGAATGCGCACCTGTTCCTGGACTACATGATGCGCCCGGAGGTGGCAGCAGGTGACAGCAACTTTACCTGGTATGCGACCGCCAATAAGGACGCCGTCCCGCTCATCGATGAAGAAGTGACCGGCAGCCCTGCCGCATTCCCAACTGCAGAGCAGGTTAAACTTATGTATGTCCCACAGCCGCTACCGAAAAAAATAGAGCGTGTGCAAACCCGGGCCTGGACAAACTTTAAGTCGGGCGGGTAACCACTTAATGAAACGGGCGCCGCCAGATTTCCAAGCGGCGCCCGCTTTCTGCCTAAGTGCTGACGGTTAATGTCGCAGCAGGCTGATAATCAAGATAGGCCCTGGCTGGATCCGGACGCAGAGCCCTTCATCAAAGTTCAGGGGGTAACCAAGAAGTTCGGCCCGTTTACCGCCGTGGATAACGTCGATCTGCAGATCTACCGCGGTGAGCTGTTCTGCCTGCTCGGTGGATCGGGCTGTGGCAAAACTACTTTACTGCGCATGCTTGCCGGTTTCGAGACGCCCACTTCGGGCACCATCTACATCGACGGTGCGGAAATGAGTCAGGTCCCTCCCTACGAACGCCCGGTCAATATGATGTTTCAGTCCTATGCCCTGTTTCCGCATATGACCGTCGAACAGAACGTTGCGTACGGACTCAAACGAGACGGCGTAGCGAAGGCGGACATCGCCATGCGGGTGAGCGAAATGTTGAAGATGGTCGAGTTGACCCCGTTCAGCAAACGCAAGCCCCACCAGCTGTCCGGCGGGCAGCGCCAGCGCGTCGCCCTGGCCCGCGCGCTGGTAAAGCAGCCCAAGGTTCTCCTGCTGGATGAGCCTCTAGGCGCGCTGGACAAACGGCTGCGTGAGCAGACTCAGTTTGAGCTGATGAACATTCAGGATCAGCTGGGCATCACATTCGTCGTGGTAACGCACGATCAGGAGGAGGCCATGACGCTGTCCACCCGCATCGCGGTCATGGATGAGGGCAGGTTCGTACAGATCGGTACACCAACTGAAATATACGAATCGCCGGATACGCGTTTCGTGGCTGATTTTATCGGTTCGGCCAACATGTTTGAAGGCCGGATTGTGGAAAATGGTGCTGACCATGTAGTGGTGCGCGTGAGCGATCCCAGAATTGAATTCTTTATAGATCACGGTATGTCGATCAAAGAAGGAACCAAGGTCTGGATTGCGGTGCGTCCAGAAAAAATTAAGATTTCAAAGAACGCCCCCACCGAATCGGGCGCTAACCAGATTCAGGGAACTGTCCTGGGTGTCGGCTATCTCGGCAATCTCTCTACCTATCGAGTGCAGGCCGGCAGTGCCAAGGTCGTCGATGTGACGCATCCCAATCAGAGTCGCCCGAAGGGCGACCGGCATGCGGTCGACTGGGATGATCAAGTCTATCTCAGCTGGGACCCATCCAGTGCCGTGGTATTGACCAAATGAACGATAATGCCACCGCCGCTGTGGACAGAAGCGAGCGGTCGTCTATGCGCTCCCTGACCGCGGTACTGATGCAGCGGATCCAATCCGGCTGGAAAACCCTGGTGGTCGGTATTCCCAACGTCTGGCTGCTGGTTTTTTTTCTGGCGCCGTTTTTTATCGTACTCAAGATCAGCCTGGCCGAGTCAATTATCGCCAGCCCGCCCTTTTCGCCACTGGTTGAATGGAGCGAAGAGGGAGCGCTCATCTTACAGGTCATCTTTGACAACTTCATTTTTCTATGGGAAGACGACCTTTATTTCAATACGTACGTCAACTCGATCAAGATCGCAATCATATCTACGGTCCTGTGCTTGATTGTTGGTTATCCAATCGCTTACGGCATCGTACGTTCGTCGTCAACCACCAAGAACATACTGTTGCTGATGATTATTCTACCGTTCTGGACGTCATTCCTGTTGCGCGTATATGCGTGGATGGGGTTGCTGGCAGACCAGGGCACCATCAACAGTTTCCTCATCTGGATCGGCCTGATCGAGAAGCCGATCAGAATGCTGTACACGGAATTCGCCGTTTACGTTGGCATTGTTTACTCCTACGTACCGTTCATGATTCTGCCGCTGTACGCCAATATGGAAAAACTTGACATGTCTTTGCATGAAGCGGCGGCAGACCTCGGGGCGCGTCCAATGACCACCTTCCTGACGGTAACCTTGCCGATGACAGCGCCGGGCATCCTGGCCGGCTCGCTGCTGGTATTTATTCCTGCCGCCGGTGAGTTCGTTATCCCGGACCTGCTGGGCGGCGGCAACGTACTGATGATCGGCCGCGTGCTGTACAACGAGTTTAACTCCAATCACGACTGGCCGGTGGCGGCTGCGGTGGCGATAGTGCTATTGCTGATACTGGTCATACCGATGATGCTCTATCAGCACATTCAGTCTAAGCAAGCGGAGTCGTAGACAGTGGGACAGAAACGTTCCACATTTTTGTTTTCAGCGCTGTGTTTTGGTATGGCGTTTTTGTATATCCCGATGCTGCTGCTGATCATTTATTCGTTTAACTACTCAAAAATTGTTCCCGTCTGGGGGGGGTGGTCACTGCGCTGGTACAAAGTGCTGTTTGAAAGCGAAGAGGTATGGTCGGCGTTGACGCTGAGCCTTAAGATCGCAGTGATGAATGCGACCTTTGCCACGCTGCTCGGCACTTTGGCCGGGCTCGCTCTGGTTCGATTTGGCCGATTCAAAGGACGCACTCTGTTCAGCGGCATGATTACCGCTCCCCTGGTTATGCCTGAAGTGATCACCGGCCTGTCATTGCTGCTGCTGTTCATAACCATGGCGGAGTTAATAGGCTGGCCAGGCGAACGCGGTATCACCACCATCACGATAGCCCACATTACGTTTTCCATGGCTTACGTGGCGGTGATTATTCAGTCCAGGCTGGCCGGTATGGCCCAGGATCTGGAGGAGGCGGCCATGGATCTGGGCAGCAAGCCGATCAGGGTGTTAGTGGATATTACCCTGCCCCTACTGGCACCTGGCATGGTGGCCGGCTGGTTGCTGGCCTTCACCCTTTCTTTGGATGACCTGGTGATCGCCAGCTTTGTCACCGGTCCTGGTGCCAATACCTTGCCAATACTGATTTATTCCCGCATCAGGCTGGGCTTAAGGCCGGATATCAACGCGCTGGCGACGATCATTATCGTGGTGGTTACCATTGGTGTGATCATCGCCGGCTACCTGATGTTGCGCCAGCAAAAGCAGCGGGAGAGAGACATGCAAATGGCGGCACAGGAAGTGGTTAAGTTAGACGCTTGAGTTTACCGCCCTAGGTATTTCGGTCGAGCCCGATCATGTATCCGCAGCTACAGGCTTCCCCTGCGATTCATCATCGTCAGTGGAAACAGTATATGACGACAATGACATGGTGGCACACCAGGCCCGGTATCATCTATTGCGTCGGGCGAACTCCCGATGTCGCGTTCTAACTGAAATTGCCAGTAATCTGCGTGCCCTACAGCACCGCGACTTCCGGCCAAAGATACCCAGGCCAGCAATTTCTCATGCAACATTTGTTTGCTTCCTTGACTAAGTATTGTCCTGGTCCTGCATGGCGGCGTTTTTGTTTGCCACGGTCCCGCGCGCGGGCTCCCGCTGCAGACGCCCAACAGGAAGCTTGGCTTGTATCGCGCGATGGAAAGCACTGACTCCTGATTCGATGGTGGACAGCGTCGCTTTAGGAAAGACGCTTGACTGCAAACCTTCTTGCACCCAATCAACGAAGCTCTCGTCCTCAAGCCCCACTTGTTGATTGATGCGCAGGCTCAGATATTGCGCGGCTCGGGCTTCCCGCCGTGCATCCGGCAGCGCAAAATATCGTACGATCAACCGCACCTTGTCCGGTGCCTCGGGCAGGGTCATGTAATAGCCGACGCATTCTGGATGCAGTTCGAATACGGCGTTCGGGAACAGCCCGAAGTAGGCCCACAGTCGCTGGTTTTTCGCCGGCAGGTGAGGATAGTGTGGTAGTAATTTCTGATACTTGGCCACGCTCCATTGCCTGGCCGGTGTGTCCTGAATCCGGCCGTAGGCGCAGGGCACGTTGCCCTCCATTTTGTCTTTGTAGCTCCTGCCGAACAGGGCGTGCAGCCCGGGATGGCCGATAGGAACGTGGTATCCTTCGTTGTCAATATCGTGGAACACCTTCCAGTTAACCGGCCGCGAGTCTGCGTATGCCGGGCCAATGGGTAACACCTCCGCCAGGCGGTATGGTGCAATTTTGTGCTCAATTGGCTGTAGCTGGCTAGCGACGCTGTAGCCGTCCCCGCCGAAGCGGACGAACACAAAGCCTTGCCACACTTCCATATCAAGCGCAACCAGCCCGAGGCTGTTTTTATCGAGTTCGCGGAAGGTTTTGGCTGCCGGCACATTCTTCAAACTGCCGTCCAGGTTGTAGGTCCAGCCGTGAAACGGACAAACAATGGACTGCTTGCAGTTGCCGCGCTGGCCTTGCACGACGCGACTGCCGCGATGTCGACAGACGTTGTGAAACGCGCGCAAGGTGTTGTCTGCTCCCCGTACCACCAGCGCGCGCTCACCGAGCGCGTCGAAAGTAATAAAGTCGCCCGGTTTCGCCAGCTCGCTTGTATGTCCTGCGATCAGCCAGCTGCGCTTGAAGATATGTTCAACCTCCAAATCAAAAAACTCCGGGTTACGATAGGTCCAGGGTGCCATAACCGGGCGCATGCTTGGCTCTGTTGCAGAGGAGTTGGAAACGCTCTCGGCGAAGCGGGTTGGAAACAAATTTCGCAGATATCCGAGACAGGTTGATCGTACGGCATCGCGGTTAAATTTCTCGGGTTCACAAACAAGCTCCTGCCAAAAGCAATCCAGCAAACCTTCAAAGCCCCGAGCCGCTGCTTCCGTGTCAACTTCTGTTCGGCCTTCGAGCTCACATAATTCCACCACCGCGCCATGAATAGTATCGAAGAACTCAGCGTCTTTTTCTCCGCATATTTTCAAATAGTCCCGGCGAGCCTGACTCTCTCCCCAGAATGCGGACCAAACGGAGGCTTTTTCAAGGTTAAAAACCACCGGATCAAAGAAAGCGTCGATCAATCGACGCAGGATTTCAACCGGCTCAGCGCTGCCGCGCAGGGTCGCCTGAACGTGGGTGTCAAATTCCTGCGCCATGGACTGCAGCGTTTCGAGTAGCAGCTGTTCTTTGCTGTTGAAGTAAAAGTTGACGATGCCGGGAGAGAGCTTGGCGGTGTGGGCAACTTTGGCCAGGGTGACTTTAGACAGGCCGTGAGCCGCAATGGCTGTAATGGTGGCGTCAATAAGCTGCCTGCGCCGGTGGTTGCGCGCGAAGTCGTTGTGCGCGCCATGTTGCTTTGCCTGTGCCGTCACCATTGTTATGTTCCTGCTGTCTTGTTCGTTATATCAATATATTATATAATTGTTCAAATCATTAAACAAGCGTATAATATTTTGCCAACTGATGACGTCGTTATCATTGGCGCCGGCGCGGCCGGAATTGGCGCAGCCAAGGCGGCGCAGCGTATCGGTCTAAAATTTGTCATGCTGGAGGCGTCACATCGAATCGGAGGGCGGGCTTATACCGAGTCGCCTGCGCCGGACGTATACTTTGATTTAGGCTGTCACTGGCTGCATGCTGCCAGCCGCAATCCGTTCACCCAGCTGCTGCGTCCCTACGGGATGCAGGTTGGTCCATGGGCATGGCATACACACTTCTACCAGGAAGGTAGCTGGATGGATAGTCATGGCGATTTCTTAACATTTGAAGCCAATGTCTACCAGGCCATGCAGGAGCTTGCGCGTCAAGGACGGGATGTTTCTGTGGCGGAAGTCTATGACCGGGAGCACAAGTGGGCTCCGTATTACGACTACGTAGTCTCGCTGCTTTTCTCAGTGGACCCGGATCAAGTCTCCGTTCGAGATTTCACTGATTTTGAGTACACGGGTGAGGGCGAAGACTGGCCAGTAAGAGAGGGTTATGGAACCATGATTGACCGCTATGGATCGGACTTGCCAGTCAATCTGAATACGCCGGTAACTGAAATCGACGCTACGGGAAAAGGGGTTTTAGTTAAGACTCAGCGAGGGGAAATCTCTGCGTCAAAAGTCATTGTCACGGCTTCCACTGGCGTGTTGAACGCCAACGACATTCGTTTCAAACCACGGCTGCCTGCATGGAAACGTGACGCCATGCACAGCTTGCAGCTGGGTAACCACAACCGTATTTGTCTGATTTATGACCGCAACGTTTTTGCAGATCATCCGGGCCAGACCGCTACCTGCCTGGATGGGGATGAGATACCGATGTATTTCGAGATCAGGCCGTTTGGACAAAACTATGCGGTGGGCAGCACCGGTGGTCGTTTTGCCGACTGGTTGGAGAGGGCGGGGCAGGAGGCTTCAATCGACTATGCGCGGGAAAAATTGGTGCGCATGTTCGGCAGTGACGCCGGCAAGAATGTTGTTAAATCAGTTGTGACCGCGTGGCGCGGCGATCCCTGGGTGCGTGGCGCTTACTCGGCGACCGCTCCAGGGCGCCACGGTGCCCGCAAAGATTTGAGTCGGCCGGTGGATGATCGCATTTTTTTCGCCGGTGAAGCCACTTCGCTGAACTTCATGGCGACGGCCCACGGCGCGTTTATTTCAGGTGTGCGCGCGGCGCTGGAAGTCGCCGCCAGCGTCGGCGTCAGCCTGGAAGAAGATTTGAGCGCGGAACAATTATCCTGGCAATTGGTAAAACAGAAAGGCATTGGTTCTGCTGGCAACAATGAGCAAACGTCTCATCTTAAAAGCTAGGGACCGCCCGGCTGCAGTCTGGCCGTACCGGCATGGTAAAGCGAGATCCAGTTTCCGGATGGGTCCTGTAAATACGTATCGCGCCAACCCCACGGCTGGTCTGTCACCGGCGTATGGAACCTGATTCCTTTTTCGTTTAAATCTGCAACAGTCTCGTACAGATCCTCGCGCTCATAGTCTCATTGCTCAATCCTCATCCGAATCGGCGTGGCGAGGCAGCGCATCATTGGTATCGAACCATTTGATCCGGCTGGAAGTGAAGATGTGACTTTTGGGCGGTACGGACTCCGGGTTATCCAGGCTGCCGACATTAATATCGACACTGGTTGGGCTGTCCTGGTCACAGTAGGCAATCTGCGTTCCACATTTGGCGCAGAACCAGCGTTCTCCTTTTGCTGAAGACGCATAACGCGCTGGTTGACCCCTGTTGATGGTAAAACTGCTATACGGTACGCTGGCAAAAACCAAAACTGGCGTTCCTGTTGAGCGCTGGCACAGTCGACAGTGACAGTATCCGGTCCACGTCGGCGATGCAGATGCGGTGTAGCGCAGCGCTCCGCAGAGACAACCGCCGCTGAGTTCAGTCATAACGTGTACCTATTTCCTATCTAAGCACGCCGCGTGAGCACGGTATCTTGTGAACCAAATTAGATCGTCAAGCATTCTCCCGCATACAGCTCATGCGAGTAAAATCTACAGCGCACGCGGACAAGCTTGAAGCCGCTCGTCGCGATGGCCGCTACCGGTGATCGGGCGTTTCCGGGACTTTTGCGCCCGCTGTGCACGCGGGTCGCTCCAGCCGCGTAACCGTCATTCCCGTCAGCACCAGCACGAGTGCCACCCAGCTGGCCTGGGCGGGGATTTCACTCAAGAACAGCCAGCCCCACAGCAATCCGAAGACGGGTATCAGCAGGCTGACTTGGGACAGAAAGGTCGTTCCCACCTGCTGCGCAATTTGGATGCGCAGCAAATAAGCGAAAGCGGTGGGTACCAACCCGAGAAAAACCAGTGCGGCCACCGACATATGACCCAGATCAGGAGGAACAGCATCATCCATAAGCAGCATAACGGGCGCCATATATAAGGCGGAAGTAGCGAGAACACCGGCGCTGATTACGATAGGCGACACGCCCACTATACGCCGTATGATCAGCGATGATAAAACGTAAAAGGTGACAGCAGCAACGATGGCGAGCTGGCCGAGGACGACCTCGATACTGCCATCAACGGCATCCACACCAACCAGCACGACTACGCCGCTAAAACCAATGGCCACGCCGGTGAATTTGTGTAAGGTAAAGCGGTCATCGTGCGTCAGGAAGTGTGAAAGCAGCAGGGAAATAAACGGGCCGCTGGCGATAACGATCGCGCTGGTTCCGCTGGAAATGAACTGCTGACCCCAGCTGATCAAGGTAAAGGGAATGGCGTTGTACAGCAGACCGGTGGCGGTAAACAGCCCCCAGGTTCTGCCATCACGGGGCAGCGGCAGTCGTGATAACAGAACGATAGGGGCCAGGACTGCCGTAGCGATGACAATGCGCCAGGTGGCGATGGTAAAAGGTGAAAAGTCTTCGAGCGCGACCTCAATACACATGAAGGCGGAGGCCCAGATTGCGCTCAGGCAAACAAGCTTTACCGTGTCAATAGTCGTGGGGGGCCTGATGGTCTGCATTATTGCGTGGCGGTTTGAACTACAGCGCGCGTACTAAGACAGTTTTACCCATGCGCGTTCGCGCTGGCCTGAATCAAGATATTACGCTGTTAGCCTTTTTGCTATGCGTCCTGTGCCTGCGCTCTGGCCTCGATGAAGGCATTGATCGAACGGTCAATGTCGTCTTTAGAAGTACGCCACGAACACACGCTGACGCGAATGACCGGCTCGCCGTGCCATACTGCTCCTCCGCACCAGCATTCCCCGGAATGCTGAATGTGTTCGAGTGTTCCCCGCGTTACCGCCGGCGATTCGCAGGCGACGAGCAGCTGGTTGAAGACAACGTCGTTCAGTATTTTGAAACCGAGCGCACGCAGCCGGTCGGCGAAATATACGGCGTGGTCACAAAGCTGGTCGACCAGTGCCTCGATGCCGCCTCTGCCTAATGATTTCATGGTGGCCCAGAGCTCGACCGCCCGCGCGCGCCGAGACATATCTGGCGTATACATCATGTTGTCTCTGTCTTCGCTCCACTGCAGGTACGAAGCGCTAGCCTGCATGGCGGATGCCAGAGCTCCGCGCTGCCGACACAGAATGATTCCGCAGTCGTAAGGTGCGTTGAGTGTTTTGTGTGCATCCGCGGACCATGAGTCCGCTTTATTTACACCAGCATACAAGCTACGTTTGCGCGCAGACGCACCAGCCCAAAGTCCGAATGCGCCATCCACATGGACCCAGGCATCAGCGCGGCGCGCCCGATCACAGATCTCATCGATTGGGTCAAATGCACCAGAGTTTACGTTACCCGCCTGCGTGATCAGCAGGCAGCGCTGGTCAAGTTCTGGCAGACAGTCCGCCCGCATCCGGCCCTGTTTATCCGCCGTTACGATTTCGACCCTGTCGCGGCCGAGGCCGAGAAGCGCCAAAGCTTTGAATACGGCAGCGTGCGCCTGCGCGCCAACCAGCACCCGTATTTCCGGTGCGCCAAACAAGCCTTTAGCATTTACCTCCCAGTCCATGCGACGGAGCAACTCATTACGGCCGGCAGCCAGCCCGCAGAGGATAGATACTGAACTGCCACCGACCAGACCCAAAGCGGTGTCCTCCGGCAGGTCCAGTAGCTGCACGAGCCACTGCTCGCACACTTTTTCCAGGCGAGATATCGTCGGGGACATAACGTACAGCGCAGGATTCTGATCCCAAACGTCTGCCAACCATTTCGCCGCGAGGGGGGCTGGGTGGACGGCCCCATTGACAAAGCCAAAGTAGCGGCCTCCGGTTTGTGCCACGGTAGCGGGTGAACCTTTGAGGTGTAAAAGCGACAGCAGATCCGACGCATCGCAAGGGGCTTCCGCCAGCGGCTCGTCGAACGCAGCCAGTCTGGCAATATCGTCGTTTGCAGGGTACACCCGCCTTTGGTCGATACTGCTGATGTATTGCAGCGCATAGCCATGGGCCTGTTGCAGTAAGGCCTCAAGGCTTGCGGCATAAGTGGGAGCATGATCATTGTTAATAGTCATTACATCAACCTTGCGCTGTGGTTTGTTGAATCGGCCAGCTTGGTAAAGATTAAAATACTACTCGCGTTCGGTTGTCACCAGTTTCAAAGCGAGTCCCACGAACACGGCACCCGCAATCCAGTTCATGACTCGCTGGGCACCTGCTGAACGATTCAGCCACCCTCCGAGCCAGCCTGCAAGCAGGGCGATGCTCCCGAACACCAGCAGCGTTGCAATAATGAACAGCCCGCCCAGGGCCATGATCTGGGAGCTGAGTGAACCCCGGCCCGGGTCGGCAAACTGAGGCAGGAAAGCCAGGAAAAAAATGGATACTTTGGGGTTGGTCACGTTCATGATTATCCCTCTTAGGTAAAGCGTTTTCAGACCCAAACCCCCACTGCGGGAGGGCGTAATCGTCGTGCTTGCGGTGCGGAACGCTTGCCAGGCGAGGTACAGCAGATACCCGCCGCCCAGCAGCTTCAGTGCGGTGAAGGCGGTTGCAGAGGCTTGAAAGATAACGGCAACACCCAGCGCTACTGCGGTAGTGTGCACGATTAAGCCGGTGCATAAACCCAGCACTACGGTCAGACCTGCCCCCCGTCCCTGCAGCGCGGATTGCGTCAGAACAAAGATGTTATCCGGGCCGGGAACCAGCGCTAAGACCACCGAGGCGAGTAAAAAAGCGCTTGCTGTTTCAATAGGTAACACACGAATCCCCACTGCACATCAGTCAGCAACTATAAATGGACGTCAGAAATAAAAACAGTGAAAGAGCGCTTTGAATCCTGCAGCTTGTCCACCCCGCTTATCATTGTGCAAAAAGCACTTCAGTCTAGTATGATACGCGCCGCTTTACCTTCGGTGCTTGCGCAAAAATGATGAAAAGAATGTCGTCTGCCTGTCTGCTGCTTTTTGCGGCGTTACTTGTTTCCTGTGGCGGCGGTGATGCCGATACTTCCAGTGGCGAGGGTCAAGAGAGCAATACCGCATCCAGCGGCGCCAGCGCCAGCTCTGAGACGACTGCTGCCAGTGAGACGCCCCAAACCGGCGACATCTTCCTCAACGCGTTTGATGATTTCAGATGCACTTCCGGTTGGACCAATCGAAATGGAGCGTTGGGGCGGGCTGCCTTTTCCGGAAGCGGATCATGTACTGCTGCGTTTCCAGGTGAGCCAGGTACTTACGCCGTCACTCTGGTGGCGCAGTCGGAATTCGACGGGGCTTCGCCCTACGAGGTCAGAATCAATGGGCAGACAGTTAAGCAGGGGAACATACCGTTTTCCAAAGGAAGTTTAATTTGTGACTGCCCGGATTGGCAGACGAATTGTCCGGATCGCGTGGTCAACATCGATGCCGGTAGACGTCAGGTGAACAACGGAGATCAGGTCTTTTACTTTGGCGACGATGTGTATCCGTGCGGCGATGACACCCACGGTGCATACGCGAAGTGGCGAGGCATAGATTTTCGGCGACTTGACTGAATCGCATATGTAAAAACCGCCCCTTAAAGCCAGTTGATCAACGTCGATCGCCGGCTGCGCGTCTTCCCCTCCGACCCCCGCGCCGAACGGCACGATGCTGGATGCCTTTTCTGCTCAACGCTACACTCTGACCGTCATTTCCCAGACTGCATAAAAAGTATACATCGGTACATGTCTGGATGAGATGACTGCGCGCCGCGTCAGCCCCAACTCCGAGTAACAAGCCGTGCTCAGCCAGGCGCAGCAGAACCGGTGGTTCGGCATCAGGGCTTAAATCATTCACATCTAACACTATCAGGTCGAATCGGTGCTCTTCTATGTCAGTTAAAAATGACGCCAAATCCTGCGTGTGAGTAACAATACGAATGTCAGTTGTGAATTGCGGGCGCACCAGATCATTCATTTCCTGCGACTGGTTATGCACGATTAGTCGACTATTCATCGCCATGCCGTCCTGCAGCCAGTGCACATACGGGATTGCTTCGCGCCCGCTTGCCAGGCATACCGCGCCGTTTTTTGTTCCGGCGATGACGCGCAGCAGGGAACCCGTATCGCCGTGGAAGGATCTGCCGACGTCGTGTTGCAGCAGTAAAGCCAGCCAATCCTCGAATCCGTGAGGTGAGTTAACTCCTCGGCTCATGGTATTCGCAGATATTCCGCGGTCAGTCTCAAGCGGCGTCGCGCCGCAGCGGCTGCGCCATACAATGAATGCCGCCGCCCGCGCGCAGATACATGGTCATGCTGGGATCATAGACTTCGAAACCCAGCGCTCTAAGCTTTGCGTTCAGGTCCTTGCTCTCCAACGGGGACAGTATGCGGTCGTTGCCCAGAGACATTACGTTGCAGCCAAGCGCCATCGTATCCTTAAAGCAGACTTCAACAATTTCAATACCCTTTCCCCGCAGCCAATCCAAAACATCGGGTTCTGTTGTGTCGATACACACGGCGGCCAGTTTCTCCGCCAGCATACAAACCATGAGGTCAATGTGAACGTAGAACGAGTCCATAGGTGCGTACTTAACCTCCCACCCCTCATTCTCGAACCAGCCACCGATCTGTTTCGCCGCCACCTCTTCACAGCGAAAACCGGTGTAACCGATCAAGACCGCGTCCGGGCGTATGATGTTGAAATCGCCGCCTTCAAAGTTACCGGCACTGACCATGTCATAAATGGGAATTTGGGCTGAGGTATAAAAATCCAGCACGTTGGCATACTCCCCGCGGCGCCGCGGATTAGCCAGCTGGCAGATTACCGCACCATAGGGACTCATGAAGCTTGAATCCCTGGCGTAGACGCCATAGGGCGTGTGGTCATTGCGCGGCAACGTATGCACGGTCACGCCCGCGTCTTCATACGCTTGCACCATTTCCCCATGCTGGCTCAGCGCCAGTTGAGGGTCGAACTGATAACCCTTTCTTAACGTATCCCGCACGATCGAACTGAACTGTGCGTTGTCCTCCATCCAGCGGAACGATTCTGGTGGGCCGAGCAATACATCACGCAGCACCCCATACTCCGAATCGATTCCCCAGTCTTGCAGTTTAGCCGTGCCCCCGTCTTGTTTCCGCCTGCTGAGTGTTGCTGTCATAGTATCTCCGCCTTAGCTGCATACATGACGCGTTGCGGTAAGACTCGAACGCGCAGGCGAATGCTAACCTTTCCGCAAACCCAGGTGAAGTCAGCATCACCTTTGCGCTATCGGCCTGGCGGTGTAAGAATATGGCTTAAAGCGAACGCATCAGGCAATGATAGTATCTTTAATACGACAGCTTCTACTGGGTTTGGTACTCCTTGTGTTAGTACCCGTTTCCGTCACTGGTGCCTGGTCGCTAACTGCAGGCTGGCCAGAAAGCTGGCGCACTGCGGACTGGTCTTCGTCACATCAGGCGCCGGACCCACGCAGCGAGAAGCAGGCCGTTGTTCAGGTCTACGCGGCGCGGGCCGGCCGCTGGAAAGGCGTATTTTCGGTACACACTTGGATTGTTTTCAAAGCGGAGGGCGGCGAGCACTTTACACGCTTTGACGTCGTGGGTTGGGGGCACCCGGTGCGCAAGGACAAGTATCCGGTTGACGGACGCTGGTACGGCAACGTGCCGGACATTATCCTCGAGCTTAAGGGAGAAAAGGCCGCGAAATTAATACCCAGAATTCAAGCCGCGGTTCAGGCTTACCCTTACCAGCAGCGCGGCAGTTATGCTGTCTGGCCGGGACCCAATTCGAACACTTTCGTTGCTTGGATTGCCCGCCAGGTGCCTGAACTGTATCTTGAAATGCCGGCTAATGCGATCGGCAAGGACTACCTGGGTGATGGAGTTATGTTTGCCCCCACGCCGTCCGGTTCGGGCTGGCAGGTTTCTTTGTGGGGATTGTTCGGCATGGCGCTCGCCTGGCACGAGGGTCTGGAAATTCATGTGCTGGGGACAACAATGGGATTAGATTTCAACGATGTCGGCGTGAAGCTGCCCGGGGTAGGCAAGCTCAGCGTGCTATGACTGGTGTTTTTAAAGTATCGGCTCACGCCATCCTGCTCGCGTGCCGTTCTTAAGTCCTTTCCTGCTCTCGTTCATCGAGCGCCGCGCCGTAGATCTCCTCTGAGGTAAACTGCGTGCTGGGGACCGGTATGAACTGTGATTTTTCCGCGGCCGTCTTGGCGTCCCTGACCTTGACCCGGTACAGCGTATAAAATCCGAGCAGCGCCGTGATGACCGCGCTCGATCCAAACAACCCATCGGCTCCAAACCACCCCATCATGAATGCGGCCAGGATCGGACCGAATATGGCGCCGACACCAAACGCCACTAATAGCGCGCTGGCGGTTTGAATCAGCTCCTCTGGATGTGCAAAGTCATTGGTATGGGCAGCGCTTAGGGAATAGATGGTGAAGGCAAGGCTGCCGTATATTACGGCGGATGCGAATAAGCCGGGCCCCGGCATACGGGCAAAAACCAAAATGAACAAACATGCGATGGAGGTGGCGAAGGCAACGCCGATAATAACGAAGCGACGATCGGTACGATCGGATAACCTGCCTATAGGCCATTGCAAAATGAGACCGCCGAGTATGATCGAGGCCATGAACATTGATGTCCCGGTTAATGACAGACCGATCTCCCGGGTGAACACGGGCCCCATGCCATAGAACATGGCGTTAACCATGCCTGCACAAAACGAGCCAATCAGGCCCAAAGGTGATATCTGGTACAGCTTGCTCAATTTGACCGGCTTTGCCTGCACCGGACGCGGGGCCTTGGCTCTGGTGAGCAAAACAGGCACCAGGGCGAGTGAAAAAACGATCGAGGTCAAGCTGAACAAGTGAAACCCTCCGGGATCTGCCAGCGGGAGTAAAAACTGGCCCAAGCCGGCGGCTGCGTAATTGGTTGTCATGTATATAGAGAGAATTCGGCCTCGCATTTCGTTACTGGCGCGTTCGTTGATCCAGCTTTCTGTAACCATGACCATACCGGCCATACAGAAACCCGAGGCAACTCGCATCACTATCCAAGCCATCGGGTTGACCAGCAGGGCATGCGTGAGCGCCGTTATTGAGATGACTGAGGCGAATGCGGCAAAAGATCGGATGTGCCCGACCGCTGCGACCACGCTGACTGCATAACGAGCACCAAGAAACAAGCCGAAAAAATACGAGCCCATAATGACGCCGACTATCTCGGTAGAAAATCCTTCGATAGTCGTGCGCACGCCGAGCAGGGTCGAGAACAAACCGTTGGCTATGAGCAGAAGCCCATAGCTCAACAACAACGAAGCAATCGATTTTAAAGTGGTAAACAACGGTTAAACGAATGAGCGGGGCAAAGGCATCTGGCGCCGAAACAATTGCCCAGCCTTTTCTCTACAGTGATGCCGTGTAGCGGGCAATACGCCGGCAGGCCTCGAGCAGCCGATCCTCGTTGAGCACGGCGCTGATGCGCAACAAACCCTTGCAGCTGTTGCCAAAGCCAAGCAGCGGCTGCACCGACACCCCTTCTTCATCCAGCAGCCCTGCAGCAAATGACATCGCGTCAACGCCGAGTCTACGTATGTCCATGATGACAAACATGCCACCGCCTCCGCCATAAATTTGGGTATCCGGTATGCCGGACAACTTATCGATGACCAACCGTCGCTGTGCCGCCAGCCTGCGCGTAATCTCCGTAGCAACCTTATTTTCATGTACAAGGGCGTGTGCCGCCGCATCCTGAGCGATTCCACTCAATCCGTAGCTCATGCACATGTTGAGGTTATAGTAGTGTTGCGCCAGCTCTTTGCAGCCAATGGCCCACCCTACACGCCATCCCGTCATGCGATAGGTTTTAGAGACGCTGGAAATACAGATGACAGCTTTATCTGCGCCGGGCAGGCTGCATGGCCGGCACAAGCTGCTTTGGTTGACGATATCCATGTAGACTTCGTCGGATATCAACCAGATATCCCGCTCACCGCAGACGTCGACCAGGGCCTGCAGCGATTTTCGGGTGTATATTGCCCCGGTTGGGTTGTTCGGCGTGTTGATTAAAATGGCTCTGGTTTGAGGCGTGATGGCTTCGATCACACGTTCGGCGTTCAGTTGAAATTCTTCCTCAGGTTTCAGTACAACGCTGACTAATGTTGCGCCGCTGGCGGTTACGGTGGCAGGGTAAGTGGTGTAGTACGGTTCGACCAGAATGACCTCATCACCCGCCTGTAGCAAGATCTGGGCGGTGGCAAACAGTGCATTCTGTGCGCCGCAGAATACCACGACGCAGTCGGGGTCAACCGGAATACTACACTGCCCTGCATGACGCTGGGCGATGATTTCGCGCAGACGGCGATCACCTTCAACTGCTGTGTAGTGGTGCCTGCCGCTTTCAATACTGTGGATACCGGCGCGCATCACGCCGGGCGGACTGAGCGAGTCGCTCTCCTGGCCGACGCTCAATAAAAAAATCTGCTCTCCCGCATCCAGCCTTGCCATTGCGCGATAGTGCACGCGCCAAGTGTCAACAGATTCACCGGCAATGCGGTTGGTCAGCTCAGAGTAGCGCATTCTTCAAACCTTGGTGCTTGGATTATTTGTTTGCGCCCGGATCATATAGGCAGGCGGCAGTGCAGCGAAAGGTCTACGCCATTAAAAAACGACAGGGACTGGAAATTTCTGTTATAAAGTTGTACCGCTAATCTAAGCCGAGAATTGTTGCATGCATAAGCGCAGCACAACATCAGCACCGGCCCCGACCAGCTAAGCGCAGGTGCAAGCGGGCGCAGCCATAACTCGACTGTTGGCGGACTACGGGGTGCGCCACGTTTTTGGTATTCCCGGTACGCACACGCTGGAGCTGTACCGCGGCCTGGCCGATACAACGTGTGGGGTTACGCATGTGCTCGCACACCATGAGCAGGGTGCGGGCTTCATGGCAGATGGATATGCCCGGATATCGGGTCGACCTGGCGTGTGTTTCGTCATCACCGGTGCCGGAGTGACCAACATTACCACCCCTTTGGGAGAAGCCTTTGCCGATTCTGTGCCTGTACTCGTCATCTCCCCAGTCAATCCCCCGGACGGCGGCGGTCACAATCGAGTGCGGTTGCACGAAATCACGGACCAGGCTGGGGTGACGGCACCCTTGACGGCGTTGAGCGCAACCGCGCAGAGCGTCGCTGAAATTCCCGAACTCATTGCCCGCGCATTCACCGTATTTACCAGCGAACGACCCAGGCCGGTACACATCAGCGTGCCTCTTCCACTGCTGCATGCGGAGCTTACGGATCGCTGGCAGCCGGTGGATCTACCCGACATGCCGCTTGCCAGCGAAAAGAAAATTGAGCGGGCTATAGAATACATCGAGGCCGCACAGCGGCCGGTTATCGTCGCCGGCGGCGGTACTCGGTTTTGTTCCGACAGGGTGGTGCAGCTGGCCGAGGCGATCGGTTGCCCGGTCATTACCACGGTAGCAGGCCGGGGTGTCATTCCAGCCGGGCACAGGCTGAGCGCCGGCGCGCAGCTGCGCGTGCCTGCAGTACAGGACTTACTCAGTGAGTCGGACTTGGCTATCCTGCTGGGTACTGATCTAAGTCAAACTGATCACTGGCATGACGCGCTGCCTCTGCCAACGCGGCAAATTCGAATCAATATAAACAGCCCTAACCTGCTGGCAAGGGGCGAAGTTATCGCCATATGCGCGGACGTGACGGAGGCGCTGGACAGGCTAGGTAAGCGTTTATCTGTGACCAAGCGGGAAGCCAATGCGCTTAACAGCGCACAGCGCTGCGAGCGGCTGAATAAAGCCGTGCTCGACAGCATGACGGCAAAGGAGCAGCGTCACATGCAGGTGCTCGAGGTTCTGCAGGCCAGCCTGCCGGTTAATGCGCAGGTTTTCAGCGATATGACCCAGCTGGCTTACACTGCAATCGACTTCATGCCTTTGCCGCGGGCAAACAGTTGGCACCACCCCACGGGGTTCGGAACCTTGGGATACGCCTTACCGGCTGCGATTGGAGGCGCTATTGCCGACCCCTCAGCACCCAGCGTGGTCATCGTCGGTGATGCCGGGTTGCAGTACACCATGCAGGAGCTGCCGCTTGCGGTGGAATTGGGTCTAAACGTCAAGATTGTGCTATGGAACAACGACCGATTGGAACAGATCAGGGATGACATGGTCGCTGCCGGGATGACGCCAACCGGTGTTTGTCAGCGCAATCCAGACTTTGAGCTGCTGGCACGGGCCTGCGGTTGGGAATATGGCAAGGTCAACGCGCTTGACCAATTGGCGCCGGCGCTTGACCGCGCCTTCACCACAACTGAACCTTGCCTGGTGCAGGTTAATCAAAACCGGATATTTCCCGGTCATTAAGTAACGCCAATACCTGACTCAGCAGGCCTGGCAGGCTGAACCGGATTTAGCTAATGATCAGGCTGGATTATCAATGAAGCCGTTTACGATCATGTAACCGATCAGCTGATCCGCGCTTTGCTCAGCAGTCAGCTCAGACGTATCCAGGATAATGTGCTCGTGCTCCGGTGTTTCATATGGTGAGTCAATACCGGTAAAGTGAGAAATTTCTCCCGCCCTGGCCCTTTTGTACAAACCCTTAGGGTCTCTTTTCTCGCACAATTCCAAAGGAGCCGACACAAATACTTCGATAAATTCATCGGGATCGACCAGTTCCCGAACCAGTCTACGATCGCTGCGGAAGGGCGATATAAAGGACGCAATGGTTATGATTCCAGCATCGACAAAAAGTTTAGCTACTTCACCGACACGACGGATATTTTCGATTCTGTCTTCATCGGTGAAACCCAGGTCCCTATTCAGACCGTGCCGCACATTATCGCCATCAAGCAGGTATGTGTGTTTGTGCCGGGCATTAAGTTTTTTCTCAACAATGTTAGCGATGGTCGATTTGCCTGCACCGGATAAACCAGTAAACCATAACAGGCAAGGATTCTGTTCTTTGATCTGTGATCTGGTCGCTTTATCCAGCAGCAGATCGTGCCACACTACGTTGGTCGCCCGTCGCGCAACCTGCCGCTTTTTCTTAATCGGAACAACGGATTTTGTGTTTGTGCTCATGCTCATATCGGTTTTTTCCAACGATTCCTTCTGCTACTGGCCACGCCTATTCATTATAGATAATAACGAGAAATTCGACGTAAATTATGGAAACTCCCCGTGGGCGTTGCATGCGCGCTACCCCAGGGATCGTCTTACCAGGTTTGCCCCACCGGAAAGCGCGCGTATTTTACCCACGGCGACGTCTCTGGGTAAAGGCGCCATGCCACAGTTTGTGCAGGGAAATAACCGCGCTGCATCGACGTACTGCAGCGCCTGTTTGATGGTTGCGGCGACCTGCTCAGATGTTTCCACCGTATGTGATGCCACATCTATAGCCCCAACCATGACCTCTTTGTCCCGCAGCAGTCGGAGCAAGGACATCGGCACCTTGGAGTTAGCACACTCGAGCGAGACCTGGTCGATGCGACTCCGATTGATGGCGGGAAATATTTCCTCGTATTGTCGCCACTCAGAACCTAGCGTTTTTTTCCATTTCACATTCTCTTCTATGCCATAACCATAGCAGATGTGTACGGCGGTTTTACACGGTAAACCTGCTATTGCGCGATGCAGCGCTTCTATGCCCCAGTCCTTTACGTCATCCCTAAAAACGTTGAACGCAGGTTCATCAAACTGAATTACATTGACGCCCAGCGCTGCGATTTCGGCGGCCTCCTGATTCAGGATTTCGGCGAACGCCATGGCCATGTCACTTCTTCGACCATAGTAATTGTCCGCAATGGTGTCGCATATGGTCATTGGCCCGGGAAGGGTAAACTTAAGCAGTCGTTTCGTATGGGCTCTAGTGAACCTGACCTCGCTGCTGTGTACCGGACCTTTTCGACTGACCGCCGCGGTTACGGTGGGAACATCGACCACGTAGCGATTGTCACGGATGCCCATCGGCGTCATGATGTTCCAGTCGATGCCGCTTACCTGTTGCAGAAAACCGTGTACAAAGTGCTGACGAAACTGTTCGCCGTTACTTACAATATCGATTCCCGCATCTTCCTGCTGTTTCAACCACATGAGTGCGGCATCCCGCTTGCCGTACTCTAGCGACGCCCCTTCAAGTCGCCACTGTGCCCACAGTTTCTCCGGCTCGGCCAGCCATTCAGGTTTGGGCAGGCTGCCCGCGATGGTTGTTTCCAGCATTGATCACGCCTCCGATCGTTTTGCACCAGCCCATACTAAATTAACGGGCTGCGTTACTGAAGTAATCCGCGTCCAGCGTTACGGATAAACATAGTGTAAGGTTATGCTGATACTTCGCTTGCATTACCATGGTACAACCGTCGACAGGAGTAAAGTGTGGTTGAACTGAATCTGCGCACCATCAACAGTAAATATTTCGGCATTGAGGTCTGTGCAGTTGATTGTTCCGCGCTGGCTGTTAACCAGGTAAATGCCATCAGAGAGGCGCTGCATCGCAATCAGCTGCTGGTTTTTCGCACGCAGAGTCATTTGCATCCCACGGACGAAGTTAAGTTTTATAAGATGGTCGATGCAGAAGCTCGAACAGTCTGGCGGGATCAAACAGAAAACCCGTGGGAAGCGTTCAAGGTTGAGCAAGGTAACGAGGCCGGTACCTATCAAATTCCGGATGAGCCGGGGGTGTTGGTACTAGGTAAGGGTGAGATCGACCATTTTGGGCTAAAAGTTCGGCTCGGTGGGAAGCGCAAAGCCTACGGAGAGGAGCAGAGTTCACAGGTGCTGGGCGGAGGAGCATTGCAATGGCACATCGATGGCGCCTTTTATGCGCATGATCCCTGCCGGTACACACAGATGCTGTGCGTCGAAGCGCCGAGCAGTTCAGGTAAATGGATTGACTATGATGACCGCTGTGGCGGACGGCTGTATTGTGCCCCGGGCGCAACTGCGTTTGTCAGCGGTCGCCAAGCCTTTCGTCTATTGCCGGAGGAATTACAGGACAAGGCATTGCGCATGCGGGTGCATTATCGGGCGCATCCGTTTATGGCCACATATCATCTGGGCAATACCAGAAATGGGCTACGCGTTGTTGACCCACAGGCAGAAGAGAAATTCGAGCAGGGACAGGATGCAGCCGGAATGCCAATCGCTGATCCGGCGGCCAAGGTATACCCGCTGGTGTGGACTTGTCCGGTGACTGGAGAAAAAGCGCTGATGGCGCATCCGCGTTGCATGCACCATTTAGAAGAGACTGGCAAACACGATCCACGCCACCTTGGCGTGGTCGAATCCAAGTATGTCCTGGAAAAATTCATGCGCCCCGGGATCGACCCGGAATATGTCTATGTCCATAAATGGCGACCGGGAGATCTGTTAATCTGGAACAACTGGTCGGTCTGGCACAGCGCAACAGGTGCACTTGCGGAAAGTGACCGCAGAGTTCAACACTTGACTGCTTTCAACGGCGCGCGCGCCCCGCGGTAGAGCAGCGCCGGTAAGACGATATCAGTAGAAAATAAGCACCGTTTGAGCAAACATTCACCACTCAAGTCCGTTTATACTCTGGCTGTAAATGCATTAAGCCATTACACTGTGCGGGGTATGGGTGGACTATAAGCAATTCCGGAGATGGAATGTACGGGACTTTAAAATTATCATTGGCATCAATGCGGCATCACGTATGCTTCTGCTGTTTGTTTTTATTCGTTTGTTCTACCCCGGTTTCTGCTCAACAGAACCTTACGATTGAGCTGAACAAGTTGGAATCGGTAGAGAATGCCTGCCGTGCCTACATGATTTTTGAGAATAACAGCGGAACGTCCTACGATTCACTCAAGCTGGATTTGGTAATGTTCGATGCCGATGGCTTGATCAATAAGCGTATAGCTGTGGAGGGGGCGCCTCTACCAGTGGGAAAAACCAGCGTCAAATTGTTCGATATACAGGATGTGTCCTGTGAGCAGCTGGGAAGGATTTTGCTGAATGACGTTCTCAGTTGCAGCGGTCCGGCTGGTGAGTACAGTGATTGTCTGGCACGTATAGAGACTACCTCACGCAACCTGGTGTCATTCTTCAAGTAACACTAACGGGTTGAGCGAGGTAAGGACTAAGTGATTGAGCGGCTGAATACTCTGCTGGAACTTGGTGGGCCGGTGCTTGTCGCCCTCTTGGCTCTATCCATCATTGCGCTGACCATCATATTAGTCAAAGTTTATCAGTTTGCTTCCATGCATGTTCTGGATAATTCCTTTGTGCCATTAGCGCTGCGTCATTATCGCTCGGGTCAGTATGAAGACGTATTACGCATGCTGGCTCGCAGGCGAAGCCCGGTGGCCCGGGTGATGGATGTCGCCATTGTAGGCTATGCTCGAAGTGATCTTAGCGAAAATATGGTCAGGGAAGAGGCGGAACGGGTGGCTGCAGTTTATCTGGAACGACTGCGTTCATACTTGCGCGGCTTGGAGGTTATTGGAACTTTGAGTCCGCTGCTGGGATTGCTGGGTACGGTGTTGGGCATGATCGAGGCGTTCCAGCAGCTTGAGCAGGCAGGGAACCGGGTTAATCCAACGGTGCTGTCGGGTGGAATCTGGGAGGCGCTGGTAACCACCGCTGCTGGGCTGGTGGTGGCTATTCCGACCCTGGCTATGCTGAACTGGTTCGAGCGTATCGTACAACGGACCGCCCACAATATGGAGAATGCGGTTACCCAGGTATTCACCTGGGCATTCAATGAACCGCCGGCTGAACATGGCACTGACAAGCTTCACGCAACGCATAGACAGTAGGACCGAAGATGCCTTTAGGCGTCGCCGGGCGATGGTGATCTTGACCCCACTGGTGGATGTGGTTTTCATCTTGTTAGTATTCTTCATGCTGGTGTCCAATTTTAATGATGCCCGGGTGATCAATATGTTGACACCGACCGCTGCTAAGGGTGAGAAAGCGGCAGAGTATCTTGGCGTAGTGCTTATCAGGATTGGCCAGGGCGGCGCGCTCAATATCAGCGGTTTGCCTACAACCGAAGTGCAGCTTGCGCAGGAAGTCGCTCAACGCTCTGTGGGAGATACAAAATACAGCTATCTGGTGCAGCCGGGCAGAGGCGTCTCCCTGCAGGAGGTGGTGTCTTTACTGGATTTGTTGAAAAGTTCTGGCGCGCAGAGTGTGGCGTTAACGCGGAAACCTGGGTATGAGAATTAATCCACCGCAAGAGGATCATCGCGTTGAAGTGACCGTGGTGCCGATGGTGAACGTGGTTTTCCTGTTGCTAATCTTTTTTATGCTAGTAGGGCGAATTGTTCCGACTAATGAGTTAGACGTATCACCACCGATTTCCTACAGTAGTCAGGTACAAAGTGGTGAGCCGATTCGCATTATTGTGCCCGCAGACGGGCCCATGATTTTAGAGGACAATGAAGTCGACATTGCAGCCCTTGATCAGGTAATTTTAGACTTGTTGCAGCAGGATCCGGAGAGGCAATTTCAGATAAAAGCAGATGCTGAAATTGAAGCGAATCGGTTGATCCATATCATGGAGATCTTGCGGCAGGCAGGCGTGCGGGAGCTCACCCTGCTGACGGAGCACGCCGTGCAATAGCCATGCTGATTGATGCCTCACACTGGGCGGTCGCGCTGCTGGTCGCAGTTTCAGTCCATATTGCAGGTATTATGTGGTTCGAACCGGCGCGACATGCTTTACCGATGGATCAAGAATTAGGCAGCGAAAGGATTGTCGTTCGTCTCGGCACCGGCTCTGGCCACGCGTCTGCTGTGACCAGCCTGCTCGGCAGTCCTAAACCAAGTCCTCTGGTGCCGCCCTCCGCGACTACAATGGATGAGAGGCAGTCCGCCGTACCGCAACCGAAAGTAGAAGACGTCGAAAAAGCAGTCCAGGACGTCGTCGCGCCGCGCACAGGGCGCCGCGCGATTGAGCTAGAGGCGGCGGAAGCGCCCGAATCCAAAGATGTGGCGGTGCTTAGGGCCGATAGTGAAGTAAGCGACGTCGATAAGGTCATCGCCGCGACTACGCTGCTGCTGCCGGCGGAAGAGAGTAGCGAGGCCAGGGAAGCCGTGGTGCTGGCCCCCACGGCTGACAGTAAGGAAGAGGTCAGCTCACGCGGGCCGGTCCCGCTGCAGTTTGAAGCTCAAGAGAGGGAAGTGCCCGAGCCCGTTGCCGCTCCAACCGAATTGGAGCATTTGAATATTGCGCCCATCCCGATGCAGGATACGATAAACCAGGAGCTGCCGGTAAAGGACGAAGTCAAACCGGTCCCCACCGAAGCACAGCTCTCTGCTGCCTCAAAGCCAGAGCAACAGGTGACACCAGCGGCGCTAGCGAGGGAAACACCAAGCCTGGAGAGCGTGGAGGAGGTTGGTGCGACCGCCGTTAGTGCAGCCGTCACGCTGCAGACTGCCGCATCCACCTCGGTCGAGCCTCAAGAGCAGATCGCGCGAGCGATTACCCTCGAGGAATTGCATGACATCAGCGGAGTGAGCGCTCGTTATGCCGGATTACTAAAGGGCTGGCTGCGGGAAAATATGCACTATCCACGAGCGGCACGACTGGCTGGCCAAGAAGGCAGGGCAATCGTGCGGTTTGTGATTGACCGTTCCGGTAAAGTTATCTCGATACAGTTGGAGCAAAGTTCGGGATTCGCGATTCTGGACAGAGAAGCGGTTGAGATGATCGAGCGAGCCGATCCTTTTCCCATCATGCCCGTTGAAATGGGCGGGACCAAACTGGAGCTGCGGGTTCCGGTCGTGTTCGAGATTAATCAGGAATCTTTAACCCGGCAGATCCCACCGATATTCCTCGAGTGAATATCCGTGCCTCGGTGTACGCTCGCATTCTCGCGCAAACAGATTTATATGAACTGGTATCGGTCGAAAGGTGATGCATGAAAACGATAGTCTGGATACTCTATGTTGTAATTGCTAATGCTAATGGCGATCCTTTTGGCGTGGCCGAAATACACACAGTTTTTGAGAGTAAGCACGCCTGTGAACAGAGGGCGATCGCAATGCGGTTGTATGTTGAAAACTATGGGTGCAGGCCGGCCTATGCCGAAGATAAACTTTGAGTATCTTTGATCTTCAGATATGACGATCAGAAATCGCTGCCATGGCAGTTTGTGATTAAACCATGCCCGTTCGTGTCAAACAGCTAGGCGGCGCCCTTGGCGCCGAAATAGGGGATGTTGATCTATCCGCGCCTCTGAGTGACGCAGAGTTTAGTCAGATTCGCCAGGCGTTTTACCGCTATCAGGTTATCTTTTTTCGTGACCAAAGGCTGACGCCAGAAGAGCATATAGAATTTGCCGAGCGTTGGGGGCGAATCAATATCAACAGATTTTTTGGAGCAGTACCCGGCTACCCAATGATTGCAGAAATACGTAAGGAGCCGGAACAGCGGCAGAACATAGGGCAATGCTGGCACACTGATCATTCCTACGACGCCGAACCCGCGTTCACCTCGATTCTGTATGCTAAAGTCGTGCCAGATTATGGTGGTGCAACTTTGTTTGCCAGCATGATTGCCGCATACGATGCACTGCCCGATGGTTTAAAGAAGATGTTGGCTGGGCTCCGTGCCAAACACTCCAGCCGACACGCGTTTGGTGACGGAACGCAGACACTGGAAACACGCAGGGATGGAAGAATAAGTCATCCGGAGAGAGCAGTGCAGGACGCCGTCCATCCCGTCGTTGTTATTCATCCTGCAAACGGGCGCAGAGCGCTCTATGTCAATCCTGATTTTACGGTCGGCTTTGAAGGTTGGACGCAAGAAGAATCAAAGTCGCTGCTTGAGTATCTGTACCGGCATGCGAGCCAGCCCTGTTTTACCTGCCACCTATCCTGGGCAGAGGGCACTTTGGCAATGTGGGACAACAGGGCAACATGGCACCGCGCCGCCAACGATTACAACGGTCAGCGTAGGTTGATGCACAGAATTACGGTGGAAGGCGAGCCGCTCTCCAGGTGAACCTGTGGGAGATATCGCGCGTTCCATTCCGGCGCGGAAGCCGCACTCAATCTATTGTTTTTTGGCGTTCTATCATCGGCGAGCAAACTGAAGCGCGCTAGCTTAGCGCGGTTGGACCATGACGCACATAATTGAACCTGCTAGCAGTGGCCGCGCGAAATGCAGGGGTTGTGGAGAAGCAATTAAAAAAGATGCTCTTCGCTTTGGCGAGAGAGCCCCTAATCCGTTTGGTGAGGGCGAGGCGACTTATTGGTTCCACCTTATCTGTGGCGCCTGCCGGCGTCCTGATGAATTTCTCAGTGTCGAGGGGGCATCGGTGGAAGAATCAATCAGGCAGCTGGCAGAGGCCGGGCAGAGACATTACCGGCTGCCACGGATTGCGCGGGTGGAACGCGCTCCGTCGGGTCGGGCTAAGTGTCGTCAGTGCAGGCAAATCATTGCGGCCCGGACATGGCGTATCGTTTTACAGATCTGGGAGGAAGCGCGGTTTTCGTCGATAGGATTTGTCCATGTAGAATGTAGCAAAGACTATTTCGGCACGGCAGATATATTACCCCGTATAAAACTCTTCACCGCGAGTCTTTCGGCAGAAGAGGTTGATGAAATTTCTCAAGCCCTTGGCGCAGTTTGACTGCTCGTCCCGCCGAGCAGTGCGAGAACAGTCAGCATTAGTACCTGGAAAAATTTAAAGATGATTACTTATTTATATTGGGCACTGATCATTGCGCTGATCATTGCGGTTATCTGGGTTGCAGCCAGAGCAGACAAACTGTGGTGGGGTGGTGGAGTCGCGGCGTTGATTTTTGTTTCCGGCTGGATCGCCTATTATTTTCACTTTCAGCAGATTTTTGTAAAACATTGGGGTGGCGTGATGTCTATAACTGTTCCTGCTGGTCAGTACCATATGGGCGCAACCTGGAAAGACGAACATTTATGGATTGAGAATTATGATCCGGCAACCAATACCTGTCATTTTTCTGAGTACTCGAAAGGAAACTTGCTGCAAGGCCGGGTCACCATTAAAAACTGTAACCCATTGATGCCCCGCCCGAACATATCGTCCGGGCCTTAATCGATGCATCGCTAGCGACGGTGCTGTCCGCGCAGCATCTGTATAATTTCAAAGAACAGGTGGTTGCTTATCTCGCTTGAGATATCGATGGCCAGGCTGCGACTGTAAAACGGACTCAGGTCGAGGCCTACGCCTAGGCCATATATTTCGACATCACCGCTGATCTCCCGCCGACCCACCACCTGTTTCAGGTGATTGTCCAAGTAAAAGGTATCGTTTGCCAGGGCGGTCGCAGTATCCATCGGGCTGCCATCAGATATTACGATCAGGATCTTGCGCTGTTCCCGGCGCGGTATTAGTCGGCTACAGGCCCATTCCACCGCTTCGCCATCTATACCTTCACGAAACAGGTCTGCTTTCAATAGAGCGGCAATGGCCGAACGCGCTCGACGCCAGCTGGTGTCGGCGTCTTTGTAGATAATGTGGCAGCGTTCGTTTAACCTACCGGGGTGCTTGCACTGTCCTTGACGTATCCAATCACGTTGTGCGCGCCCACCGCTCCATGCTGCGGTGGTAAAACCCAGTACTTCTGTCGTAACCTCCGCATGCTCGAGGGCACGCGTCAGGATATCGATCAGCATTGCAATAGACTCCATGTGTTCTCTCATTGATCCGGAACAATCGATGAGCACAGTCAAAAGACACCTTGCATGCGGCCGATACTGCTGCCACCTAAACAGACGTCGCTCTGCCGGCGACGTTACCAGCTGCGCTAAGCGGCGCCCGTCTACGTAACCCTCTTCCTGGGCGAAAGTCCAACCGTCGAGCTGTGGTGTCGCAAGCAGCGATGCAAAAAGTCGGGCGAGCCGGGGAATGTTGATGCCCTGGTTTTGGATTTTCTTATCCAGCTGCAGACGCAGCTGTCTCAATAGAGCCGGGCGCACTAATGAATTTGCATTGACCTCACGGTCATACTTCGTGGTGTAAACGCGATAGCTCTGCAGTGCTTCTCCCAGGGCCTTACTTTCGCCGGTGGGCGCAGTGGCGATATCGCCGGCGTCGTTCTGCTCGAAGTTGAGCAAGCTGAAAAGCGCCCTCCGCCCGTTGTCCTGTCCATCGCTGTCCTGTCCCACCGATAGAGCATCGTTGATGCTCTGGCCAATAACCGACGCGATCGACCTGGCATGCGGAGCGTATGCCAACTGGTCTTGCCGGTGGCGCTTAATACCAACCAGGTCGTGTCCCAACAGTGCTCCCAGGGCACCGCGGGTGGGTTCCAGCAGGTCCTCTGTCTGCTCCCAAACGGGCAAACCGTGTAACCGGGCCCAGCAGATTTGTGATACGGCATACAGCAACATTCCGACATCGCTCTCGGTCACCCCTGAGAGGTATAAGTGCTTTGACCACTGTTCGAAACGATAACGCATGTTCCGGATCATTCCAGGCATGGTCTCCGGTGCGAGTGTCTCCACTCGGAGCTGTTCAAGCAGGTCAAAAACAAGCCTTTCCACCGGTTCTCGCGGGCTCAAACGAGCGTGCAGCTGCGCATCGGAGCACCGCATGCGTAAGGCAATGCTGTCAGTCATGCCCCGGTAAGAGGTAAAGTCATCCTGTTCGAGGTCTAATTGTAGGTGCGGGGCGTGCACCGCGATTGGTGTTGTCCCTTTGTACAAGCGCCGTCCCCTGAAGTGTAGATCATGATCACCCGTTAGCGCTCTTAAGGATGCGGCACAAAGCTCCTCAATTTTTTGCTGGCGCAGAACGGTGCGCCGGACCTCATCCACTAATTGGTTGCCACAGGCTGCAAGGATGTGGGATCTAGCTCTTCGCTACAGCAGCGCTGGAAGTATTCGGCGATTAACGGGTGCTCAGCCTCATCGCATTTGTTCAGGTAGGACAGCCGGAAGGCTGTACGCAGGTCGCCAAAATATTCAAGATTTTCCGCCCAGGTGATGACCGTGCGCGGCGACATCAGCGTAGACAGGTCACCGGCAGCAAATCCTTTACGGGTTAAATTAGCCAGGGCAACCATCGATTTCGCCAGCCTTCGCCCGGGCTGGTCATCTAGCATAGGCACTCTGGCCAGCACTATTGCTACTTCCTCTTCCGGCGGCAGGTAATTAAGAGATGCAACAATGTTCCAGCGGTCGATCTGTGCATGGTTTAACATCTGAGTGCCGTGATACAGGCCAGTAAGGTTGCCCAGTCCAACGGTGTTCGATGTGGCGAACAGGCGGAAATAGGGATGGGGCCGCATCACCGTGTTTTGATCCAACAGCGTAAATTTGCCATCTCGCTCGAGGATGCGTTGGATAACGAACATCACGTCCGGCCTTCCCGCATCGTACTCGTCGAACACCAGAGCGACAGGTCGCTGCAGTGACCAAGGTACGATGCCTTGCTGGAAATGCGTGACCTGCTTGTCATCATGCAAGACGATTGTATCCTTGCCTACCAGGTCCATACGGCTGATATGCCCGTCCAGGTTGACGCGAACGCAGGGCCAGTTTAACCTGGCGGCGACCTGTTCGATGTGGGTAGATTTGCCGGTGCCGTGCAGCCCCTGCACCATGACGCGCCGATTGGCAATAAATCCCGAGAGTATTGCCAGGGTCACATCGGTGTTGAAGCGATAGGCCTCATCGATTTCAGGTACGTGATCGTCGCGCAGGCGGAACGCCGGTGCGCGAAGATCAGTGTCGATGCCAAACACTTCGGCAACTGAAACCTCCCGATCGGGCCAGATCTCGGAGATTTCAGTCATCACTGGTTACAAGCAAACGGTGGCAACTTACACATAGTCCTTATATTTTTCCAGATACCGTACGGGCTTGCTCAACGCGTCTCGACGAAACGGGTCACCCAGCTCACGCGTGCACATAATTTCCAGGACGGTGGTCTTGCCATCGTTCATCTGCATATCGATTGCCTTCTTCAGCGCTGGACCTACATCCTTGAGCTGGTCCACCGTCACACCCTCCGCCCCCATAGCGCGTCCGATCCCGGCAAAGCTCTGGTTTTCGAGTTCGCCCGCGACAAATCTGCGATTGTAAAAGTCTACCTGATTCTTCTTCTCTGCCCCCCACTGTCGATTGTGGAAGACGACCGCGGTAACGGGAATATTGTGACGGACGCAGGTCATAACCTCTGACATGCTCATGCCCCAGGCCCCGTCTCCAGCGTATGAAACGGCGGGGCGTTCGGGAGCTGCGACTTTAGCGCCAATCATTGTGGGAAAGGCATAACCGCAGTTGCCCCAGCTCATGGCGGCCAAAAAGCTGCGCGGCCGCTCGAAGCGCAGGTAGCTGTTAGCCACTGAATTGATGTTACCGATATCAGTTGAAACCATGACGTCTTCAGGCATGGCTTGCTCCAGCTCGCGTAGTACCTGTCGCGGGTGCAGCCAGCCGCCTTCTTCACTTTTCTGCTCTTCGATCATGTCCAGGCTGAACGCGTCAGTCTCATGTGTCCATGCCTGCAGCTCTTTTTCCCACGCGTCTTTCTCCGCCTTCATTTTCCGCATCCGCTGGTCACGAGTGGCATCGCAGGCAAGCGTTCGATCTGCGATCAGCGACAACAACGCATTGGCTGAGGCTTTGGCGTCACCGCATATGCCGACGGAAATCTTCTTCACCAATCCGAGCATTTTATGGTCTGCGTCAACCTGGATAATCTTGGCATCATTCGGCCAGTATTCGATTCCGTGCTGCGGCAGCGTACCGAAAGGTCCGAGGCGCGTGCCCAGAGCGAGGATAACGTCCGCCTTTGAAATCAGTTTCATCGCCGCTTTGGAGCCCTGGTAACCGAGCGGTCCACACCATTGCTCGTGGCTGGCCGGGAACGAATCGTTATGCAGGTAGCTGTTTACCACCGGTGCCCCCAGTCGTTCGGCCAGCGCTTTACACTCCTCTACGCCATCGGCCATAACCACACCCCCGCCTGAGATAAGAACGGGATTTTGCGCTTGGGCCAGCATATCGGCGGCCTGCCGCAGGCTATTATCGCCCCCCGGGCCCCGGTCCAGCCGCTGGGGTGTGGGGATGTCACATTCAATGTCGCCGTAAAAATAGTCGCGCGGGATGTTGAGCTGGGTTGGGCCCATCTCGGACATGGCTCGATCAAAACAGCGAGCGGTGTACTCAGCCATGCGCCGCGGGTTGTTCACGTGGCCCTGATACTTGGTAAATTCCTGAAACATAGGCAGCTGATTGGCCTCCTGAAAGCCACCCAGGCCCATACCCATGGTTCCGCTCTCGGGGGTAATTATCACCACCGGCGAGTGGGCCCAATAGGCGGCGGCGATGGCGGTGACGCAGTTGCTGACGCCTGGGCCGTTCTGACCGATACACACGCCATGTCGTCCGGAGACGCGGGAATAGCCGTCAGCCATGTGCGCGGCCCCCTGCTCGTGTACGACGGGGATCATGGTAATACCTGCGGGGGCGAAAATATCCATGGCATCCATGAAGGCGGAGCCCATGATGCCGAAGATGGTGTGCACACCGTTCGCGGCCAGGGTTTCGACAAAAGCTTCGCTTGGGGTCATGCGGGTCATAAGCTGGATCTCCTCAATCAATGCTGGTGCGGTCTGCTACGGCGAACCGCATTAATTATGAGATTAATTATCTCATAATTTGTTGTGGACTCAATAATATTAATGAATAATAAATGGTATTGAGATCATGAATACTAAAATCATCAGACATCCCGAAGACAACCTAAGGCAGCCCAACCAGAGTCAATCCGCGCTGGCGCGCGGACTCGCGATTATGGAGTGGATTACTGCGCAAGACAGAGCAGTGTCGAGCGCCGAGGCGGCAGAGGCGCTGGCTTTACCCCGGCCGACGGTGCACCGGATGGCGCAGCAGCTGGAGCGGCAGGGATTCCTGCAGCGCGTGCCCGGCAGCAAACGGTTTTCAGGTGGGTCACGCCTGCACAGCCTCTCTCTGGCGGCGTTATCGAACTCGGTGGTAGGGGCGCCACGGCATGCTGTGCTGCAGGCCCTGTCCGAGGAGATAGAAGAAACCTGTAACTGCACCATGCTGGAAGGCAGCCACATCGTTTACTTCGATCGAGTCGAGGCAAACTGGCCTTATCGGATTCACCTACCCGTTGGCACTCACGTACCTTTGCACTGCACGGCAAGCGGCAAGCTTTTTCTGGCTTTGATGCCCGCTGTCCAGCGGGATCGCTTGTTAAGCACATTGTCTTTAACCAGATACACCGAATTGACCATAACGGACAGAAGGCAGTTGGAGAATCAGCTTAACCACATCAAAGAGCAGGGCATTGCTTTAGATGAAGGAGAGTATCTCGCCGGTTTGATTGCGCTCGCTATTCCTATTTTGGATCTGCGCAATCGGATCTGTTTTGCGATCGCGGTACATGTGCCGACTGCGCGTCGCAGCCTCGAGGAACTGTGGCAGTATCTGCCTGCCATGCGGCGGGCGGCCGGTAAACTGTCTCAACTGACCAACTCCGAGGCAGAAAGCAATGCCCCAGGCGGGACCCCGAGACGGCGGAAAAAATAGGCTGGTTTGGCTGGCGGTGACCAGCGCATAGTTGAGACAATCAACAGTCGGTGGCTAAACCGAGCGCGCCGTCACCTTGACGGCACGCGTCAGTTTGCACACTATACCGATGCTAAGACCCGCGAACGGCGTCAATACCTGATTTTGCTCGCTGCTTTT
>JAHEKE010000087.1:5885-7464 GCA_024638505.1 Gammaproteobacteria bacterium | reverse complement strand
GCATTTACGTCGTCGGTATGCCAACTGCGCCCTTTCAGCCGCGGCAAAGTCGTGGTCGAATCCAGCGATCCGATGGCCTACCCGAAAATTTACCCGAATTATTTATCCGACGAGCGCGACTGCGCGGTTGCAATCGGCGGCATCAAAATTGCGCGCCGTATCGCCGAGGCCCCCGCCCTGCGTAATTGCGTCATCGACGAATACGTGCCGGGGCGCGAATTCCAGAGCGACGAGGAACTGCTCGATGCAGCACGCCGCTATAGCCAGACGATCTATCACCCGACGTCTACCTGCAAGATGGGAAACGACGATTCGGCCGTCGTCGATCATCAACTGCGCGTGCACGGAATCGAAGGATTACGCGTCGCCGATGCGTCGATCATGCCAGAAATTGTGTCCGGCAATACCAACGCGCCGACAATCATGATTGCGGAGAAGGCAGCCGACATGATTCTGTGGAAAAAATAGTAATTTGATTGCAATACCGTGGGCATCATCGGCACTTTGGGTACGATACTCGGTATCGTGGCCCTGATACTGATTATTATGTTCCCGCAGATCGCGCTATGGTTGCCGGAACACCTGTATCCGACCCCATAGTATTTAGGCAGGGCAAATACGGGCATATTAGCATCTGATTATTATTTAGGCTTAACAATTTAGAGGAGAAATCTCTTTGTATAAATCCATTCTTATTCCAGTCGACTTAGCTAATGGTGCAAAAGTCAATTCCCTAGTTGATCATGCTTCTGTCTACAATAGCAGCAACTCTAAGATTATTCTGCTTAATGTGGTGGAAGATATTCCAAGCTGGGCAGCAGTTGAACTACCGCGTGGTATCCTTGATAAGTCCGTGCAGTCCTCTCTGGAGAAATTGAAGGCTCTTGCTGCATCCTCCAGTATCGAGGTAGAAGTTGAAGTCCGAGTTGGTCATCCTTACAAAACGATTCTTGAAGTAGCGGAGGAAAAGAGCGCTGAACTGATAATCGTCGCTTCTCATCAACCAGACCTTCAGAACTATTTTCTTGGATCAACAGCAGCCAAAGTTGTGCGCCATGCAACTTGCTCAGTTTTAGTAGTCCGTTAACCAAAACTGGCCATGTTTCAGCGTCTAAAATTGACCAGTTCTTTTAAGGAAGGTCTGATCTATTAACGATTACAGCGATTCTTTCATGAAACATCGAAAAGTTTCTCAGGTATGCCTGTTAAATAGCCGGATCATGTTGCGGTAGATGTCATTTACTCTGGATTTCGGGGCCATTCACGGATTCCAGACGCAATTATCCTACGTGGGGATCAGAAATTTGCTTCGAACCATGTACAGATTGATCAAACCACAGGCCACAAATAATCGGGTTGCATTCTCGTGCAGTCCACGGTAACGCACCTTGCTGAAACCGAAGACCTTCTTCAGCACCAGTATCGGATGCTCGCCCTTGGCCCGATCTTTCGATTTGGTCCGGTTCTTCGCACGCTCTCGTTCACTCAACGGATGATTGAGAATAGTAAAGATAAACGCTATTTTTCAATAACCCGACCTGTTTTCGGGTGTTTTCCGGCCTGAATCCTCTATGTTCAG
>JAHEKE010000087.1:0-5785 GCA_024638505.1 Gammaproteobacteria bacterium | reverse complement strand
TTCTCAAATGTGTCGCTGTGGACTTACGGTTGCAGAACAATTTTCGGCGCAGCCGCCTTGCCTTCGTGAATCTCACGAAATGCCGCTGCGCCATCGGAGAGCGGGCGTGTCTCCACCCAGTCAAGGGAGCCAAGTGCGCCACTGTGCAGGGCTCGAATGGCGGCGCGCAGATCAACGGCACTATACGTGTAGTTACCCACGAAGGTGATTTCCTCCAGGGTAATCCTGCGGGTGTCGAGACCCGGCTCGTTGTCCTGCAGGCCAACGTGGGAAATGACACCGCCCGATTTGACAAAGCTGCACGATGCCGCTCGCGTTCGCCCACTGCCGACAGCATCGACAACCAGGTCAAAACTGTTTTCCGCTGGCAGATCAACGCCCAGGGGATCATAGACCCGGCAGCAGCCTAGCGTTTCTGCGGTCTGCCTTCTTAGGGGATTGGTGTCGCCAAGCCAGACATCGATACAACCTTTGCCTTTCAGCATCAACGCTGCAAAGGCGCCAACTGAGCCGCCGCCCAACACCAGGGCTCGACATTCAGAGAGTGGTCGGTGAAGTACTTTTTCTGCCAGGTATATTGCATGCAGCGAAGTGGCCGCCGGCTCGGCAAGACTGGCGATAACGGGGTCCATGTCCTGGGGCATATCGAGCAGGTTACGTTGCGGGATGGCGATGTACTGTGCAAAAGCGCCGGCGAGTCGCATGCCGATAAGCTCCCTTTCCGCACACAGGTTGGAACGCCCGCCCTGACAATGATCACAGGCACCGCAGGTCAAAAGAGGGTTGAGCACCACGTACCTACCCTGTTGAGCGCCTTGCTGTACCACACCTGCGGCCTCATGCCCGAGTATAAGCGGGGGAACTCGCCGCGCATCATGACCGTGATAGGCATGCATGTCAGAGCCACATATGCCTACTGCCTCGATCTTGATCAGTGCCTCATCAGGACCAGGAACAGGGTCCGGCTCGTCACGATACTGCACCTCGAGATCGTTTGTGTATACGAGTGCTTTCATGCTCTTTCTCGTCTATTTTGCTGTGAATCCGCCGTCAAGATGGATAACCTGGCCGGTGAGATAATCGGAGGCCGGCGATGCCAGAAACACGGTCAATCCATCCAAATCCGAGAGCTCGCCATTGCGCCCAATGGCTGTTTGCGCGGCCAGCTTATCAAGCTGGTCCGGATCCTCGTACACTGGTGCTGTCAACTCAGTCGGAAAGAAGCCGGGCGCTATCGCGTTACAGTTAATGCCATGCCGCGACCAGGCCTCTGCCATGGCACGTGTCAACTGGCAAATTCCACCCTTGGACGCGCCATACGCCAGGCCATTAGAAAAGGCCCGACTTGATTGGAGAGAGGCAATGTTTATGATGCGGCCCCAGTCATTTACCTTCATCGCCGGAACAAGTTCGCGAGCGAGAAAAAAGGGCACTGCCAGATTGAGATTGAGTGTCGTATCCCAGCTCTCGAGTGTGATCTCCTCAACCGGCTGGCGCAAATTTACCCCCGCAGCGTTGATCAATACATCGATCGACCCAAAAGGCACCATGGCCCGACCCGCTAACTCCGGCAGTCGACCGCGATCAGTGAGATCAACGGAAAGTGATGCCGCTCTCGCCCCCACCGCTTCGATCTCAGCGACCGTCTCCCGCAGTCGCGCCTCGCGACGGCCGACCAGGACGACGGCGGCACCCGCCTGCGCCAACGCCAATGCCTGCCGGCGGCCGATACCGGAGGTGGCACCGGTTATGAGGACGACCTTGCCCTTGAGGCTGAAATCTGCGGTCACTCCATCGACTCAGACTGCAGGCTAAAGGAGTCATCTGGAAAATACTTGAACAGGCGATCGTCACCGGTACGCGCGTGCGCTTCCATTCCTTCCAGGCGCGAGATACGCGCCGCCGCAGCGGCCACTTCCCGGTTGGCCTCCCGACTCATACGCTGGGTGGTCACTGTCTTGATGAACTTTCCAGCTGACAGACCACCGGTGTAACGGGCCGCGCCCTTGGTTGGCAGGATATGATTGGTACCCGAGCATTTGTCGCCGAAAGCCACTGTTGTCTCTTCACCGACAAACAGTGACCCATAGTTGCGCAGGCGATCAACCCACCAGTCCAGATCGAGTGCCTGCACCTCCAGATGCTCCGCAGCATATCGGTCGCTCACCTGTGCGGCCTCTTCTCTATCAGAACAGAGCACCACTTCCCCATAATCGCGCCAGGAGCCCTCGGCCGCGGTGCGGGCGGTCTCCGGCAGTTTGCCGATCAAATCCGGCACCAGTTCGATCACCTTCTCGCCCAGCGCCCGGTCCAGGGTGATCAACCAGCAGGGGGAATCCAGTCCATGCTCGGCTTGGCCAACCAGGTCGCTGGCGACGATGGCCGGATCGGCGGAGCTATCCCCAATAATTGCTATCTCCGTTGGGCCTGCAAACAGGTCGATACCCACCCGGCCGAACAGCATGCGTTTGGCTTCCGCAACAAAACGATTCCCCGGACCGACGAGAATATCCGCTGCATGACCAGTGAACAGCCCGAAGGCCATGGCGGCGATTCCCTGTACCCCACCCAGCGCGAGGATGGTGTCCGCGCCACAGAGATTGGCGGTGTAAATAATCGCAGGGTTCACACCCTCGCCCGGCTTCGGAGGCGAGCAGGCGATCACGTGATCCACCCCTGCCGCTTTGGCAGTGGCCACCGACATTATCGCAGATGCCACATGGGAATAGCGCCCACCCGGCACGTAGCAGCCAGCCGTCGCGACGGGTATCTGCTTCTGACCGGCAAACAGGCCGGGAGAGAGTTCCACTTCGAAGTCGATCAGCGCCTGCCTCTGTTTCGCGGCGAAGCCACTAACCCGGTCGTAGGCGAATTGAATGTCGTCCTTGACCTGCTGGGGTACTTTAGCGGCGGCCGCGGCGATCTCTTCCGGCGTGACCACAATATTGCCAGTGTAATTGTCCAGCTTTATCGCATACTCCCTGGCTTTCTCTTCACCACCGGCTTCAATTGCAGAAAGCATCTCCGCTACGATCTTACGGGTGTCATCCTCACCGCTGGATGCGGTTTTCTCGGCTTTTTTCAAATATTCAATCGTCACAAAATCTGTCTCTCGAGAACGTTAGTGGATATGGCGCCTGCTCTTAGTCCAGTGCCCAGAGCGAAAGCTGCGGTACAAAGGCGAGCAACAAGACGACGAAGAGCATGGAAAGAACATAGGGCACCGCTTTACCCGCCACCTTGAGAATTGGAGTGCCTGTCAACCCGGAAACCACGAACAGGTTCAACCCAAGCAGCGGTCTTAGACGAATCCAACTGCGCACAGTTTCGAAATCGCGCTACGCGCTCTCATAGAGCCTCGTCAGAACAAACTCTCGATGTCCCAATGCCTCTGCCGAAGTCAGACGCCCGTTGGCGGTTTTGAGCATTGAGTCCAACAGCGCATCACCTGCCTGATCCGGCGTCATCTCCTTGCGCAAAAGGCCCGAAACGTCCACATCGACGTGCTCGCTCATAGTACGCATGGTTCGCGGATTAGCACAGATCTTAACCACCGGAACTATCGGGTTTCCAATGATGTTCCCCTGCCCGGTGGGGAAAAAATGCACCACGTATCCTGCTGCTGCGCACAAAGTCACCATCTCGGCGGCAGCGGACGAGGAATCCATAAACCAGAGTCCCGGGCTGGTCGGTGCCTCTGCTTTATCAAGCACACCGTCAACCATGCATTTCTTGCCGATCTTCTGGATATTGCCCAGTGCTTTTTCCTCTATAGTTGTCAGCCCACCTTCGATATTTCCCTTTGTCGGCTGTGATTCAGAAAGATCAGAGGTCTTGTGGCGATTGATCATGTCCTGGTAACGATTGAACATGAACATGAAACGCTCGCGCACCTCGTCGCTACGGCAACGTTCCGCCACTAGGTGTTCACCTCCCGTAATCTCCGAGGTCTCCCCGAACAACAGGGTCGCACCATGTGGGTACATCTTGTCAAAGGCATTCCCCACAGTCGGGTTTGATCCGCAACCCGAAGTCGTGTCAGATTCACCGCACTTCGTAGAGACCCAAAGCTCGCTGAGCGGCGCTTCTTCGCGACGCAATTCAGAAGCCATCTGTACGTATTCCTTCGCCACTCGGGAGGCTTTCATAATCGTTTCGTGATCGCCGTGTTGTTCTATCCCGAAACCGGTAACCGGTTTTCCGGTAGCGGCAATGCCATTCACCACGCGCTCCGTCCATCCGCTTTCAATACCTATCACAACCACTGCGGCAACGTTTGGATTAGCCCCGGTACCGATAAGCGTTCGGAAGTGCAGCTCCAGATCTTCGCCGAATTGCAGTCTGCCGTAAGGGTGCGGCAACGCCATGGTACCCTTGATGTTATTCGCGACGGCTTCACAAGCCGCATTTGCCAGGTCATCAACAGGAAGGAGAATGACGTGATTGCGCACTCCAACTCGGCCATTCTCGCGCCTGTAACCTAAAAAGCTTGTATTGCTCAAATCCATAGACACTTCTTTATCTCCAACGAGGGTAACGGCTTGATAATACGCTGCTGATTACCAGCGCTTAGTCTTGATGTTCTGTACATGGGCATGCTCTCCCTTGCCGATGTCTGCCACGACTTTCCCAATATCCACACCGTACTTGATCACGGTATCGCCTGTTTTCATGGGCTTGATCGCCAACTTATGCCCAATTGGGATATCGCTTGCGGCAGTAAATTCGATCTCTATGTCCTGATCCATGATCCATCCGGAAAGTTTGTCCCCGGCCATCACTCCTTCCACAACGACAACGCCAACACTGTCGCCTTCGTCGTGAACCACAAAATCGATCATATATATTCTCCTCGAGTGGTGAAAACCTATACCCACGGCAGCTTCGATACTAAAACGAAATTAAATATATAGTCAAGTAGTCTTATATAAGACTTAACAAGCAACCCTTTGACTCAATGAGTTAATGTATATATTGCAATTAAATACAGCACTTTTATGACGCTTATTATCAATCCAGATGACTTTCGATTATCCTCTGGTCAATAAATCTCTAGAATGGTTCTTACCTAAGTCTTATTATGCATGCGAACAAGCGAGTCTCTTTTTCGCCCTGAACATTCAGAGGAGAAAGCTTTTTTGACACTTTCAAACGCCAAAGGATCGATCCCACTCTATATGCAGATCAAAGATTTGCTCGTTGCCCGGATGACAAAGGGGGAGTGGACCCCGGGGGACATTATTCCAAGCGAAATTCAACTTGCGCGGGATCTTAAAGTCAGTCAGGGCACGGTTCGAAAAGCCATAACGGAACTTGTAGAGAACAATGTGCTTCTAAGGCGACAGGGGAGAGGAACATTTGTTGCCACCCACGACGGTAACCGTGCACTCTTCCACTTCTTTCATATCGTTAACGACAACGGCACGAAGACATTGCCTGAGTGTAAAACGCTTTCCTGTCGCCGAAAAAGCGCCACGAGCGAGCAGGCCTCAATACTGAACCTTTCGCGTAGACACCAGGTAATTTGCATAGAGAGAATTCGTTACCTTGATAACAAGGCAACTATTATTGAGAAAATCATACTGCCTTCGGGACTGTTTCGAGGCCTGGGAAAACCACAGGCAACCGATTTGCCCAATACTTTGTATGAACTGTATGAAAGCCGGTACGGCATAACTATTCATCGCGCGGAAGAACAATTACGCGCAGTTACCGCCACAAATCGTGATGCATCTTTGCTGGGATTAGCGGCAGGTACGCCTCTTCTGGAAATCAAACGCACAGC
>JAHEKE010000015.1 GCA_024638505.1 Gammaproteobacteria bacterium | reverse complement strand
ACTTCGAGATACCGGCGCCAATCAATGGTTGATGTGGGTAGCGGCAACCACGGTCATACTGGCGTCGCTGATTGCCCTGACTAAAGACAACCTGAAGGCCAGGCTTGCCTATTCTACAGTCAGTCAGCTGGCTTACATCGTCTTAGGAGCTATGTTGGTCAACTCGGTGGCCATAGTAGGCGGTGGCATGCACATCGCCACCCATGCGCTGGGCAAGATCACGCTATTCTTTTGTGCTGGCGCGATCTATGTCGCCACCCATAAAACGAACATAAGCGAAATGGATGGCTTAGGAAGATCAATGCCCATTACCTACAGCGCCATGCTAATAGGAAGCTTGAGCGTTATTGGCCTGCCACCAACCGGTGGCATGTGGAGCAAATGGTACCTAGCACTCGGCGCGTTAAACGCAGATCAGTGGCTCATGCTGGTTGTTTTAATGATCAGTACGCTATTGAACGTTGCTTACTTACTGACCATTCCCATACGCGGCTTTTTTGCGCCAGTGAAGCTGGATACAGAAAGTGCCTCCGCTATACGGGAGGCACCTTTTGCGTCCGTACTGGCTCTGTCGCTGACCGCACTGGGGTGCATCGCATTATTTTTCTTTGCCCAGCCACTTTTCAAAATGATGTCAAACATATTCACACCGTGACGCTATGAATAATGAAAAAAAACACTGGCTTGACGATCGGGCAAACATCAAAAAACTGCTGCATTGGTTTTACTGGATGTGCGCAGCGCTGCTCGCCACAGACTTTGTGTTCCACCGTCATGTGCTCCATGCCTGGGAGAATCTGTTCGGTTTTTACGGGATTTTTGGCTTCGTAGCTTGTACCGTTTTAGTCCTGGTTGCTAAAGAAATGCGCAAGGCTCTGATGCGTCGCGAAGACTATTATGATGATCAGTAGCCTTCCTCCATTCGCAATTTTTTACATCGGCGCAGTTATTCTCGCGTTAGCCCCGCGGGGAGCGCGGCCGTGGATTATGCTGCTGATCCCGGTCGCTGGGCTGGGCAACATGGCCACCCTGGACGACGGATTGCACTTATCTTTTGCTCTGTTTGATTTCCAGGCAACCCTGCTGCGCGTTGATAAATTGAGTATGCTATTCGGTTGGCTATTTCATATCGCGGCTCTGTTCGGCGCAGTATTCGCCTTACATGAAAAAGATCTGAGCCAGCAGGTCAGTGCAACGGTATACGCCGGTAGTGCCCTGGGCGCAGTGTTTGTGGAAGACCTGATTTCGCTGTTCGTGTTCTGGGAACTACTGGCAGTCAGCTCGGTGTTCTTAATCTGGGCACGCCGTACGGCCAAAGCGTACGCGGCAGGGTTGCGTTACCTGATCTATCAGATCCTGTCCGGCGTCATTCTGATGGCCGGAGTTCTGCTATATCTGTATACCACCGGGCAAAATTCTTTCAGTCAACTGTCGCTCGACAATACAGCATCTGCGCTCATTTTCCTTGCTTTCGGTGTAAAGTGCGCCTTCCCTTTTCTGCATACATGGCTGACCGATGCCTACCCCGAGGCAACGCCCACGGGAACGGTATTTCTTAGTGCATTCACGACCAAGGTCGCGGTGTATTCACTGGCTCGGGCTTTTCCAGGGACGGAGATGCTGGTTTACATTGGCGCGGCAATGACATGCTTCCCGATATTCTACGCCGTCATCGAAAACGATTTACGGCGGGTGCTGGCGTATAGCATGATTAACCAGATTGGATTCATGGTGTGCGGCATTGGAATCGGGACGGAGCTGGCGTTAAACGGCGCAGTATCACACGCTTTCAATGACGTTATTTTTAAAGGACTTCTGATGATGACCATGGGCGCTGTGCTGTTCAGAACGGGCAAAATAAACGGTTCAGACCTGGGTGGTCTTTATAAATCGATGCCTAAAACCACCACGTTCTGCATCATCGGTGCCGCTTCAATTTCTGCGTTTCCCCTGTTCAGCGGCTTTGTCAGCAAATCGATGGTAATGGCGGCCGCAGTGGAGGAAGGCTATGCCTGGATCTGGCTTATGCTACTGTTCGCATCCGCCGGCGTATTCCATCACGCTGGAATCAAAATCCCGTTTTTTGCCTTCTTTGCCCACGATTCCGGAATCCGGGTACGCGAAGCACCTATCAATATGCTGATCGCGATGGGCATCGCCGCTGGCTTGTGTTTGTACATCGGTATATATCCCTGGACTTTGTATAGCCTGTTGCCCTATCCGGTTGCCTACCTGCCCTTTGATACGACGCACGTGCTCACTCAGCTGCAGCTTCTGTTCTTCTCCGCGCTCGCTTTTACCTGGCTCAAGCTCACTGGCATCTATCCACCGGAATTGATATCGACGAATATTGATGCGGATTGGCTGTACAGAAAGCTCGGACCAACGTTGGTTAAAAATGTACGTGTGCTGTACCTTCGCGCCATCGCCCCCATGCGCCATGCGGTAAACGAAGGCGGCAGCATGATCGCTCAGCTAACGCAGCGTTGGTATGGAGAGAACAGCGGTTTGGGTGGAGTGCAGACCGTAGGTGCCACCATAGCGATCGCGCTACTGTTTTTTGCCATCATCCTGGTGTGGGACCTGCTTGCCGCTTAGCGGCCGCCCCGTTTATCACAGCCCAACTTGGTTACTGCGGGAATCTTTAACTACACTCATTAAGTGGATGAGACAAATGCGAGCGGGAAAATAGTGCGAACCTTCTGCCGTTGCACGCTTTTACTAATTCTCTTCGCGCTGTCGATTTCTGCCCGAGCAGACGCTTTGGTGGTCGCGCAGTCAGGCCAGGCCGTTGATCAAATAAGTGCTGCTGACGCGGCCGGTTCTGATCGCTTTGACTTTGGGATACTGTGGCGGATTGATAATGGAACCTCGGTACCCAGTTTTTTATTCGGCACCATGCATGTTGAAGACCCGCGCGTAACAGAGTTACCCCAGCCCGTAATGGATGCTTTCAACCGCAGCCGAAGCTTAACTACCGAAGCTCTATTGGAGTTGGAGCAGTTATTGCTCGTTGGCCCTGAGTTACTCTTGGTCGACGGCTCAAATCTAATACAACTGATTGGGGAAAATCTGTATTCGGAAGTCACTTCCGCCCTGTCGGCGCGTGGAATAACGCCGGATATAGCGGCGGTACTCAAACCCTGGGCAGTAGCCCTGCTTCTCAGTCAGCCGAGGTCCCAGACCGGGATGTTTCTTGACCGCCAGCTGTATCAGCTGGCGCAACAAAATGGCAAGCCCGTCTTCGGCCTGGAAACGATAGCCGAACAACTGGCCGTTTTCAAAACCATGTCGCTGCAGGACCAAATCTCTCTGCTGGAAGAAACCCTTGCTCAGCTGGAGTTGATTCCCGAGGCAATCGAACGCCTCACCCAAGCATACTTAAACCGGGATTTGGCAATGTTGGCTGAACTTGCCGACGAGCAATTCACCGGCTCCTCCGTGCAACAAAATCTCAAGCAAAGACTGATTGTTGACCGGAACATCAATATGGCGCATCGCATGCAGCAAAGGTTTGCCGAGGGTGGTGCATTCGTCGCTATCGGAGCGTTACATTTGGCCGGACCGGATGGAGTGCTAAACTACCTTCAGCAACTGGGATACAACGTCACCCGGGTGTACTGATTTACAAATTGTTAGCGAGAGACGTAATTCCGAGTTTGCGCTTTGGTTGATCCCATCTGGTACTGCCCGAATAAATGATATCAGGGAATTCGTTTAGCGCCTGCTCTTTAAAAATGCCGGTGTTTACCAGATTGGTTCCAGAGATATCTATCCCGGGATAAGGCGTGTGCGTCACAACAGATGCTGACATATCAGCTTCCACAGCACTGGCCAGGGAAAGATTCGATCGAACGAGTTTGGACGATGTCATCCGCGCACCATTCAGGTCAACCGCTTTCATTTCAACCCGTACCAGTTGCGCCTGAGATAAATCTGCCTGTTCCATTTTCGCCTCGGCCATACTTGCGCCAGATAAGTCTGATCTCGATAGATCAGCCCGGACCAAACAAGCTCCTACGAGCTTCGCATTAACCAGCTTTGCCTGCGAAATCTGACTGCCAGCAAGGTCGCTCGCTGTAAGCTGTGCATCAGTAAGATCGGCTGTAAAAAGGTTAGCTTCTCTTATTGTTGCAAAACAAAGATTGGCTCCACGCAGATTCGCCTGGGTCAAGTCTGCTCTCGACAGATCTGCCTGGTACAAGTCTGCTGAGGCCAATAGAGCATGGGCTAGGTCGACGTTGTTCAATGCTGCACCCGACAGCTTGGCTCCAGTCAAATCTGCACCGTTCAGATTTGCATCGCGTAAATCTGCCAGCGTTAAATCTGCGTTGCGCAAATTTGCACCGATTAATATCGCTCCACACAGTCTTGATCGATAAAGATCGGAGCCGGACAAGTCGGCACCGGTTAGATCCGAGCCTGTAAAGTCGGCTTGCGACAAGTCAGCACCGCTGAGGTCTGATCCAGCCAGCTGCGTACCGGAGAGATTAAAGCCGTTTAAATTATAACGCGCGAGTTCGCGGCCCGCGAGCGTCAGACCAGGGGCATCCAGCACGCGCAGTATGGAATAATGTGCCAAAGTCTCCTCCTAGGTGACTCCCGCCGATATCTATTTATTTATGACGACGGGCCTGAGAGCAAGATTATAACAGGGTAGCGCCGCTGCCGACGACTTACGCAGAGAATGTGGAAGTTTGCCGCATAGAGTGTAAATTTCAAGCTATGACAGAGCCACCCCACGTCGTGATCGGTGCCGGCCCCGCTGGATTAGCGGTAATGAAGGAATTTAACCATAGCGGCATACCGTTCCTTGGAATTGAAGCTGAACACACAGTGGGTGGTCTGTGGAACATTTGCAGCCCGCAGTCTCCTGCTTATCTCAACCTTAGCACCAATTCGTCTAAAACTACGACGTACCTAGATCAAAAAGCCCCCGCCTCCTGGCCGAGCTATTTTACACATGAGCTGGCGCTCCAATATCTACAAGACTACGCCACGCGTAATAAACTCCTGTCAAGTATTCGCTTTCGCACAAAAGTAATCAACCTAAAGGCAGTCGAGCAGGGTTTGTGGAGCATCACTCTGCTTGATGTAAATACAGGCCAACAGGAGCATTTGACCGCGCGGAAAGTCGTACTGTGCACTGGTGTACACAATAAAACAAACCGGTTCGTGCCACCTGGGCTGCTTACCGCGCTCAAAGACTCAGTTATCGATGCCATTCATTCAAGCCAATACAAAGATCCCGCGCAGTATACAGACAGGCGTGTGCTGCTCCTTGGGTTCGGTAATTCGGCGGCAGATATTGCAACAGAGATCAGTGCCGTTGCAAAAAGCACCATCCTGTCCAGTCGAAGTGTGCCTTGGATCATACCGCTATGGATTTTAGGAATGCCCGCTGACCAATTCCGCAGCTACGCGACCCTGATGCGGGTTCCGTTCTGCATACAGAATTTTGTTTTTCATTGCCTGCAACGCCTGTACATAGGGCATCCGCGGAAACTGGGGTTGGGAAAGGCGCGGCACGATTTGCTCGATCGTCTGCCGCTGTCGGATCGTGGATTGATAAAGGCAATCGAGCAAAAGCGAGTTTGCCTGCGCGGGCCGGTGCAACGCATTAACAACAACTGTATACACTTCGCAGGCGAAAGCGAAACCTCAGAACAGGTAGACAAAGTAATATTTGCGACCGGCTACACCCGTGACTATCCGTTCCTCCACAGGAAATACAAACAGCCCTTGCTGCATGAAGAGCTGCCGTTTCCGCTTCTCATTTTTCACCCTGATCACAAGAATCTGTTTTTTACATCAGAAGTTAACGTTCCACAGGGAAGTTGGCCGCTTTTTACCAAACAGGCGCAGGCGATAGTGGCCTACCTCAAAGCGGAGCAAAGCCCTGGTGATAACTTCTACCGCTTTAACAAAGCGCGGCATGAAACTAATCCGGATCTAAAGGGTAAGCTGTTTCGCTGCGCGGATCGATATCATGTTGACCCTGATCTGTACGCGAGAAGTATTGACCGATTTTGTGCCTGGATAAGGTCTTGATTACGCCTCAATGGCAGTATCAAGCTGATCGACGATGCGCCACAGGCACCTACCATTTGTTTCCTTGTCCAATAGCTCTAACCACTCTTCATGCGCAGCTAACTCCTCAGGGCTCGCAGCAACTATCTTGAGTTTGCCCCGATCTGCTGGCTGTCTTAAACGATGTAATGACCTTTCACTATCAGTGACTTCATCAAGCAGCAGCGCGGTTTGCCCACCAGTCATGGCCAGATATACATCGGCTAAAATCTCGGCATCCAACAGCGCACCGTGCAGTTCCCGCTGGGAATTATCTATCTGGTAACGCCGACACAGCGCATTTAGATCATTGCGCTGGCCCGGGTGCGTCTGCCGCGCCAAGGACAGCGTATCCAAGATGCTGCAGTAGTCCTCGATTTTTCCCAGCTCCTCACCGATCTTCAGTAGCTCATAGTTTATAAAGCCAACATCAAATTCTGCGTTATGAATAATCACCTCTGCGTCTTTAACAAAACTAAGAAAATCCTTTGCTACATCTACGAACCGGGGCTTGTCCTGCAGAAAAAGATTGGTAATACCATGAACCGAGAGCGCACCCTCCTCTATGGTCCGCCCCGGATTGACATATTGATGGAAACTGTTCCGCGTCAGTCTTCTGTTAATCAGCTCGACGCACCCGATCTCAATGATGCGGTGGCCATCATCAATATCCAAACCCGTGGTTTCAGTATCTAATACAATTTGCCTGGTATTCATGATGTTTTCTTTTTGTGCTGCTCAAGGCCCGGACAGTTAAGTTCGCCGCCAATGGATATTCAATGCTCACCCGCGCTTAGTTCATCTATCGCCTGGTTGGCCAGTCGGTCTGCCTGCTCGTTGCCCTCATGCCCAGAGTGGCCCTTGACCCAGTACCAGCGGACTCGATGCTGCTGCGCCAGTTCTTCCAAGCGCTGCCACAAATCCGTGTTCTTCACTGATTTATTGGCCGCCGTTTTCCAGTCTCTTCGTCGCCAGTTGGGCAGCCACTCGGTGATGCCTTTACGCAAGTATTCGGAGTCGGTGTACAGTTCGACTGTAGACGGACGTTTCAGCGTCTCCAGGGCCTTGATTGCTGCGGTTAACTCCATCCTGTTATTGGTGGTGTCGAACTCACCACCATACAATTCCTTACGATGTCTACCGCTTTGCAGAATAACGCCCCAACCACCGGGCCCCGGGTTTCCGCGGCAGGCCCCATCGGTAAATACCTGAATATCAGCCATTTTTTGCCACCGGCTCAACCAACCCTGGAGTCAATCTGCGTTCTTTTCGTCGCCAGGGCACGATCGGGGTCATTGCGATTTCTCTTTTTCGTGCCACCAGTATAAAAACGGCGGAGAACATCGGCCACCAGCGCGGCCCCATTTTCTGCAAAAATTTCAAACGCTCTCTTATTCTTTCTGATTTAAATGGTGGAAGGTAATAGGCGGCACTCCCGGATACAAACTCGAAGCCTAAAACCGAAATCCAGTCCTTGACTCTTCTCAAGCTGAAATAGCGACCGCACCAGGGGGGGCTTTGACCATCACCGATAAGTCTGCTCAACCCACGCCTGACACCCCACGAACTCAGAGGGTTGAAACACACCATAACCAAGTGCCCCTCTGGCACAAGCACGCGAGATGCTTCTCGCAGTACCCTGTGCGGATCATTACTGAATTCCAAAACGTGCGGCAGTAACAAAACGCTCACCGACTTCGTCTCCAGGGGCATCGCTTCCGCAGCGGCGCTTATAACCGTTAACGGTACATCTCCATCATCAGGGATCGCATGACTCACCGCAAGCAGGTGGTGAACTGCGCTGCTAGATTGAATGTACTCACACATTCCAAGCACGCCAAACTGGACAGCGGTGGGACCATAAAGTTTAGTCAGGAGATGGTTGAGCTTACGCGACTCTTCCGTGATAAGAGACTGACCCAGTTTGGTCTGCGTCCATGCATGTAATCCCGCACTGCTTTCGTCATGGTCCCGAGTTAAGTTCATTCAATCTGCGACTCGCAAGTAGCCGGCGTACACGTTACCGTAAAACGCTCTTATAAAAAATGTTGACCTGCTACTCAACGCCATTTAGTATGCCCCGGCTTATGGGATTTCGATTTGTAGTCCTAATACTAATAATTTTAATTTCCGGGTGCGCCACAACTAATACTGATCCTGTCTCAACACCGTCGTCTGAATCGGCCGGGGTGAACGTCGCGCCGCGTACTATCAGCTCGGCAAACGCACAACCATCGCCAGCATTGACGCACAGCGCTACGGTCGGGACACGGGAGTATACAGACCTGTGGCAACGCATCCGGGACGGCTTTGCTTTGCCAACTCTCTCCAATAAGTATGTCGACTATTACCGCAAATGGTATGTACAACGTCCCCACTATATTGCCAGACTGTTAGATCGCGCCCAACCCTATCTGTTTTACATAGTTGAGGAAATTGAAAAAAGGGGCATGCCAACCGAAATAGCCCTGCTGCCGGCGATTGAGAGTGCATACAAGCCGACAGCTTATTCACGAGCCCACGCATCCGGATTATGGCAGTTCATCCCATCTACTGCGAGCCGTTACGGCTTAAAGATGAGCTGGTGGTACGACGGCCGGCGCGACGTAATTGCGGCAACTCGAGCCGCACTCGACTACCTGCAGTATCTACATGGTGAATTTGAGGGCGATTGGTTCCACGCCCTCGCCGCTTACAATGCAGGAGAGGGCAGTATTCAATACGCGATCAATAGGAACAGGCAGCGAGGAAAGTCCACCCACTATCAGCACCTCCGCCTTAAATCTGAGACAAAGCGGTACGTGCCCAAACTAGCCGCGCTCAAAGAGATAGTCAGCCAACCAGACCGATTCGGCATTGAACTTGCCGTGATCCCTAACAAACCGTTTTTTAGCAGCGTTGATACTTTGGGCCAGATCGACTTGCACGTGGCGCAGGATTTAAGCGGAATGAGTGATCAAGAGCTGCAACTTCTGAACCCGGCATTCAAGCGCTGGGCTACCGACCCGGACGGACCACATCGGTTGTTAGTTCCCGTAGCGAAATCAGTGCAGATGAAACATGAGTTAGCGTCGCTGCCGGCCTCCGCTCGGCTCAAGTGGGGGCATTACAGGATTAAGCGTGGTGACACGTTAAGTCAGATCGCGCGAAAGTATGGCGTATCCGTGCGAGCCCTGCAGCGCTCCAACGGGTTGAAAACAACTTTTATCCAGGCCGGCAACGACCTCCTTGTCCCTCTTCCTGGCGGCACCGTGGCTAGCGCGGGCAATAGCGTGGCGGAAGTCAACCCGTTTATCCATCGGGTTCGCTCCGGCGATACGCTATGGGGAATCGCCCGGCGCTACAACGTGTACGTGAAACAGCTGGCCCGATGGAATTCAATAAAAACCAATGACCTCCTGCGATTGGGGCAGAACATTGTCGTTTACGTAAACTAAACATCCGCATCCTACAGGTAGATTTATGCGCCCAATTTTAAGCTCAGACCAGGGCCCGCTGTGATTCCAGCCTGGCGTTACTGGCGTTTATATAAGATCTTGTTTTCGCGTCAACAATCAAGTTGTATTTGAGAATGTACCAAAGCGCGTATATACCGTCTTTGTAGGAAATCTTCTTTCCTTGATCATATGTCCTGCCGTGATAGGAAATCGGCGCCTCGTATATTCTGGCTTTCGTTTTACTGACCTTTGCAGTCACTTCAACCTCAAAACCGAAACCTGCGCTGCTGATCGGCATCTGTGTCAGCAGAAAACTGCGAAACACCTTGTAACAGGTCTCAATATCTGACATGTTCTTATTGGTAAAAATATTAGAAAAGAAAGTGATGATTTTATTGCCGACATAGTGGTAGAAATACAGTACATGGCTTGCTTTTCGCACTAAAAACCGGCTGCCGTAAACCACATCCGCCTGATCCCGCCAGATCGGATCACACAGAAACTCTATCTCATTCGGATCGTACTCCAGGTCTGCATCCTGGATAATCACAATCGCACCGGTGACGTGCTGCAGGGCATTGACCACAGCGGCGGTTTTACCGCGGTTTTCAGGGTGTGTGAAAATTCTGATTTTATTATGATTGAGGCTTTTTAGGACCTCGGCGGTGCCGTCCGTCGAAGCGTCATCAACGATCACAAGCTCGTGCACAAACGGTAGCGCTACGATTTTTTCTACTACACTAGATATCGTCTTTTGTTCATTAAAAACAGGAACAACGATCGATACATTTTTTTCCATTAAGCAGCCTTTTTTTACGTAAGCACTTTGGCTAAAACTAAAGCGTGTTCCCGCCGTCCTGCCGCAGCGGGATAGTAGTCTTTACGCTTGGCAATTTCATTGAATCCCAATCTATGGTAAAGCGTAAACGCGCGCGTGTTTGAAGCCCGCACCTCTAAAAACACAACTCGACTCTTCTTTTTGCGCGCCGTATTTAACAGGTAGTTAAGCAGACTCTTGCCCCAGCCAATACCCTGGTAGCTGGGCTGGATACATAAATTGAGTATGTGGCATTCTCCGTCAGCGCAGGACATAATTCCGTAACCGAAAAGTTCATGATTATTCTCGTAAATCAGAAAGGTATAACCCGCATTCATGCAGTCATAAAAAATTCTCTCTGACCAGGGAAATTGATAAACCGATTCTTCAATTCCGCTTATCGCTTTGACGTCAGCTGCGCGTGCTCGACGAACCTGCGCCGGGAGTCTGGATATGGCTACACTCATATATCTTGTATTAGCCTACGGGCGAGCTGCAAGTCAACCCACGCCTTGCGCTTGTCTACGGGATTCCGCAGCAGATAGGCGGGATGATAGGTAACCACTAGCGGGATCGCGGTGTCTGCATAATGAAATATCTCCCCCCTCAGTTTGCCAATGGAGTGCGTTGTTTTCAGCAGTGACTGTGCAGCAAATCGGCCCAGGGCTATGATTATTTTTGGACGGATCTGCTCTACCTGTTCATGCAGATAAGGCTCACACTCTCTCACTTCGACCCCGAGAGGATCTCGATTGTTTGGGGGGCGGCATTTTAAAACGTTGGCGATGTAAACCTGCTCTCTCCTCATGTCGATAGCCAACAGCATCGCATTCAGTAGACGTCCCGCTCGCCCAACAAAAGGCAGGCCCTGCCGGTCTTCCTCAGCGCCCGGCGCTTCCCCCACAAACATCCAGTCCGCATTCACATCACCTACCCCGAACACGGTGTGCGTGCGAGTCTTGTGCAGTTCACAGCGCACGCATGTGCGCACGGACTCCTCCAACGAGGAGAGCGCCGTCAGCGCACCGCTATCGTGGGCGGAATCAATACGGTTTGACTGCCCAACTGGGGTGCGCCGGACCCAAACCTCTATCCCCATGGCGTCAAGGTAATGCTTACGCTGGGTCATGATCATTCCCCGTTATATGGCGTGACTCCTTTGCGGATGTTCGCGCAGTGCATGCGATTGCAGTTTATTTATCGCCATTATGTAGGACTTGGCTGAAGCGATAACTATATCGGTATCTGCGCCAAGCCCGTTTACAATACGCCCCCCTTTCTCTAAGCGAACCGTAACCTCGCCTTGCGCGTCAGCCCCTCCGGTCAGAGCGTTTACGGAATAGAGCTGCAGCTGCCCGCCACTGTTGACGATTTCCTCAATGGCCTTAAATGCTGCGTCGATGGGCCCGCTCCCCCTGGCGCTCGCGCTAACCTCCTGCCCTTCAACGGACATGGTGATTTTCGCCTCCGGTACCTCTCCCGTTTGTGAACATACGTGCAGCGTAGTCAATTTATAACGCTCATTTGCCTGCTCCAATCCCTCTTCCGTCACCAAAGCCTGTAGATCTTCATCGAAAATCTCATGCTTCTTATCGGCAAGATCTTTAAAGCGTGCAAAAGCGGAATTCAGCTCTTCCTCTGTATGAAACTCCATGCCAAGTTCCATCAGCCTTGTTTTAAACGCATTCCGGCCCGAATGCTTCCCCAACACCATGCGGTTAGCCGACCAGCCCACATCCTCCGCCCGCATAATCTCGTACGTTTCCCTTTTCTTTATTACCCCATCCTGGTGAATCCCGGATTCGTGGGCAAAAGCATTGGCGCCAACGATGGCCTTATTAGGCTGCACTGGAAAACCAGTTATTGCCGCGACCAGCCGGCTTGCCGGTACAATCTGAGAGGCATCTAGCTGCGTGTCGCACGGGAAAACATCTTTGCGGGTGCGCACAGCCATCACAATCTCCTCCAGCGACGCGTTTCCAGCGCGCTCACCGAGACCATTAATCGTGCACTCAACCTGACGTGCCCCCTGCATCACCGCAGCCAGTGAATTAGCGACTGCTAACCCCAAATCATTATGACAGTGTACCGACCAGACAGCCTTATCGGAGTTCGGTACTCGCTCCATTAGATCCTGCACAAGCTGCCCGAACTGAAACGGTACGTTATAACCAACAGTATCCGGAATATTTACCGTATTGGCGCCGGCTTTAATTGCTGCCTCAACAACACGACAGAGAAATTCTATATCCGAACGTCCTGCGTCCTCGGGAGAGAACTCAACATCATCAGTAAACTTTCTAGCGTGTTTCACCGCCCAGCCCGCCTGCTCGAGTACCTGCTCGGGCGTCATCCGCAGCTTTTCTTTCATATGAATGGGAGACGTCGCGATAAAAGTATGAATACGCGCAGAAGTGGATGCCTCAACTGCCGCGGCCGCCCGGTCGATATCGCCCTGGATTGCCCGAGCCAGCGCACAGATAGTGCTGTCCTTGATAGCACCGGCTACGGCCTGCACGGATTCGAAGTCACCCGAACTGGCAGCGGGAAAACCGGCCTCAATCACATCCACCTTCATTTTTTCCAGGACTTTGGCGATCCTGACCTTTTCATCCCGGGTCATGGACGCTCCCGGGCTCTGCTCACCATCTCTCAACGTAGTGTCAAAAATAATCAAATGATCTTGCATAGTCTGTAACCCTATCGGCACGATACAAGGTTGCCGCTGATTAAGCGGCACGAAAAACGGAATGTGGGGGGGGTAATGTGTGCGCCTAACGGCGCAGCAGGCGCAGATTTAAGGGAAAGCACGGGTTTTGATGCAACACGACACCAGCCGATTCGACGAGCGTGCGCCGGTCGAGCCCGAATGCTTTTTTGATCGATTGTAAGACGATTCCCATATATTTAAGCAGTTTAGCCCCTTGTAGCTTATGATTTCAAGTCGAAAACCCAAATCAAATCAAGCAGCTCGCGTTGGTTGGCGGTGGCTGAGAAAAATCATCCCCGCCAGCCCTCTGCCACCGAGCTTCGGTTGCTCACGCTCTGTCAACCTCTGTTTCAACCTCGCCGGTGACACCGCCGCTATCGGGCGCACTAACGCTGCTAGCATTATCGACGCGACCTCCTTTACGCAGTACCACAAGTCGCTGAAATACACCGGAGAGAAGGTAGCCAAAAAATACAAGAAACAGCATGCGCGGCGGATCCAAAGCAATTAGAACAAACGCCAGCACTATGATTAACAGCCGCACGAAGGGTATCTTGCCCTTCAAGTCTAGATCTTTGAAGCTGTGGTACTGAACGTTACTTACCATGGCCGCCGCCGTGCCGAAAGTTATAAACCAGGAAGCCACGTTGACCGCTACGCCCTGGAAGCCGTAATCATTCATCATCCATACCCAGGACGCCAAGACTGCGGCTGCCGCCGGGCTGGGGAGGCCCTGAAAGAACCCCTTGTCAACCCCTTTCTGGGTATTGAAGCGGGCTAACCTGAGCGCCGTGGCAGCAACATAGACAAACGCCGCCAGCCAGCCGAGTTTACCAATACCGCCCAGCACCCATTCGTACATAACCAGCGCGGGGGTCAAACCAAACGCGATGACATCAGCCAGGCTATCGTACTCGGCACCGAAATCGCTGGTTGTATTAGTCATGCGAGCGATACGCCCGTCTAATCCATCCATGATCATGGCTATGAATACGGCCAGTGCAGCCAGTTCAAACTTTCCCTTGGTAGCCTGAATGATCGCAAAAAACCCAAAGAAAAGGCCCGCCGTAGTAAACAGGTTCGGCAGTATATAGATCCCTCTGCGACCTGGACGCTTGGTACCGGGTTCATGTTCGTTCGACGAATGCTTCACATTGATGTGCCCTGATTCTTCTTGGCGACTACATCTATACCGGCTGTAACTTTGTCACCGAGCCCGACATCAGCGCCAAACACATCCGGTAGAAAAACATCTACGCGCGAACCAAATCGAATAAACCCATAGCGCTGGCCCCGCTGCAGATAATCTCCCTCGTTAACATAGCACAATATCCTTCTCGCTATCAGCCCAGCTATTTGCACAACAACCACGTCCTGCTGATATTCTTCATCCTTGAGCCATATGGCGTTTCGTTCATTCTGCGTGGACGCCTTATCTAGTTCAGCATTGACAAAGGTGCCCGGAAAATACCAGATTTTATGAACCCTTGCCGTCACCGGGGAGCGGTTTGAATGCACCGAAAACACGTTCATGAAAATACTGATCTTGAGCGCTTCGCGCTGCAGATAAGGATCGGTTTCGTACCCCACGAACACGACCTTGCCATCGGCTGGGGCTAATACTTGTCCTGGCACCTGAGGTGAAATTCTCGGCGGGTCTCTGAAAAACTGGAGGATGAACAGCAGCAGGGCCCATAGCGGCGCCGCCCACAGCCACCCCAGCCAGACGGTACAGGCAGCGGCCAGCATTAGCGATACGGCAATATGGGGCCAACCTTCGCGCGCCAGCACCGGATGAGATTGGCTTGTCAGCATGAGAGCATATAGAGTCCAAAGCCATCAGAGCGAACCGCGGCGTGACTTCGTATGGCGCGGTGCGGCTGAGAAAACATCAGCCCCAGGCTATGCGTCCTTATTCTAAAACTGATGGTCGATTTAATTTACCGATTTATCGACCACCTTGTTCGCCTTTATCCAAGGCATCATGTCACGCAGACGCGCTCCAACTTCTTCTATGCGATGCGACGCGGCATTTTTTCGCAAAGCCTGAAATTTTGCGCCACCGGATGCGTTTTCATCCATCCATTCCTGAGCAAACTTACCGGATTGAATTTCCTCCAGTATCTTTTTCATCTCAGCCCTGGTTTGGTCAGTGACAATGCGAGGACCGCGGGTTAAGTCACCGTATTCGGCAGTATTGGAAATCGAATAGCGCATGTCTGTAATGCCTCCTTCATAAATCAGGTCAACGATAAGTTTGACCTCATGCAGGCATTCAAAATAAGCCATTTCCGGAGCGTAACCAGCCTCAACCAGCGTTTCGAATCCTGCCTGAATAAGGGAGGTCAACCCGCCGCACAGGACCGTCTGCTCGCCAAACAAATCTGTCTCCGTCTCTTCCCTGAATGTTGTCTCGATAATTCCAGCCCTACCTCCCCCAATGGCTGAAGCATAGGACAATGCGACATCTCTAGCGTGGCCCGAAGCGTCCTGTTGAATTGCAATCAAACAGGGCACTCCCCCGCCTTGGGTGAAGGTGGAACGCACCAAATGTCCTGGGCCTTTTGGCGCAATCATAAAGACATCCATATCCGCGCGCGGCTTGATGAAGCCGAAATGAATGTTGAAACCGTGGGCAAAAAGCAGGGCTGCCCCCTGCTTCAATTTTGGTTCGATTTGCTCCCGATACAGACTCGACTGCAGCTCATCCGGCACCAAAACCATCACGATATCGGCGCCATCGACCGCATCCGTAACGTTAGACACTTCAAGCCCGACTTTTTCGGCTTTTGCTGCGGAAGCAGATCCAGGTCGCAGCCCCACCACCACATCAACCCCGCTGTCCTTTAAGTTATTGGCATGCGCATGCCCCTGGGATCCGTAGCCCACTACGGCTACGCGCTTTTCTGTTATGATCGAAAGATCAGCGTCCTGATCGTAAAATACTTTCATTAGACGAACCTCGTTGAAATAATCGTGCGCCAGCGTTGGTTCAACCTGAACTCACTCACGAGCTACTGATTCCCGCTCATAGGCTCAGGGCGCGCTCTCCACGAGCGATGCCGGTCGCACCAGAACGCACTACTTCGATAATTTCCGTCATATCGAGTGCCTTCACAAACGCATCCAGCTTTTCCACCGTACCGGTCAACTCCAAGGTATAGGTTGAATCGGTTACATCTATGATGCGTCCGCGAAAAATGTCTACTAGACGCTTGATCTCCTCACGCGCATCACCTGTTGCCTTTACCTTGGTCAACATCAGCTCCCTCTCAATATGCGCTCCTTCGGTCAGCTCCTGCAGCTTTACCACGTCCACTAGCTTATTCAACTGTTTAACGATCTGTTCGATAATTTCGTCCGAGCCGGCGGTAACGATGGTCATGCGGGACAGCGTACTGTCTTCAGTCGGTGCCACGGTAAGCGATTCGATGTTGTAGCCACGTGCCGAAAACAGCCCGGAAACGCGAGACAGGGCGCCTGCTTCATTTTCAAGCAGAATCGAGATAATGTGCCTCATGTTCAGGCAAGCTCTCGCTCTTGTGGAGGCTCACCCGAACCAGGGTGCAGGTGCATTTCATTGTGTCCCTTACCCGCCGCTATCATGGGATACACGTTCTCCGCCTGGTCTGTGATGAAGTCAAGAAACACCAGTTGATCTTTCATCGCAAATGCCTCAATCAGTGCACCCTCAACATCTGCCGGTTGATCTACCAGGATCCCTCTGTGTCCGAAGGACTCAGACAGGGCCACAAAATCCGGCAGCGCATCCATATAGGAATGGGAGTAGCGCCGATCGTAGAAAAACTCCTGCCACTGACGCACCATACCCATGTAGCGATTATTCAAATTAATAATTTTCACCGGCAGATCGTATTGCTTACAGGTAGAAAGTTCCTGTATGCACATAATGATACTGGCTTCGCCTGTGATGCAGCACACCAGATCATCCGGATAAGCTATTTGCACTCCCATTGCTGCGGGCAGGCCAAAGCCCATTGTTCCCAGACCACCAGAGTTTATCCATCTTCTGGTCTTACCGAAGCCATAAAACTGAGCTGCCCACATCTGGTGCTGACCTACGTCCGAAGTTACGAACGCATCACCATTGGTGATCTGGTGTAGCTTCTCAATCACATATTGCGGTTTGATTTTTTCACTTTTTTGATCGTAAGCCAGGCAATTGATCCCTCTCCACTCGTCTATTTGTTGCCACCACTGCTTAGTTTGCCCCTGATTAATCGCCGCGGCACGCGCTTTGAGCTCTCTAACTAGATCCTCTAATACCGACTTAGCATCACCCACGATCGGGATCTCAACTTTTACGTTCTTGCCAATTGAAGAGGGATCAACGTCAACGTGGATAATCTTGGCGAATGGTGAAAACTTGGATAGATCGCCCGTGATGCGATCGTCGAACCTTGCCCCGACCGCCAGCATCACGTCGCAACCGTGCATAGCCATGTTTGCCTCATAGGTTCCATGCATTCCCAGCATGCCGAGAAAAAGAGGGTCGTCATGGGGGTAGGCACCTAACCCCATCAGCGTGTTAGTACAGGGATATCCGAGCAGCCTGACCATTTCACGCAGCGCATCCTCTGCGTCAGCGAGCACCACTCCACCACCGGCATAGACAATCGGCCGTCTGGCGTTCAACAATAAATCCACCGCCTTTTTAATTTGTTTGGGGTGTCCACGCTTCACCGGTGCATAAGAGCGCATGCTCACCGAACGTGGGTAAATATATTCTGTCTTCTCCGCCGTAATATCCTTCGGTATATCGACCAGCACCGGGCCCGGTCGCCCGCTAGTTGCCACAAAAAAGGCCTTCTTCATGGTCGTAGCCAGATCCCGCACATCCTTGACCAGGAAATTATGCTTCACACAGGGCCGGGTAATTCCTACTGCATCCACCTCCTGGAAAGCATCATCTCCAATTAGGTGCGTCGGAACTTGTCCTGAAATCACGACCAGGGGTGCGGAGTCCATATAAGCTGTTGCAATTCCCGTCACGGCGTTAGTTATGCCCGGCCCGGAGGTAACCAGTACAACGCCCGGTTTTCCGGTTGCCCTGGCATAACCGTCTGCCGCATGACTTGCGCCCTGCTCGTGACGTACTAATATGTGCTTAACCTTATCCTGTCGATACAAGGCATCGTATATATGCAGTGCCGCACCACCCGGGTAACCGAAAATGTACTCGATCCCCTCATCCTGCAAGCATTTGACGACGATATCCGCGCCGGTTAATTCCACCGTTTGCTATCCCCTAAAGCTTATGTTAATGACTTGTTTGAAATCGCACTCTGAGAAAAAAAAGCCCGCTCCCGGGCTCAAAAACGTAGTATAAACGGCCGCAATGCCGTAAGTAAATTAAACCCATTGAGAAGTAGGCCCACTTTTTAGGACAATACGCAAGGTTAAGCCGTTACCCATGAGGAAAATCTAAAAATGAGCCAGCCTCGAGTCAGTATTGAGACTTCTTATGGGCGAATTATCGTAGAGCTCGAATCCGAAAAGCTGCCCCTGACGGTTGGCAACTTCATGCAATACGTGAACGAAGGTTTTTACCAAAACACCCTGTTTCACAGGGTTATCGATAACTTCATCATTCAGGGCGGCGGATTCGAATCGGGGTTAATTCAAAAAACTACGCGCATACCTATAAAAAATGAGAGCGATAGGGGGCTGCGCAACAAAAGAGGCACAATTGCGATGGCCAGAGTTCCGAACGACCCGGATTCTGCCACTTCGCAGTTTTTCATCAACACCCGGGACAACGACATGCTGGATTACAGTGCCGAAGATAATAATCCGGGGTACTGTGCCTTCGGTCGGGTTACAGACGGCATGGAAGTTGTGGAGCGCATCGAAGGCGTGGGCACGGCAACGGTAGGCGAACACCACGATGTACCAATGAAGGAAATCATTATCGAAAAGGTAAAATTACTAAACAGTAAATGACAATCATTTTTATTTCGGATCTGCACCTTTCACCGGAGCGTCCGCAGACCAACAACCTGTTTTTCGATTTTCTGACCGCAATACCAAGAACCGTTGACTCGCTCTACATCCTGGGCGACCTTTTCGAATTCTGGATCGGCGATGATGCGGCTGAAGTCACCGGACAGGTTGAGGTGGTTTCCGCGATCAGGCGAATGGTGGACAGCGGTGTGACGGTGTACTTCATGCACGGCAATAGAGATTTTCTGATTGGCGATAGTTTTGCTGAAGCATCGGGTTGCATACTTCTGCCCGATCCAACGCAGATTAGCATTGATGATAAGGAGGTTTTACTCATGCATGGCGACAGTATGTGTACGGATGATGTCGCCCATCAGGAGTTTCGCAGCCTAGTCAGCAATCCTGAGTGGCAGAAAGAGTTCCTGAGTTGCTCGATTGAAAAGCGTTTGCAGCTTGCGCTGAACGCGCGCTCACAGAGCAATCTGCACAAGGCCATGACCAGTATGGACATCATGGATGTCAACCAAAGTTCGGTAATGCGGGAAATAAATAAGCGAAACATCGATGTTTTAATTCACGGACACACCCACCGTCCCGGCATTCATTCCGTTGATGTCAATGGACGTCGAGCCAGGCGCATCGTACTGGGTGACTGGTACGAGCAAAGCAGCGTGTTGCGCTATGAGGGGGGAGAGTTCCGCCTGCACGCGAAGGGCAAGATCATTCCCTCCGTGCATTAAGATAAAACCCATTAAAATCCATCCGGTGAAAACGCTGTTACTGCGAAAGCAAGCGTGTTTAAAGCTCGTGGATTACTCCGCACACAGGTCGAGGCGCAGATCCGCACAAATATCGCCAACCTCTTCCAAACCAACGGCTACACGCACCAGATTATCGCCTATACCGGCCTCGCTCCGCTCTTCGGGAGACCACTTGCTGTGAGTAGTGGACGCTGGGTGGGTAATCGTCGTTTTGGTGTCGCCCAGATTGGCCGTGATGGAGAGGATTTTGGTCGCATCGATCAATCGCCAAGCCGCTTCTTTCCCGCCTGTCACTTCAAAAGATACGATGCCACCCGCCGCCTTTTGCTGGCGTTGCGCCAGTTCGTATTGCGGATGGCTTTCCAGCCCGGGGTAAAACACTCTCTCTACGTTTGGTTGAAGGGTCAGCCATCGTGCCAGTTCATCTGCACTCTTACTGATAGCCCGCATACGTAAATCCAAAGTTTCCAATCCCTTTAAAAACACCCAGGCGTTGAACGGACTCATGGTTGGTCCGGCACTGCGTAGGATTGAAAAGATCTTGTCTCCCACCCTCTCTTCATCACCGACTATCGCACCACCTATACATCTGCCCTGGCCATCAAGATACTTAGTCGCTGAATGAATGACCAGATCTGCACCCATGGTGAATGGCAGCTGCAGGGCCGGCGTACAAAAACAATTGTCCACGACCAGTAACGCTTGATGTGACTTGATCATCTCGGCCAGCGCGGCGATATCAATGATCTCGGTCAGCGGATTTGCCGGTGTCTCCAGATACAGTATCTTCGTCTCCGGCCTTATCGCCTGCTGCCATGCATCCAGATCAGTTGCGCAAACGAAATCAAAAGCTACGCCGAATCTACTCAAAATGTTTTTAAACAAAATTCTGGTGGCGCCGAATATGCTACGCGATGAAAGCACGTGGTCACCCGCTTGCAACAAACCAAGACAGGTCGCCAGAATAGCAGCCATCCCCGATGCCGTGGCAACGCACGCTTCCCCCCCTTCCAAAGAAGCCAACCTTTGCTCAAAGGTTCTAACCGTGGGATTGGTGAAGCGCGAATAGACGTTTCCCTCTTCTTCTTGGGCGAAACGCGCCGCAGCCTGGGCGGCATCTTTGAAAACGAAGCTGGAGGTGGTAAAAATAGGCTCCGCATTTTCGCCCTCAGCTGTTCTGACCTGACCCGCTCGCACGGAGCGGGTATTAAAGCCGTATCGATCCCAGTCCATTGACTCTAAGCACAATCAATCAACTGTAGGTGTAACTGTTGACGTCGTTCAATTCCACGGCATTAGTTGCCCTTTTCTTCGCGTCGTCGTTACGTACCCTCTTCAGGGCATGCAGATAATCCTCACTAACATCGCCCGTGACGTAGTCACCATTGAAACACGAAGTTTCGAATCGCTGTATCGCTGGATTGCCCTCATGCGCAGCATCAACCAAATCATCAAGATCCTGATACACTAGTCGGTCCGCGCCGATTTCCTTGCATACTTCATGTTCGCTTCGACCGGCGGCGACAAGCTCATGCACATCGGGCATGTCGATGCCATAGACGTTCGGATATCGAACTGGCGGCGCCGCTGAAGCAAAATAAACTCTTCTGGCACCCGCCTCTCGCGCCATTTGAATGATTTGAGTAGACGTATTGCCCCGAACGATCGAATCGTCCACCAGCAGTACATTCTTGCCCTTGAACTCAAGCTCGATGGGGTTCAGTTTCTGCCGAACAGAATGCCGGCGCTGCGCTTGGCCCGGCATAATAAAGGTCCGCCCGATATAGCGGTTTTTAATAAAACCTTCGCGGTATTTCAGGCCTAATTCATAGGACATCTGCAGAGCAGCAGTACGGCTCGTATCCGGAATAGGTATGATTACATCAATGTCTAGATCTGGCCATTCGCGTAGAAGTTTTTGTGCAAGTTTTTCTCCCATGCGCAGCCTCGTTTTATGAACCGCGATGCCATCAATAATGGAGTCGGGACGCGCAAGATAAACATGTTCAAAAATACAAGGTGTGTAGTCCGTTTCTGCTGCACAGATCTGGCGGTGTACTCGACTCTGATAGTCAAGATAAATAGCTTCACCGGGCTTGACGTCACCGCGTAATTCAAACCCCAGGACGTCTAAAGCGACGCTCTCCGAAGCGATTATATGCTCTAAGCCGCGCTTAGTTTCGCGTGTACCGTACACTAGAGGCCGAATACCGAAAGCGTCACGAAAAGCAAGGATTCCTCCACCTACGATCATGGCCACGATCGCAAAAGCCCCGCGGCATCTGCGAAATACCCCCTCTACGGCTTTGAACACATCTTTCTCACTCAGCTGTACACGATGCCGGCCGAGCACGGCATTCAATTCGTGTGCTAGAACATTTAACAGTATTTCCGAATCTGAATTCGTATTGAGATGACGCAGATCCTCACGAAATAAACTCTCTCTCAACTCGGACGCATTGGTTAAGTTTCCATTGTGCCCAAGAGCGAGACCGAAGGGTGAGTTGACATAAAACGGCTGCGCTTCAGCGGGCGAACTCGAACCAGCTGTCGGGTAGCGGCAGTGCCCAATACCCATGTTCCCGTTCAGGTGACGCATATGTCGGGTGTGAAACACATCCCGAATCAGGCCGTTATCTTTGCGCAGAAAAACCCGCTCGTTGTCACTGGTAATGATACCGGCCGCATCCTGCCCACGATGCTGTACGACGGTAAGTCCATCGTAAATAGCCTGGTTAACTGGCCCCTGCCCGAGTATGCCGATGACGCCACACATGTCTGCTGTTTAGATTGGCTTAATAGTGATTAAATTATGAGTAAAGTCAGGTATGGTCAAGCTGTATATTGCGCATATTGACCGTTACCAAGCCCTAAGAACTCTGCAGCCTTTGGGTCATATCCGGTGGAAGCAGATCCCGGATGACCAACACCAGCGGTTGAAGATGATCCGCCAGTAAAGAAGTTTGCCACCATTTTTCCTGAGGCAGCACCGTTTCATGCGCAAACAGCATAAGGGCTGCGATGATAACCAGTCCTTTGACCGCGCCAAACAATCCACCAAGAGCGCGGTCCGTACCCCTTATACCGCTAACTGATAACACTTTATGGATGAGGAAACTGGCCACTGTAAGCAGCAGCAAAGCGCTGATGAACAGCGCAGTAAACGAGGCAATCAAGCGAAGTACGGGGGCATCGATATAAGGTTCTAGCAGGTAACTGGTTGAATCGGCAAACGTAAATGCCAGCCAGAACGCTAAAATCCAGGACAGAAGAGACAAAACCTCTCTAATGAATCCCCGAATAATGCCTATTAATGAAAACAGTACGACGATTGCGATAATGGCTAAATCAAACCAGTTCATGCGCGGCTTACGGAAAAAGCGAAGAACAGGGGGGCTGGATTTCGCGCGAAGAACGCGCGTGATTGAAAGCACGCGCGGCATAACGCCGGTGCAGGCCGCAGCGCGACTTGGGGCGGAGAAGATAAAATATTTTATTAATCAGCATGTTGTATGCTTCTGGTGATATGTTAAGGGAATCGGTAGTTATGGATAGGCCGCAATATACGCTTCGCCACCGGTTACCTGGTTAATTCGTTTACGCATGCGCGCGGCCTCTACCCGTTGCGCGTAAGGTCCGATCCACACTCTTGTCGCCGACCCGTTGTCAGTGCTGATTTTCGTCGTGGAAGGCTCAAATCCGGCCTGCTGTAATCTTTTCATTACCCGCTCAGCATTGCCCTGTTTAGCGAAGGTTCCGACCCGGACAACCCATCCAGGTTCAGCTTTGCTCTTCACCTCCTGCTTCACTTCGGGTTGCGCCGGAGGTTCGGCTTTACTGATGGTTTGGACCGCTGACGCCGTTTTCTGTGCAGCAGGCTGCTCTGCTTTTTGCGTACCCTGCTTTTCCAACGGTGTCAGTTTTGGGGTAGCGCCACCGATAGGTGTAATTTTTGACACGAAGACTTTTGAATCGACCGACGGTGCCGAGTGTGTTTGATCAGAATCGAGTTGAGGATCCTCCCCACCCAACAATGCAGGCAGGACAACCACACCAAATCCTATAAGTATAAAAGCTCCGATGAGTCGCTTTTTCAAATCAAACTCAGACTCTGGCGAGGAGTTCGCCATTTAATGTACAACATTATCAGTTTTCAAGGCGGCAATTATATCACCCACGGTATGGAAGGAACCAAAAACTACTATTCGATCCGAGAACGCCGCCCGCTTGCAGGCGGCGTGATAAGCGGCAACCACGGAATCATGGGTAAATATGGGTTTAGTCGTTCTTGTTTTGATTGCCTGGGCAAGCTCATCTGCGGTGCAACCCCGCGCATCCTGGATTGATCCTAAATACCAGGCATCAACCGTTGTCTCCAGCTGTGCGGCTATTTCCGCCACCGGTTTATCCTGCAGCATGCCGCAGACCGCCAGCGTCTGGCCATCAACCGAAAAAGCATCAAGGTTTAAACTAAGTTCTACCGCAGCGGCTAAATTATGCGCTACGTCAAGCACGATCATGGGCTCTGACTGAACGATCTCAAAGCGTCCTCGCAGCCGGGCGGAAGACAGACCGCGGTGTATTTGACCCTCACTTAAGCTTACTGCGTGGCTTAGCGCCGTAACTACCATTAAAACGCCGGACGCGTTCTGCAGCTGAAATCCACCAATCATCTGAGGCATAGGCAGATTTTTCATCTCGACGCCGGGGCCGATCCAATGCCACCGGTCGCCATGACTCGTGTAAGAAAAATGTTCGCCTAACTGATACAACTTGGCCCCGATTCTCTCTGCCTGCTGCGCGATTGTCAGCGGTGGTTCCGGCTCAGCACAGATAACTGGTCGGGATTTACGCATGATACCGGCCTTTTCCACAGCAATTGCTTCGCGATCTGATCCAAGCCAGGATTGATGATCGATGGCCACGCTGCTTATTAGTGCAACGCTGGGATCTACTGCATTAACCGCGTCCAGTCGCCCACCCATGCCAACTTCCAGCAAAGCCAGCTGCACACCGCGGTTTTGAAAAATCAGCAGAGCGGCCAGGGTACCGAATTCGAAATAAGTAAGAGGGATATCCACTCTTGATCGTTCAATTTCTTCAAACGCGGCACACAACTCAGACTGCGCCACCTCCTGCCTGTTTACCTGGACCCGCTCTGTATAACTTACCAGATGCGGCGAGGTGTAAGTCCCAACGCAAAGATTCGTCTGGCTATAGATAGCGCTCAGCATTTCGACCGCAGAGCCTTTTCCGTTGGTCCCCGCCACGGTTATTACTATGAAACTCGGCCCTTGCGGAAGTAATTTCTGCAAAACCGCGCTCACGCGGTCCAAACCGAGATCAACAGAACGAAAATGCACTGACTCGATGTGAGCGAGCCATTGTGAAAGTGCGCGCCGACCCCCGGCAGGATCATGTTCAACCATCAAGGTTAACTCGGGATTGAAGGTCTTACGGAGATTTGGAAATAGCCGGCCATTCCGGTAAAAGTGCGCCGAGTAAACCGGATATCTTCGATCTCATATCGCGCCGATCTACGATCATATCTATTGCGCCATGTTCCAACAAAAACTCGGCACGCTGAAATCCCTCGGGTAACGTTTCCCGGACGGTCTGCTCAATAACGCGAGGCCCGGCAAACCCGATTAGGGCCTTAGGTTCGGCAATAATGACGTCTCCCAGCATGGCCAGGCTGGCTGACACTCCGCCCATCGTGGGGTCAGTAAGCACAGACACAAATGGAATGCCGGCTTTGGATAACTGAGTAAGAGCGGCACTGGTCTTGGCCATCTGCATCAGTGAAAACAAAGCCTCCTGCATGCGGGCACCGCCAGAAGCGCTGAAACACACCAGTGGAATTCTCTGGTCGATACAGCTGTGCACGGCCCTGACGAATCTCTCCCCGACGACCGACCCCATCGACCCCCCCATAAAATCAAACTCGAAAGCTGCAGCTATGATGGGCTTTTGTTCAAGCTTAGCCTGGGCAATGACCAGGGCATCAGCCAGCCCCGTTTTCTTCTGCGCCTCATTTAGTCTATCTTTGTAGCGCCGTTTGTCTTTGAATCTCAGCGTATCCAGCGGCCGTAAACCATCAGCCATATCCTGCGTCATGCCTTCATCCAAGAAGTAACCAAGCCTAACTTTAGCCGAAATCCGTAAATGCTGATCGCACTTCGGACACACATCCATATTCCTTTCAAGCTCCGCTCTGTACAGGACCGCGCTGCAATTTGGACATTTCGTCCACAGTCCCTCGGGTACGCCGCGTTTGCCGTCTCTGGTGCCGGTCTTGATCTTTGGCGGCAGTATTTTTTCAAACCAGTTCACGTCAAACTGTTCCCTCACGGGCTTGTTTGACAGCGCGGCTTAGTTCACTGACAAATGCTGCCGCTTTGTCGATCAGCGTACGCGCATCCCCCTGATTATCGGCAATGATGCGAACCAGCGCGCTGCCTACAATCACCGCATCTGCGAACCTTGCAACGACAGCTGCCGCCGCCGGACCGTCAATGCCAAAGCCGACACCAACTGGAAGGTTGGATTGGATTTTTATATCCTCAATGCGAGATTCGACTTCGGCCAAATCCAAATTGGAAGCACCGGTTACTCCGCGCAGTGCTACATAGTAAATAAACCCGTGCGCCTGCTCGCATATTAAACTGACTCTCTGCGGCGTACTGGTTGGGGCAAGCAAAAACACGCGGTCAATCCCATATTTACGTAATTCCGGGTTAAGATCTACCCCTTCTTCCGGTGGCAAATCTACCACGATGATTCCATCGGCCCCCGCGTCGCCGGCGGCGGCAGCGAACTGCTCATATCCTATAATCTCTATTGGGTTCAAATAACCCATAAGCACAATTGGCGTTGTCTTATTGTGCTCACGAAAAGTGCGCACAAGCTCCATTACATCCGCGGTCCCCACCCCGGCAGACAGCGCACGCTCACTAGCCTGTTGAATAACGGGGCCGTCGGCCATGGGGTCAGAAAAAGGAATGCCGAGTTCGAGAATATCGGCGCCAGCTTCGACCAGCGCATGCATCAGCGGAACGGTAACGTCTAGCCCGGGGTCTCCGGCGGTGACGAAAGTTATCAGCGCCGATTTGTTTTGCTCGCGAAGCTGCGCAAACGTGTTATCAATTCTGGACATCAAACCTCAATACCTTCCAGCGCGGCAACGGTATGTATATCCTTGTCTCCCCGGCCCGACAGATTCACTACTATTGATTGCTCCGCGGTCATGCTCTGCGCAAGATATTTCGCATAGGCGACAGCATGGCTTGATTCCAGAGCTGGGATGATGCCCTCGAGCCGGGTCAACAGATGAAAAGCATCCAACGCTTCCTGATCCGTTATCGCACAGTACTGCGCCCGGCCTTGATCCTTGAGCCATGCGTGCTCTGGACCTACGCCGGGATAATCGAGTCCCGCCGAGATGGAATGAGTCTCAACTATCTGGCCATTTTCATCTTCCATTAGATAGGTTCGCTGGCCGTGCAATACGCCGACTTTACCGGCGCACAGAGGGGCCGCGTGTCTACCGCTGTCCAGACCCTCGCCAGCCGCTTCAACGCCGTGCAGCTGCACCCCCTCATCTTCCAGGAACGGATAAAAAATACCCATTGCGTTGGACCCTCCCCCGACGCAGGCAACAATCGCATCCGGCAGGGCTCCCGTCTGCTCCATAATCTGCTGTTTCGTCTCACGCCCAATTACCGCCTGAAAATCACGTACCATTACCGGATAGGGATGCGGCCCGGCAACCGTGCCGATGATGTAAAAGGTGTTGTCAACGTTTGTTACCCAGTCTCTGAGCGCCTCATTGAGCGCATCCTTCAACGTCCTGGAACCGGACTCAACGGGTACAACTTCGGCCCCGAGCAGTTTCATGCGATACACGTTGCTTGATTGCCGCCTGATATCTTCAGAACCCATATAGACAACACATTCAAGACCCAAACGCGCCGCCACCGTTGCGCTGGCGACACCGTGTTGTCCAGCACCGGTTTCCGCAATAATCCTGGGCTTTTTCAGGTACTGCGCGAGCAGAGCCTGCCCCACCGTATTGTTGATCTTGTGCGCTCCGGTGTGGTTCAAATCCTCCCTTTTTAAGAATATCCTGGCACCCCCACAATGCTGGGTAAGTCTTTTCGCAAAATACAGGGGTGAGGGACGACCAACGTAGTGTTGTAGATCCCAGTCGAAGCGCTGTAAAAAATCAGGGTCCTTGATGAAACGCTGATATGTCTGATTCAATTCGTCCAGAGCATGCATCAGGGTCTCTGCCACGAATATTCCACCATAGCGTCCAAAGTGGCCGCTCGCATCGGGTAGCTGGTAATTTTGTATTGGCTGTACTGATTTCATTTACTTGTCTCTTCATTTAATCTCGCGGCTCGAACTGCTTGTACGAACTGCTGTATCTTAATAGCATCTTTCTTGCCCCTCGCCGTCTCAACGCCGGTGCTGACGTCGACGCCGTAAGGCTTTACCGTGCGTATAGCGTGGGCAACATTATCCGCATTCAATCCCCCCGCCAGAACGACTGGCTTGGTCACAGAGCGGGGCAGCCTCTCCCAGGAAAAGCATTCGCCTGTTCCACCGTATTCGGCAGCTACCAACGTATCCAGCAGCAAACCTCGCGCGTTAGGAAACCGCTTTGCCGCATTACCCGCCTGTGAAATGTGTCGTATGCGCAGCGCCTTTATGTACGGCGCACCGTAAGCGTCACATAGCTCGGCGGGCTCCTCCCCATGCAATTGTAAGAGATTTACCGATACCTTTTTCAACAAACTTTCAACTTCCTGCCTGCTTTGATTCACTAACACAGCGACGGTTGTGACAAACGGAGGTAAAGTATCAATAATGGATTGCGCCCGTTCCGCTTCGATGAAGCGGGAACTGGGTTGATAAAAAATAAATCCAAGCGCATGCGCCCCAGCATCTACTGCTGCTTGGGCATCGACTTCGCGCGTGATCCCACATATTTTTATCAACGTATCCAACAGATTAAATTCGCATGAGGCCGGCGCCGCAATTGGTGAATTTCTGAAGCTCAGAGCCTTAGGTTTTGCACTTGCCAGCGCGATTGTACCCGTAACAGGCAAACGCTGTTCAAGCCGCAGCAGTCTATCGCTGCTGTACCGAGGCCGGCAACCGCCGGGCTAACCGCGGAATAATCCAGTAAATTGCAGGCCACGCAGCCGCATTACTGACAATTGCCAGGATTTCAGTCACGCCGCTACCAGTACTCAACCGCGTTACCGTTTGACGGAAGATCGTACAACTGTGGGTAGATTATATTAGTTAAGTACAGACCGTGTGGTGACGCAGATGGGCCGGCACGGCGACGATCGCGCGCGGCTAAGACTTCTTTTACCCAGGGCACCGACACGTCACCGGCGCCCACTGCGATCAGCGTGCCCACGATGTTACGGACCATATGTTGTAAAAAAGCATTGGCCACCATATCGAACCATATCCAATGACCACAACAACCGATGCGCAATTGCTGCAGGTGCCGTACCGGGCTGCGTGCCTGACACCCAGCGGCCCTGAAGGAGCTGAAATCCTGTATGCCCAGCAGCGTGATGCCAGCATCGCGCATTGCCCGTACATCAAGCACTCGGTGATCCCACCCGGCGCGCGCCCTGAACAGCGCCGAGGGCTCCTGCCGATTCAGCAGAATGTATCGATAAGATCTGCTGACTGCGCTGAAGCGGGCGTGAAATTGATCCGTAACCGGCTTAACCCATAACAGCGAGACGTCATCCGGTAGAGCGGTATTGATGCCGCGCACCCATTGGTGGGACGTGCGCATCGCATCTGAGTCAAAATGGACAACTTGACCTGTCGCATGCACCCCGGTGTCAGTCCTGCCGGCGGCGACCACGTTTACCGCATGATCCGCGACCCGCGTTATGGCCTGTTCAAGGCTTTGCTGAACTGTCCTTCGCTGGTGCTGGCGCTGCCAACCACTGAAATTGGAGCCGTCGTATTCAACTCCCGCCGCAATGCGCACGAGATTGGGGACCCTCCATAGCGGCGGTCAACTAATCTGAGCTGCGAGTTCCGCCGCTTGATTCTTCTGCGCGGGGCTACCCTCTTTCATTACCTCGTCAATGATGCTTCGCGCCCCTGCCTTATCTCCCATGTTCAGATAAGCCTGCGCCAAATCGAGCTTGGTTGCAGCTTCATCCCATTTCTCCGAGGTGTCTTCGCCATCATCACCGGCAGCAGGAACATCACCACCATATTCAGGCTCAAGTTCAAAACTGATTTCGTCGTCTTTGCGGGTGTCCGCTTCAGCGGTCTCGCCAAAATCAAGGTTTAAAAATTCCTCATCTGTTTGATCTTTTTCACTTTCCGCTTGCGCTTGGACCAATTCATTTTCTGCTTCATCCGCCAGCTCCAGATCCAAGTCTACGAACTCGTCGCCTTTAGCCTCCAGGTTAGCTGGCTGAGGTGGCGCCTCCTCTTCTACCGCGGCGGCTTTAATCTCATCGACTTGTGTATCGGTGGAACTGGCATCAGCATCATCAAGATCCATATCGAATGCAATCTCTGACGGATCGGTCGTTGCGAAGTTCAACATATCGGCTTCGGCAGATGGCTGCTTTTGATCGCCTTGCTCAGCGGAAACAGAGGCTGACGTCTCCTCCATCTGTTTACTCAGTCTATCTAGTTCCTCGTCCAGCCCGGTATCCTGGTCAGGTGCGGGGAACGGGCTGAGTTCGGTATCCAGCGTATCTGCACTGGCTGCAATATCCCGTTTAACCTGTTCCTGTGGAGAGGCAGAGTCGGTGGCAAATGCATCGTCATCTGCGTCAGCAGACAAAGTCGGCACCTGTTCCCCCACCGGCGGCGTAAAGTCAGCGACCGCCTTCGGCAGGTCCATCGTCAGCTCCTCCTTTTCAGCACCAGCGGGCTCTTGCTCAGGCTGACTGGTTGAAGTATCGCTCAGGGGCTCGAAGCTCTCGCCGCCATCACTAAGCGCCTCTTTTACCGTAGCAGGCAGCGCCTCGGTCAGGTTTTCGGTGACCGCAGTTACCTCCTGCGAAAACAGGGGGTTATCGGGGTTCATTTTGAGGCCCATCTCAACCACCTTAGCCCACGCTGCCGCATCACCCTGTCCTCCCGCCGGATAGAGCTCCTCGGCAAGCGTTTCAAACGAATTCAGATCGTTTCGCTGCTGATAAATTTCCAAGAGTTTGAGCTTCAATTCGTGCCGACCGGTATCTCTTGCAGCCGCCTCTTTCAGCACTTCCTCGGCCTGCTCATCCCTGCCATACGCCAGATAAACTTCAGCTTCAGCCAGTGGATCTACTTCGTCAGCCTGCATGGTGCCCATGCCGGCCATACCAAAATCGCTGAGAAACGAAGTGTCAGTTCCTGTGGCGGTAGCCTCGGTTTCGGTTGTTTCCGTCTGTCCATCGAGAGCGCTTCCAGTCAGTATGCTCTCCTCAAACTCGGCAATGGAACGCCGTCGACGCATGATCAGTAACAGCGACACAAGCAACACCAGAATACCCACCACCGCTGCAATTACCGTGATAGAGCTCCCGACCAGCATATCAAGCAGGCTTTCCCACCATGCTTTGGATGGTTTCTGTGAAACAGGCTGCGGCGCTGCCTGTTGTGGCTCCGCTGCTATAGGTTCGACAATGTCCTGCTTCGGTTCTGCTACGGCTGCGGGCGCCTGTGCAGGCTGCTGCTGGGCCTGCAATGCCTGCTGTTCCGCCTGCTGTACCTGCTGTTCCGCTTGTTGCTCGGCTTGACTGACCTGGTCGGCCGCCAGCTGTTCAGCCTGCGCAATTTTTTGCGCAGCCGCTTGTTCTGCTTGAGCTACCTGCTGCTTCGCCTGTTGCTCGGCTGCTGCAATTTTCTGCAACGCCTGCTGCTCTGCTTGAGTAACCTCCTGCTGAGCTTCGGTCATCTGCTGCTCCGCCTGGGTCAGCAGTTTCTGCGCCTCGGCCATCTGCTGCTCCGCCTGCTGTTTGGCCTCCAGAGCAAGCTTTTGCGCCTCGGCTGCCTGCTGTTGCGCCAGCGCTAATTCCTCATTTTCCAGATCGACCAGCCTCTGCGCATTTTCTACCTGACCTTCAAGCAGGGTAATTCTTTCCTGCAGCTGTTTATTCTGCAGCTCGCTCGATACTAACGCTTCCTCAATGGTGGCGATTTGATCACGCAGTGCGCTTACTTCTGCGGCGGATTCGGCTTTTGCAGCATCCAGTTCAGCCTGACTTTCCGCGCTACCAGCGGCCTCGCCTTCCTCTTGCTCAAGCGTCGCCCGCACGATCTTTAAAAGATCCTGTTCCGAGGTGGCTGCTTCCGCTTCGGCGGCCTCGGCAGCTTCGGTCGCATCTTCTTCCACCGCCGGTGCTGCATCGGGTGCTTGCGCCTCCGCCGTCGGCTGCTCTTCCTGGGTCGCGGGTGCAGCCGCCGAAACTTCCGCCGCGGGCGCTGCCGCGCCCGCCGCTGATTCAGTCGCAGACGGCGCCTGCTCGGTCATGGCTGGAGCTGACTCGGTGGTGGTTTCAGCCACGCCCACCGCGCTCGTATCCTGCGCGGGCACCTTGAGCACATCGCCCGCTTCTGCCAGAGCGAGCTTATATGATTCCCATTCTTCCAGCTGCGCGGTGTAGCTTCGGCTTGCATCTTCCACTGATATCGAGGCTATCGATTCGATATCGGATAAGCGAAGAATCTGGCCGACTTTAAGACGATTGATATTTCCCGCCTCGAATGCCTCCTGATTTTCTCTCTGCAGGGCGATCATGATTTGGAAAATATTGACATCGTAGCCACTGACATCCAGCTGTGATGCGATTCCCCAGAGCGTATCACCACGTTCGGTCAGGCCATATTCCGCGCCGCTGAACCCAGACTGCGGCCCTGTTACCGCACTTGATTCCTCGACTGATTGGCTCTCCTCCGGCGGAGAGGTGACAGTACTCTCTGCCGGTGCAGGTTGCGGCTGCGTCATTTCTTCTGTCGCAGGCGCACTGACCGCAGCCGGTTGTTGCGCAGCATAAAGTGGAGGATCAAGCAGCGCGGTGTATTCCCGCACAAGTTTACCGTCGGACCATTCCGCCCGGATGAGGAAGTGTAAAAACGGCTCCTTGGCGGGTTGCGTTGTGTTGATTCTGACGGCGGGATCCCCTACCTTTATAACCTGGAACTCGAGCTGCTGTAAAAACGATGCGCGGTCGATTCCGGCTCGCGCAAAGTCTTCCTCAGACCCCAAACTGATCTCAAGACTCTCCAGTGCTTCATCGGTGACTGCGGTGAGCTGTATTTCAGCGACCAAGGGCTCATCCAGAGCCGACAGCACGCTCAGTTTACCGAGCCCCAACGCATGAACCTGTCCAATAAATAAAAAAGTGACTAGGCTGACCACAAGCCTGGTTAGACCGAAACAGCGCTGTTGCTGGATTATCATATAGTTTCCACTCGTGTATGCCCGACTTTAATGATAGGCCAAAAACCGCTTTTTTGACCTGCGGTTAGGTTATTACTTTAGCCAAGGTCCTCACAAAATTTAAGTAACCTGCAGTTACATATAGCTTTTTAGCAAATGTTCGGCGATCTGTATACCGTTTAAGGCGGCTCCTTTACGCACATTATCGGCTACGATCCAAAGATCCAACCCCCTTTCGTGGGAAATGTCCTCTCTTATGCGGCCCACGTACACCTGATCGTGGTGCGCACCCTCGGTTGCGGCGGTAGGATACCCGCCGTCCCTTGCCTCATCAATGACGCAGACCCCTGGCGCACTTTTGAGCAGCGCTCGTGCCTCACCGGCCGTTATTTTCTTACCGGTTTCCAGGTGCACTGCTTCTGAATGCCCGTAAAATACCGGGATTCTTACCGTTGTCGCATTGACCCTAATGGACGGATTGTCCATGATCTTTTGGGTCTCCCAAACTATCTTCATTTCCTCTTTTGTATAGCCGTTATCCAGGAAAACGTCTATATGAGGGAGGGCGTTAAATGCTATCTGTTTTGGATACACAGCCGGCTCAATTTTTTCGCCTTTAAGCAGCGCCTCAGACTGAGCGGTTAACTCCGCTACGGCACGTTTACCAGAGCCGGAAACTGCCTGGTAGGTACACACGTTTATTCGCTCAATCCCGACGGCATCATATATCGGCTTCAGTGCCACCACCATTTGGATAGTTGAACAGTTTGGATTTGCAATTATGCCATGCTGACGGTAACGCGCTATTGCTTCAGGATTGACCTCCGGGACAACCAGCGGGATATCGTCTTCGTATCGAAACCGAGATGTGTTGTCTACCACTATGCATCCCGCTGCCGCCGCCTGCGGCGCATACACCTCTGATATTGAGGCCCCGGCTGAAAACAGCCCAATATCAGCCTTGGCGAAGTCAAACTGAGCAAGGTCCAGCACTTCAAGCTCTTTACCGTCGAAGGGTATCGCCTTACCCGCAGAACGCGAGCTGGCCAGAGCAAAAATCTCCTGCGCAGGAAACTTACGCTCGGCCAGTATGTCCAGCATGGCCTCCCCTACTGCCCCAGTGGCACCGACTACCGCTACGCTGCACCTATTTTTCACGCTGACTGCCGGGAATTTTCCGCGCCGAGTGACGCTATCACCGCATCACCCATCTGTTTGGTGCCGACGCACTGACCGGCGCCGGTAAAAATATCCGCCGTCCTCAGGCCTTGTGCAAGAACTGAGTGAACCGACTGATTTACGAGATCTGCCAGTTCAGCCTGGTCTAGCGAATAACGTAACATCATCGACACCGATAAAATTGTGGCCAGGGGGTTGGCTTTGTCCAATCCCGCAATGTCAGGTGCCGATCCATGCACCGGTTCATACATGCCCTTGCCTTGATCATTCAGCGATGCCGACGGAAGCATGCCAATAGACCCGGTCAACATGGCTGCAATATCAGACAGAATATCTCCGAACATATTTGTGGTGACAATAACATCAAACTGTTTCGGCTGGCGTACCAGCTGCATAGCGGCGTTATCAACATACATGTGGATCAACTCACAGCCAGGGTAATGCTTAGCCACTTCGGTTACGACTTCGCGCCAGAGTTCGGTGCATTCCAGGACGTTGGCCTTATCTACTGAACACACGCGTTTACTGCGTTTGTCTGCAACCCTGAAAGCGGCGTGAGCAATGCGCTCTATCTCTGATTCACGATAAACTAGAGTATTGAATCCTTCCCGTTCCCCTCCCACCGTACGTATCCCACGGGGCTGGCCAAAATAGATGCCGCCGGTAAGCTCGCGCACGATCATTAGGTCCAAACCGGCGACCAGTTCCGTTTTCAAACTCGATGCATCTGCCAACTGAGTATAAGTTATTGCCGGCCGCAGGTTGGCAAACAAACCCAATTCAGACCGCAAGCCCAGTAAACCGCGCTCGGGCCGCTGATCAAAGGGCAGCCGTTCCCACGCCGGTCCTCCAACCGCTCCGAGTAGGATCGCATCCGCTGTCCTCGCTTTCTGCAGGGTATCCTCAGGCAGAGGGGAACCAATCTCGTCGTAGGCAGCCCCACCTACCAGGCCCGACTCAAGTTCAACCTGAAAAGCGTGCTCATCTCTTAAAAAAATCAGCAGTTTTTCCGCCTCGGCCATCACCTCGGAGCCAATGCCGTCGCCAGCGAGGAGCAAGATTTTTTTAGCCATGTTACTGATGATTACCGTTATCTGAGCTTACAAGTCGAACCAACGGACAAGACAAACCTTAAGGCAACAACCGCTAACTCAATGCAGTGAACAGCCACGGTGCCTGCGCACGCCTACGTTCCTCATAGCGTTGAATGTCATCAGCATACTGCAGTGTCATTGCGATATCATCCAGACCCTGCAGCAGTCGGTGCTTTACACCCGGGTCTATCGTGAAATGAAGTGTGACCTCTGATGGTGTAGTTAACGTCTGTTTCTCAAGGTCGACGCGTAAATGATATCCTTGCGTTGCCCTTGTCTGTTGGAACAGATCCTCAACGACCTCCTCATCTTGGACGACGGGCAGGATGCCGTTCTTACAGCAATTATTGTAAAAAATATCGGCGTAGCTCGGGGCAACTATCACGCGAATGCCATAGTCCAGCAAGGCCCACGGCGCGTGCTCGCGCGAGGAACCACAGCCAAAGTTCTCGCCGGCGAGCAGTACCTGCGCACCGCGATAACGTTCCTGATTGAGTTCGAAATCAGGATTCAGGCGCCGTTGGCTGTGGTCGTCTCCCGGTTCACCGGCATCCAGATAACGCCAGTCATCGAATAGATTGGGCCCGAAGCCGGTTCGCTTTATCGATTTGAGGTATTGCTTGGGGATAATTTGATCAGTGTCAACGTTTGCCCGGTCTATTGGAACGACCAAACCGTCAATTTTCGAAAATGCATCCATGGTTACCAGCCTCTCACGTCTACAAAATGGCCACGTACGGCCGCGGCGGCGGCCATGGCTGGTGAAACGAGATGGGTGCGGCCACCCCGCCCCTGACGACCTTCGAAATTTCGATTCGAGGTTGAGGCGCAGCGTTCTCCAACCTCCAAGCGATCAGAATTCATTGCCAAACACATGGAACAGCCGGGTTCGCGCCATTCAAATCCGGCGCCGACGAAAATCTCGGCCAAACCCTCCTCTTCCGCCTGTTTTTTTATCAAGCCAGATCCCGGCACCACCATGGCCAGTTCAATGTTGGAAGCCACGGTTTTGCCTCGCACCACGGCAGCCGCCGCGCGCAGATCCTCTATACGAGCATTGGTGCAAGATCCAATAAATACTTTATCCAGGGCTATGTCGGTTATTCGCGTACCTGGTTTAAGGTCCATATATTCCAGCGCCCGATTAATACCTTCTCGTCGAGCCGGATCAGTCTCGCTCTGTGGATCGGGTACCACGCCGTCGACCGCGGTTACCATTTCCGGGGATGTTCCCCAGGTAACCTGTGGCGCAACGTCGTCCGCGCGCAGCGTTACTTCCCGATCAAATTCGGCATCAGCATCGCTGTGCAGGTCGCGCCAGTCGCGCTTGGCCCTGTTCCATAGATCACCCTGAGGGGTATAAGCCCGACCCTGCACATACTCAAGGGTGGTGTCGTCACAAGCGATGATACCCGCCCGGGCACCTGCTTCAATGGTCATGTTACACATCGTCATTCGGCCTTCCATGCTCATTGCGGCGACAACCGGTCCGGCATACTCAATGACATAGCCGGTCCCACCGGCGGTACCGATTTTGCCGATAATGGCAAGAATCACATCTTTTGCTGTCACCCCCCGGCCTAGCTGTCCGCTGATCTGGATGCGCATGTTTTTAGATTTTTTTTGCAGCAAGCACTGCGTGGCCAGAACGTGCTCCACCTCGGAAGTGCCGATACCAAAAGCCAACGCGGCGAACGCACCGTGGGTAGATGTGTGAGAGTCTCCACATACAACTGTCATACCGGGCAGGGTTGCCCCCTGTTCGGGCCCGATAACGTGCACAATGCCCTGGCGCACATCTCGGATCGAGTATTCGGTGATGCCGAACTCACGGCAATTCGAACTTAAAGTCTCTACCTGCAGCTTCGATACCGGATCATCGATACCGGAGAGTCTGTTTATTGTGGGAATGTTGTGGTCGGCTACTGCGAGATTTGCGTGCACCCGCCATGGACGGCGATGCGCCAGACGAAGTCCTTCGAATGCTTGCGGTGAGGTGACTTCATGCACCAGATGGCGATCGATATACAGCACACTGATACCGTCAGCGTCGGTATGTACGACATGCGCATCCCATAGCTTGTCATATAACGTTTTTCCGGCCATAGTTGATGCTTAGTTTGATTGCGCTTAATAGAAATTTAAGAATTCAAAACCTGCATATGTTAGCACACTAAGTGACCGCTAAAGTGAAAGACTCGGTTCAAAGACCGTTAAAAGAGGGCCAGGCTCGGTTTCGAGACCTGATTGCGTGGTGGGCAGATCAGCTCGGTCGGCATCATATACCTTTTAAGGAACACACCGCTGACATCAACGACCTGCTGGCGCCGGACGCGGTGCACCACGAGTTGATACAGCAGGTCGTCCGTGCGGTGTACCGCGCTAACGGTTGCGGCCACTTAAACGCCGCCATCTCACTGGACCCGACGTTTTCTGCACTGGGGCAGGTTCGATCCGGCCTCAGTAATTCCCCGAGAGCCGACATCGACCAGATCAACCTTTTAGATAACTTGGGCTGGCATACCAGTCAATACTTCGGCTGCAGGCAGGACGCGATTGAATCAACTTCAATGGAGGGCGAACTCGCGCCGGCGGAAATTCATATTCTGTCGCGCTCGGTGCCATAGGCGCTGGCAATATTCACGCAAGCTAACCGCGCGCGGCGTCTGCGTTACGCGCCCGTTGCATTGTCGCCTGCTGATGTGGCGGGCGTATAACTAAAAAAACCAACAGCGCCGCCAACACAGCGACACCGGCGGCAACGAAGTATGTCATGGCGGGTCCGGCCCCAGCCCAGACATAGCCGCTATACAGGCTCCCGACAGCGCCCCCTATACCAAAGCTGATGCTGCCATAGAGCGCGATGCCGCGGTGCTGGTACGGGCCGGGAAAAGCTTTGCGAATGAGCTGCAAAGCCGATGCATGGTATACACCGAAAGTAATCGCGTGCAGCGATTGGGCAAACGCCACTACCACTACCGACTCGGCGAACAGGGCGATCAGTACCCACCTGAGTGCGGTCACGACAAAACTAAACAATAAAGCTGACACCAGAGAAACGTACCGGTGCACCTTGTGCATAAAGTAAAATATTGCGATCTCACATATTACACCGAAGGCCCACAGCGAACCGATGGCTTCTTCGGCATATCCGTATTCATCCAGATAAATTGTAAAGAAAGCATAAAATGGCGCATGACTTGCCTGCATGAGAAGACAGGCCAGCAGCAGCCCGAGCACCTCCGGTTTTTGTATCAATGAACGAAACCGTAGCGCAGGCTGCACACCGCAGGTTCGTTCGGGCTCCGGTATGACCAGCGTCGAGCAGCAGAGGGCGAACAGAGCCAGCACGATCGCGGGCAGTATCGACGCTTCGCCATAGCGACCTATTACCAGCCCGAGCACCAGGACAGACAGAATAAATCCGAGGGAACCCCACAAACGAATGCGTCCGTACAGCTGCGCGCGAGGCCCGAGATGATGAAAAGTGATGGTCTCGACCTGTGGCAGCACCGCATTCCAGAAAAAGCTGAACCCCACCATAGCCAGCGCGACCCATAGATATGAGGACGCAAAGTAAACCAGCGAAAAAATGGCAAAAGCCAGGAACGCTGCGCTGCGCACTAAAGGCAAGGTTCGACTTAAGTGGTCGGCAATCCACGCCCACACGTTTGGCGACACGATTTTTGTGGCCAGCAGTATGGCCATCAGCTGCCCAATCTGCTCCGGGCTGAAACCTGTATACTTAAGATGCAGTCCCCAGTACGGGATGAGCGCGCCTAAAGATCCGAAAAAGAAAAAATAAAAGCTCGACAGGCGCCAATACGGCATAAAGCGGTTATTCGCCCAGCGAGGCGCTAAGCATGAACCGCTAAGGTCCTCTTCCGCCGCGACCCGCTACGCAATGATGGGGGCGCCCGGCCGCACGTCCGCGTTTTGTCCCCGGTGCCGCAGAAAATGATCGATCAGCACCAGCGCCAGCATCGCTTCAGCTATGGGAGTGGCTCGTATTCCAACGCAGGGGTCATGCCGGCCGGTGGTCACAACTTCATTGCTGCTGCCCGAGCGATCGACTGACTTGCCCGGTACCTGAATACTTGACGTCGGCTTCAGCGCAACACTGACTATAACGTCCTGCCCCGTGGAGATACCGCCCAACACACCGCCTGAATTGTTCGATAAAAAGCCATCTACCGTCATTTCATCGCGGTGCTCCGATCCCGCTTGCGTGACGCTGCCAAACCCGGCTCCTATTTCCACGCCCTTGACCGCGTTAATGCTCATCATCGCCTTGGCGATGTCAGCATCCAAGCGGTCGAACACCGGCTCACCCAGCCCCACCGGCACATTACTGGCAACCACGTTGACGCGCGCTCCGACCGACTCTCCTTTACGTCGCGTCTCATCAATCAACTTCTCCATGGCAGGAACACAATCGGCATCGGGACAGAAAAAAGGATTGATTTCGACTTGCTCCCAGTCAAAGTTATCGATCGCAATAGATCCAATCTGCGCGACATACCCCCTAACCGTAACGCCAGCATGGTCACGCAGGAACTTCTTGGCTATGGCACCCGCCGCAACGCGAATGGCCGTCTCCCTGGCGGAGGCGCGCCCGCCCCCTCGATAGTCTCGTAACCCATATTTCTGCTCATACACATAGTCGGCGTGCCCGGGGCGATAGGTGTCTTTTATTTTGCTGTAATCTCTGGAGCGCTGGTCCTCATTGTTTATGAGCAACCCGATCGGAGTGCCCAGAGTTTTACCGTTGAAAACTCCAGATAGGATCTGTACCGAATCTGATTCCCGCCGCTGGGTCGTATACTTTGACTGGCCCGGCTTGCGGCGATCCAAATCTCCCTGAATATCGGTTTCGTCTAAGGCTAACCCCGGCGGGCATCCATCCACCACCCCCCCCAGGGCAGGGCCGTGGCTTTCCCCGAACGTGGTCACCGTAAACAATCTTCCGAACGTGTTGCCAGACATGGTGAATTGTTAATGCACGCCCGGCTGCTGCCTGTTTGCTGCGCCTTGTCCAGGCGTCAGAGAAATGAACGGTATGACGTGCCGGTGGATGCGGGCACGCGGCCCCTGATTCTGCATTTCACCAATCGCCTCGTCCGCGAGATTTGGCAGATCGGCCGCGATCTGGGGCACAGGACGCATCTATGGTCAGGAATTCTGAATAACGATTGAGGGAAACTTAGCGCTGTAGTCCTTTTTCTGGCTGGCCAGTTTGCCCGCTGTGCGGCGCGCAATCTCGCGGTATGTGCGAGCAATAGCGCCATCCGGGTCGGCCACCACGGTGGGACGACCCTCATCCGTGTCCACCCGGATTCGCCGGTCAAGTGGTATCCCCCCCAGATAATCCAAATCATACTCTTTGGCGATCTTCATCCCACCGCCCTCGCCAAAAATGTGCTCCTCATGCCCGCACTTGCTGCAGACGTGCAGGCTCATGTTCTCCACTACACCCAGAATCGGAATCTCGACCTTTTCAAACATCTTGTAGGCGCGACGCGCATCCAGCAAAGCAATGTCCTGGGGCGTGGTAACGATGACGGCGCCGCTGACCGGAACCCGCTGCGCCAGAGTCAATTGCGTATCGCCGGTGCCCGGCGGCAGATCGATTATCAAATAATCCAGCTCGTCCCAGCGGGTGTCCTTGAGCAACTGTTCCAGTGCCTGCGTCACCATCGGTCCGCGCCAGATCATGGGAGTTTCTTCCTCAATCAGAAACCCTATTGACATAGCCTGCAGATGGTAGCTGGTGAGGGGCTCCATGCTTTTACCGTCCCTGGATTCCGGCTTGCTGTTGACCCCGAGCATTCTCGGCTGGCTGGGACCATAAATATCCGCATCCAATATGCCGACACGCGCGCCTTCGGCTGACAGGGCAAGAGCCAGGTTAACGGATACCGTCGACTTGCCCACGCCTCCCTTACCCGACGCCACAGCGATCATGTTTTTGACTCCTTCAAGCGGCTTTACTCCCTTTTGCACGGTGTGCGACACAACTTTCCAGCCGACCTTCACATCAACCTCGGCAACCCCTGAGAGCGCGGCAACATCGGCCTTGACCCGGTCCGCCAGCTCGCTGGCCCAGCTCTTTGCCGGATAACCCAGTTTCAGGTCTATTGAAATCCGACCGTTATCGACGGTGATGTTCTTAACCACCTTGCCGGACAATAGGTCACGGTCTGTGTGCGGGTCTACGACCCGCTTGAGTACTTCCTCTACTTGCGCTTGGGTAACGGTCATAATTGTCTGCAACCTAAGATGTTCAGTTTTTTAACGTTGGCGTGCGTCATCCGAGGCCATTATTATAACGCCGCAATCCGCAGAATCCCCTGCAATGTCTTGATTGGCGTGAATTGATATAACTGATACCTTACGCCCGCCTGCTGTTTATTGGGGCGCGCTCACCGCGTTTCAAAGATTAAGCCGCGGAACATAAGGAATAGGTTTGAACACTCAAAAACGCCGTATTCTGGTCACCAGTGCCCTGCCCTATGCCAACGGTCCGATCCACATCGGACACGTTCTGGAATACATTCAGACCGATATATGGGTTCGTTTTCAACGGTTGCAAGGACATCAATGCATCTACGTCTGTGCCGACGATGCGCACGGCACGCCGATTATGTTAAAGGCGGAAGCCGACGGCGTGACGCCAGAGCAGCTGATCGCGCGTATAAAAGAGGAGCATCAGGCTGATTTCAAAGATTTTCACATCAGCCTGGACAATTTTCACACCACCCACTCTGAGGAAAATCAGCAGTGCGCGGAATACATCTATGAAAAAAACAGGGCAAAAGGCCATATCACCAAGAGGGTAATCAAACAGGCTTACGATCCGGTGAAGCAGATGTTTCTGCCGGACAGATATATACGCGGAGAATGCCCCATCTGCGACGCTCCCGACCAGTACGGCGATAGCTGCGAAAACTGCGGCTCTACTTACAGCCCAACGGACCTGAAGAACCCCGTTTCTGCGGTATCCGGCGCCACGCCGGTGGCGAGGGAAACTGAACACTTCTTCTTCAAACTCGGCGATTTTGAAGCCATGCTCAAACAGTGGACCAGCGGCGATCATATCCAGCAGCAGGTGCGTAACAAACTGCAAGAATGGTTCGATGCCGGACTGCAGGATTGGGACATATCCCGGGATGCGCCTTACTTCGGGTTTGAGATACCGGGTGCGCATGGCAAATATTTTTACGTCTGGCTGGATGCGCCTATCGGCTACATGGCCAGCTTCAAACAGCTGTGCGCGACCAGCGAACTCGAATTCGGAGATTTCTGGGACGAAGACTCCGCCAACGAGCTGGTTCACTTTATCGGCAAGGATATCCTCTACTTTCACACCCTGTTCTGGCCGGCCATGCTTGAGGGAGCCGGATTCCGTAAACCCAGCGCAGTTTACACCCATGGATTTCTCACCGTTAACGGACAGAAAATGTCCAAATCGCGCGGTACGTTTATCACCGCTCGAACCTATCTTAACCATTTGAACCCCGAGTACTTGCGCTACTACCTGGCGGCAAAGCTGAACAGCAGAGTAGAAGATCTGGATTTAAACTTTGATGATTTTGTTGCCAGGGTCAATTCAGATTTGATCGGGAAAGTGGTTAACATTGCCAGTCGTACGGCGGGTTTCATCAACAAGCGCTTTGCCGGCCGGATGTCCGGCCGCGTTGTGCAATCGTCGATGTACCAGGATTTTGTAACGGCGGGTGACAGCATCGCCAGCTGCTATGAAAATCGTGAATACAGCCGCGCCATGCGTGAGATTATGGCGCTGGCCGACCGCGCCAATCAGTTCATCGCCGAGTACAAACCGTGGGAACTGGCTAAAGCAGGCGGAAAAGAGGAATTGCTGGCGGACGTTTGCAGTCTCAGCCTGAACTTGTTTCGGGTGTTAATGACCTACCTCAGCCCGGTCCTCCCGGTAACCGCCAAGCGGGTTGAGGCGTTTATGAACTGTCCGGTATGCGCGCCCGGCACCTGGCAATCTTTAAGCCAGCCTTTAGTCGATCATCGCATCAATCCCTATCAGCACCTGATGCAGCGCATGGACATAAAAGAGATCAGCAGAATGATAGAGAGCAGTAAAAATCAGACCGCAGCGCCAATCCAAAACGGTGACGGCGGCGAGCGCGCAGACATTAGCATCGATGATTTCGCCAAAGTTGACTTGCGGATCGCACGCATCTTGCAGGCCCAGGAGGTCGAAGGAGCGGACAAATTGCTGCAGCTGACCCTTGACGTGGGCGATCATCAGCGCACGGTATTTGCTGGGATCAAGGAGGCCTATGATCCCAGGCGGCTGAACGGGAAATTTGTTGTGCTGGTTGCTAATCTTGCGCCGAGAAAAATGCGTTTTGGTGTATCTGAGGGCATGGTGCTGGCTGCCGGCCCGGGCGGCAGTGATATATGGCTGTTGTCCCCCGACAGCGGAGCGCAGGCCGGCATGAAGGTGACGTAGCGCGAGGCTGCGAGCAACGTGCAAAACCACAGTCGGATTCACCGGCGAAAAATCACTGTCTGCAGCTCGAGATTCAAAGGCGGAAGCAAATAGCATGGTCTACGCCACGGTTGAACAAATTGATAGCTGGCTGCCGCAAACCCAGTGCACCCAGTGCGGCTACCCATGCTGTGCAGACTATGCAGCGGCAATTTTTAAGGGTGAAGCGGACTTCAACCAGTGCCCACCGGGCGGAAGCGCCACCCTACGCGGTCTGGCTCATCTGCTGCACGCTGAAGCAAAGGCGCTTAATCCCAGGTATGGAAGACACAAACCGAAGGTTCTGGCTCGCATTGACGAGGAAATCTGCATCGGCTGCACGCTCTGCATTCAGGCCTGCCCGGTGGATGCGATTGTGGGTGCAGCCAAATTGATGCATACCGTTGTCGCGGCGGACTGCACCGGCTGTGAACTCTGCCTGCCCCCCTGCCCGGTGGACTGCATCGACACTTACCCCGCGCCACAGCAGCGGCAAGCGTCAACGTGGCGATGGCCGGAATATTCTCCTGACCAGACCGAGCGGGCACGGGCGCAGTCCCGTGCGCGTCAGTCTCGATTGAAGCAGATAAAGCGCAGCCGATCACTGCAGAAAAAACATCTCGCCCTGAAGCGCAGCGGTGCCCGCGAACAAATCCGGCAGGAGATAAAAGCAGCCGTTGGCAGAACACGCTCACGCCGCCGCATGCCTACACTATGAACCGCAAAAGTCGCAGCGCGCTGTTTGCCCGACTGAAGAAGCGGCTGCCTCATCCAACCAGCGAACTTAAGTACCATTCAGATTTTGAGCTGTTGGTGGCGGTGATGCTGTCGGCGCAGGCCACCGACGCCAGCGTCAACCAAGCCACCGCCAGGCTTTTTCAAAAGGCCAATACCCCCGAGGGCATCGCCAAGCTGGGCGTGCGCGGACTCAAGCCTTACATTAAGAGCATTGGTCTTTTCAACAGCAAGGCGAAAAATATCGTCGCGACGGCGCGACTTCTGCTGAGAGACCACGGCGGAAAGGTACCCGATTCCCGCCAGGCACTGCAGGCACTGCCCGGCGTCGGACGCAAAACCGCCAACGTGGTGTTGAATGCCGCTTTTGGTTATCCCACCATTGCCGTTGACACGCACATTTTCCGCGTCGCTAACCGAACCGGATTGGCCCCTGGCAAGACGCCTTTGGCGGTAGAAATGAAGCTGCTTGAGGCGGTCCCGAATGCGTACAAACAGCATGCGCACCACTGGCTCATTCTGCATGGCCGGTACACCTGCCTGGCGCGACGTCCGAAATGCGGGCAATGTGCTATTAATGATCTATGTGATTATCCTGATAAAACCAACGACGCGGCCTAGCTGATCTTGCTGCAGTGCAACAAAATGGAAGGCCTGTTTGTTTAGAAAACGTTTCACACCCCACCAAAACTCGTCATTTTTGATCGATTCTGCCCAATCAGTAAAATACCGTTTATCCGGTATAAATAACCATTTATAAATATAATAATACCGTTTACTCCTTTTTCTTGCTTTTCTTTACTGGCATTCTATAACTGAGTCTATGTCAGGACAAAATCCTTCCATTTGCGAGGCAATAGACGGTACCGGATATGTCTTTATTCAATAAATTGAAAGTTATACAGCGCAACGGTTCTTCGGTGCGCCGCCGGCCCAAGCAGTCCGGCCTGACCATCATTGAACTGATGATTACCCTCGTGGTGGCCGCGGTACTGATATCACTGGCCGTACCCAATTTCCGCTTGCTCATTCAAAACAACCGAATCACCGGCGCCACCAACGATTTTCTGGCAGTGCTGAACCTGGCTCGAGCGGAAGCGGTCAAGCGGGGCGCCACCGTCTTGATCTGCCGCACCGATGACCCGCAAGCGGCACCGCCAGACTGCCAACGCGCGGACAGCTCCGTATACGACGGCAACTGGTCCACCGGCTGGCTGATTTACGCTCTGCCAACCAACACCATCGCCGCGGAAGCCGACTACGTAGACGGTACAGACGTGCTGGTTAGGCTGGGCGAAGGCGTGGCCGATGGCGTGCGTATCACCTCCAACACCACCGGCAACCAATGGCTTGCCTACCGCCCCGATGGCCTGCTGTTTGAGGGTGGCGAGGCCCGCTACGCGGTGTGTGACGACCGGAATGAAGCCGCAGGCCGCTTGATCCGCGTTCCGTTAACCGGCCGCCCGATTGTTGAAGATACGACAACCGCCGCGACGTTCGACTGTTCACCGGATACCTAAATTATGCGCGTAACATTAAAACAACACTGTACCGGCACAACGCTCATCGAAGTGATGGTGACCGTGGTCATACTGGCAATCAGTCTGATCGGCATCGCCGGTTTGCAAGTGTTTGGCGTTCGCCACAATCACAGCGCCTATCTGCGCTCCCAGTCAACCATACTGGCCTACGACATTCTTGACCGTATGCGCGCCAATCGCACCATGTCGGCGACAACCAGCGCCTACCTGCTCAACTTTGGCGACTTTGTGCCACCCGCCGGCACCGATTGCTCCGACGACAGCCAAACCTGCACGCCTTTAGAGATCGCACAATACGACATGTCGCAGTGGGCCACCGCCGTCGCTGGTGTGATGCCCCTCGGCGAGGCGCAGATCCAGGTACAGGATCTGCCGGATCGGAGGATCTACACCATCAGCCTGAAGTGGCGGGACCGCCGGGATACCAACGATCCCGAAGAAATCATCACGCCTTTCGTTTATCGCGCTGAACTGTAGGAAGAATTATGAACACACCGAACAACATAGCTGCTCTGTATCGACGCTGCCGCGGATTCGGTCTGATCGAACTGATGGTGTCGATTGTCATCAGCATGCTGCTGCTGGCTGTCGTTTCCGGCGTTTACTTAAGCAGCAAGCAGACCTTCAACGTCAGTAACAACGTCGCCCGCCTGCAGGAAAACTCACGCTTTGCGCTGTGGTTTATCAATCACGATCTGCGGATGGCGGGCTACTCGGGATGTACCCGAACCATTGGCAACCTGTTGGACACGGCGGCGCCGGGATACGACCCCAATCTATATGATCCCAACCAGGTGGTTGGCGGGTGGAATTTTGACGATACCGAGCCCGGTGATGTTTACGCCATCAGCACGCTTGATCCCACCACCGTCACTGCGGGTGACTGGGAGGGTCTGGCTACGGGATCCGACCTGGCGGCGGATTTCAACGGACGTAACCTGGTACCGGGCAGCGACGTGCTGGTAGTGAAGCGGGCCAACACCCTACTGTCGCTCAAGCCCAGCGGTACCATCGCTTTAGGTGCATCCACCTTCAACGTGAACGACGGGCGCGAGCAGAGCAGTTCCGGCCAACCGCGGGTGCCGGCCATAGAGCAGTTTGATCTGCTGGTGCTCAGCACCTGCCAGCAGGCCGACCTTTTTCAGAACACGTCAAACACGGACAGCAACCCGGATCTCAACCCTAAACCGATCAGTCGGACTGCAGGCTCCGGTATTCCTGGGAACCAGGACCCTACCACCAAGTCCTTTGGCACGTCTAACCCCCTGAGCCCGCTGAGTCCAACCTACGGCGACGAGACCGAGGTCTACGCTTTCACCAGCAACGCCTACTACGTCGCGACCGGCTCGACCGGCGAACCAACGCTGTTCCGGCTCTCATTTTCCAACGGCCAGCCCCCCGCACCGGGAGACCCTGACAATCCGCAGGAACTGGTGGAGGGCGTGGAAAACATGCAGGTGCTGTACGGCGAAGATACCGATGGTGACGACACCGCTAACCGTTACGTTGCCGCGGACGAGGTTACCAACCCGGCCGCAGTGGTCGCGGTTCGAGTGGGACTGCTGATGCGCGCACCGACGCAGAACGAAGACTTTATCGATGGCAAGCAGTTTTTTGTCGCTGACAACATCGAGATTCAACCGGTAGTTGATCCCAACCACCTGCGCTACATCGCAAGCTCCACCGTGCAGCTGCGCAACCTCGGACTGTAAACATTCGAAGCGGATACATACTGGCCATGAAACAGATCAAATTCAGAAACGACATAACCGGCGTAGCCCTACCCGTCGCCCTGATCTTTCTCCTGGTGTTGACGGTAATCGGCGTCAGCTCGCTGGGCACAAACGTATTCGAAGAGCGCATGGCCGCCAACAGCCTCAACCGCGAGATCGCCTTCCAGGCGGCGGAAGCCGCCCTGCGCGAAGGGGAGCGACACATTGAGGCAACCGGCGATATCCATCTGCGGGTTTTTTACAACGGCGGGACCAACGATAACGATAAAACCTTGAACAACGATGGCGATACCTGTCTCAACGGCTACTGCGTACCGGTACACCAGGATGAGGCGTACAACGCCACGGCCAAACCGGGTGATGCGGATTATCTTCATGACCGCTGGATGGAATACAACACCTCGGCTGACCCCAACAACCTGCAGGTGTGGACCACTGCCGGTCGCCATATCGAATACAGCAATTACAGCGCGCTGGGCTTAGCCACGGCGCCGAAATACATCATCGAGTTCATGGGCCATTGGATACCGGATACCGGTTCGTTTTGCGATGGGCCCGATGCCGATCTGTTGCCGGGAGACACCAATCCGGATGAGGGCGTATGGCCCTACTGTGAGAGTGACCCCGGCATGTATCGAATAAGTGCGCTGGCAGAAGCATCGGGGGGTGCCCGTGTCATGCTGCAATCCACCTACCGCAAATGACCTGTATCGAGGGAGGTAATCATGCCTAGTTTATTCCGTAATGTGATTGCACTGAGCCTGCTCATCATGACCCTGGCCCCGGCCTCTGCACAGCTGGCCAGTTTCGTTGAAACCGAGGTCCGCGGCGTTGAACAAGACCGGGTTATTTTGCCCGGGGGAGAGGAGCTGCCCGTGCTGATACAGGAAGATGAAAGCTATGGCCCCCTGCTCGACAACTATCCCATGCTGATGATGGTGGGCTATATCAATCTTGCCCGCCTGCACGTCGTGCAAGGGGTGGTGGTGCAGGTCGAAGTTCTTGATATGCAACAGTAACTATGCTGCTCAAAGGTGATTAACATGCGTACTCGTCTCCATGCCTTTTTGAAAACAAGCTTGCTCAGCGCGGCGCTGTCAGCGACTTTCGCTGCTCTGCTCACGCCGCCTGCAGTTTACGGTCAATCCGTGGGTAATTTCCGCGCCATTCCGCCGACGCTGGAGGAAATTGTCGATCCCAACGTCATGATCAACCTGTCTATCGAAACGCCGATGCAGGGCGCGGCCTACAACGACTACTTCGATGCCGCCGATCCAGGCTACTGCGCCAGCGGCAGACCGGCGAAGGAAAGCGGTGACTGGATTGGCACGTGTTACGAGCCAACCAAGGAATTCATCGGCTACTTTGATCCCGGCAAGTGTTATGACTATGACACGGTTGATCAGCGTTTCGAGCCCGCCGGGCTGACCAACGCCAGTTACGAATGCCTTGGCACCAACGACCCCTACTGGAGCGGCAATTTCCTCAATTGGGCCACGATGATGGCAATCGACGAATTTCGCTGGGCGCTCACCGGCGGTAACCGCTATACCGATACCGCCACCGAAACGGTGCTGGGCAGAGGCAACATGGGGTTGAGCAACGGACACTCCTGGTTTCCGGTGAAAAAGCTGAAAAATTCAATCAACGTCGACCCGGATACGGTGACGCCCTATTCCAACAACACGCTGTATTTCACCAGCTACGACTATCGCCTGAAGGTGGGCACCAGCACAGGGGCCAGCAACGTCGCCAATAATCTCTACGTCAGGGTGCTGGTGTGTGATGAAAACGCCGGCCTGGAAGAGAACTGCTCGCAGTATCCCGACGGTAACTACAAGCCCCACGGTTTGATGCATACCTATAACGACCGCATGCGCTTTGCAGTCATGAGCTATTTGCGAAATGGTGACCACGGCTCGCACGGTGGGGTGCTGCGCTCCAACATGAAGTATGTCGGGCCGGAGAAGCCCGCAAGCGGCGGCGGCGTGGAAACCAACACCGAAGGCGAGTGGGACATCGACAACGGTATATTCGTCGTTAACCCGAATCCGGCGGACGCCGCAGCCAGCGGCGTGTCCAACAGCGGCGTCATCAACTACATCAACAAGTTCGGCGGCAATGGGTATAAGTCCTTTGACCCCATCGGCGAGCTGTTCTATGAGTGCCTCAACTACTTTAAAAACCGCGGTCCGACGAGCGACTTCAGTTCGGGCCTGGGTTTACCGCCGGGAGATCCGCAGCTGGATGATTTTCCCATGGTGTTGAACTGGGAGGACCCTATTCAGTTTGAGTGCCAGAACAATTTTATTATCGGCATCAACGACGCCAACCCGTGGGAGGATAAGCGCCTACCGGGTACGCCGGTGACCGGTTCGACCTACGAAGGTTACGGCCTGCGCGGTTCGAGCAACGACTGGGGCGAACCCTCCAACGCCGACCCCGACTACAGCGTGCTGGACTGGACCAATACGGTCGGTGAGCTGCAGGGCATCAACGGCACCAACCGCAACGTTGGCTGCGTGCCCGGCGACTGCGATATGTCGTGTAACTCCAAGTTCGTCAACGAGTTGGGCCGGGCCATTGGCACCTGCCCGTACTCGCCGAAGGAAAACTCCTACTTCATCGCCGGCCTGGCTTACTACGCCAATTCCCAGGATATTCGCAGTGACATCAACGGCAAGCAGACGGTGCGCACCTTCATGGTCGACACCCAGGAGTTCAATACCACGCCGCTGGTGGGGGAGATGAACATGCTCTGGCTCACCGGCAAGTACGGCGGGTTCGTGGAAAAGAACCTGGTCGACACCAATTCCGACGGCAACGACAGCGAGCCGGACCAGGCCAATGAATGGGATACCGACGGCGACGGCAATCCGGACAACTACGCGCTTGCCAGCCGCCCGGAAAGCCTGGTTACAGGCCTGGGTAACGCTTTTGAGACCATCGACAAGCGCTTGAGCGCCGGCAGCGCCGCCGCGGTGGTGGCCAATACGGCATCCGGCGTGGGGCAGATCATCCAGGCCCTGTACCAGCCCATCGTGACTAACAATAGCACCGGCGAGAGCGTGGAGTGGGTTGGCCTGATGCACTCGGTCTTTATCGACGACCGCAGTTTCCTGCGCGAGGACACCAATCAAAACGACGCCCTGGACGATTACGCGACGGACAGAGTGGTCAATATCTATTACGATGACGCGCTGGGCCGGACGCGCGTCGAGCGCTATGACTTTGACGAGTTAACGGAAACCCTGACTCTGATCAATGTGGTTGAGATGGACGAACTCAAAACCGTATGGAATACGCGCGATCAGCTGGCGGAGCTGGACAACACAGCGGTGCTGACCCAGCGCAGCTACACCACGCAGATCGACGCCAACAACACGCGCTATATCATCGCCGGCGTTGACACCTCGCACGATCCGGCGGACAACACCACCTGGGGCAACATCGACCCGACGGAGGTAATCGATTTCGTCGACTCGAGCATCGATGCGAGCAACTACCGTTTCTTCAGGTTCGGCGGCCAGAATAAGGTGAAAAAGCTGGTAAAGTACATCCGCGGGCATGAGGACCCGACCACGGGTTACCGCACCCGCACCATCGATTACGACAATGACAGCGTGAGCGAAGTATGGCGTCAGGCTGACGTCGTACACTCATCGCCCATCGTGGTGGTCGGGCCCAGCGCGGGCTACGATACGCTGTACGGCGACGGCACCTACGCCGCGTTCCGTGAGCAGTACAAAAACAGGCGGCAGATGGCCTACTTCGGCGCCAACGACGGAATGCTGCGCGGGGTCAACTCGGGCTTCTGGGATTCCGCCAACAATGAGTTCAAGCTGAGCCTCAACGGTGAAGTGGAACACCCGCTCGGGTCGGAGATGTGGGCCTACATACCGGGCAACCTTCTGCCGCACCTTAAGTTCTTAAGCCAGGTGAACTATCCGCATGTGTATTACCTGGACGGCCCGGCGCGCGCCTTTGACGCGAACATTTTTCCACCCGATGCGACCCATCCTGACGGCTGGGGGACCATCCTGGTCATCGGCATGCGCATGGGCGGAAGAAGGATCAGTATCAACGCGGACGGCGATCCGACAAACGGCAACGAGATCCGGACGCAGTCGGCTTATGTCATTATGGACATCACCGATCCGGAGCAGCCGCCGCAGCTGATTGCGGAGATTAGCGCGCCGACGCTGCATTACACCACGAGCCAGCCAACCCTGGTGAAGAAACGGGTGCCGGGCGTCGGCAACGACTTTGTCAATCCGGCAACCAACGAGTGGTATCTGGTCTTCGGCTCGGGGCCGAAGAACAACAAGCTCGCCACGGCGGAAGCCACGCAGAACGGGAAGATCTATCTGTATGATCTGGTAAGCCGATCTTTCGTCTCCTCCAGCGGCATCAACGTTGTTGACACCGCTAACCAAAGCTTCGTCGGCAATCCGCTGGCAGTGGATTGGGACGTCGACTTTATCGACGACGCAGTGTACTTCGGCACGGTAGAGGGAACGGTGTCGGCGCAGACCGGCAGTCTGCAGCGGCTGCGGCTGTCCGACAACTCGATACATCAGCTGCTGGATCCGGGCCAACCCTTTGTTTCCCGGCCGTCGGTGGTGGTGGACCAGCACGGCAACAACTGGATTCATGCGGGTACCGGCCGGCTGTACGTGTTGAGCGACAATGAATCCATCGAACAGCAGTCGTTCTACGGTGTATTCGAGCCGAAGGATTTGAGCGGTGACCTGACCTGGGCGACGCTCGCTACCACCGATCTGCAGGAAGTGACCGGGGTACAGGTTAAATCTGATGAGACCGTACTCGATCCGAATTCGGTATTGCCACCGGAGCTGGCTGCGCCGGACAACCTGTTCGACAATCTGGAAACGTATATCAGGGAGAACACCAACGGCTGGTTCTTTGACTTTGCGGCCAACGGCACCGATCCCAGCGGGCGCAACGTCACCGAAGCGGTACAGGTGAGCAGCGTGCTGGTGTTTACCGACTACACGCCATTCCCTGATATTTGTTCGCCTGAAGGTGACAGCAGCCTGTACGCGCTCAATTACAGTACCGGCACCGCGGCACCTTACGGCGCCTTGGGCGCTGATCCGGTGACCGATATTGCTTTCATCAAAACCGACCTGGGTAAGGGCTTGTCCTCATCGCCCATAATCCACAGAGGATCGAAAACCGGCGGTTCGGTTACGGGTATCACGCAGCAATCCACGGCGTCCGTTACCGGCACGACCATCAACCTGCCGCCAGTCCAATCCGGCCGTCAATCGTGGCGGGAAGTTCAGCTTTGAGGATACTTGTAAAAGTATACGTGGGGTAAACAATGAAACGTCAATCTGGCATCACACTGATAGAATTGCTCATCGTGCTGGCTGTTATAGCCATACTTTCCGGGCTAGCCTACCCATCCTATATCAGCTACATGTTGCGTTCGAATCGTGCGGATGCCTACCAGGTGCTGCTCAACTGCGCGGCGCAGCAGGAAAGGTGGTTTACGGCGAACAATACGTATCTCACCGATGCCGCCGCGCAATCCAACGGGCGCTGCGGCAACCTATCCGGTGGCGCGCTTAACTCACCGGAGGGTCATTACCAAGTGGTGATCACCAATCCAAGCTGCGTATCCGGCACGGTAGCAAGCTGCTTTACGGCTACCGCAACCGCGGTGGGTAGCCAGGCGGACGACACCGACTGCCCGACGCTCACCATTGATGAAAATGGTCTGCAGCTGCCGGCAGACTGCTGGAGAAAATGATCAGGCAAGATTCTGGCGGCAGCCCAGACCCGCGCCAACGGCAGGGTGTTAACGTTCACGCGGGCCTCTGCCGTGCGTTGATTCGCGGCAGGCGGCGCGGGATGCGCGGACCTAAGCTTTGTGATCCGAATTGCTGGTGCGTGCCCACACACCAAGCGATTCCCGGCAGATTTAACACTGACCCGTATTTTTCTGCTTGCCTGTTTGCACATTTTTGTTTTTAAATAGCAGGTGACGTTTTAACTCACGGATAGAGAAAAAAAGTGATGACTGCACACGGATGGTGTAGCGCCTACCCTGACTGCCCTCCAGCATTTCGCCATGCCACTGCTAAAGCGGCGCGCTTTTCCAGCGGCGGCCTGCTTGAGCCGCTGCACGGTGCGGCGACGCTGCATCCGCTTACGCTTAAGGCTAACCCATTTCGCTTCATGCGAAACGCCGTACGCAGCACGCAGCTTGCCTCCGTCCCACCGGTCTGGCAATGCGGCTTCACGCTGATGGAGGTAATGGTATCTTTGGTTATTCTCTCCGCGAGCCTGCTCGGCCTGGCCGCGTTACAGGCTCTGGGAACGCGCTACGGCAATGAGTCCTACTTTCGTACGCAGGCAATCCTGCAGGCTGATGCCATCATTGACCGCATGCGGGCCAACGCGTCCGCCGCGGCGACAGGACACTACACGCCCGACACAATTCCAACAGGCTACGCCAAGGACTGTGCCCGTGAAAAATGCTCAACTCGTGAACTGGCGGTGCATGACCTCGTTGAGTGGAATGTTCTTAACGCCCGGCTTTTACCTGATGGAACCGGATCGATCGGTATCGAAGACGCCATCTTTACGGTGCGCATTAGCTGGAGAGAAATCCGGGCGGTCGACGGCATACCTGAAGTGAAAAGCCTCGAATTGAGCACACGGCTGTGAGCCGTCACAGACTAGACCGGGCTGGGGCAAAGCAGCAGGGTATGAGCCTGGTCGAGATCATGGTTGCCCTGTTAATTGGTCTGGTTTTAGCGGGTGCGGTGATGCTGATTTACCTCAACAGTAATCATGCATTCGGGGTACACGCCAATGTTACTAGCATTCAGGAAAACGGTCGTTTTGCTACGCAGACTCTACAGGAGGACGTGCGGCTTGCCGGATACTGGGGATTGAACTATGAGCCGGACACCATCAGGCTTGCCGAACCGATTCATTCGCACGACAAATGCGCGCTAGGATGGTTAATGGAAGTCCGCCGCCCGGTCGAATCGACCAACAATACCAATCGCGACTACACGGACTGCATCCCGGACCAAGATTATTTATCCGACACGGACATACTGGTCATCAGACGGGCGTCAAGCAATCCGGTGGCGGATAGCGATATCGCGGCCGGCGCCATTTATCTTCGTACATCCTTAACCAGCGGCAGCATCTTTATCGCAGATCAGGACGGCGCAGTGGACGCTGGGCTGGAGGTTGACCAGATGCCCGTCAGGAACTACCTGCTTCTAACGCACGTTTACTACCTGCGCCCGTGGTCTCGCACCAGGAACGATGGCATTCCCACCCTGATACGGGAAGCGGTGAGCGGTACAACGATGCGGGCCGAGCCGCTGGTTGAATACGTGGAAGATCTGCAGGTGACCTTTGGCCTGGACACAGACGGCGACGGCAGCGTAGATCAGCGTCACGACGATGGCATGAGCCCGGAAACAGCGGCTGACGTGCTGACCGTAACCATTGAAATCCTGGTGCGTGCCCCGAATGTCGAGGCCGGTTATGAAAATACCCGCTCCTACCAGCTGGGAGACAAAAAAGAGTTTAAGCCAAAGGACGGATTCCGCCGGCAACTGTTCAGGCAGAGTATTTTTCTACGGAATCTGTCCAGACCGGTATCGGCATAGTGCAAAAGCGATGCGGGCAAATGACTGCGGGCGGCGTGGTGTTGGTCATGGTCTTGATTGTGCTACTGGTGATGACCCTGGTAAGCGTCACCACCTTGAACACGTCCAGTATGCAAACGTTCATTGCGCGTAATACGTTTTTCCAGCAGATTGCTTTTCACAACGCAGAGAGTTCGGTCAGAACTGCGGAGCTGACCTGGAATGCTGCAGTGGACGCGTGCCTGAACGATATAGCTGCCTGTACGATGGACGTCACCCCTCCCCTAATTGAGCAAGTCGACGGCTTTGACTGGGATGCGCTTTCGGATGCAACGGAGGTGGGTGACGATGCCGTTGTCGAATACCTGGGCTGGCGGCCGATTGCGGGGGACAGCGATCAGCGCGTGCTGCTGTATCGATTCACCGCTCGCGGCCTGGGGCCGAACGGTGGAGCAGTTTCCTACATACAGACCCTGTATAGAAAGTGCATTAAAAAAGACGGAGCGCCCTGCTCCAGGAGTTGACCCTAACCAATACGGAATCAGATATGGATATCAACGAGTGGTTCAAATGGACGACAACCTGCGCCCCCCTGCTTTGGTCAATGACCGTCGGCTTGGATCCGGCAGCTTACGGCCATGAGCGCCACACCGTTGGCGCCCCCGCCGTGTCACGCTCCAACTTGTCTATACGGGGCGGACGAATGTTTGAAGTACGGTTGAACACGAAAACCTTTTCTGCCGATCTTCTCGCCAGAAGCTTAGCGGCGGATGGGTCTGTACAGCGGGACCGGTTAAATAGTGAGGGCGCTATAACGGTGTTCAACGGGGACTGGCGCGGTCAGCGTGACATCGATGAGCGGTCGCGGCGATCTGCTGGCGGCAGCGCCAACAGCCGGATTATCATCACGTCAGGCAGCGACGGCATAGGCCTGGTGGGGCGGCGCTTCAGTTGGGACCATGTTCGCAACGGCCTGACCTATGCCGATGGCACCAACGAGGATCTTAAGTCTCTGGTGGACCCCCGCGCTACCGAAGCAGAAAAACTGGATGAGCAATTTGAGGACCCTATTGTCAGCTGGGTGCGCGGTAACGATGAATTTGAGGGCGCCGGCGGCTTGCGCCCGCGCGACCATGTCCTGGGCCACGTTGTTCACTCGTCCCCGCAGTATGCAGGGCCGCCTTATCAGCTATACGATTTTCCCACCAACCCGGGTTATGGCGAGTTCAGCGCCACCTTCGCCGCACGCGCGGCAATGGTTTATCTGGGCGGGGCCATGCTGCACGCATTCAATGCCGAAGATGGTGCAGAAGTATTTGCCTACATCCCGCACGAACTACTCGACGAATTGGATGCTTTGTCGTCGAAGCATTACGCCGGAGCACCCTTAGTTGATGGCACGCCGACCATTGCCGATGCGTTCGGCGCTTACGGGACGGAGCGCTGCAGGCATCACGCTGGGGAAAATTCATGCTGGCTTTCCATACTGGTAAGCGGCCTGGGTCTTGGCGGCAAGGCAATCTTCGCTCTGAACGTAACTGATCCGGTCACAGATGCGCAGACTGAAGAAGCCGCGGCGGAAACGCTCTTTCTCTGGGAGTTCACACACGATGACCTGGGACTAACCACTGCTCGCCCCATCGTTGCACGTTTGAATGACGGAACCTGGGTAACAATAGTTGGCAACGGGCGGGGTGCCGGGAAAGCCCACCTCTTTGTACTCGATATCGCGACCGGCGAATTGATTCAACAGCTGGAAGTGCCGTCGACCAGCACTGCCAACGGACTGTCTTCGCCCACCGCTTGGGATCGAGATTTCGATGGTGACGTCGATCTGGTATACGCTGGTGATCTGGAGGGTAATCTGTGGCGCTTTGACTTCTCAGATGCGGGCGCAAGTGGAAATGCCTACGTTTCTTTTGACGGCGATCCCTTAATCTCCGTTTCTGATCCAAACACCGCAAAACCTCTGCCCATTACCACCCCTCCCCTGGTGTCATTAAACCCGGATGGCGGCTTACTGGTGTATTTCGCAACCGGTATGAATACCCAGTCTGCCGACGACGTCAATGGTATGTTTGGCGTTGAGGATAAAGACGGCCCTCTGGGCTCTAACCCTGCGCTGCTGGTCCACTCAGTCGAGAACCAGCTGTATCGATCGGACGATGCGCATAATCGTGACCAAGCCGTGCGAACAGTCGCCGCCAGCATTCAGGCAGAATCAAAAGTGGGCTGGAAACTTGCTCTGCCCCCCGGGGAGCGGATCCTCAACGATGCTGCGTTGTCCAATCAACGCATTATTTTTACCAGCGTAAACCCAAAAGCTAATGGCTTGAACCGCAATTGGCTAAACATTGTGGATTCTAATACCGGCGGGCCAGCTGACGCGACCGTTCTTGATCTTAATGCAGACGGAATGCTCGACGAGCATGATCAAATCAAGGGAAGTATGGACGGCGGCCAAAGCCTGGTGGCGATTGGTCGCGCTCTTGGCGGAGGTGTGGTCTCAGACCCCGTGCTCATCAGTAAGTCCGACGGTAGAGAGGTAGTGATGGTCACGCGCGAAACCGAGACCACAGCGGGAGTGTTGACCGAAATCGGGGCCGGCTTACCCGGCGGCAGCTTCGACCTCGATACTTTTGTCACGGAGGGGAAAGTGTATGAGCATACCGAGCGTTACGATGACCGATACAACATTGATGGCGTGAACCTGCTAACCCAAGGTGGTCGCGTCAGCAGCCCGCCGCATGTCGAAAGCGCCAGTGGGATACTGAGCCGCAACAACGCGCTGCGCGCCTCGGCAAACGGAATAAACGGCGACATCTACATCGAGGTGATCAATCCGTTTTCGGCCGATACTCCAGCGCTCGCCGACCGGCGACGGGTAAATGGGCCGGACGGCGCCATTGCCCCGGCGCTGATCATCTACTTTCAATGCGCAACGGACGGTCGGCAATACGTTCTCGATGCACCCAGCTTTAACACGCTGCCGCAGTCAGATCGTACCTGCCGGGCGGATGCGGTGACCGAGCTGCGGGTCAGGATTCCGAGCGTGCACGGCCTCCGGGCAACCCTGCCGGGCTGTATCCAGGCCAGTCAGACTGAGCCAGCCCTGAGCGATATGCAGTCCGGGCTCAGTGGCCACTATAGGAACGGCGCCAGCACAATACAGGCAAGACGTGTGGCCGATAACAGCCTGTTTTGGGAAGCTGTGGTGTATCAACACGTCAGCCAGGATGAGGCTGGAATCGAGCGACCTGAGCGATCTTCCGACCAATCTCCCTGCGATAGAACCAACGCGGAATTCCGCACTCGCGCCTATTCTGAGTCTGAACGTACACAAAACCGTACTGCGGGTGATTCCGGCGTAACTCAACCGGGCGGCGCGGTAACCGAGCTTTCCCGCGGTACCTTGCTCACCACAGGTAACCCTGTGCCTCAGTCCACTCCAGCCGACGGCAGGGTTTCCTGGCGTGAGGTGAGGCAATGAATCGCTGCAACATAGAGACTGCACGCACCTGCCCTAGAAGTTTCAGTGTGACTTCCACCCGGCAGCGGGGCCTATCGCTGATCGAAATCATGTACGTCCTGGTGATCGCAGCCATCCTGGCTGCAGTGGCGATACCGAGCTATCAAGATTATGTTAAGCGAAGCCGTCGAAGCGACGCAGTCATCGCGCTCGAGCGTGTGGCCAACGAACAGGAACAGTTTTATTTTGACCACCACAGATATACGTCTTCATTCAACAGTTTAAACATACCGGACGTCAGCCCGGATGGGTTCTACAACCTGACCATTACCCAGGTGGAAGCAGCTTACGTTGCGACAGCAACACCAGACGCCGGCGGCAGTCAGCAGGATGATGGTAGCTTTAGACGTACCTCTGCCGGCGAGCAGGGCTGGGACCCGGGTCAGGACGGGGATTTTGAATGCAGCTGGCAAGACGCCTTTCGTAGCGGCAGACGATGTTAAGCCTGACGGACATAGTTTTAAGGGTTTAATCAAAAAGAAGCACTTAACCCGGCCGGGATCAAGCTCCCAGTCTTTAAATGATCGTACTTTCCGAACGTTAACGGTTTACCTTATCTGCATTGCCGGGTAATCTGTCGGGCTATGGGCGACAAAGGTTCTCGCGGGCATTTCGGGCAGCAAGTCGCTACAGGACTGAGCTACGGCCGACCCGACAAAATCGGACACGTTGAGCGTGCGGTGAAGAGCGCTCTTAAGAAAATTAAAGCCCAGCATGCCAACGGTGTACTGTTGTTCCTCACCTCGGACTATGCGCATAATCCAAATCCGGCGCTGCGGGCAGCGGCCAGGGTTGCCAGCTGCACACAGATTACCGGTGCGACCGGCATCGGCATTCTGACTGAAGAAGAGTGGGTTATAGACAGCTCGGGCGCTGCTGCCATGGTTTTCACAGACCAGGTGCGATTGGGTTTGGGTCAGCACGCAGACCATGATCAGCTAAGGCTGACGCTTTGCACGCCCCCGGCGGTGTCGGCACGCTGGCTGGATGAACCGGTTAAGCGCTTCGGCGCCATCACCAGCGACGAATTTGGTCATGGCCCGTTCGCCGTCTGGACAGCGGGCGCTCTGGCAAAAAATGGATTTGTCGAGGCCACCGTGGAGGGAGTAAGCGGCGCGGTGTCGGTAGCTCGAGGTATTCAAGTACTCACCGCCCCCATGCAAGTAGACGAGACCCGAGGTTTCGACGTCCATCGTGTTGCCAGCTATCCCGCTCTGCACGTGCTGATTAACGCACTGCCCGAATCTGTGCGCAAACAGAAACACGTTCCGCTGCACCTGCTGATGTGCGGCGTAACCTTCGGCGAGCCTGAAACTGCCATAGAGGAAGGCCGCTTTCGTCTGGATCATATCATCTCGGCTAACGCAGACGATCGTTCTATTACGCTGTCCCATGAACTACAGCCAGGGGAACGCCTATTCTGGGCGATGCGGGACCGATTGACGGCAGAACGCACGATGCTGGACGCGGCCCGTCGCTGTCGACGTCAGCTTGGAGGAGACCCTGATTTCGCGCTTATGTTCCCCTGCTTGAGTCGAGGCCCGCTGTTTTTCGGCGGTACGGATAAAGACGTCGTGACCGTGCGAAACGAGTTTCCCGACATGCCTATTATTGGGTTCTACGGTAACGGCGAGCTCGCGCCAATAAGTGAATACTGCCATCTGCACCAGTACAGCACCGTCCTGACCGGCTTCCGCTACGGGCAATCTTAGCCTGTCGCGCGCGTGCTGAATTGTTTCAATTCTTCTGCTCGCTAAGCATCGACTATTTTGTAATCAAATCTGATCTGCTCTGGTCTACATAGCCGTGTGACTGTAAAACCTCAGTTAGGTTATATGGGGACACTACGGCCTCCGCGGTGGCAGGCATGGTTAAGTGCCGGCGCTGAGGTTAGGTAACGATTTATACAGCCTTTTGCACAACCAACAATTAGGAGTTAAAGATGAAAAACAAAACTTTGATCAACAGCGCACTTTCCGGTCTTTTGGTCCTGGGCGTCAGCAGCGTCGCGCTGCAGGCGAACGCGGCCGAGATGGAAAAATGTTATGGCGTTGCTAAAGCCGGCAAGAATGATTGCCAAACCGCTAATTCCTCTTGTGCGGGTACGTCAAAGTCTGACGGACAAAAAGATGCGTGGGTGTTAGTTCCCGCAGGCACTTGCGAGAAGTTGGTTGGCGGCAGCACGGAAAGTGCGTAACGGGGAGAATAATCTCCCTGCGCAACCGGTCTCGGCGCGTGCCGGGATCGGTTTGCGCAGCCCGCACTACCAAGATCTCCTGCAATGCAAGCCGGACGTCGGCTTTATAGAAGTTCATAGCGAGAACTACTTCGGACGGGGCGGACTTCAGCATACCTATCTTGAGCAGGTGCGCTGCGACTATCCCTTGAGCTTTCACGGAGTCGGCCTTTCTCTCGGATCGACGGATCCTTTAAACGTGAAACATGTTGAAAGACTGGGACGGCTGGTAGAATTTTACCAGCCCGATTTCGTCTCTGAACACCTGTCGTGGGGATCCGTCAAGGGTCGCTTTCTCAACGACTTGCTGCCACTGCCGTATACTGAAGAAGCCGTGCAGCATCTGGCAGAGAGAATCTCTATGCTGCAAGATTACCTGCAGCGCCCTATTATGGTCGAGAACGTTTCCTGCTATTTGGAGTTCAAACATTCTTACCTAAAGGAATGGGAATTTGTTAGTGCAGTTGCCGACCAAGCTAATTGCGATATCTTGCTGGACGTTAACAATATTTACGTCAATGCGCATAATCATGATTTTAACGGTGAGGATTTTCTGCGCGGCATCAGCGGTAATCGAGTAAAGGAAATTCATCTAGCCGGGCACACGGCAAAGGAGTACCAGCAGGGAGCAATTATCATCGATACGCACGATAATCGTGTAGACAAAAGCGTCTGGGCCCTGTACCAACAGGCCATCCAGATGTACGGACCCAAGCCCACACTCATAGAATGGGATACGAATCTGCCCGAACTGCAGGTATTGATTGAAGAAGCCGATATAGCTCAGAACATTATGCTGGAGATTGAAAGTGCCCGGGTTGCGTGAACTACAAACAACGTTCAGCGAAAATCTGTTCGATGAGAACGCATCTTCCGTGCAAACAAGTATATACGCCGGTGATTTTAATACCGGCCAGCGCATGCAAATATATCGCAACAATATTATTACTTCTTTTACTGATGCGCTGCGTGCAGTTTATCCGGTTGTTGAAAGATTGGTCGGACACGGGTTCTTCCTGTATGCGGCAAATGACTACATAATAAATTTCCCTTCGACTGAGGGTAATCTGCATAACTACGGACACCGCTTTCCTTCTTTCCTCAAGTCCTTTGAGGCCGCGCAGGAACTTGAGTATCTGCCAGACGTAGCGCTGCTGGAGTGGCACTACCACGAGGTATACCACGAGCAAGATTCAGCACCTTTGAATTTTCATGCATTATCAATGGTTGATCCCGAGCAATATGATTCCCTGCGCTTTGAACTCAGTCCATCCTGCCGCCTAATGCAGTCCGCCTATCCGATCCTGGAAATCTGGCGCGTTAATCAGGACACATACGCAGGTGAGCAAAATGTTGATTTAAGATCGGGCGGCATCAAGGTGTTGATACTGCGCGACTCCCGGAAAGAAATAGCACTGCATCCGCTCGGCGCCGCTGACTACCAAATGCTGTCAGAAATCAGCCAGCGACGCCGGCTGAATGATTGCTTGAACGCCGCACTGGCTGTAGATGGAAAATTCGAACTTAATGAATTTCTGCAGCAGTACGTAACAAATATGACGCTGGTCGATTTCGACTTAGGCTAACGCCGTCACGATTGGGATTTTCGTTTGTTTTGAGGTTCTACTATGGCGATTACAAATACGATAGCAAGTTTTGCCAGACCTATTATCAGTGGATTGGAGTTCATTGGGCCAGCAGTCCACTTGGGAATTCGCCTCTATCTTGCGAACGTATTCTGGCAATCCGGAGTGAATAAGTTCCAGAGCTGGGACTCCACCCTTTTTCTGTTTGAGTATGAATATCAAGTGCCGCTTCTCAGCCCTAAAGTTGCTGCGTACTTAGGCACCGGAGCCGAACTTTTCTTTCCAGTTTTACTCGCTATTGGTATCGGCGGACGTTTCGCCGCAATTTCGCTCTTTGTTTTTAACATAATCGCTGTGATCTCCTACCCCAGTTTGAATGAAGTAGGAGTAGCACAGCATCAATTGTGGGGGCTCATGCTGTTGTTGCCGGTATGTTACGGTCCAGGAAAAATTTCGATTGATTATTTCATTCGCAAAAAGTACATGACAGATGCGTTACAATAGCGCGGTAACGAAACGCACGGGCCACGCCTCGCGCTACTTTACGCTCACCTTGCAAAACTCAGGACAGCTTTTATGACATCTGTGCAGGCCCTCGATACAGAGTTAATTGGACCAACGTTCAATCAGGTCCTTAAAAAGAATGGACAGCAGCCCCTCCGGCGCGCTGCCCTCAAAGAACTGCAGATCAATCTAGGCAAGCTTTGTAATCAGGCCTGCAACCACTGTCACGTTGATGCTGGACCGAAAAGGACGGAAATCATGTCCTGGCACACGGCGCAAAGGATAATCGACTGGATAGAAAAATATGGCGTCCGTAGCGTCGACGTCACCGGTGGAGCCCCGGAGATGAACCCGTGCTTTCGCATGCTAATAGATCAGGTGCTCCGTCTCGGCGCCAGCGTTACGGTGCGTTGCAATCTGACGGTTTTGCTGCAGCCGGGTTATACCGAACTGCCGGAATGGTATGCTGAGCGTGGAGTCAGGTTAGCCTGCTCACTCCCGTGCTATACCAGGGATAATGTTGATAATCAGCGCGGAAATGGCGTATTTACGAAGAGCATAAAAGCTCTGCAAAGACTGAATGAGGTGGGCTACGCGCGACGGAGTGAATTGATTTTAGATCTAGTGTACAACCCGGGCGGAGCTTTCCTCCCCCCTTCTCAGACTGAGCTAGAAGGCCATTACAAGCAGCGCCTTGCCGACGATTTTGGTATTGAATTCAACCGCCTGCTAACAATTACTAATCTGCCAATAAGCCGATTCGCCCATTTCCTGGAAAAAAGCGGACAACGAGACAGTTACCAAAAGCTGCTGGTTGATAATTTCAATACCGCTACGGTGGAAGCGCTGATGTGCAGACACCTAATCAGCGTTGACTGGCAGGGAAGAATCTTCGACTGCGATTTCAATCAGATGCTCGAACTGCCGTATGCCGGCAGCCATAAACGATACCTTTGGGACTTAGATTTGAATGAGGTTACAGATGGGCGGATCGCGGTAGGGGCACACTGTTTCGGCTGTACGGCGGGCGCAGGTTCAAGTTGCGGAGGAGCCTTGGAGTAACATTGAGCATCAGCAGCAACGGGCAATGGTGTTGGCCGCCTGTGGATTTGCTCTATTCAGGTGACTATGTCGTCAAAAAAAGATTTTAACTTGCTGGTCCACGACTGTTCTCTCGGATTATGTCGGTTGCCGCCAGCATTAATGGATCGATCCAACTCCTGTATCATTGATTTTTGCTGCTTGCTCAATTTAACCGGTGTCTCTACCGTAACTTTGCAGTAGAGATCGCCTACACCACCACCCCTAACATTCTTTACCCCTTTGCCACGCAATCTGAAGACGCGTTCTGTTTGACTCTCCGCTGGGATTTTAAGCCGCGCCCGTCCATCGAGCGTTGGAATCTCCAAATCACCGCCCAAAGCAAGTGTTGCGAAACTAACCGGCATTTCACAGTACAGGTCGTTGCCGTCTCGCGTAAAAATTGGGTGGGGTTTGAGATGCATCTGCACATAGAGGTCGCCCGGTACCCCGCCGCGACCACCGGTCTCTCCTTCCCCGGTCAAACGGATTTGATCTCCTTCATCCACCCCAGCCGGAACTTTAACCGACAGGGTTTTCGATTCCTTTACCGCTCCGGAACCGCGACACTCAGAACATGGGGTTTCAATGACCTGACCGCTGCCGCGACAGCTTGGGCAGGTCTGCTGTACCGAAAAGAATCCCTGCTGCATCCGCACCTGACCCGCCCCACCGCAGGTACCGCAATTGGTGGCCGATGTGCCCGGGGCCGCGCCGGACCCGTCACAGTTACTGCACAATACGCTAGTGGGGACGCGAATTTTTACTTCGGTTCCGCGTACTGCATCCTCTAGCGAAAGCTCCAGGTTGTAGCGCAGGTCTGCGCCACGCGGTCGGCCCGATGATCGACGCCCGCCGCCGCCACCAAAAATGTCACCAAAAATATCGCCAAATATGTCTCCGAACCCACCGGGACCAGCATGAAAGCCTCCGCCTCCTGTAGAGGGATCGACTCCGGCATGACCAAACTGATCATAGGCCGCCCTTTTCTGCGGATCTGACAAAATTTCATAGGCTTCTTTCGCCTCCTTGAACTGACGCTCCGCAGCTGCGTCATCCGGATTCCGGTCTGGGTGATACTTCATCGCCAGTCGACGATACGCCTTCTTTACATCCCCATCCGACGCATTCCGCTCAACGCCAAGGACATCATAGTAATCGCGTTTAGCCATGTATTTACCGAACCCGTTTGCCCTTTTTCAGCTCAACACGCAAACAGAGCAGGCACCAATCGGAGCCTGCTCTGTCTTACCTACCGTTTTATTGGTCGAGGCCTTACTTTTTATCCTCGTCCTTTACTTCCTCAAACTCTGCATCCACAACGTTGTCATCGCTTGCGGCAGATTGACCCTCACTAGACTGCTGTTCTGCCGAAGCCCCTGCTGCCTCTTCCGCAGAGGCCTGCTTATACATCTCTTCAGCCAGCTTATGACTTGCCTCAGCCAGAGCCTGAGTCTTTGACTTAATCGCTTCGACATCGTCACTCTTGATTACCTCTTCCAGTTCTTTACTGGCGGCCTCGATCTTTTCCTTTTCTCCTGAATCGATCTTATCACCGAGATCGGTCAGTGATTTATTGACGCTATGTATCATTGCCTCCCCCTGATTGCGTGCGTCGACCAGCTCTCTTGCCTGCTTGTCCTCTTCCGCATGTAATTCCGCATCCTTCACCATGCGTTCGATTTCAGACTCATCCAGGCCAGAACTTGATTTGATTACTATTTTATTCTCTTTCCCGGTCGCTTTGTCCTTGGCCGTAACATGCATGATTCCATTGGCATCAATATCGAAGGTCACTTCTATCTGCGGCACACCGCGGGGTGCCGGAGGAATGTTGCTCAGATCGAAACGCCCCAACGTTTTATTATCCTTGGCCATCTCCCGCTCGCCCTGCAGCACGTGCACGGTCACGGCGGGCTGATTGTCGTCGGCGGTGGAAAACACCTGTGACGTCTTGGTTGGGATCGTCGTATTCTTTTCGATCAGCTTGGTCATTACCCCGCCCAGGGTTTCAATGCCCAAAGACAGAGGAGTCACATCCAACAGTAACACGTCCTTGACATCACCGCCCAATACACCGCCTTGAATTGCTGCGCCTACTGCTACCGCCTCATCTGGATTGACGTCTTTGCGCGGCTCTTTGCCAAAGAAGTTTTTCACCACCTCTTGCACTTTCGGCATGCGGGTTTGGCCGCCAACCAAAATAATCTCCTGTATATCGCTGGCTCCGAGTCCCGCATCTTTCAACGCCGTCTTGCATGGACCGATAGTGCGCTGCACCAATTCTTCAGTCAGCGCCTCGAGCTTTGCCCGGGTAAGTTTCATATTCAAGTGTTTGGGACCGGATTGGTCTGCAGTGACATACGGCAGGTTGACCTCAGTTTGACTGCTCGAGGACAGCTCGATTTTTGCTTTTTCCGCCGCCTCTTTCAGCCGCTGCATGGCCAGCGGATCTCCGCGCAGATCCATGCCTTGGTCCTTTTTGAATGCGTCCGCTAAATAGTCAATAACGCGGCGATCAAAGTCCTCACCGCCCAAGAACGTGTCGCCGTTGGTGGATAAAACTTCAAACTGATGTTCGCCGTCAATCTCGGCGATCTCGATGATCGAAACATCGAACGTGCCGCCACCAAGATCGTATACCGCTACCTTGCGGTCTCCTGTTTTTTTATCCAAGCCATAAGCGAGCGCAGCTGCTGTTGGCTCGTTGATAATACGTTTGACATCCAAGCCCGCGATCTTGCCAGCATCTTTCGTTGCCTGTCTTTGAGAGTCGTTAAAATATGCCGGTACTGTGATAACCGCCTCAGTCACCTCTTGTCCCAGGTAATCCTCCGCGGTTTTTTTCATTTTCTGCAGTATTCGAGCAGAAATCTCCGGCGGAGCCATATCTTTTCCGTTAACGTTAACCCAGGCATCTCCGTTTTTCGCCTTGATGATCTTATAAGGCATCAAGGGGATATCGCGCTGAACGACTTCTTCAGCATGCTTCCGACCAATCAACCGTTTGACAGCAAATAGAGTGTTATGCGGATTGGTTACTGCCTGACGCTTTGCCGGTTGGCCCACCAACGCCTCACCATCATCAGTAAACGCAACCACGGAAGGTGTCGTTCTGTCACCTTCACTATTTTCAATCACCCTAGCCTTGTCACCCTCCATCAGGGCTACACAAGAGTTCGTAGTGCCTAAATCTATACCAATTATTTTCCCCATGATTCTTCTCAGCTGTGTGAATACCTAAATTAAAATTTATGCATGGTAAATGGGTGCCAGTCGCGCCATTTCAAGGGTTTTCGGCCTCAATTTCGGCCTGTTCCTCACTTTTTACCTTGGCCACGATAACCATTGCCGGACGCAGCAATCGATCGTGTATGGAATAGCCCTTTTGGATCACGTTTACGATGTGGTTCGGCGGGACTTCAGTCGATTCTTGCAGACTCATAGCCTGATGCTGTTCCGGGTCAAGTTTATCTCCGGGCTGCGGGGCGATTTCCTTAATATTAAACTTGCTGAAGACGCTGTCCAGCTGTTTCAGAGTCAGATCTAATCCCTCCTTCATCTTAATGACCACTTCCGAATCTTCGGACTTGATCTCGATCGCACGCGCCAGCTCTAAACTGTCCTTAACTGATAGCGCCTCAGCAGCAAAACTCTCAACAGCAAACTTGCGCGCGCTGGACACGTCGTTTTCAGCCCTGCGCCTTGTATTTTCGACCTCCGCCATCGCACGAAGATACTTATCTTTATGCTCCTGCATATCTTCCCTGAGTTTCTCTACTTCGCTCCGCAGCAATTCAACATCAACTTCAATATCAAGTTTAGTTTTGACTTCCACTGTTGCGGGGTTATCTGCTCTCCCATCTGGGGTTGACTCTTTCTCGAGCTCCGCAGGCAGAGATCCGACGTTTTTCGACTTCTGCTTACTCATTTTTCAATCAAAGCTGGTTGGATTTGAACTGGATACATTTGGAGATGCGGTTTGAGACGCTAAAATTCAAGCCAGCGGAGGCAGAAAATTAGGAAAAACGGATGGTCGACCTGCACCGCCTCCCTCCGATTTAGCCTCGACCCTGAACGGATGTATTACCGTGGTTTTCTCGAGCCATCACTCAATTCACGCCCCGACAACGCACCGCTTAAAAGACGCGCGGTAACGTCTACAACTGGAATAACTTCCTCGTAGTCCATACGGGTGGGCCCAATCACCCCCACTGTCCCCACTACCGAGCCATCGGTTTCGTAAGGTGCGGCCACGACACTTACATCATCCAACGCCCGATAACCTGATTCCTCCCCGATAAAAATACTTATTCCGTTCACGCGCATGCTGCGGTCTAGCAGATCCAATAAATCCTGCTTGGTCTTAAACGCGTCAAACAGCTTTTGCAGAGTATCGATCTGACACAAATCCGGTATGTTCAGGAGGTTCTCCTCTCCGCTCAGCACGACGTCATCTTTTTCTCGCTCTTCCTCATCGAAAAATTTTCCCGCCATGGTTACCGCGGTTTTCATAATGTTGTGCATCTTATCGCTGTCGGTTTTCATCTCGCCCAGCAGGGCGCGCCTAACCTGTGCAAGAGATGAGCCGTTGTACACTTCATTAAAGTAATTCGCAGCCTGGGTAAGCTCCGCTTCAGAGTACTCACGATCTGTCGGGATTACCCTGTTTTGTACCCTACCGTCGTCCGTGATCAGTATCGTTAAAACCCGCACATCGGATAAACTCAAGAACTCGATCTGCCTGAAGCGGGCGTTTTCCTGACCGGGAATCAAAATGAGCCCGGCAAAATGCGTAACTTTAGACAGCATTTCAGACGCGCCGGCCAGTATCATCTTTGGATCTGACTCAGTTGACAGGCGGGATTGTATGCTCTCTACCGCTTCGACATTCAGCGGTTTGATAGTCAGCAGAGAATCCACGAAGAACCTATAACCCAGCTGTGTTGGAATACGCCCGGCTGAAGTGTGAGGTGCCTGGATCAGGCCGAGTTCCTCCAGATCAGACATGACATTGCGCACCGTGGCCGGGCTCAAATTCAAATCCGCATGCCGTGCCAGAGTTCTCGATCCAACTGGCTGGCCCTCGATTATATATAATTCGATCAGTGCTTTGAGGAGAGTTTCTGCGCGTTCGCCTAGTTCAGTCACGTCTGGATTCTAGATCACCGTCATATTGCATGTTTTAAGGGATAGCACTCAATGTAATAGAGTGCCAAGACACGCTACCAACCAAATTACCCTCCTGTCAACCAATAAAAATGGAGAAACACGTAACGTTTTTTTTACCTAAGTCCCCGCTAAATGAATTTCAAAAAGACTGTGAGAGCGGGCGCTAAGATAGAGTCTCAGCACAGCTAGTACGCATAGTAGGGCAGTTCACTCTACTGAACAAATAGACGACAATGGGAGCAATTTCCAGGAATCAGGCATTTCGCACAACATGCCCGGCGAATTTAAAACAATCGGTCTTTTCGGCAAGTTTAAAGATACCAGCGTTGCTGAAGCGATGAACGGGTTGGCAGAGTACTTGCGCTATCGCAAAATCAATGTTGTGTTGGGGGAAACGACGGCGGAGGAGATTGTTTCAGCACTAGACCATTACGCCGACCACGGTGAGGACCATTTAGATCTGGGTATTGTAATAGGCGGTGATGGTACGATGCTGCATGTCGCCCGCACGCTCGCCGGCACCGGGATTCCGCTGGTTGGCGTGAATATGGGTCGCCTTGGCTTCCTCACCGACATACCGCGGCGTGAGATGTACGAGGACGTCGGACGTATTCTGGACGGAGAGTACAAATCCGAGGCGCGAATGATGCTGGATGTCGAGGTCTGGCAAAACGAAAAACGACTCCTCACCGAAACCGCGTTCAACGACGTCGTCGTTGGCAAGGGCGAACTTGAGCGGTTGATTGAAGTACAGATCTACATTGATGGCGAATTCGTTATGGGTTCTCGCAGCGACGGCGTACTGGTTGCTACCCCTACAGGATCAACCGCTTATGCGCTATCCGCCGGGGGGCCCATCTTGCATCCACAGTTAGAAGCGCTGATTCTGGTTCCAATCTGTCCGCACACCCTCACCATGCGACCGATTGCCCTTAAAGCCCGCAGCACGATTGAGTTTACTTTGGTGGATGTGGCTAAACACTGCGCACACATATCCTTGGATGGCCAAATAAGATACCACCTGGAGGGCAACGAAAAAGTCCGGGTGAAAAGGTCCTCGCACAGGGTTAACTTAGTCCGCACGCTCGAAAACAGCCATTACGCCGCGCTTCGTTCGAAACTCGGCTGGGGTGAAGGCGTGTAAACATGGCTCTGAGCACTCTATTCATTCGAGATTTCGCTGTTATTCAGCAATTGGACTTAGAATTCGGTGCAGGACTTACGGTATTAACCGGCGAAACCGGTGCCGGGAAATCCATACTGATTGATGCGCTGACACTGGCATTAGGTGCGCGGGCCGATACAGACAGTATCAGACGGGGAGCCGACAGCTCAGAAGTTCTAGCCCATTTTGACATTGAGCCAGACACAGATGCTGCCCTATGGTTGCAGCAGCAGGAATTAATCGATGACCGATCCTGTATTACGCGACGAATTGTATATCGCGACAAACCCAGCAAGGCGTTCATCAATGGTCGTTCCGTAACGCTGCAGATGTTGAACGAATTGGGAAATTACTTGGCAGATGTACATGGTCAGCATGAGCACCAGTCTCTGCTGCGACGAGAAACTCAACGTCAGGTGCTTGACGACTACGCCGGACTGCAGAGTGAAACAAATAAATTAGAGCAGCTGTATAACGATTACAGGGAACTATTATTACGTTATGATCACTCGTCTCAACAGTCAGCCGACCAGCAGGCGCGCATAGAGTTACTTCGCTTTCAGATCAGCGAATTGGAGCAACTGACCCTCGCTGACGGTGAATTCCACGAATTAGAACAGGAACATCGCCGCTTGGCTTATGCAAATGATTTAATCAACGGTATGCAGTTCATTGTGCACGCTTTGTATGAAAGTGACGAGGATACGACCAGCGCCAAACTAGCGGATTGCATTCAGAGGTTAGACGCATTGACCCAGTTCGACCATGAGTTGTCGGCGGTCAGCACAATGCTGCGTGAAGCTCAGATACAAGTTGAAGAGGCAACGATCCAGCTGCGCCAACGGTTGGCTTCCGTGGAACTTGACCCTAAACGCCTTGACTGGTTAGAGCAAAGAATTGGGGCAGCCACGGATCTCGCCCGAAAGCACCGTTGCAAACCCGAAGAATTGCCTACTCGATTGGCTGCTTTGGTGGCCGAGCTGTCAGAGATAGAGGATGCAGGCTCAAAAAATGCGCAGCTACAGCAGCAGGTTTTCGCAACCAGGCAACAATATCATGCAATTGCTGGGCAGGTATCTGATCGCCGGAGGAAAGTGGGGGAGCGTTTAACGCGTGACATAAGCGATCAGATGCAGGAGTTAGGTATGCGCGGCGGCGAGTTTAAAATCAGTATCGACAGCAAGGAAACTGAGCCAACGCGGTTTGGCTACGACAGCGTGGAATTTCTTGTCAGCGCAAACAGGGGGCAACCGATCAAACCCATGGCCAAGGTTGCATCGGGAGGCGAGTTGTCACGTATTAGTCTTGCTATTCAGGTAGTGACTGCAGCGGTTGGCCGCATACCTTGTCTGATATTTGACGAAGTAGACGTGGGTATCGGCGGTGGCGTAGCGGAAGTGGTGGGACGTAAACTCCGATCACTGGGCAGGTCTCAGCAGGTTTTATGTATTACCCATCTTCCTCAGGTTGCCGCACTGGGACACCAGCATCTGCAGATATGCAAAGGTGAAGATGCTGGTATTTACATCAATGTCTCCCATTTGGACAGCCAGTCGAGAGTCAATGAAATAGCTCGGATGCTGGGCGGGGTAGAAATTACCCCGCAGACGCGGGAGCACGCGAAGGACATGCTGAGCAGGGCACAATTATGAATAATTTACGTCCCGCACAGGCATTGAATCTCAGGCCGGCCGAAGCTGCTGATGTAGCCGCGATACACACATTGCTCAAAAGCTACTCTGACCGGGGTAATCTGCTTCCACGCACAGACAAAGACATTGCAACCAATTTGACTGACTTCTGCGTGATTGTTTTGTCTAGCCAGATAGTTGGATGTGCAGCTCTGGAGCTGTTCCCGAATCAGCTGGGAGAAGTGAGGAGCCTGGCTGTGGATAAGGATCATACTAATGCAGGTTTTGGTAGTCTTTTAGTTCAGCATTTAATCGAGGAGGCACGGCAGCGCGGCTTGAGCCGATTAATGGCTTTGACTTACGCCCCGGAGTTTTTCCATAAGCTTGGATTCCGGACGGTACCAAAAGCAACATTGCCGGAGAAGGTTTGGGGTATATGCGTTAGATGCTATAAATTCTACAACTGCGACGAAATCGCTGTGCTGTTATACCTGTAAAATTAATGTGATAGCTGTACCCGAGTGACTAGTATTCGTTAGTATTAATCAATCCTTTAATGTAAGCCGATCATGTTGAAGTTTCGCCTCGTTTGCATCACCTTACTCCTACTAATCTTGAGTGCCTGTATTAAAGCGCACCGGATTGACATACAGCAGGGAAACCTAGTCACCGATGCCGAAATAGCGGAACTCACGCCGGGCATGACTAAGCGCGAGGTTCGCTACATTTTGGGGACGCCGCTAGTCATAGATCCGTTTCATGAAAATCGATGGGACTACTTCTATTCCCTTGACGTAAAAGGTGAAGAAAAGATAATGCGGCGGATAACCATAGTCTTCGAAGACGATTTGATGAAAGAAATAGAGGGCAATTTAGGGGATGACTCGACGCCTGGAAGCCAGGAAGAAAATAGCGATACCGTTATCGCCAAGCCGGCCGGCAAAGAAAAAGGATTTTTCAAAAGAACATGGGATAAGATCCGTGGTCGCACTGATAACTACTAAACGGTGTAACCCATACCTTAGACCTTGACGGTCAAGAACAGGGAATCGCGTCTTACTGAAATTTTCTAGCGTGATTTACCCATGCTTTTGCCCTGCTTCGCCAGCATGCGACGCACCGTCTTGGGATCTGCTCTGAGCGGTCGATACACCTCAAGCCGATCACCATCCTGCATCACCGTATCAAGTGTGATCAAGCGGCCGTATATGCCAATCTTGATTTGCGACATATCAACCTGCTTCAGTTTCGCTAACACAGTCGAACTTTCGACAACGCAACGCGCCGTGCTGCCTTCAGGCACCGTAATACATTCACGATACTGCTCATCAGGCATGGCGTACACAACCTCAACTTGAACAGTCGACTTACTCACCATACAGCTGTCGGGCTCGCTGGTAAAATGCATCGACCTGATGATTAGCGATATAAGAAAAAACCGGCCCCACCAGCTTCTCGACTATTACACTGTCGAACCCAAAATACATATCCAGTTCTATCTTACTTGCGCTCTTCTCGAGTGGAATGAACAGCCACGTCCCTTTGAGGTGACTGAACGGGCCCTCCACCAGAGACATCTCAATCATTCGTGCCGGCTGCATATGGTTGCTGGTGCTGAAAGATTTTTTAAGCCCTCTGAAGTTAATAGTCATTGAAGCAACCACGTTATGGTCGCGTGCCTCGGTAATAACTGCTTTACTGCACCATTTTAAGAACTCTGGATAACGTTCAATGTCGGCCACCAATTCGTACATTTGATCTGCACTGTATGGGACCAAAGCGGAGCGCTTAATAGTGTGCACTGCTGGAACTCAGGCGTAATGGGCGAAACAAAGATATGAAGTTAGCGCAACAACAGGTACACGAAAACTACAACAATCAAGCAAGGTACTGCAAATCGTATCAATACCAGCCACAGGGTATAATTTACAATCGAAGATCCCAGCTGTTTTTTTACGTATTCGCGTGATACGACCCATCCCGAAAAAACGGCAACGAGTAGCGCAATCAGTGGCAACATTACCGTCGAAGTGATGATATCCATGATGTCTAACCAACCGTTAACCATGTGCGCATCAAAGAACTCGAAGGAAAATGCCCAGTAGTTTAACGACAGGATGTTAATAAGACCCAGTGCCCAGACAATCAAACCGGCAACCATGGCTGCTTTAGCCCGACGCCAGCCATGCCTCGCGGTAAGCCACGCTACAGATGGTTCCAGCAACGCTATGGCGGACGTCCACGCCGCCAGTACTAGAACAATGAAAAACAACGTGCCCCAGTACGCACCTCCAGGCATAGCCCCGAAGGCCATGGGTACGGTTTGAAACACAAGCGTAACGCCTGAGGAAAATTCGAGCTCAGTGGACAACACAACCGGATAAAGCAGGCACACAGCGAGTAACGCGACGACAGTGTCCAAAACAATAATGGATACAGACAACTGAAAAATTGAAACAGTTTTGTTCAGATAAGCACCATATGCCATCATCACGCCCACACCCAAGCTCAGACTGAAGAAGGCCTGCTGCATTGCGTGCATGACGTGGGGCAGCGTGAGCCTGGCGAAATCTATATGAAAAAGAGAATTCAAATTCTGCCGGAACTCGTGCACAGTAGCACTGTGAAACACCAGGATCAGCAGCAGTGCAAACATAATTGGGACGACCAACCTTACCGTATTTTCTAAACCACGCCGAAAATCCCTTCCGCTTATACCTATGGTCATGAAAACGAAAATTGTATGCCAGGCGAGCAGTTTTTCTGGGTCAGATACAAAAATAGTGAAGGTCGAGCGGATTTCTTCAACGGTATCAATCTCCTGAAATATTCCAACGGCGGTGCGCAGCGCGTAGGCAAGGATCCAACCCGCAACGACGCTGTAGTAGGAAAGTATCAATATCCCAGTGATGACGATGACCCAACCAAAGTAATTCCAAGCCGGGTTGGACGAGGTCGTCTCTCGCTTAGTCAGAGCCTGTATAGCACACACAGGATTTTGCTGAGTAGCCCTACCCAGGACGAGTTCGGCCATTAAAAGCGGCAGCGCCATGACAACCATAAAAACAAGATACACCACGACAAATGCGCCACCTGCCTCCCCCACCATGTGGGGAAACTTCCAGAAGTTACCGAGCCCTACCGCTGCGCCAGTCGCGGCCAGCACAAATACCCATCGTGAGGACCAATTCGGTGTTACGTAGCTGTCTTCTGATTGCAAAATTGTGCCCGGTCAAATGGTGTAAGCAAGCGGGATCGTGCTCGGATCAAACTTTGTTTATAACGCGAAATCAATCGTTTATAGTTAATTGCTCTTGCTCTAAGTGTAGTCACAAACAAGTAGACTATAAAACATGCTGTACTATGAAGCTGCAATCATGGGAAAAAAGAAAAAGCCTGCTATACCCTCAAACACTATCGCGCTGAACAAAAAAGCGCGGCATGACTATCACATCGAATCGGATTTTGAGGCGGGCTTAGCGCTAGAGGGTTGGGAGGTAAAGAGCTTACGGGCTGGGCGCGCGCAGTTGAAGGAAAGCTATGTTATCGCCCGCTACGGAGAATTGTATCTATTTGGCGCTCATTTCTCACCTTTATCGTCCGCTTCAACCCATGTTAATGCTGATGCAACACGGACTCGCAAACTCTTGTTAAATCGTCGAGAGATTGATCAGCTTATCGGTGCGGTGGATAGAAGCGGCTATACCATAGTGCCCCTGTCGCTGTATTGGAGTAAGGGACGAGTGAAGCTAAAAATCGCACTAGCCAAGGGTAAGAAACAGTACGACAAACGTGCTGCCATTAAACAACGAGAGTGGGACCGGGAAAAAAGACGACTATTGAAAGTGGGCAATCGTTAGCGTCGATTTTTTCTATCCCCTTTGATCTAGGCGCCTCAAACCCCATAATATGAGGTATACTACGGTTACCGATATGGGGGCGACTGGATTCGACGTGGGTCGCGAAACCATCGGGGCATGTCGAGGTGCGGATCTCCTCGTAAATCCAACCGCAAACTATTAGTTGCCAACGACGACAACTACCAGTTAGCCGCTTAGTCCGGTTAACCCTCTCACCCGGCTTGCCTATGGGCTGAGATTCGAGAGGTCATTGCACATGGGATCGCGTGGCGCTGGGCCTGTTAGCGCTGCGTTAAATTCAAGCGGGCTCGCCGGCCAGTACGTTTGTCTGCCAGGGTACGGTCGGTTAACTTAAAGACAGACTAAGCATGTAGAACCGGTGCGCGGAGGGCTTACGGACGCGGGTTCGATCCCCGCCGCCTCCACCAATTATCCCAGTGTTTATGCGGCATAGACACTGGGTATTCCCCCCTGAATACCCCTCAATTTCCCTCCATTACTACACAAAAATATCTCAGTATTGTTGGTTTCCAAAAAGGTCGAAATCACGTTAACGAAATGACCGACTGTTATCTCCATTCTCCTCTGACTCTTCTTCCCAATCGTACTGCTTCTTAACTCGCGCTGGGTCCCGGTTACGGAGCGATATGGCAAGGATTACTCCCATGACAGCGCCGAAGAGATGAGATTCAAAAGAAACGCCAGGCTCAGCAGGTAATATGCCCCAGACCATACTGCCGTACAGAAAAAACACTATTAAGGATATGGCGATTGATAGTCGATCACGTCTAAGGACACCGATAACGAATAGAAAGAACATCATGCCATGGATAAGTCCGCTGGCTCCGATGTGATAACTGCTGCGAGCGAACAACCAAACGCCAAGACCAGACCCTAGATAAATAGCAGGTATGCCAACGGCCGCGGATTTAGGGTAACCGTATAGAAAAGCAGTGCCAAGGATGAACGCAGGCAGGGTATTACTAAATACATGCTTGAAAGAGCCATGTATGAGTGGAGCCGTTAAGATACCTATAAGACCATCCGGCTCACGGGGATAAACTCCGAATCGCCGCAGGTCAACAGTAAATTCAACAAGCCATACCAGCCAGATCAGGCCGACGAAACAGCCCGCAGCAATCGCCGAGCGGCGGAGCCTGCGCGCGTCATCTTTAACTTCAAATGCGTTACCGGCCACTAGACATATGAAAACAACGTATCAACTGCGACTAATATTAACCGACGACGGGTAAGGTAGGTCTATTCAATACCAAGCCAAGTAAAAATCACAAATATTGGTCTATGTGCTCAACGCCTTTCGGCATCAAGGTATCTTCACGAGTCCAGATTCCCAAGCGTCCAGGTTGATTGATTAAGCCTAGACAATGCAGCCAAACCATAGGATGTCTGGCAAGGGCAAGAGCGACCCTTAGCGTACGCTCCAATTTCATCATTTTTTAGCTATAACTTGTTGATATTTAATATAACTCTTCGCTCTTAGCACCTCGTGCTAAGCACCGAGCACTTGGTACCTAGCACTTCGCGCCTAGCATCCTAGCACGCGGCACTTACAACCTAGCTCCTTGCACCTAGGCCAAAGCACCATGTACCTGGTACCCGGCACCAGGCACTTCGTTATAAGTCCTGGTTCGAGGCACTGGAAACCCAGTTCTAGCCCTCCGGGTCCTCGTACCGGGCACTTCGTTCCAGGAGCTAGGCGACTTGCCCCGCGTACTAAGAACTGCGAAAGCTGTAGAGCAAAGACGCGAGGTACGGGGTACGAGGAGAGGAGACAGAGTTATAGTTAGGTTCGCTGTTTCCTTGGTTTGATATAGTTCAGTATAGATAGGGTTTCAACAAACAGGTTCCTTGCACCAGTATACGATCAACCAAGAAGCTTGGGAAACACATCCAGGTCTAGCTTCTATCTCGTTGGGTCTTCATCCCTTTCAAGGGCGGGAATGTTTCATAGTGACATGGGTACGACCATCTTTGGCTGCATCAAACTGCCTATAGCATAAGCCGCTTACTCAGGGCCCATGGTGAACCAGCCGCCAATACACGCCAGCGCCAGGTCAGATTTGTAGTACTCACGGGCCTTGTACCAGATAGGCTTTATGTTTTGTAAGGTAGAGGGCCCAAATAGTCTTTCTTGCCAATATTCACACCGTTATGTCGCAATATTGCATAGGCGGTCGTAATGTGGAAATAGATATTGGGAATAGCATGCTGGATCGCAAACTCTAGCCCGGTAAGGTATTTTCCTTCCCAACGTGGCTGAGAAACCTTTTCAGACTCAGCGTTGGCGAAGTCTTCGGGCGTAAACCCAGATAAGTAGTCCAACACGGAATTAATTCGTGCTTGCAGCTCAGCCAGGGTAGTTTCGTCATCTTCGTGTTTAGGGGCTGTATCGGTTTTTCCGGTTAATCGTGCTACGCCCAGTTTTGCAGTATCGCAGGCGATCTGCACCTGACGTATCAGATTAAATTGATCAACGGACAAACGTGAATTGAGCAAGACCTCGACGTCGACTGTTTTTGATTCGGCGAAATCCGCTCCTTTTTCTAGTATGGCACTTAAGTTTCCAAGCATCTTGCTGAATTGAACAACTGTAATATCGTAAAACATGGAATGTGCTCCTTTGAAAGATTGTTCTTTTTTGGATTTCTTAGCCGCTTTCTTTTCTTTTTTAGTCATGGCAGGTGACTTTTTACCCTCTTTAATACCTTTCTTTTCTTTACTCATGTCGTCATTCCTAGTTGGTGAGAAATATCTAACCTACGATAGGGTCTCCCTCACAGTTTTTATCCAATTTCTTTAACGAAATCTTTCTGAGCATTCCCCGAAGTTACGCTCGAAGGCAACAGAGGCTTTATACTTACCATCCATACCGGGGCATCTTGATTTATGAAGGCATCTACATCAACGGCATCAACGGCTTGCGTGCTCTCTCTAAAGCGGCCAGTTAGCGCAATCTCGGGACTTAGTTCGACAACTCCTTACCTGCTGCAAACGCCGCAAACATTCTTAAAAATCCTCCGCTGCCAAAATGTAAGCGTAGGTGCCATCGCTGGCGCGTACATAGGCTTTGTTCGCAACCTCATGGATCCGTGCCCTTGTGGCATCGAATGCTTTGAGGAATCCGGCTTCGACGTTACTCATCTCCGGACATAGCTGTTTGAGAGCGTCCGCTTCCACAACAAATGAAATCTCGAGTGCACCGTCATGTCCCCAGAATCGGACGCGGTTTTTCGCAGCGTCGAAACTGCGGCTTGGATTCGGAAAGTTCAGCATAATCAGTCGCCGCCTCGGTTTTTAGTTTGAGTAACTTCCCCATCGGGGGCCATGCCCTTCAGAAACTTGAAAAGGTCACTGTCTGTTGAAATGACAAGGGTCGTGTTGTCGGCGATGACAGACCTGTAGGACTGCATGGTCCGTGTGAATTCATAGAATTCCACCGCTTCGGTATTCTGGTTATAAGCCCTCGCGTATATTTCGGTGGCTTTCGCGTCCCCCACGCCGCGGATCTTCTCGACCTGCCGATAAGCCTCGGACTGAATCTTGTTCAAATCACGCACACGGTTGCCGCGGATTCTGGCGGCCTCACCGTTCCCTTCCGACAGGAAGCGTTCCGCGATCTGCCGCCGTTCGCTGATCATTCGATCGTAGATCTTCGGTCGCACGCTTGGTCGACCTCAGCCCGATTGCATGGCGCTGATCTGTTTCGACGCTCACGATGCTGCCACTCGCACCCGTGGGATAGTCGTTCATTATTGACCCACCATCATTCCTTCGTTTTCACCTCGTTCTATGGCTTTCCGGGACTCATCTCGTTCATCCGCGTCTGCGTCAGACGCGCCTACCGGTATCGGCTCATAGAAACCCAGGAGGGGCATCTTCTCCAGTGTGATTGTCTTCATTCTCGTTCGTATCGGCATCTGTGCCTCTTAGTTGGCGGCTTAACATAAAAATTTTCCGCGGCTGTCGAACAGAGTATTTTCCTCCTTTCTGCTAAAACCTTCTGTGCGCCAACGTACTTAGACCTATCCCTCCCAAATAATCATCTCGCTTGATTCTATTGCCTTATTGAGCCAGCTCCGGCCACTCTGGGGCTCATGTTGAAATGGCTACGAATCTTACTGAGCCGGGTGTGGAGCACACTGGCTGACCT
>JAHEKE010000086.1 GCA_024638505.1 Gammaproteobacteria bacterium | reverse complement strand
TGAAATTCCTGCCTGGGATTCCCTGAATGACGAGGAGAAGCTGCTTTACGCGCGCCAGATGGAAGTATTTGCAGCGCAGATGGAGCATGTTGACCATCAGATTGGCCGCATTGTCGACACTCTTGAGCGTATTGGGGAACTGGACAATACACTGATTTTTGTCACCGCCGATAATGGCGCCAGCGGCGAGGGCGGTCTTGCCGGCACGTTCAACGAAACCTACGTGCTAAATGGTTTACAAACACCCTTTGAAGCTAACATGCGCAATTATGCTCTGTGGGGTGATGCTACAACATATCCACACTATCACGCCGGATGGGCAATGGCTGGCAACACGCCTTTTCGCTACTTCAAGCAAAGCGAACACCGGGGCGGGCAGCACGATGCACTGGTAGTGCATTGGCCCGATGGAATCAAGGCGAAAGGAGAGGTCCGCAACCAGTATCACCACATAAGTGATATCGCCCCGACCATTCTTGAAGCAACCAAACTAGAAGTACCGGAGGAATACCATGGCGTAAAGCAGCAGCCCATGGATGGACAGTCAATGATGTACTCGTTCAATGACGCTGATGCGCCCAATGTGAAAAAACGCCAGTACTACGAAATGTTCGGCAATCGCGCGATCTGGGTGGACGGGTGGAAAGCGGTGACGCTGCATGGCAACCGAATGCCATGGGATATTGGTTCTGTAACCCCGTTCGAGGACGATGTCTGGGAGTTGTACCACGTGGCAGAGGATTTCTCTGAAAGTACGAACCTGGCCGTCGAAAACCCTGAAAAACTGGAAGAGTTAATTGCAATATTTGACGAAGAAGCCTGGAAATACAACGTTTATCCTCTGTATGACGACATGATCAGCCGTCTGGCCGGGACCCAGGACATTCTCTTTGGAGACAAGAAAGAGTATGTCTACTACGCGCCAGGGGCGACCCGAATCGCTGAAAAGGCATCTGCCCCAGTAAAGAACCGGTCTCACACCATTGAAACCATTATTGACCTGAAGGGCCATGAAGAGGGCGTGATTGTTTGCGTGGGGGGCATGACCGGCGGGTTCACCATGTTTATCAAAGGAAATAGACTCTATTACGACTATAACTTCCTCGATGGTGTTTATTACACCATGGCCTCGCCACCGCTACCCGAGGGTGAGACGGAGCTCAAGTTTAACTTCATCAAGACAAAAGAGTTTGGAGGTACCGGTGAACTGTACGTTAACGGGGAAAAAGTGAATGAGGAATACATGCCACAGATGCATATCAGCACCTACTCCCTGGCTGAGACCTTCGACGTCGGCCTCGATACGGGGACACAGGTTTCAAAGATTTATGCAGGCGATCCTTTTGAATTTAATGGTGAACTCGATCGGGTGACTATTACGCTTACTGACTAGGCACATAACACGTTTGTCTACCGGAAAACTCCGCAAATACTCCGGGGGCACGATGCAAGATTGTTGGTAGCAAGTCTTGCGTCCCAAGGTCTTATTTGGGTGTCGAAAGCAGCCGGTCGACAGGAGGGCGATACTCGTTTTAATACTACTAGGCAGGTTGACGGCTCTAGGGAGAAAAGCGGAAGTCGGCAAGCTATTAAGTTAGAGGGTCAGGAGAACTAGAGCCAGGTTCACCAGAAGAACCATGATCCAGCCAGCTTGTAAGGCGTTCCCATTTGCAGTGTGTTCTTCGTAGTAGTTCATTGCTGTCTCCTTGCTCTGCCAGTGTAGCTATATGGTGCCGCTGTCTCTCCACTAAAGATGTGATATTCCGCACAAACCGGATAAACATTTTTCTTACTGCAGCACAGCATTTCATGCTGAGACCCGCACAAGTTATAATGTTATACAGTAACGGTTTAGGTTTTAGCGATGTATGAGCTGTAAGGGGGATAGGGGGGTCAAAAGTCTGGAGGACATGTTGTCGGGACCGCGTGCAGGCATATTTTTTTACGTGCAAATTAGCGAATCGAGGTAGAGGTGGAAGCAGAGTCACAAAAATGTGCTGTTTGTTCCAAAAAATTCCCTACATCTTCGAAGGGAAAGAAGTATTGTTCCGAGGGATGTCGTCGTATTGCGGAATTTGAGATCAGGCGCATAAACCGACGCCTGGAAAGGCTAGAAGATAGACGAGCCGATGAGGAAATGGATGTGCTAGCGCCAGTGCATTACAACGACATGCTGGGTCGTAGTCCAGAAGAACGCCTCCACACAATAGAAACTCAGATTAAGGCTGAAAAAACCAGGTTAGCCGCGTTAGTTAACAGTGGGTGATACTTTCAGTGATTAGGCCGTAACCAACAACAGTTGTAGGGTTGGGCTATCCACGATGGAAACACCCATATTCGCACCTGATACGGCGCATGCTGAACGACCTGTGGCGGGAGAGGTCCACCAGGGCTTAGACGCGGAAACCTAAACTGCGGTCAGTAACTGTTTGGAAGTGATCCAAGAAACTTTCTTGGTGTGAATCTGGACCTGTGGAATCCTTCAACTATCCGCCTATAGACAGGTTCTGCTACTGGTTCTTTAGGTATAAAAACCTCTCGATTTACTGCCGCGGCTATACCATGAGCGGGTCGTTCGTCTATTTTTTGATAAACGACATAACTGTCCCACTTGATAAAACTGTGATCTCCTTCATGGAGTAGGCAGGCAGGATCTTGAAATTTCCGAACTGTGTAAACAGGAACAGTTAACACACGGCTCGGTGAGGGGTCTGTAAGGATTACATGTAAGTGATAGTTTGTGTTCGGATTGTTTACTTCATCAGGGACTAGAATTGTTGTGCCCTTAGTTACATCAAAAGTCATGCAGCCGAAAATAAACGGTCTGCTTCCATGTGGGACCGAATATCTTTGGCCATAGCTTCAGAGTCTTCTTTATTGAAGCCTAAAATCTCAAAAAGCCTCTCTTCTGGGATTGGTAACGAAGAACCGTCAGGGTCTTCCCACTCTTCACAGTTATTGTGGGTCCAATCTCGAATTTGCCACTTCGTCATGGGTCCAAACTGTTGCCATATCTCTCTGAGAATCTCTTCCTCGAAATCGCTAAGCTCGTCCAGGTCGGGTAGACCGCCAATGGCAAGGGTTACATCGTGATCTTCCCTGTCCAAAATCAGGCTATTCCATTCCGGGGTTTCAGTTGATCCGTCAGCTAAATCCTTCGTTTGACTCAATACTGGGCCATGGGGCAATGACACCATCCTATCGAATGTCATTGGGAGTCCACTTTTCTCGATAGACTTTCTTTCGGCCAGGTACATAAGCTTCATTAGCTTCAGAACCGGCATCCTCCCCCCTTCTTGAAAGAGGAAATAGGCAGCTATTTGAGCAGACTTACGGTGTTTGAAAGCTGGATGCATGTGATCTATATGTGACCATATTATATAGAAGTAAAGTGCCTATTTGGTGGAAACACTACTAATGGGGGTAGGAAATTCGTCTGAAACACCTAATCAGAACGAATACAAGGCCTTCAGAAGATTTGTTATTCCATGTGACCCAAAGTGTGACCCAACAACAATATCGGTGATTTTTTGGGTCAGTAAGATTGTAAAAAACCTCTGATTTAATTGGCTCCCCGGGACGGACTCGAACCGCCGACAGGGTGGTTAACAGCCACCTGCTCTACCAACTGAGCTACCGGGGATTGGGGAGGGCGAATGCTACTTTGTGGCCCCAGTTTGGTCAAGACGGCGGACACGGATTGGTCGATCCCTCTCTTTGTGGATTCGATAAGCGAAAGCGCCCGCTGCGGTAAACCGTGATTAGACGAGCATCACCATTTTGACTGCACAGGACGAAAGTACCATTAGCCGTGCGGCCCGTTGGCTGAAACGTCAGACGCCACCACTGGTTGAAGTTCAGCGAAAGTGCCGGATGCAGTCTCGCACCCACTGCGATCACCGGCTCTGTTTCATCCCTGAGCTTATCCTTGTCGCTGTTGGCAAAGATTAGCCACCCCATGCCCCAATCAGTCCGCGCGCGTGTGCTCGCTACGCAGCTTATGCCGTCTTCACTACGGCATATCACGGTGGGAAGATTTCTCTTTATGGCCTCGGAGCGAGTATGCATCAGATGCGTTAGCAACCTGTTGGCCTCTGTGGTCAATGCGTTGCGCTGATAAAGCTCGATAAAATTTGGCGCGCCCCAAGACAACAGTATCCCGAGCAAGACAATCGCAATCAAAAGCTCGGGGAGAGTAAGCCCCATTGCTTTATAATCACATCCGATGTTTGTACTATCCATAGCAACCTCCTTGTTCTGGGTATAACGCTTGGTCTTTAACGCGTATCCCAGCCGTGCTTTTACTACCCGCCCTTTATTAGGTAATTGCGCCCCAGCTAATCTTCATTTTCGCTGCTGAGTTTACTCCACTCCAAGAGACTCCTCCAGCCGGTCCAGCGCCCGATCCAGGTTCTCCAGACTGGTTGCGAAAGACAGGCGAATGTATCCAGATAATCCAAAAGCCGAGCCGGGAACCATAGCAACACCGCACTCATCTAAAAAGTAATCGGCTAGTTCGAGGTCATTGCTAATGCCTGCCTTGGCTGCAATAACGCCGCTGCAATCAGGAAAGCTGTAAAACGCACCGTCACTCTGCAACGCATTTACCCCGCGCAATCTATTCAAGCGGGCCACGACATGATCATGCCGTCGCTTGAATTCCGCCACCATGGTCTGCACGCAATGCTGATCACCGGATAGAGCGGCTACAGCCGCATATTGCGCAACCGCAGTGGGGTTGGACGTACTTTGTGACTGTATTTTTTTCATCGCCTGGATGATGACGGCGGGCCCGGCGGCGTAACCAATACGCCAGCCGGTCATGGCATAAGCCTTTGATACGCCATTTACTACCACGGTGCGATCCGTTAAATCCGCGCGTACATTCACCAGGTTTTCAAAGGGAGAAGGCGACCATTGGATGTGTTCATAGATATCGTCACTGGCGATCCAAACGTGTGGGTGCCGCGACAGCACTTCGGTCAGCCCGCGCAGCTCACCCTCGCTATACATGACGCCGGTTGGATTACTTGGGCTGTTTATAATCAACAACTTCGTGCGCTCATTGATTGCACCGTCCAGCTGCTCGGGCGTAATTTTGAATTTCTGCTGTGCGTGCGCTTGGATGATTACAGGCTGCCCCCCGGCAAAGGTGACCATATCCGGGTACGATACCCAGTATGGGGCAGGAATAACCACCTCATCACCCTCTTCAATTAGCGCCAGCAGCAGATTAAACAGAGACTGTTTGGCGCCCGTTGATACCAGAATCTGACCGGTGTCGTACTGCAGATTGTTCTCTCTGGCAAACTTATCCTGAATCGCAGCCTTAAGAGGCGGAATGCCGTCAACTGCGGTATATTTAGCCGCAGCCCCGGATTGGATGGCGTCAATGGCGGCGGCTTTGATGTGTTCAGGCGTATCGAAATCCGGCTCACCCGCCCCCAGACCTATGACATCATGCCCAGCCTCGCGCATCTCGCGTGCTTTGTTGGATACCGCAATGGTAGGGGAGGGTTTAATTGCATTAACCCGTTTTGTCAGCGTTATATCGTTCACGTGTAACCTTCATGATGGAAAACAAATTTTAGTAATATGGTTTGTAACACTAACCTGAACTTGATTAAAGAGGTGTATTGATTTTGCCGCGTCGTTTTGAGTTGGAAAGTGAATTCAGTCCCGCCGGAGACCAGCCGGAGGCGATTGCTGCCCTGACCCGCGGATTACTCGATGGGGATGCGTTCCAGACACTGTTGGGCGTTACAGGTTCGGGTAAGACATTCACCGTTGCCAACGTCATTCAGAACGTGCAGCGTCCTACGCTGATAATGGCGCCGAATAAGACCCTGGCAGCGCAGCTGTACGCGGAGATGCGGGATTTCTTTCCGCATAATGCAGTCGAGTATTTCGTATCTTACTATGATTATTATCAGCCGGAAGCCTACGTCCCCAGCAGCGATACATATATCGAAAAGGACGCGTCCATAAATGATCATATCGATCAGATGCGCCTTTCAGCCACAAAAGCACTGCTAGAGCGGGAAGACGTGATTATTGTCGCTACGGTATCTGCGATATACGGCTTGGGAGACCCGGCCGCTTACCACGGCATGATTCTGCATCTGCGAGAGGGGGCACTGATCGACCAGCGCGAAATCCTGCGGAAGCTGGCGGAACTGCAGTACACAAGAAATGACTATGAATTGCGGCGTGGAACGTTCCGCGTCCGGGGCGATGTGATCGACATCTTTCCCGCCGAGTCAGAGCGTTTCGCCACGAGGCTCGAACTGTTCGGCGACGAAATTGACAAGCTTTCAAGATTCGATCCACTGACTGGGGAAGTGGACGAACGAGTTACTCGCACCACAATTTACCCAAAAAGCCACTACGTTACCCCGCGCGAAACCGTGCTGAAGACGGTGGAGCACATAAAAAATGAGCTTAAGCTGCGACTACAGGATTTACGACAATGTGGCAAATTGCTCGAGGCACAGCGTCTAGAGCAGCGCACCCTGTATGACATGGAAATGATGCAGGAACTGGGTTACTGCAACGGCATTGAGAACTACTCACGCTATCTATCCGGACGGCTCGCTGGGCAGCCGCCGCCCACGCTGATGGACTACCTGCCGGGGAACGCGATCATGATTCTCGATGAAAGCCACGTTCTGGTGCCACAGCTAGGCGCCATGTACCGAGGCGATCGTTCGCGCAAAGAGACGCTGGTGGAGTATGGATTTCGTTTGCCGTCCGCGCTTGATAATCGGCCTTTGCGCTTCGATGAATTCGAATCCATGATGCCACAGACGATATACGTTTCCGCAACGCCTGGGCCGTATGAGCTGGGACGGGCGCCGGATCCGGTCGATCAGGTGGTACGCCCAACCGGCCTGGTCGATCCAGAGTTAATAGTGCGCCCCGTGATGACGCAGGTGGACGATCTGCTGTCTGAAATCAGCGAGCGGGTGCGGGTTAATGAGCGCGTGCTGGTGACCACCTTAACCAAGCGCATGTCTGAGGATTTAACAGATTATATGGCTGAGCACGATGTTAAAGTGCGGTATCTGCACTCAGACATTGATACGGTCGAACGGGTTGAAATTATCCGCGATTTGCGCGCAGGGAAGTTTGATGTTTTGGTCGGCATCAATCTGCTGCGCGAAGGTCTGGATATTCCTGAAGTGTCGCTGGTGGCCGTGCTTGATGCCGACAAGGAGGGTTTTTTGCGCTCTACGCGCTCCCTTATCCAGACAATTGGACGGGCTGCGAGGAACATCAACGGCACGGCGATTCTCTACGCCGACACGATCACCGCGTCTATGCGAAAAGCGATAGATGAAACTGGACGTCGGCGGGAAAAGCAGCATACGTATAATCAGATCCACAACATTACGCCGAGGAGCGTGCGCAAAGCGGTGCGGGATATAATCGATGGGGTTGCTGACCCCAAAGCTGCAGTCAACTCAGCCATAAGGGAGGAACAGAGAGCGCTGGCCGTGGCAGAGCATCGCGGCAGCTATGCCAATATGTCGGCGCGCGAGCTGGGTAAAGAGATACGGCAACTCGAAAAAACAATGCTCGAACATGCCAAGAACCTCGAGTTTGAGGCGGCGGCAACCATCCGAGACCGCATTGTGCAGATTAAAAAAGATCAATTCGAATTGGTAGACACCCCAAATTGAACGTTATTCAACAGGTGTGATAAGGTCCCTTAACGCAACCAGGCGCGTAGCTCAGTGGTAGAGCACTACCTTGACATGGTAGTGGTCGGTGGTTCGATCCCACTCGCGCCTACCA
>JAHEKE010000014.1:80106-82966 GCA_024638505.1 Gammaproteobacteria bacterium | reverse complement strand
CACATCCCGGACAAGAGGAATTCGACATTGAATTTCTCGAGAGATATCTCAACATGGAGCCGGGGCAAGAGTTTGAACTAGATCCGCGAGTGCTTTATGGCGTTGATCACAGCTTATATATCCATCCGACGGTAAACGATCGTTGGGAACAAATAGACGAGCAATATGGTGCAAACAGGATCAGAGACATTGTGCGCTCCGAAGCACCAGCCAAGGATATCGAACAGAAAGCCATGGACAAGGAACGGATGCCAAAGCCAGAAGAATTGAAACCAACATTGGATAACTGCATTCAACCGGGTAATCAGGGTGAGTGCTTGTCTTGGAACAACGAAACATTTGTTATCCCAGGACACGAATCTATACCGTTGAGTGATCAGTTGGCTGGCGCCGATCCGTTTGACAGAGCACTAGCGCGCTTCATGGCGCTCAACAAATCACCGGGAGCTGAAAGGTGATCTATTCGCAGTCGAAAGCGCAATCAATGTACGGAGAGATCTTTAAATGGGGCCATCAATTACAAGGTTGAGACAAAATACTATCGTCAGTGCGGCGTTAATCATGTCGCTGACTGGGTGTGCGGTAACAACACCACCGTTGACTGATGAGCAAAGACTGGCGCGTGTGTCAGCGGACATAGAGAGTTTGTTTGCGGATCAGGAGATTGTGAATGGGCCGATTACGCTGTCGGAGGCGATGGCGCGCGCGATCAAGTACAACATGGACCACCGGGTGAAGCTTATGGAGTATGCCGTGGCAAACCGGCACGTTGAAGTGGCAAGGATGGATCTTTTACCAGACTTAGTATTGTCTGCGGGGTACACAGACCGAAGCAATGAATCCGGTGCGACGAGTATCTCACTCTTAACCGGACAAGTAAGCCTCGAGCCTTCTACTTCTCAAGAGCGTCAGCGGGATTTAGCCGACGCAGTCTTTTACTGGAATCTGTTGGATTTCGGGGTGGGCTACGTCGCGGCCAAACAACGCTATGATCAGTTGTATATAGCGGAGGAGCGCCGCCGCAAAGTAATACAGAACATCATTCACGATGTAGTAGAAGCATACTGGCGAGCCTGGAGCGCACAGAACCTGATGGGTCGTATGGAGACGTTGATCCAGGAGACGGATGAGGTAATTGAGGACTCTAAACGTTTGGTGGCGCAGGGTTCGCAGCCGAAGGAACAGGCGCTGGAGTACCAGCAGGCGTTGATGGAGATCCGGACGCAGCTGTGGGAGATGCGTGAACGCATGGCGCTGTCGCAAACGCGATTGGCGGCATTGATTAACCTTCGTCCGGGTACGGAATACGTGTTGGACGCACCCCAGGTAGAGGACCTGCCGCCCCTTTTGCAGAAAACGCTGGAGGGCCTGGAACAGGAGGCGTTGTTGAATCGCCCGGAATTGAGAGAAGAAGACTATCGATTACGCGTGAGTCAGGGAGACGTGAAAAAAGCCATGCTGAGCATGTTTCCAGGTCTGGAAATCACCGCGGGTGGCCATTACGACAGCAATCTATTTCTATTCAATCAAAACTGGGCAGACAGTTTGGTCCAGGTGTCATGGAACATATTTAATGTATTGCGTGGGATGAAGGGCAAGAAGTTCAGACAGGCGCAGGTGACATTGGCGGACACGCGGCGAATGGCACTGTCGATGGCGGTGATGACACAGGTGCGATTGGCCGCGCAGCGGTATGACCTGGCGCGAGCGCGCTATAAGTCTTTGCGTGAGCTGTCGGAGGTCAATGTGGCGCTGTTAAAGCTGGCGCAGGGTTCGACCACAACGACGACGAAGTTTGATCGGATTCGTGCGCGGGCGGTAGCAGTGGCATCGACCATGCGAAGTAACCTGGCGTATGCCGAGGTGCAGGCAGCATTTTCACGCGTTTTGAACTCGATCGGGGTAGACCCGCTGCCGGAGGAAGTGGCGTCTCATGAATTGGGCCCGTTGACCGTGGCGATAGACAATCATTGGAGCCAAATAACGAGCCGGCGTTTGTATGGCGAAGAAATGGCTGTAGTGGATAGTAATTTATTGCAAAGTGACTTTGTAGAGACAGTGGCTCCGATTGCACAACCCCATCGACAATCGCAGGTTCAAGCTGGGGCGGCAAAAGAAGCCGCGACCATGATTGAATCAGGCATAGCCAAATTGGCGACGGCGTCTCCGCCATCGGCTGATGGTGCTACCAAAATGTTGGAGCGAGCGTCATTCAGGGCAAGCGGCAAATCCGGCGTGGCCGAGAGAATAGCGATGCGGCATGCTGCCTCCGCCTCCGGTGCTGACAAGCCGGCTAAATCGAGAATTGCCGTAAGCGGTAAATCGGCTTTTGCCGAGAACGTAGCAGCACCGCGCGCGCCATTGGTTGCTAGGACGCAGACGCCGCCTAATGCTGTGCCCGTACCAGCGCAGGTGCCTTGGCTGTCGCAGGCCCAGCCTGGGGTGGTGGCAAAAGAAAGTATTGCCATCGGACAGGCAGATGAGTCTGAGAAGCAAGCAACACACCTGTCGTCCTCTGTTGCCGAAGTCAACGCGGCGAAAAGAACGCGTTTTTTGGCGACCAACAAATCTAACTCTGCTGAGAAGGTAGCGGCGCGGCAGCCTTCCCCCTTCGGACCCAGCTCGGCGAAGAGAGCGTCCATTATTGCATCTGGCAAAGCAGCTTCCGCTGACAAGCGAGCGGCGCAGGCTTCATCTTTTACTTTACATGCCAATACGGTAAAGCGCGAGCCGGCCAACGCAAGCGGCAAATCCGGCGTGGCCGAGAGAATAGCGATGCGGCATGCTGCCTCCGCCTCCGGTGCTGACAAGCCGGCTAAATCGAGAATTGCCGTAAGCGGTAAATCGGCTTTTGCCGAGA
>JAHEKE010000014.1:5121-80006 GCA_024638505.1 Gammaproteobacteria bacterium | reverse complement strand
GCAAGCGGCAAATCCGGCGTGGCCGAGAGAATAGCGATGCGGCATGCTGCCTCCGCCTCCGGTGCTGACAAGCCGGCTAAATCGAGAATTGCCGTAAGCGGTAAATCGGCTTTTGCCGAGAACGTAGCAGCACCGCGCTCTTCGTCCGCGCCATTGGTTGCTAGGATGCAGACGCCGCCGAATGCTGTGCCCGCACCGGCGCAGGTGCCTTGGCTGTCGCAGGCACAAGCCGCAGTTGCAGCCGCGGCTCCCGTAGTCATAGAACAATCGGGTGGGACCGAGATGCAAACGACACGACTGTTGTCTTCCGCTCCTACTGGAACCACAACAAACAGAAGCGCGATTATTGCGAGTGGCAAATCATTGCCTGCTGAAAAAAGGACGGCACACCCGTCGTCCTCTGTTGTCGAAGTCAACGCGGCGAAAAGAACGTCAATAATTACGACAGGCAAATCTGTCTCTGCTGAGAAGACAGGATTGCATTCGTCTCGTGCCCCACTTGAAATCAGCATGACGAGGCAAACCACAGGTGTTAACAATAATAGATCGACCTTTATCGTGGCCGGGTCACGACGCTCTTCATATGTAAAACCAGATAACGAGGTAAGCACGACACCGGCGGTAAACGCTGTGCCCGCAGCGTCAGCGCAAGTGCCCTGGTCATCGCAAACTCAACCTGCGGCCGCTATGCCTATAGCCATCGAACAATCGGATAGAGTCGAGACGCACACGACAAAGGCTTCGTCTTTCCTTCTTGTCGTCAACACGGCAAAGCGAACGTTCATCCCTAACACCAGGTCAACTAGTACTAAGAATTTTATGACCCAGCCGTTGTCCCTGACCCCTGATACCGGCGATGTGAGAAAAATGCCGGTGGTCAGCGCGGTAGACTCACAGCGGAAGGTCCCATGGGAGTAACTTCGTCAGCGGCAGTAATTTTGTTTGAGACTTTGAGGCATGGCTTTGTTCATATTGGGAACGCGCCGTTTTGCATCGCGCGCAGAGCGTTTTCAAAACGCTAATATGCGCCGAACAAGAATAATTAACCGGCTGCATCAGTTGGCGGTAGTAGTGATTTCCGGCTTTGTATTGGTTAGCGCCGCCCGGGCGCAGGAGGCCAACATCAGCCGTTCGCTCGATCAGCTGGACACGGAGCTGCAGCTGATGCGTGGTGATAGCCTCAACAACGACATCCGGGCTCTTCTGATCCCATACCGTGAAGCGACGCTCTCCAGCTTGGTAGCCGCACGTATAAGCACCATCCCTTTCAAACAGGGCGATCATTTTAATAAAGGAGATACACTGGTTTCATTTGAATGCGGTGTGTTGAGCGCCAGTCTGCAAACGGCGCAGGCAAAACGAAAACAGCACCGTCTTACCTATGACGCAAATCAGGAGCTCCGTCAGCAGGACGCGGTGAGTAAACTGGAACTGGCTTTATCTGAGGCGAAGGTGGAGGAGGGTAACGCTGAAGTCGCGTTAGCGCAGGCACAGTTACAAAAATGCACAGTACCCGCCCCGTACAATGGACGAATTGTCAAAATACTAGCCAATGAATTTGAAAATGTGGAGGTCGGTGATCCATTACTTTCGATACTAGATGATTCCAAATTAGAAATGACACTGCACGTTCCTTCGCGCTGGCTGATGTTGCTTAACAAAGACGCAAAGTTTCAAGTGGCATTGGACGAAACCGGCAAAACCTACCAGGCAGTGGTTACGCGGATCAGCCCCAGAATTGATCCCGCGAGCCGAACGTTTGAGGTCACCGCTCAAATTCTCGGTGAGCATGAAGAGTTGATGGCCGGTATGAGTGGCAGCGCGATTTTTGGGTTTCACCAATGAGTGCGAATCTGGCGAAAAAGACTACCGTATTGGGCTCGCACGCTGGATCGACCGCGCCTTCTTCGCTACCTACACTGATTTTGCTTGAGCGTGAGGCGCGTATGGCAGAATCCATTGAGCACCTTGCATTCATCGCGGCCAACGAAACTCACCGCCTGGTGGATTTTTATCAATGTATTCTGTGGCTCAAGACATCTTCTGGCGGCATCAAGATTTATAAGATTTCCGGGGTTTCGGAAATTGATCATCATTCGCAGGCGGTGCTTTCACTAACGCGGATGGTTAAGTCTCTTGCGCAAGCCAAAAACAGCGCTGAGATAAAGGTTGTCTCCAAATCTGAGTTATCGGATAAATTGCATGGCGAGTGGGAGGAATGGATACCCGACACAGCACTTTGGTGTCCTTTGCAGCGACCAGGCGGGGAACTTATCGGCGGCATGTTGTTTAGTCGGGAGCGCCCCTTCACCGCGGCGGAGATATCTTTGCTGCAGCCTCTGCTAGAGGCTTATGGCCATGCCTGGAACGCGCTTGATATCGGCAGCCGGCGGCAGCATGAAAGATACTTCAGTGCCCTGGCCAAGCGTCCCGTTCGCATCGGCGCGCTGCTGATTCTCATCGGGATCCTTGTCTTACCAGTTCGGGAATCGGTCCTGGCGCCGGCGGAAATTGTGGCGGTTGACCCATTGGTGGTGAGCGCCCCCGCAAGCGGCGTGATCAAACGTTTTCACGTGCGCCCAAATCAAACTGTCCGTAAGGGGCAAATGCTGTTCACGCTGGATGATACTGAGATAAGAAGCCAGCATGAGATAGCGAGTATGAGCCTGTCTACGGCGCGGGCGGAGTATCTGCGTGCCGCGCAAAAAGCATTCAGTGACGCCCAGAGTAAATCCGAGGTAGAACTCTTTCGAGCGCGCGTGGAGGAGGCTGCGCTTAAGCTTGACTATGCTAAAGCGCTGCTCGAGAGAACCCAGGTCCGTGCACAGCTGCCGGGCATTGTGGTTTTCGGCGATGAAAACGATTGGATCGGACAGCCGGTAGCAATGGGGCAGAAAATTTTAACTCTCGCCGATCCGGCATCGACGGAGATCCAGATCTGGTTGTCGGTCGAAGACGCGATAAGTCTCGATGCGGGTGCGGAAGTGCAGATGTTCTTGCACACCGATCCGACTTCACCTTTGCAGGCGATCGTCAGGCAGACCAGCTATGAACCCAAAGAGACCGCTGCGGGCAACATGGCGTTTCCCCTCAAAGCTGGCTTGGTTTCCGCACAGACCGCACCGCGTATCGGGTTGAGGGGCACGGCCAAAGTTTATGGAGAAAGGGTGAGCATTTTCTACTACGTGATGCGGCGCCCGATCTCTGCGTTACGCCAGAGTTTGGGGTTTTAGGCACAAAGTGACAGGAGCACTACAGCTGAATGGGTCAGCGGTGGATGCATCATCTATCGACGGGCCGGCCCTGCGCTGCCTGCGCGAGGATCTCAATCTGTATCCCGGGCCGCCCGAGCCCGATGGTGAAAGTACCTGGGTGCTGCATGATCCGTTACGGAATCGCTTCTTCAATCTCGGTTGGTCAGAGTTCGAGCTATTGAAACGTTGGTCTTTCCGGGATCCGGAGCGGATTGTACAAAGCGTAAATGTAGAAACACCGCTGCGGGTGGAGATGGCAGACGTGCAGGCGTTAGATCAGTTTCTCGATTCTCATGAGCTTCTTCTCTCTGATAAACCGCCGCATATCGCACAACTGCTTAAGAAATCGCTGGAGCGCCAGGTCAAGCCTTCGCATTGGATGCTTCACCGCTATCTGTTTTTCAGAATCCCGCTGGTTCATCCTGATCGATTCCTCAGCGCGACGCTGGGCTATGCCAAACCGTTTTTTAGCCGCGGCTTTCGCCTGCTGCTTGTGTTTACCATTGTGTTCGGCCTGTATCTGGTGCTGCGGCAATGGAGCGAGTTTACTGAGACACTCGATTACTTATTCTCGTTTGAGGGGCTGATTTTTTTCGCCCTGGCGTTGATCGTTGCAAAATGTTTACACGAACTCGGCCATGCCTACACCTGTAAATATTATGGCCTTAAGGTACCCGCGATGGGCGTTGCTTTTCTCGTGATGTGGCCTTTCTTGTACACTGACACGACAGAGTCGTGGAAACTTAAGTCCCGGCGACAGCGCTTGGCAATCGGGGCCGCAGGAATGTATGCGGAGTTAAGTTTGGCTGCCTTTGCAACGCTGCTGTGGAGTTTTCTCGACGACGGACCGATCAGAAGCGCTGCATTTTTTCTGGCTACCGCGTCTTGGATAATAACCTTGTTGATCAATACGAACCCATTTATGCGCTGGGATGGGTATTACCTGCTATCAGATTTTCTCGGGGTTCAGAATCTGCAGGACCGTGCTTTTGCCATAGGGCGATGGCGCCTGCGCGAGTGGTTGTTTGGCCTGGGTGAACCACCTGCTGAACACTTTAGCGACCGCATGCGTCGATTTTTGATCGTTTACGCTTACGCTACTTGGCTCTACCGATTTGTTTTGTTTCTCGGTATCGCTCTGGTGGTGTACCACTTCTTTTTCAAATTAGCCGGCATTGTTTTGCTGCTGCTGGAAGTGGGCTGGTTTATCGGTATGCCGATCTACAGAGAGCTTAAGCAATGGTATGACCGGAGACAGATGATGCGCTGGAACAAAAATACGATTACTACATTCGCCCTGTCGGCAGGGCTGTTAGCGTTGTTTATCATTCCCTGGCAGAGCCATATCAAGGCTCCTGCGTTGCTGGAACCTGATCTGCATAAAACTTTTTACGCCCCGGTCGCCGGGCGTGTGCTGGAGGCTCGTGCCGAATCTGGTCAAGCCGTTGAGCAGGGAGAATTACTGTTTATAATCGCTTCTCCCGAACTCGACTACGAGCTGGAGCAGGTCAGGAACCAAATCCACATTCATCGTACCAGTCTGGGTCGTATTGGAACGCGAAATCTTCTGGAGGCGCGGGAAGTAATTCAACAGAAATTGCAGGAGGCGATTACCGCATACCAAGGTTATCGCGAGCAAATGGACCAGCTGCAAATCAGAGCGCCCTTCTCCGGAGAAGTTGTCTGGGTGGAAGATGCTTTGACTCCCGGACGCTGGGTGTCGAATGAGCTTCCGCTGGCGTCAATAGTGGATAAACGGAGCCTGGAGGTAAATGCCTACGTGACGGAGGATCAGCTTGGCGGGATCCGTCAGAAGGGCGAGGCGTCATTTCATCCGCAAAATCCTAAAATAGAAAAAGTGCGGTTGGAGATCAAAGAGATCGACACAACCAGTACGAGGTCTTTCAGCGAGTCACCATTGGTGTCGGTCTTCGGAGGAGATATAGCAGTGCGTGAAAACGCGGACGGCGAGTTGACGCCTCAAACAGCTGTGTATCGCGTCCGGCTCGGTATAGATGGGGCCGACCTCGAGCGCCTGTCGCATCAGGTGCTACGGGGAACGGTTCACATGGCAGGGGACAGTCGCAGCATTTTGGACCGCATATGGTTGAAAGTCAGCTCCGTATTAATCCGAGAGTCGGGTTTTTAGGCGGCAAGCCGATATTCCCCCGCCGGCGCAATCAGCTTTTATCGGTCACACCACCTGTGCCACATTGCTCGATATGCTTGTTCCAGAGCCCGGGCCAAACGTTTCGACTCGCACAGTGGCGACTGCCTCACTTGCCTGCGCAGCGTCTTTCGCAGCTTCTCCAAGCGGGTCAGATTCTGTGCCGTACTTTGCGCAATTTGTACGTATTGATCATGATTACGGGCAATGAAGTCGGTCAAACCAGTGACTGAAAGCAAACTGACGCCGACACGGCCGCTGTGGCGGTCGCCAGACAGAGTGATGACTGGGACACCCATCCACAGCGCCTCGCAGGTCGTAGTCGTTCCGCAGTAGGGAGTTGGATCCAAGGCAATATCAACACCGCCATACATGCGCAGATGATTCAACATCCCAGCTGTCCTCCCCTGCATATCGACCCGGTCCGCATCCACACCGCAGCGCTCAAACCGCCCATAGAAGTACCGCTGCGTTTCAGCATCGCCGAGGAATGAAGATTTAAGTAAAAGTCGGCTGCCCGGCAGCGCACGGAGGATTTTCGACCAGAGTTCGATAGTGGCCTGCGACAACTTTGCGGAGTTGTTGAATGATGCAAACGTAACGTAACCATTGGACGCAGCAGGCAGAGGACCTACGGCAGGGGCGTTGTCTGGAGCACGGTAGCATAAAAAGCCGCTGGGTATCCGCACCAGGGTCTCGCTATGCAAGGTCTCGCTCGAATCCGGTGGATCTGCCCAGGTGTCAGTTAATCTGTAGTCAATGGAAGATAACCCAGTGGTTCCCGGGTAGCCAAGGTAGGTGACCTGGAGCGGAGCGGGTTTGCGGGCAAAAAGCATAAGCCGGTTACGCGCAGTATGCCCGGAAAGGTCAACGAGTATATCGATGCTATCCTGACGGATAAGAGCAGCGCAGGCATCATCGGATTGGTTGGATATATCGCGCCACGCGTCCGCATGAGCGCTCAGATTCTGAGTCAGTGCGTCCTTATGCGGGTTAGAGGCATAGCAATACACGCTGACCTGTGTACGGTCATGCGCTGCCAGGACCGGTCCAATGAAGAAGGCGACGGGGTGGGTCCTGAAATCAGCGGACACATAGCCGATCCGCAGGGGCCGATCACGATTTGGTACGTTAGCATGTGCTGGCGTTGACGCCGGCGCTGCGGCCGCGTGGCGCTCAGCCCAGGCCCGGTGTTCAGCCAGCAGTCTACGCGGAGAAATGGAATTCACATACTGCAGGGACAACAGCATGTTCGAGTTCAGCATAGGATCCGCTGGGTTTTGGGCGATAGCTCGACGATAGGCTGCGGTGGCTTCCTCGTGCCGGCCTTGGCGGCTGTATGCACCGGCCAGGTTCGACAATGTTTTTGACATATTGGGAAACTGCTCAAGTTCCTTTTCAAACGCCAAGATAGCCTCAGCGATCCGTTCCTGCTGCTTGAGCGCGACCCCCAAGTTTGTCCATACGCCGGAGAATTTTTTGCCCAGCCGCAGAATGACTCTTAAGCAACGCTCTGCATCACGGGGCTGCCCTATGCTGAGCAGGGCTCGGGCACATTCGTTCAACAGCGACGCATTAATCGGTTTCAGCGCGATGAGCTCGTTCGCCATGACAGCGAGCTTTTTATGATCTCTGGTTTTTAGAGCATTCCGAAAATCAGAGATCGACTTATCCGACTGGGTACCCGCCTGGTCCTTGCCAATCATTTTGTTCAGCGAAGTCTTATTAAATTTAAATATTGTAGCTGGATCCTGGAGCAGACGCCGGCTGGGATGCGGCTGCCAGGTTAACCGAAGATGCCTGTCCGGAATCAGCGCATTTTCGCTTAGTACAAGTCGAACGACATCTCAAGGCGGGTGTACTTGTTCCGCTGCACCGCAAGCAGCACCGGGTCACCCGGCACTTTGTCCCACAGCGCCAGTTTAATATCTTCAAAGCGCTTTACGGAGCGGCCGTTTACCTCAACAATGGTATCCTGCTCCTCTACGCCTGCCTCTTTCGCCGGACTGCCTTCCGCGAAGCCGTCGATTACGGCTCCTGAGGGTGCAGTCTTGATGAATACTCCCATGCGGCCGCTCTTCGCCAGAGACGTGTCAACCAGATCGAGGAAAACATCGGCGCCGTCCGACGTTTCGTTTTGTTCGTTCTTGCTGAGAATAACTGTACCCTGCAGTCCTGCGTAATTCTCAACCCTAGACGGGATACCGTAGCCATGAGCCACGTGCTGTACACCGGCGAGAACAACCAGGACATGATTAGAATGGTCGCGAAGAAATTCAGCACTCGTCTTAGCCATGGTTTCATCCCAGGTTTGCTGCACCTCAATAAAACGTTCGATGTCCATGTCATCACTCTTGTCATGCTCGCTGAACACCTTTTCCAGCAGCGTCCGGTATTCCGGTGCCAATGGTGTCAGCTCATTTGGAAGAGTGCTGCGCTCGTCCCGGTTAAGTCCTTCTATGCCTGCCGCGCTGACCCGTTCTGTCAGTTCTCTTGGTGCATTGAGCGCGATCAGCGGCAAACGGTGTTCTTTCGCATACTGGAATATTGGCTGGTAAAGTCGGGCGTCGTAACGCCAGCGTGTAAAATATTCTGTGCGTTCCAGCATGGTCACGAAGTCGATGTGGCCCGCAATGTAGTCGTCCAGATGCCGCTGAAAAGGAGTCTGAATCATCTCCATACCGATAGCCACGTTCAGTCCGCGCTCTCTTAGCGCCATGATCACAGCTAATTGATTGAGATGATAGGAGAGCTGATCGTGGATCTCGCCCACATACACAACCGCTGGTGCTGCAATGTTCGAGAGCGCGCTCTGTGCGGAACGTATTTGTCCGCTGAGGTCGCGTTGTGCAATCTTTTCCGTATCGGCAGCGACGGCTTGCGCTGACAGATAAAATAGAGTCACCAGCAGAGGAGTTAACCAAACGGCATGATTTTTTACTTCTGGAGCAGGCATACTTTTCTTTCCATTTTGCTGTTGCTCCCCATTATCGCTACTGCGGATTTACCTTTGCTGCAGCACGAGATGCGGGTTGAATTTAATATTGAAAATCGCTTGTTTCAGGCTCAAGACCGTATTGTTATACACCACGGTAGTGGTTTTGCAGCAAGTCAGCTGCCGGATTTTTCGCTGAATCCAAGATGGGGCGTGACCTCGCTATCGTTCAACGGCAAACCCCATGCCGCACAGGCACAGATGCAGAACGGCCGCATCGTTGTACCCACAGGCACCACTGAACTCAACATCGTCTATGGGGGCGAGGTGGACGAATCGCAATGGCCCTATATAGTCTGGCTGCCCGGAGACGGCTGGTATCCGGAGGCGGAAGATCATTTCGTCCGCTTTAAGCTGACGCTGGACGCGCCGCGGGGATGGCAGGCGCTATCTCAGGGCGTACCCTCCGACCTCAGCGCCAATCCCCAGCATTCGTGGTTTCAGAGTGACCCTCAGCAGGGTATTTACCTGGTTGTGGGGCCTTGGCATCACTATGCGGCACACAATGCTGCCTACCGCACCGGCGCGATGCTAATCGAACAGGATGAGTCGCTCGCTGGGCGTTACTTGGATGCTGCGCACAAACACCTGGCGCTCTACAGCCAAGCACTCGGCTCCTACCCGTACCACAGTTTCACGCTGGTGGAGAACAGGCGCCAGACCGGTTGGGGAATGCCGGCGTTCACTCTGCTGGGATCCAAAGTGATTCGTTTACCGTTTATCCTAGACACATCATTTCCTCATGAAATTCTCCATAACTGGTGGGGCAACGGCGTCTTTGTGAATCCTGTAGCAGGCAACTGGAGCGAGGGACTGACCACCTATTTGAGCGATTATCTTGCGCGAGAACGCAGAGATGAAGGGCGCCAGTATCGCCTCGACACCTTGATTTCCTGGCAGGATTTCGCAGCTCGAAGCGCTGATTTTCCTTTATCCCGTTTTGTTGGCCGGCACGATCGCGCCACTCAAGCGGTAGGTTACGGCAAAGGTATGTTCCTCTTTCATATGCTGCGCAATGAACTCGGCGATGCCCTGTTTTTGGCCGGGCTAAGGCATTTTTATGCCAGGTTTCGTTTTAAGCAGGCGAGCTTCGCCGATGTTCAGCGTGCATTCGAGCAGGTTTGTACTTGCTCCCTCGAGGCCTTCTTCTTGCAGTGGCTCACACGCCGCGGTGCGCCAGTTCTGCGGTTGGATTCAGCGCTGCAGGAAGCCCTAGGCAACGGGCACAGTTTGCGTATCGGGATCAGTCAATCCGGGGGGGGGGAACCCTGGAATCTGCGCGTCCCGGTTAGAATCGTCGATATCGCCGGAAATGTCGCCATGCAATCAGTTCAACTGAGCGCTGCCACCGCGTCGTTTAACATCGAACTCGATGCGCCCGCGGCTCGAGTCGATCTGGACCCTGAGATTGCGCTGTTCCGCACGCTCGACGAAAGCGAAAAGCCAACCACTTTCAGCAAGGTTTTTGCCGCACAGCAAGCGTCAATCGTTGCTGCGGATGACTCTTTCCTGCAGGCAGCGCGGGCAATAGCCGGTCTAAAACCGGGCTGGCGGGTATCCACGGGAAACGCCGAAGAGCTTGGAACGGCTGATCTAGTCGTGCTGCTGGGCCGAGAACATGCTGCTTCATCGTGGTTTGGTTCGTCAGAACGTGACCGCTATGCAATCAAGCAAGACGATATAGTCCTGCAAGGCGTCACCTACCCGTTGGGTGCGCACAGCGTCATCGCGCTGGTGGACACTGTAAATATTGGGCAGGCGCGTAAAACCGTGCTGTGGATTGCATCCCGGCAGAGCGCTGGGTTGCCTGATTTAATGCGGCGTCTGTCCCATTACGGTCGGTTCAGTTACGCCGTTTTCAATGATGTTGAAAATCGCGCCACGAGTACCGGTCAGTGGCAGGGCGAGGCGACTTCCCTCAGCTGGGTGTTCGACGTCAGCGTTCCCGTTCCCGAAGCGGCGCCATCCATCCCGCTCTTCTGACAGCGGAAGGGAATGTTAAGCGCAAAGCCCCTGCTCCAACCACATTTTGGCTTTTGCATGGATCAATCCAGAGTCGACCGCCTGATGTCTATGTGACCGTCGCAGGAGAAGAGAGAGTGCCTATGTTGATTCCGATCAAAGTTTGTCCTGGCTGAACGCGTTTCAATCGTTCGCTGGGTGAGCATGACTTTAAACGGGATTGTTTCATGTATTAGTTAGTAGATACCTAGTGAGGAAACGACTGGATGAATCTGAAATTTTGTATCAATAGTCTGCTTTGTGCTTGTCTGGCGCTGGTCGCGGCGTCAGTTTCTGGCCAAGACGAGTTAGTGGCGCAAAAGAAGATGGCGCAACAAACCGTCATGGCTTTTGCCAAAGAGCTCGGCGGTGCGCTAAAGGCTGAGCTGGACAGAGGCGGTCCTTCTGGCGCGATCGGCGTGTGTCGAGACACTGCTCCGGCTATTGCCAATAGGCTGTCGTTGCAAAACGGCTGGAAGGTTACCCGCGTCGGCACGCGTGTGCGTAACCCGATGATTGGCACACCGGATGCCTGGGAGCAGCAGGTGCTGGCTGATTTTCAGATGCGCGCGGCCGCTGGTGAAAGCTTGCAAAATATGAGCCATGCTGAAGTGGTGGCAGAACCGGGTGGACGCTACTTTCGTTTCATGAAACCGATCCCGGTGCAGGAAGTCTGTTTAGCCTGCCATGGCGATACGGCAGAAATTGCAGAATCAGTTCGCGACGCGCTTGCGCAAAGCTATCCCCATGATCAAGCCACAAACTACCGCCTGGGTGATCTAAGGGGCGCGTTCAGTATCAAACAGCCGCTGATCGCAACAGAACAATGACGACGACGCGTTAGTAGGCAAGGCTCGCGCTTTGTCCCCGGCTGAACTTAGCGATAGAGGCGGAGTTCGCACACTGCAAGATCGGCATGAAAAGCTCGCCCAATCGCAACCAGACCAATCCGGTGCAGCCGTGTGGTATCCAAAGGTGCATCGATCCGATGGGGTGCGAAGCGATCGAAAGCAAGATCGATCGCTTGCCACTGTTGTTTAACAGTGAAATGTGCCCGGTAGGACTGCCAGGGAAGCATGTTGTCCGGAGTGCGCAGATGCAGTGCATATTTTTCATTGTTGCCCCTGGCAACGAGTCGTATGCCGGTATAGCCTGAAGCATCGATTTTATCGCGTAAATCGAGTGCCGCCTGGATAAATCCGCCGTTGTTTTCAAGACGAACATCGCCAATGAGGTGCATACAAGGACGGTTCTGAATGATCTGCCGGGAGAGGGAGCCTGTGGAGACACCTCCCATAACTTGGTCGCTGACCACCCGCCACTGCGTGCCCAGCTGTGAAACCAAGGCTTCGTCTGAAAAGTCGTCGATCAGCACGTTGCCAGTTCGTACAACTTTCTTGTCTGGACACAACGGTAACGCGACATACTCAGGATCTGTTACGTTGATTCTTAAACCACGCTGATTTCTTAATTACTCTCAGAAGTGCACACCGGCTGGTTGACCACTCTAACAACAAGCAGTGTGGGGCTACACTGAACATTTTGGCGGGCGTAAAAGACAGCTTCTATGAAACAATTTCGAAACGCAGCCTTACTGCCCCCACTTCAATGGCAGGTCGTAATGGCTGGGTTCAGCAGGCATACCATCGCGCGAAGCTTCAACCAGCAATTTCCCGTCGTTTAAATCCATATCACTCGGAAGTGAACATTGAAAGATCTTTTTCTCATCAACGGCCCGACAGTCCAGAGTCACCCGAGCTCCGTTCTGCTGCAAACCTACATTGACCGATGAGTCGGCGATTTGAGGGTTGTTGAACTGCATATCCAATAGGTAAACATCTATAGTTGTACCAGTCACAACAACCTCTAAGTGAAATGCACCCGGCATCCGTACCTCGCCTCCGTGCGGCCCCGGCTTGGTTTCACCGTGGGCTAGGCAAGTGGTTGAAATAAACAAACTCGCTGTAAAAAAGCGCGCCGCTCTGTTCAATGAGCTTTTGATCATAAACCGATGCTAAAGGATTGTATTCACAACACGATTTTAACATCATATCACGGGCGTTAATTTAAGAAGCGTCGGCACAAGATCAGAGGAAAAGCTGTACAAATCGAAACCTGTAAGCGATGTGCGATGGCGAGAAGCATCTGAATTGAGGGCTAGGATTTTGTTAGTATCTGATCGGGGCGAATTGCTTCACTATATGAACCAGTAACGGAAAAATCATTTATCGTGCTGTGGCTTTCTCTACAGTTTCTGGGCGGCTTAGCACTTCTGCTGGGCGGGGGAGAGGCGTTAGTGCGCGGTGCGGCTGCTATTGCCAGCGCTTTCGGTGTGCCCTCGGTTGTCGTGGGTTTAACGGTCGTGGCCTTTGGCACCAGCGCACCTGAGTTTGTGGTCGCGGTAACCGGTGCAGCCACCGGTGCGGGAGGAATCGCTTTCGGAACCGTAGTCGGCGCCAACATCGTTAATATCGCCTTCATCCTTGGTTTGACAGCAGCCATTCGTCCGCTTGATGTTCATCCCACCATCATCACCCGCGAAATACCTATGCTGCTGCTTGCCATGACGGCGGCGCTCGTTCTGTCGCTGGACCAACTGCTGGACGGTAGCGCAAACCGACTGGCACGCAGCGACGGGTTGATACTGTGCCTGCTGTTTGGCGTGTTTATTTACTACACCGTGATGGAGCTGCGCCAGAGCAGGCAGGATGTGTTCGTAGCAGAGGCACGCAAAGTTGGCTGGAGGCTGAGGATCAGAACCATGTCGATTACGGCAGGTCTTATTCTTATCGGCCTGGTCGGGCTGGGTACGGGAGGTACGCTCCTGGTTGAATCAGCCGTGTTAATCGCGGAGCGATTGGGTATGACGCCGGCTACTATCGGTCTAACCATTGTCGCTGTTGGCACGACTGTACCTGAGCTCGCCACCTCTCTACTCGCCGCGCGTAAGGGCGAGGCTGACCTGGCAATCGGTAACGTGGTGGGGTCAAATATTTTCAACATTCTTCTGGTGCTCGGTGCGGCCACGGCTATCTCCCCGATTGCGGTGCCGGATCGTGGTCCGGCATCGCTCACCATCGGCGTTGGGCTCACGGCTCTGCTGATACTCCTGGTGCATACCGGTAAGCTGCGTATCAGGCGCGGCGAAGGACTCGTTCTTCTTTCCCTATTTGCTGGCTACATGATTTGGGTTGCTCTGGCCTAGTAAACTCATCGGCAGCTAAACACTGTGCGCCCATCAAGCGGCGCTATCCTCGGTAAACATCGACTAGGTTCAGGGATAAACGCCGTCGATGGCTGCTGGCGCTGCCTGCAGATCCAGCACTACCCTCACAACTGCCTCGCCTGGTTCGCGCTCGGTCGAAAACCCAAGGCTCTTGGCCAGATTGAGCATTGAATGGTTTTCCGCCAGCACTTCTCCGACCAGCCGCCCTGTGCCGCGGCTGCGGGAATAGTTAATCATTTTGTGCATTAAAGCACGGCCGAGTCCCTTACGCTTCATTTTCGAATGCACGATGATGGCAAACTCCGCCTGCGTATTATCTGGGTCGCACACGATCCGCACCACGCCGACGGTACGCGCATGTTTTTGCGCTGATGCAACGGCAATGAATGCCATCTCGCGGTCATAGTCGATTTGCGTAAGACGGGCAAGCTGGCTGTGCGGAAATTCACGAATCGAGCCAAAGAATCGGAAGCGCACATCTCTGGGATCGAGCTCGTCTAGAAACGCTTTATGCATGGGTTCGTCTTCCGGGCGCACTGGTCGCAGCATCAGCTTGAGGTCATCCAACCGCACCGATTCCTCCAATTCTTTCGGGTAGGGCCGAATGGCGAGGCGATCTGCACCGCGGACGTCGGTTTTTTGCACCCGGATACGGGCATCCAGTGCGAGCACTCCGTGCTCATCAGCCAGCAGCGGATTGATGTCGATCTCCACCACTTCCGGTACATCAGCAACAAGTTGCGCAATCTGAATGAGCACTCGTGCAATGGCCTGTCGTTTCACCGGTGCGCGATCCCGATATCCACCCAGGCGCCGGGCCACGCGCGTAGAATCGATTAGCTCACCGGCGAGCTTCATGTTTAATGGTGGCAGCGCAATCGCCTTGTCTGCGATAACTTCGACCGCTGTTCCCCCCTCGCCAAACAGGATCACCGGGCCAAAGATTGGGTCGGTCGCTGCTCCCACGATGAGTTCGTACGCCCCGGGTCGCCGCGCCATCTTCTGCACGGTAAAACCGGCACGTTTGACGTCCGCACGCAATTGTTGGACGCGTTCAGCCATGGCCGCTGCGGCCGACTGTACCTGGTGTGAAGTTTCAAGGTCGAGGACCACGCCCCCAACATCTGACTTATGCGTAATCTCGTCGGCCATAATCTTCAGGGCGACCGGAAAGCCGAGTTGCGCTGCTACGCGTGCGGCTTCCTCCGGGCTGTCGGCAATTCGGGTTTCTACGATCGGCACACCGTAAGCTGCGAGCACACCTTTTGCCTCGGGTTCAGATAAAAGTTCGCGCCCGCCCGCCAGCGCGGATTCGATCACCATCCGTGCTGAGCTCACCACGGGCTCGAATGCCTGCGGAATGGATGGAGGTGTCTCCATCAGCAGCGCCTGGTTGCGCCCGTACTGCACAATATGCAGAAAGGCGCGCACCGCTTCTTCCGGCGTGTCATAGTTGGGGACACCGGCGTCACTTAACATCCGCCGGGCCTGAGCCACTGTTGCGCCACCGAGCCAGCTTGCGATGAGTGTTTTACCCTGCTGTTGGTTTTGTCGCGCCACTTGCGCTACTCCTTCAGCGGCAGCATCGCTTGAGACGACAGCCGTGGGTGCGTGCAGGATCAATACACAATCTACGTTTTTGTCGTCGAGCAGAATCTTAAGGGCAGTTGCATAGCGTTGACTGTCGGCATCACCGATGATGTCGATCGGGTTAGCATGGGACCAGGTAGGCGGCAGGACTTCATTCAGCGCCGCAATCGTCTCCGCCTGTAGCTCTGCCAGCACGCCACCCGCGAGCACCAAAGCATCGGTTGCGATAACGCCCGGCCCACCACCGTTAGTCAGAATTGCCATGCTTTCCCCGCTCGGCTGTGGCGAGCTTGCCAGTGTCTCCACTGCGTCAAACATCTCGCGCGTTGAGAATACCCGAAGCATACCGGCGCGTCGTATCGCGGCGTCATAAACATCATCCGAACCCATCAGCGCGCCGGTGTGTGAGGCTGCGGCACGGGCGCCCTCTGCAGCGCGACCAGCTTTGATCATGATGATAGGTTTATTACGCGCTCCGGCGCGCGCTGCCGACATAAATTTGCGCGCGTGATTAATGGATTCGACGTACATCAAAATCGCTTTGGCATCGGGATCGCCTCCCAGGTAATCCAAGACATCTCCGAAGTCCACATCGGCGCCGTCGCCGATGGAGACAAAATGTGAAAAGCCAATACCGTTGCTGGTAGCCCAATCCAGAAGGGCGGTGCACAGCGCGCCGGACTGGTGAATCAGCGCAACGCTCCCGGGTAAGGCAGGAATGTGCGCAAAGCTGGCGTTGAGTTGCTGCCCGGGAACCAGCAGGCCCAGGCAGTTGGGGCCGAGGATTCGCATCAAATGAGGCCGCGCAGCCTCCAGCATTGCCTGCTGTAAAGTGCGTCCGTCTTCTGTGGCGGCATGTTTCAGGCCGGCACTGAGGACAATAGCGGCCCGTGTGCCAAGTTCGCCCAACTCGGTAATCAGTTTGGGTACGGTGCGAGCCGGCGTGCAGATGATTGCCAGGTCTGGCACCAGCGGTAAGCGCTTCACTTCGGGGTGACTGAGTACGCCCGAGACGGCGGTGTGTTTTGGATTCACCGGCATGATTGGCCCGGAAAACTCTGTCCGCAGAAGATTGCGCATAACCGCGCGGCCAACGCTCTGCTTTCGGTTGGAGGCGCCGATCACGCACACTGAGCGGGGCTTGAATAAACTATCGAGGTTACGAACGCTCATACTTCAATTCCAAAATTTGGCGCACGAGACGATACCACTCAGTTATGTTGCACTGCAACAAAATATGAGAGATGTTTAAGATGTAAACGGCTTGGCTTATAGCGGGTTTATTGGGGTGTGGCCTGATCCCGGTGCTCAGGGCCATCTCCACAATGTTTCAGCGCCAAGACCTCGACAGGGGCGCTGACTCCCTTGAGCGAATGTTTTCCTGCACTCTCCCAGTAATGCGGCGCGCAGCGGGCGAATTCGGCACTGACTAACACCCGGCGACCAAGGGTTGTGGTCAGGCTTTCGATTCGCGCCACCTCGTTAGCCGCGGGACCAATGACGGAAAATTCCAGCCGCTCCGGTACGCCGATGTTGCCGAACATCACATCGCCTACGTGCAGGCCGAGACCATAATCAATGGGATCCCGATTATCGCGAGACCGTTCTTCGTTTACTGAGCGCAGCCGGATTTCGGCTTCACGGACTGCAGCCATGGCAAGCTCGCAGGCTGACCGCGGCTCGCCGTCGCGGATCGGGAAAATTGCCAACACCGCGTCACCGATAAAGCGCAACACTTCACCCCCGTTGGCCAACACCGCGCCAGCGGTGCATTCGAAGTAGCTGTTTACAGTCTGCAGAAAGTCTTCGGCGGTCAGACTGTCGCCCAGACGGGTGGAGTCCCGCATATCGCTGTACCATATAACGGCGTGCACCATCTCACCGTCACCCCGTCGGATTTGACCGTTCAGCACCTGGCGCCCCGCATCCAGACCAAGATAGGTGGCAAGAACGGTGTGCGCAATTTGCTGTTTGATTTGTACCTTGAGTGACACCACCAGGCGCCTCTGGATCCGAGCAAGAGAATGAAGCTCTCCACTACTGAATCCAGTCGGTCGATCTGTGCTCCATGAGCCTAAGACACCGTCCAGGTGCGGTCCCGGTTCGTCATCCCGGGCAAAGGGAACCATCCAGGCAACGTAGTCGCTGGCCCCTTGATCGCGCAGATCCTGGCAGATGGGAAAATCCAGCAGCGCTTCCTCGCCCTTCAGGCGACGGCGCAGAAAAGGTATCTGCGTAGTCAGCATGTGATTGAAAGGGCTCTGCTGCCACTCATCGGAGGTGAATGCTTCGCCGTGCAGGGTTTCGATGTGTTCGATGATGCCGGAGCGTTGGTCCCGCCGCCAGATGATGGAAACGGAGGCAAATTTCGGATGCAAGATTCGAAAGCTGATAAAACCGCGCCACAGCGGAATGCCGGCAGCCAGCAAGCGGTTGCAGCATCCACCTACAATATCTTGAACGTCGCTCTCGCCGAGTGCCTGCGACATTAGCCAATCCGCAACTTTATCGATCAGGGCAGCGTCATCAGCACTGCTTGTCTCACTCTCGGGCATTTTGTTTGCTGCTGATGTTTTACGATCAATTTAATATTACTGGTGCAGCTAATCTTAGCACGATCTAATAGTTGCTCATTGCCGTCCGATGGAGAGATCGTGCTGGCATTCCCCGGTCCTACAAATCGTGAGACTGAAGCGATATCATGGTCGCATGCGGGAACTTCGGGGCGACGCGCTGCTGGCTTTAATTGACAGCCAAACTTTAATCTTCCGAGCGTAAGCGGCCGTGACGACGCATGATCGCACGGAGCTCGTCATGGTCGATGGCGCGACAAACCTTGCCGGCTGGTTTCACCGTCGTCATGCTGTCGGCGGCGACAAGCGCGTTAACGACTGATTCCTCGACCGCCTCCACGGCGGCAAGATAAAGCGGATCAAGCAGCTCACCGTTCAAGTATTCAAAACGCATCCGGGATCCTGATAGCTGCGGCAGGCTGCATTCATTTGCCGTGCTGAAAGCAAGAAAGATATCGCCAGAATTATTCCCGCCTGGCGTGCCGTGACGACCTATACCGATCGCTGCACGCTTTGCCAGGTGTCGCAGGTTTAGAGGTGCCAGCGGCGCGTCGGTACCTAAAATGACAATTATCGATCCGCTTTCCTTGGAAAATAGGCGGTCTTGGCGCATTTCCCGCCCGACGGGGACGCCCAGTATGGTTAACCAATCGCGCTGACCGTGATTGGCCTGTACTTGGGCTGCCACAGTGAAGCCCTCATCGCCAATCTTGACCCGCCTTGAGGCGGTACCCGAGCCTCCTTTGAATTCATAGCAAATCATACCGGTGCCACCTCCCGCGTTGCCTTCCTCCGGTATCCCCTCGTCCGCCTCATTGAGCGCCGCCAGTGCGTGTTCAACGCCGACGTGTTGGCCGTTTATATCGTTGAGCACACCGTCGTATGTTTCGGCGACAACGGGCATGGCCCACAGATGCTCTTGGCGAAACGTATCGGCATAAGTATCCAGCATCCAGCGTGTCGCCGCGTGATGCACGATGCCCACCGAATGCGTGTTTGTTATGCAGATCGGCCCTACGAAGTATCCTGCGTCATGAATCCAGTGGCTTCCCGTCATTTCACCGTTGCCGTTTAGGCTAAACTGGCCGGCCCAAACCGGTTTGGGCGTTTGATCTCGACCTCGAGGTAAGATGGAGGTTACACCAGTTCGCACCAGATTGCCGTCAGCTGGTTTTTCGTTAATCAAGGTGGCGTGGCCAACCAGTACGCCGGTTACGTCGGTCAATGCGTTTTTTGGTCCGGGGCTACCCGGGAAATCGAGTCCCAGATCTCTGGCGCGGTGCTTTTTCATGATGATTTTTTCCTACGAAAGAAGTTGATCTTTTGGCGACGGCGCAGATAAGAACCAATGGCCGCAACAACCAGGGACAACAGCCCCAATAGCGTCGCCGCAGTATAAATCTCAGGTTTCGCTCCTCGGCGCACCATAATGAAGGATGGAAGGCGAAAGGCTGCCGTGTCGATACCCGGGATAAAGTCAGCGATCAGCAGATCGCTATTGGATTGATATTCGCCAATAGCGCGCGGCCCTAACTTACAATAATACAGCTCATTATCTGTAGAAAGATGTCCTTTGCTTAGATCGTCCGTTGTTGGATGGTCTGGTCGTTAGGATTGGAACCGCCGAGCGTGCTTCCCTCTAAGCAGGGGTCTGGAAAGCGGCCGATTGAAGAAAGTTGACTCGCCCTGAGCCGCTGAAAGCCGCTCCGCCAATAGCCTCTAACTCCTTTAAGTATCAGGTAAAAGTGGAAAAACAGTCGCAACCATCTAAGCTTTAATTATCAGGGTTATCAACCAGTGGGGTGGCATTTGAGACGGCGAGCTGAAAAGGCATGATCGTGTTCCTGTTTGCCTTGACTGAAGGGGTAGGGGGCAGCGCTTAGTCCTAGGGTGGTGCAGCTACATGACGTGAATACAAGGTGTACGACCGTATTCGCAGACTCAGTCATCCTCAGCACCCGTGCCGCAGTGACCGAGAGCTTTCGAACTGATTGTCAATATCTTCAAATTGTCTTCGAAACGTCTAAAGGAACTGTATATGAGAGCTCTCCATTTAACCAAGTCGTTTTTCAGTGCTGTTGTCTTTGGAGTTTTTTTCGCCGTTCACTCGTCTGCCAACTTCGCCCAGCAGGAAACGGACGAGTTGGTGTTTCTGAACTGGTCGGAATATATGGATCCTGCTCTAATCGATAAGTTCGAAAAGCAGTTTAATGTTGAAATCAAAGAGGTCTATTTTGAAAGCGATGATCTGCGTGATGAGATGCTGCTGGAAACCGATACTCATGGATACGACCTGGCCGTCGTAAACGGCATCGCCTTAGGATTTTATCGCAAGCAGGGCTGGTTGGCACCGATTACCGCTAACGGCGTACCCAACCTTAAGCACATCGATGACCGGTGGCTCGACGCGTTTGCTGGGGCCCGCGGTTTTGGCATGCCTTATTTTTGGGGGACGCTAGGAATCGCGTATCGCTCAGACTTAATCGAAAAAGCGCCGTCCAGCTGGATGGACCTCTTTAAGCCCGCTGAATCCCTGCGCGGTAAAATTCGCATGGTCGAAAGCTCCCGCGATCTTCTGGGAATGGCCCTCAAGGCATTAGGCTACTCAGCCAACAGTGAGGACGCGACGGCCATCAAGGAAGCGGAGCAGCTGCTTTTGGCGCAAAAACCTTACGTTAAATCCTACACCTACATCACGCTTAGCGGGGAATCGGCGTTGGTCTCCGGTGACGTCGCCATGACCATGATCTACAGCGGTGATGCGCTCATGGTTCAGGAACACCACGAGAATATCGAATATGTGGTACCTGAGGAAGGGGGAAATCTGTGGGTAGATTATCTGGTGGTAATGAGGCACTCAAAAAATCAAGAACTCGCCCGCACGTTCGTAAATTTTTTAAATGAGCCCGAGCACGCTGCGCAGCTTGCCCAGTTTGTCTACTACGCGACGCCTAACCGTGCAGCGGAAACGCGTCTGCCCGCCGAGTTTCTTGAAGACAAGGTCATTTACCCCTCCGAAGAAGTCATGGCGAAGTCAGAACCTTACGTACCGATATCGCCGCGCGTCCAGAAGCGGCGTGCCAGTGTCTATGCTCGTCTCGTGCAGTAACAATAACAGATGAAGCTTCGTACCAAGATACCAATACTGCTAATACCGCTTACCGTGGTGCCGCTGCTGGTTTTGGGCTGGTTCGCTTACAGGGAGCTGCAGGAGGCGAGCGAGCAGCGGGTATTCGGGGAAATGCACGCATCCATGGAGCGCCTGGTGGCGAGCATGAACACGGAGCTCGAGACGGCCTTGGCGAACATAGAGCTCTTTGCTAAAGGCACTTTGGTAAAAAAATACGTGCTGACCGGCGACGAAGATCAGAGGTATACACTGATGCTGCCTTCGCTCCTGCGCCTGTTTCAGAGTTACCAGGAGGCCTTTCCCGATTACTATGAGATCCGGGTGTTGCAAAACGACGGTTACGAGGACGCACGCCAGACGTGGCCACATATTGACAACAAAACGGAGGAGGAGGCGGACAATCCCGTATTTCTTGGGCTAACGCAATCGGGGAATCAAAAATATACAGCTATCTTCCATAACCCAGACAATGAAGAAACCTCATTGTTCGTCGGAAAACCTCTGATATTGCGTGATCCCATCGTGGATGCGCTCGATGCTCCCCCAACACTCCGCGGCTACCTTGCGCTAACCATCAGACTGCAAGATCTGGCCTACCAGATAGCGCAAGGTTCGATCGGCCAGGAGGGTTATCTCTTTGCCATGGATAAACATGGCCACGTGGTGTTTCATTCCGATACCGTTGAATTGAACAAGTTCAATACGCCGGACCTTATTGCAAATATAAGCGCAACAAGTGTTGACAGCGTTCCGTCAAAGTTTTTGTTAAACGGCCGTATGTCTTATGTCGGTAAAAGACGGTTGCATCCGGATCTATATCTGTTCGCAGTGATGCCCGAGGATGAACTTGTTGCGATCAGCTCCAGACTTGCTGTAGTTGTCGCAACAATCACGCTTTTTACCATCCTGCTTGCCCTGTTGTGTCTACTCACTGCGCTGGAGTATCTGGTGATAAATCCGATACATCGTCTACGCGATCTTTCTAAAGAAATTGGAAGAGGTAACTGGGAGATCAAGAGCGGCGTGAATTCCAAAGACGAGATCGGTGACCTGGCGACCGATTTCGAGGAAATGGCCATAAATCTACAGCGTTCCAACGAACAGGTCCGGTACCTAGCCTACCACGATAGCCTGACCGGTTTACCCAACCGCGCCATGTTTAAGGAGTACCTCACCCGAGAGGTTGCGCGTGCGAAACGGAACCAGCAACGGCTGGCGTTGCTCTTCCTGGATATCGATGACTTTAAGCGGGTCAACGACACGCTGGGTCATCAAGCTGGTGACATTCTGCTGCAGGAAGTAGCAGAGAGGTTGACGCGCTGTCTCCGGGCGAGTGATTATGTCGCGGTGGCTGATGAGCTGGACAAATCAAGCGGCGTCCTTGCCCGGCAGGGTGGTGATGAATTCATCATCCTACTGCCAGATATCAAAGACACCTATGCTCCCAGCGCCGTAGCCCGCCGCATTATAGAAAGCCTGAAGGCGCCGATAACTGTTCAAGGGCACGAGTACCACACGAGCGCCAGCATCGGCATCACCACATATCCAGCAGATGGACAGCAAGCGGATGAGCTGATTAAGAACGCGGATATCGCTCTGTACCACGTTAAAGAGCAGGGCAAAAACGGCTTCCAATACTTCCAGGACTCAATGAATACCGCTGCCTTTGAGCGGCTTGCTCTGGAGGTCAAGCTGCGCAAAGCACTGGATAGTGAGGAACTGACCCTACACTATCAGCCACAGGTCGATGCGATGAGCGGCGAGGTCTTGGGAGTGGAGGCGCTGCTGCGCTGGCACAATCAGGAGGACGGCCTGATCGCTCCTAATATTTTCATCCCCGTGGCCGAACAGACCGGACTTATTCTGACTATCAGCAATTGGGTACTGAACGAGGCATGCCGGCAGGCCCGTGCCTGGCAAAAAGCAGGCTATCCACCACTGGTAATGTCGATTAATGTCTCCAGCATCCAGTTCGCCAAAGATGATCTAGCGGCAACAATCAAGCGCGCTCTTGCCGTATCTGAATTTGACCCTCGTTGCCTCGAAATCGAGATTACCGAGAGCACCATCATGGCGAATCCCAACGGCGCCGTGGAGACTCTTTCCGACCTCAAGGCACTCGGAGTCCGTATTGCGCTTGATGATTTCGGGACCGGTCACTCTTCGTTAAATTACCTGCGCCGTTTTCCAATCGACACGCTGAAGATCGACCGGAGTTTCATTATGAACGTTGATAAAAATCCTGAGGAGCAAGAAATCGTCGCGGCCATTGTCAGAATGGCGCATGCGTTGAATTTACGTGTTGTCGCAGAAGGTGTGGAAACAAAGGAGCAGCTTCGCGTGGTGGTCGATAAAGAGTGTGATGTTGTCCAGGGTTTCTTGTTTAGCCGGCCATTACCGGCTGATCAGGTCGTCCATCAATTACGGAAAAAAAGGCTGAAGATAGCGTGACGTGTCGGACAAGTGTTGGTTATATACCCATCACGGACAGGCGCCCGCGTGTTCGTAGTTCCGCAGAACCGCGGCGCTAGAGTTATCACGTGCGGCGGCCGCTAGCTGCTTGCCGTGCATTGTGAAATCACTCATCAAGTCCTACCTCTGTACAGTAAAAAAAGCGATATAATCAGGGGCGTCGAGCGGGGTGTGCTGGCAACTCTAACTCAGCGGGCATACCCTTGACGATACCGTACACGCCACTTGCATCGATAACTACTACCTTACTCATGACACTTTGATATTTTTAAAGCACCTATTGCATTATCACCGGGCAGCCTCATGATTGATTTGATATGAACGCTGGAATAACGTCACGACCGCGCCGCGATGCCGAAGGGTATCTGATCGATCCAGAGGAATGGAACGAAGAGGTCGCCCGGAAGTTTGCGGCGGAAGAAAATCTGGAGCTGACCCGCGAACACTGGCTGGTGCTGCATTTCATGCACCATTATTGGATCAGGCATCGTGTCGCGCCGGACGTACGTCACGTGGTGGCTTATCTGGTAGCTAATCAGGATCTTGAAAAGAAGACTGCCAAGAGTTACCTGTTCAGGCTTTTCCCCTACGGCTACGTACAACAAGCCTGCAAAATCGCTGGTATGCAACGCCCCCGGGCCTGGAGCACCGGCTAACCAGTAAACAGGATCAAACTCCAACGGGTGAAAGCCCGTACGTAGTCTTTTACCTATGTTGCGCTCCGCGCACTTCCGAGCGAAGCGATTCTCCGATTACCCAGCCTCGGGTGTAATCGCGCGGCCACGAGAGCGGTGATAAAAAGGCCGCAAGCTGTCACCGCAAATACCACGGGTAAGGGTGCGATCAGTAAAACCATTCGAGCTACACCGGGCGCGACGACACTAGAAACATCTCTAAACGTTGAATAAACCGCTGCCATATCCGTGCGCTCGGAGGGTTTTACCGCCATCAAAAAGGGTAAACCCGCACTGATATCTAGCAGCACCAGGAATAAAGAGGCGAGCAACAATAAACCAATAACTAGATACGCGTTGAAAGTGGTTACAGACGCGGCCAGAAAAAACAGACTACTGCCCAGAAATCCGATTCTGACTGCGTACCGAATACGGCCCCGCATCCATTTCAACATCAACGGTGTGAAGAATAGAAAACTATTTGAGATTGATAGAACGATTCCACCAAGCTGTTCACTGAACCCGCTTTCAACCGCATAAATAGGCAAATACACGACGTACACCCACCAGCCGCAGGAGCGGACGACGGCGAAAGTCCAGCCTGCGATGAGTCTCGGTTGGTTCCAGAATCGAGGTAAATAAGCGAGCGGGTTTGGTGTTTCAGCGCGGGCCCTGGTGATCAGTTTACCGTTGCCAAGTCGAAGCACCCAAAAAACGACCAACAAGATAAGTGATGCCAGCGCTGAGACTATAAACGGTGCCGGCATCCACCAATCCATCAACCAAACGCCGAGGAAGGGGCCAATCGTCCACGCCGCACCGCTGTAAAACAATCTTAAGGTTTCGCATGATCCTAAAGCTGATCGCTCAATGTAGTCCATGACGTATGCGTTGAAACACACAGTGAGGACGACAGTACCAGCCGTCATGACGGCTAACCCTATCGGGACTAGAAACGTCCCGCCTTGTGCGGAGAATACGCTGCCGCACATCATCGCAATTGCGGCAATCGTGAAAAGCCATCTTCTCGGTATAAAACGTGACGCCCATGGTGTAATCAAAGCGAATGCAAAAGAGAGCACACCAATTAACAAGTAAATTTCTGATATCGTCGTAACGTCACCAAAAGTGCGGTACATCACTATTGGAAACACTGAGATCAGAATACCTCTGGCTGAACTCTCGGCAGCAGCAAGCAAGGCGAAGCCTTTCACTCCCGGTACTGGAGCGTGACGAAGCCACTCTGGAATACGACGGTGAAACACTTAATAAAAAATCCTATCTATAAGGTATACAAGGATGCCGGCCGCATTACGGTGCTTCACACTAAGTAAGAGCGCCTCTGAACGGTGGCTCCGCGGGACGGCTAAATCGGCCAATACTGATTGGTTTTAGTCTGAGTAAGACAATAAGAAAAATGATATTTTTTGCTTGCTTCTATCGGCAAAATCGATAACCCTTGCGTTCGCAAGAAGATTCCCTGCGTTTTCACCATCCCTGATGGAAACGGTAAAAGCCTTTTCTTGGCAGGCAACAAGCGACCTACGGCGTTTTATCGCTAAAGTTTTGCACCATTCTGGGCTAACAAAGTGCTTATAAAGCGCGCCTTGACCGGGTCGGTGTGAAAACTGTCAGAAATCAGCAGGTAACCTTTTTCCCCACGCGTCGACTCAATCAAAAATAGAGTCGCGTCGTCGCCGGGATCAGTGCCGCCATCGAACGGCGTGGACTCAATAATGTGGAACTCATTTAATAGTGGTGGTTTATTGGCGGCAGGGGCGTATAAAGTTTTAACATCGTTACTGAAATCATGCGTGAATCCACGGGTAGCGATCTGAGCCAGCAATTCTGTGAGATCGTTCGCCATCTGTTTTTCGTCGAGTGTATTGTCAAACTATATTAACGTCGCTTTGATCACAACGCACACATTGTCGCGTCTCCCCAGAGCTTTAGCCGTAGCACCATTTCGAAGAGATTTTTCTTGAATGTACTGGCTTAGGTAATGCTTTAGTTGTCAGGCTGTAGTTTAAAAATTTCTAGAGTGTTGTCATCTGCAAATGATAGTAAGGCGGGCGATCCTTGTAACGTCGAATGGCAAGCCGCAGGATCTCCTCGAATAAGTCACCATACTCTAAACCTTCCAGCGCTGCTACTGAACGCACGCAATCGGCCGGCCCGATTGAGGGGTTAGGATTGACCTCCAATACGTAAGGGTTGCCCTTGCTGTCCACCCGTACCAGAATTCTGGTTCTCACTGAGGCTCAGTTCAGGTATGAACTCGGCTCGCAAAGACAGCCATTCGGGGTCCGCGGCGTTGCGCGTTTCTCTGATATTCATACGAACTGCAATTCAATCTTTCCGCAGAGGGCACCGGGTTTTTGTTAAAGTACCCCCGCAATCAAGATAATTAGAGTCTGTGATAAACCCGAGACATACTCTCCTATTTGTACTGGCTGCGATCATCATCTACGTCGTATTTTTCCTGCTGTGAAACAAAGCATAACGACTGGCCAGCATCAACCGATAGTGTCTTAGGTCTTAAAGATACTTTTTGCAGCCTGTGTTGACTTTACCCAAGGTGCGGATTGTCCGCGGAGAGACAATAGACCCCCACTTAATATTGTCTGCTATTAAATTCAGCCGATAATCGATACTTTCAGCCTTGCTGTCATTCCAAAGCTGATACCCCTCTCTCAGGATTTTCACGTTTTCCTCTTCCGTCACGTGTAGTGTTCCGCGCCTATGGCATGACTTATCGTAACCCAAAGTACACAAAGCAACAAAGTATCGGCCGACAGTGCAGAAACTCAAACAAGGTAAAAAAGAAGGCGCACCGAGGTGCGCCATTGGCCAAAAACGCTGAGGAATTTCCACATTACTATATCCTCCATATTGGCAAAAAGATGTGAGAATTCGCACTTCGGATTACAGCTCGAGCAAGCCCCCGCGCAGCGCCATAGATGATCTGAGAAGGCTAATTGTGCTGCATTGGCGCCAGAATCGGTGTTCTCGGTGTAAACCTGAATCGAAAGTGTTGAAAATTCTTTACACCTTTTTACCAGCAACCTCCTTCCCATCTTGCCTGTTGTCGAGGTCTTCCAAAAAAATTACCTGCCAACGCAACATGAGGGATGCCCGAAATATAGTTGGCGCAAGACTTGCTAGGGATACGGATTGGGGGGATGGAGATGAAAATCCGATCACTGAGGTGGATTGTAATACACAACATCGGGTGGACTCTCGCGTTATCGCTCATCACCGGTTGTGGAGCCGGAGGAACGAGTAGTGGTGGCGATCGCAACAAAGTCGCCGTAGATATTGCCGACCCAACGCTAAAGGCTATTGCCTATGCTGCGCTCAAGGTATTGGACGCAGAAGACAGGGCATTCGTTGAAAAGCACACACACACTATCGAAGCGAAACCTCTGCCAGGGTTCAGCGCAGTTGCTACCAGCCAGGGCGTAACCACACTTACGCCGGCGTTCTTAAGACGTTACGATGTGTATCAGATAGCAGGAGTCCTGGTGCACGAGGCCGTACATCATCAACAGGGTCGCTCCAGCAGTCGGTCATATGATGAATTGCAGCGTGAGGCGTACCAGCGACAATTGATGACTCTGCGCAAGCTGAATGCGGATACGGCCTGGATTGAGCGATTACTTATCGACCCAGCATGTTGTTCAGGCTAGTTATAAACAAATGGCTGCGGTGATCATGCTTTGTGCAAGTTATTAAACCAATACTGCCGGTCAACAAAAACCACAGAGAGGCGTGCGGAGAGCTTGTACGCCGCGTGGCTGCTACCCCAGATTTCTCACGGTTGATTTTCCTTCGGTCCCCGGCGCCGATTACAATGGCGGGACTGCTGACAATACGGGGGCCAGTTCATTAATGCTAAGAATTCTCGTGCTCACCGGCGATCACCACGTGGTGGACCCCGAAAAGGTCGACGGACGGTACAACGCGGAAGATCTTAAGGCGCACGGTGTGATGGAACAGGCCTTCGCGAGCTTGCCGGACCTGGACACCACCGTGCTGGCTGACCACTCACAGTTTTTCGATCTCGTAAGGACACGCAAGTTCGATTTGGTTGTGAATTTCTGCGACACGGGATTCTGTAACCGGATCCTGCTGGAGCCCCATATACCGGCGTACCTGGAGTTGCTGGACATTCCCTACACTGGCTCTCCGCCGGCTGCCTTAAGCCTGGTCTATGACAAAGCCATCGTGCGGCTCGTGGCAGAAGCCATGCAAGTGCCTGTACCGGCGGAGCTGTATATGCCGTACGATACCCTGTCGGCACCGCCGCCCGATGGCCCTTATCCGGCCCTCATTAAACCGAATAGGGCGGACGGCAGCCTGGGGATCACCAAGGATGCAGTAGTGCGATCGCCCGATGAGGCCCGGTCTTATCTGGACTGGTACATCAAGGCGTTGCCTGGCCGCGACGCCTTGCTTCAGGAATACCTCACCGGAACGGAATATGGCGTGGGGCTGATTGGCAACGGCGACGACCTGGTGGCGTTGCCGCCGCTGGAAGTGGATTTCTCTGATTTGCCGGAGGGATTGAATCCGATCCTCTCCTACGAGTCAAAGGCCATGCCTGATTCTCCCTACTGGACCAAGATCCGCTTCCGTCAGGCCGAGTTGACCACCGACGAAGAGGCCGAAATCGTCAATCACGCACGTCGGTTGTTCAAACGGTTGGGCCTACGGGACTACGGTCGCTTCGACTTCCGGCGATCAAAGGACAACGTGATTAAACTGATGGAGGCCAATACCAATCCGGCCTGGGCCTACGACGCTAAGCTGGCCCTGATGGCGGGATTCGCGGGCATGGAATATCCGCAGATGTTGAAATGCATCGTCGACGCCGCCACCCGGCGCAGCGGTCTGTCATAGCTGTAACCTGATCTGCACCCTTCGCTACGCATCGTTCTATGTCAAACCAGTTTACGAGGAATCGTCTGGATGAAGTCTCTGCGTCGCACTGTGTCTTCGCCTTCATACGCTCTCACGTGGCAGGCAAACTGGAATGCATCATGAGTGCTGCGCAGCACGCTCTGACATTCCACGCGAACCAGCCAGTCACCCCGCTTGAAACGGCTGTGCTGAATCAGCTCCGTTTGTGCCGACAAGGGATCATCCTCCAGAATCCGGTAACGTTTCGTGATGCTGTAACCGATCTCAAGATCAATATCCTCAATCCTGGCCAGCGCCGCGCCTTCGAGCTCCCCGCCGTCGCTGTGCAGTGTGTACACCATTTCATTGGTAGTCAGGTCAATCTCCAGCGAGCGGCGCATGGGTGCGCGTCGGAGTTTTGTATGGGGTGTACCCGGGGCGGCATCCGGCGCCTCAAATTCACGTAATGACGCGTCCTCAGACCGGGGTCGCCGTTCCGGCAAGGTCAGAGTAGTGATGTTGGTGTGCAGTGTCAGGGTAGCCCAATCCGGCGACGGCCACGCGATGGGCCAGTAGCAGGAGGACAATGCCAGCCGAATACGGTGTCCAACCGGGAAAGCATGCGCGAGATCGTTTAACTGCAGCCGCACGCGATATGGGCGGTCTGGTTCAAGGGGTTCTGCAGTCTCGCTGGAGTCCCGCTGGGCAAGATTGAGCAATCCGTAGCTAACACGGAGGGACGAGCCGTCCGGTGCCACGTCACACAGTCTTGCCGCCAGCAAAGCCACGGGTAAATCCGACGAAATCTCCGCTTCCAGTACCGGTGCCCCGAGCAGCTCCAGCCCATGCTCCAGTGGATCGCTATCAAATACCAGTGATCCACCGTCGTCCGGACGCTGATCCGGCGGCATTTCGCCGTCAACGCCGAAAGCGCACCATTCGCCTGATCTCAGGCCGGTGGTCTGCGGCGAGCGGAACGACAATGCACGCGTCACGTTTACGTTGTTGCCAAGATATCCTACACCGAGCTGATAGCGGCGCGGCATGATGTGCGCGCTGGGCCATTTCTCTTCGGCTACCCAGCGTCCAGGCCAGTGTTCATAATGAGGCTGAGGCTGCACCCAATTTTGCAGCCACACCCGGTACATGGGTTCATCCATAACTCCCGTGTCAACATCTTTGAGCCAGTGGTCCCACCAGCGCAGGGCCTCCTGCAAAAAACCAATGGATGGCCCCGGCCTGGCGTCGTGCGGAAAGTTGTGCGCCCAGGGACCAACCAGGCCCTTTCGAGGACAGGTGAGATTGGCCAGCAGCCGGGGCACAGCGTTGCTATAGCCGTCTGCCCAGCCGCCAATGGCATACACTGGGGATTGGATGGCGCCGTAGTCTTCGCACACCGAGCCGTGTTTCCAGAATTCGTTTCGCCAGGGATGCGACATCCAGCGCGCGGGGAAGGGCTGCAGTGCGTCCAGGCGTTCGAGCCACATGTCGCGCCACCGCTCGCCGACGATCTCTGGGTCAGGTGGATAAGTGGAGTACATGGTCAAGATGGACCCCCACTGCATGTTTTCATTGAGCAGGCAACCCCCCATGTAATGGGCGTCGTCGGCGTATCGGTCATCCGTCGAGCACAGCGTGACAACGGCTTTCAGTGTGGGCGGCCGGAGCGCCGCGACCTGCAGCGCGTTGAAACCGCCCCAGGAAATGCCCATCATACCGACCCGGCCGGTGCACCAGGGTTGACGACTGATCCAGTCAATTACAAAAACGGCGTCGTCCATTTCCTGCTGCGAGTATTCGTCGTCCATCACGCCTCCCGAGTCTCCTGAACCTCTAACGTCGACTCGGACACTGGCGTAGCCGTGAGCGGCAAAATAGCGATGGATAGGTTCGTCGCGCGCCCGCATCAGGTCGCGCTTTCGATACGGGATATATTCAAGAATCGCCGGAACCGGATTCGAATCTGCATCCGAAGGGATGAAGAGCCGTGCAGCGATCTCGATGCCGTCTGGCATCGGGATAAAAATGTTTTCGATTTCGCGGATTCGCTCGAGCATAGGTCTCAAGACGCCGGCGTCACCATCTGGCGCGCCTTGGCATCGGAACGCCGATTCCGTGTGGGCAGTAGCTGCTGTGTCGACCAGTAGCTCAGCGCCAGTTGCTCACGGACACGGCGCTGTGCCTCAAGGTCGAAGCCGTTGACGATGCCCAGACGAAATCCTCCAGGCGGCATGGAATGGGTGGACGCCGGCCGGTCCTCATGAAAAGTAATTTGGATGCTGGTCACGCCCGGCGTCTGCAGTAGACCGTCGACAAGATTCTTGGGCGGATGTTGATACTTTACTTTGTGGGCTCCAAACAGGACCACGCTGTAGCCGGTTTGACGGTCGTCGTCCGAGTAGGTCCAGCGTCCGTGCGTATACAGCTCAACCAGCGCTTCCACCCAACCCTGGCCGTACAAATCTGGCCATTGGTCAGCGAAGCGTAAATGGACCTCGATGATGCGCCCCCCGATGGTCTCGAGATTCACCATCCCGGTGTAATCAGAGAGATTCGATTCGATCCATTTACCGCAATATCGCTCGAGTTCCGGGCGGAGCTCTGCCCAGACAACCCAATGATCAAACATTCCCCCTTCGAGAGGCACGCCAGTGGCATGCCGCCACCACGCAGGTTTCCCGTTTACAACGGCGATATCCGTGCTAACGTGCTCCCCGTCAAGCAGGGCCATCCACATGTGGCCCGGCTGCTGACCGTGCTTGTATTCCTTCAGTGTGTGAAAAATGCAGCTGCCAGCCCCCATCCCACGCATGTTGTAGATTGGCTTGGAAAAGACGGGAAACGCCGATGGATCTATGCCGTGAGGGCCGCAGGGCACATTTTGAGTTTCGGCGATATAAAGCTTGTTGTAGACCCACTTATGTTTGGCAAACCATAGGTAAGCGTCACCATCTTCGGTGGGAATCAGCACATCCTCCGGGCACGGCACGCGTTCAAAATACTGCAGTCGCCAAGGGTCGGCTTCACATATGGGCATAAGGTTGAACCTCGATCACGAGCGTCAAGTGTAGAACGTATGATAGCAGGTCGCGCTGTTCCACCATCAGACAGCCTCTGACTTAACCGAGCGGTGGCATCCATAGCTTTTCTTGATCAATCAAGCGTGTGTAACTATGTGTAATTAGAATTTATTCCACTCGGCGTATAGTTCGTGAATCCGTTTTGAAACCATTAATCGACTGTTTTACTAGGGTGACAGGGGAGAACCGGATAGGATAAGGCCCAATGCCGAAATACTAAACACATGCGATTAGGAGGCCGAGATGAAGAAGAAACCTAGCGCTGTCACATGTTTATTCTTGGTCAGTGTTGCTATGACGGCCGCGGCGGATGAAATACTTACCGCTGAACAGGTGCAAGAGACTTTGCCTGGCAATACCCTGGAGTACCTTCATAAAGGAAAAAAAGTCGTTGTGCTGGTCGAATCTAACGGCAAACTGTCGGCAAGAATGCGAGAGAGAAAAAATAAGGGAAAATGGCGTATAAATGATGAAGGCCACTGGTGCCGGACATGGAAGAAATGGCTGAAGGGCAAAGAGGGGTGTTTTGAAGTAGTACATAAGAAGGGAAACGATTACGAGTTTAGGTGGAAGTCGGGTCAAGGTGGTAGCAATGTAAAAGTCAAACTACTAGAAGGTAATCCAAAAAAGTTGTAACTGAAAACAATATGATTGTTGCCTGATCTAAAAGACTTCTACAGTAATGCAAAGTGTATAAGTTATTTGTTAACGTAAATTTGGGATAGTGCATATAGTGCACTTGGTTACCAATGCGATGCTTTATTTTTTCTTCGTAATAACCAGTTACTAAGATTAAGTCCTTGATTCCGGCTTTTCTCAACATTGAGATTTGATGTTCTAAAATCCTAGACCCACGCAACTTTAAGAGGCATTTCGGCTTTCGTAGGGTTAACAGCCTTAATCTTTAAGATGACCCCAGCAGCTAAGATGATTGCTCTCAAGTTATCTCCTTCGACTTGTCCCCACTGGTATAGATGAATCCGTGGTTACAAAGTTTGGATTTGTTTTTTAAGCATTCGGATCGTATTAATTAATGAAAACTCATTAATTCGATTCTTGTACCGGCCCAGGATACCTTGACGATAGGTGAAGTCCTGAGGTGTCTTCCAGCTTATACCGTATTTATTGATCAAATATTGCTCTGTGGGGTGGGGGATAAAAAATTCCTCATCAAGGAAATTCATTGGTTTAAGATCAAACTTCTTGAATTTCCACCTGCAAAAACCTCTTATCATGCATTGGCAGAGTCGACTATGCGTTGCGTACCAAACATATTCATCCTCTTCGTAATACAAAAAGATATCAAGCGGTACATCAAACTCCTTATTAGTAATTGTTAATTGGTAGCCATCATGTGGTGTTCCATGCTCCGCGGTAAGCGTGAACCCACGTGTACTCAGTGTTTCTTTGACTTTGGGATTAAAATCAGTTTCGTGTACGCCCAAATCGATGTCGTGGGTATATTCTATGAACTCGCCTTCGCGCCAAGCGCCAAGCGCAGTTCCACTAGATAGAAAGAAACGTGTACCAGCTTCCTCAAGGGCACCTTTAGCCGCAAACAAAGTGTTCTTAAATCGGAGTTGTTTATTCAAAGACGCCTTTCTTCGCAGATAGAAATCTGATCATCTATGATGGAGAGTAATATCGATTCGTGGATCTCATCGATAATATTTCTGTCGTCCCTGGGCAGCGATACTTGTTGCCTTGTCCTTAAAGTAGCGCTGTCTATGGTCTCCTTCGGATAACTGGTTGTAAGTGAAGTTTAAAGCTCGCCTAGGTTGGTTCGTTCGGTTCACACCAGAACGATGCGGGAGCCGCGCATCAAATACAATCATATCGCCAGCGCTTACCGGTAAGGAAGTGAATTTCATGGCATTAACTTGCTCAATAGAAAGCGGATGGCAGTCAATATCGGCGCTGTTTAAGATATGCATCCCTTTTGCGACTTCAAGACAACCATTTTCTCTCGTGGCATCGTCCAGAAACAGTGCTGCACTGACGAACTCTCTTGCGTAAGCTCCCCAGCCTGGCATTCTTTTGCCAGAGGAATTTTGCCACCAAAAATGCCCGTCTCTGTGTGCTTCATAGCCCCGCCCACCAGCGCACTTATAATTTATCTTATCCTTGAAAAGTACGGCCGGCTCTCCAAAGAACTCAGCAATAAAGCTGGCTAAACCCTGAGCAAAGCTATAAAGATCAGGATTTACGTCACAAAAATTCTCAACGACGCGAATGTTGCTCAATTCCGAGAGAGGGTCCTCACGGTATACTTCTATATCTTCGTAACGAGGACTTAATCTTAAAGTTTTTTCTACCCATTTCGTTAAGTCATTTAATGTATCCGGTGACACATATTCCCGACAAATTAAGAAACCATCTTTGCTATATGCGCTAACATTTGTCTCGAGCATTGAATACACTCCCCTAGTGGTCACCCTACAGCAGCACCGCCCACATAGACACCATCGAGGGACAGAAAAACGACAAGAGGTTGTCCTACTATGTTATTCCCAGCTTTTCCGCCATGTAGGTGTGGACTTCCGTCCAGGCACCAGGGGCCAGCACGTCTACATCAACGCGATGCAATTGGCCTCGCTTATCCGCTTCAACCAAATGGGGAGAAAGCTCCATCATCTGGTCTTTCAGAGAAAACACGACAGTTTGGGGAATTGCATCGGCTACCTGGGCTGCGATCTCCTGTGGGCCAACGATGAGCGCTCCCCTGATCGACGCCTGGAGGATCGTGTCAAGCTCCTGTTTCAGAATTCCGACGATGGATCCACCGAATTCCATATGTGCTAGAACCTTGTTATCCGCGTTGCGCATGCGAAATTCCATGTTTGATATTCCGAAGTATTCCGCGTCAGTGAGGCGCTGCCCGGTCGTAAACCAGGTAGGGCGCTGAAATCCGTCTTTGACGAGAAGGCGCCGGGGAGTGTTGCGGGCGCCGCTCCATACGTTTCCTGTGATACACACAACGTGTTTGTTTCCAGGAATGATCATTGATTTTCACCGACTGTATGAACGGGATTGTCTATATTAAGTCATAACCTCCTAGCCCGTAAGCATCATGGTTGCGCCACCGACCGGTGGTGAGTTGCAGCAACGGAAGCATGAGTGAATGAGTCGGAGCTGGGTTGTTTGATGCACGTGACCTCCTGGCAAATGTGTCACCGAGGCGATTGCGCGGAATGGCCGGAAGTGGCCGTTCAGAGCCGGTTGAATCAAGGAAACTGGTTTTGAAAATCCGCTCCGGTGCTAAAAGCGGACGATGACTCAATTCCCGCTACGACGCAGCAGCTATATCGGCTTGCGAAACACAGAGACGGATGTAGCAAAAATGAATGAACGTCGATTCTAATCTATAGCGGACATTCTCCTCGGAGTTGCAAGATTTAAATTCAACCAGTCTGTGCATTTAATTTAATACGTGCAACATACTCAAAGCTGACAATCAGATAATTAATCCAAAGCACCAGAGGTCCGTAATTACCGGTCTTACTAAACCGGCCGATTGCTATCTTAACCCTTAGTTAAGTAAGGTATGGTCCCTGCAACATCAGTGTCGTCAATTACGTTAAACCGACTGATGCTTCCATCTCGGCGGGACTGGCCAAAACTTGCATAGTCGGGATCTTTTACAAATGCTTGGGCTGATTCTAAAGAAGGGAATTCCAACAAGGCAATCAGTGTTGTATCTAGGGGTTCGCCTTCTATGTTTGTAATATTGGCGCTACGGGAAAGGTATTTGCCTCCATGTTTGTGCACGATATCGTGGACATTGGCTGCATAGTCTGGTATCCAGGACTCGTCAGTAACTTTTACGTCTGCGATTAAATATACTGGCATGATTGTTCTCCTATTTAGTTGGCACTATTCAGCGAGAATTCCCGCCAAACACTCCTCCAAATTCAAACAGATGGATGCTGGATCATAGCTTAACGGAGATTAATTAAGAATGGCTGGAAATGGGCCACCAGTCGCCCTTCAATCTTTTCTTTCATTTAGGAAACAGCGACTGGCGGCTTCCGGTCTGAGGGCAGACTTCAGCCTTTATTAGCCCCGTAATTCAGGACCCGGCCAAAAAGCGGCATTCCGTGTTAGAATGCCGTTGCCAAGTCACTTAGACCAAGATTGTGGAACCGCAAGCAGTGGACAAGGTGACTTACGCACAACTTGCTCCGCAGTACTACCATACAAAATGTCGAATACGCCTTCTCGGCCCGCAGTAGTCATAATGATGGCATTGGCAGAGAACTGATTTGCGGCAGTAATGATTTCTTCAACTGTATCCCCTTGTCGAACTTCTTTGCGGAAATCCCATATAGGGCTTTCAGGTAAATCCAGATTTAGAGCAGCATTGTCACTCCCGATATGAAGTAACATGATTTCAACAGTCTCAACAGGACCAAACATTTGGGCGGCTCTCATTGCAAACACAAGTGCCGCAGTTGGTGATGGCTGATAATCAATAGGTATAAGGATGCGTTCTAAAAAAATCTCCCCAGTCTCGGCTTCAACAAATTCTCTGCCATGACTGGGAACAAACAGAGTTAATGCATTCGACGCTCTCGAAACGGCTTCTGCCTTGGAATGTTTCAACCATCTTGGTAGACCTTCTCGGCCCTCAGTGGCTAACACAATCAAATCGACTGGATTGCCACCTACATAATCTAAAATTGCAGAAGTCGTGCCGATGGCTGAGGTTGCGGCTTTCTTCACGCTTATTCCCAACTTCTCAAATACTGCTGACCTCGGGCTGTTCTTTTCTAACAAGTTCCAACGCTCTAGCGTTTCTCTGACTGCGGGTAAGTGTTGCCATCTGGATTCAAGGCTTCGATGGCTACCAACATTCAGTATCGTGAACTCTGTTTGACGGTATAAAGCGATGGCCAGCGCATGTGCAAATGCTTTTTCACTCGCAGCGGAAAAATCAGTTAGATGAAGAATTGAATTAATGAAGGGAATTTTCGAAGTATTCATTTTAATCTTGTTTAACCGTTTTGTTCTGCAATGAAACTAGTAAGCAGTCACATCTTTTCATTGTGCTGTTAGAAACTATAGAGCCCTTGCCCTCTGACGTTCAAACGCGACCCGTATAGACTAGATTTGCAACGAGCAAAGTATTTGAGGAATCATTGTACCGAGCCTTAAATGACCGCTATATAGGATCGACTCCGGTTTTTCGACGAATGCTATGGACCTCTGTATTCGCTAATTGAGAGGCTGCTCTGGCCTGGAAGGTGTCCATTAGCACGCTTTCTTAACACCGCACGATTTAATCGACGGTTCGGCAGTCTTTTTGGAACCTCGGCACGAAGGTCACGGTTTCTCCTGGAACAACAAACTCATCTTCCCACCTGACCGTGTCCCTATCGAGCTAAGCTGAAAACTACTGCGATGTATAAATATGATCGAATGAGCGGCATCAACGTTTGCGTGCAACCGGCGGGGGATTAAGGAGTAGCATTGATGTTACTTGCGTAGGAGGTAGAAAGCCATTCAGCCTCTCAACTAATTTTTCGCAGCGTTTGCTAACTGGCGCACGAGACGCAGATGGTTTCCGCACTGGAGCTCTTATTACTATTTGTTGCACTGCAACAATCGCTGACTTATGATACGAGCATAAATTACGAACGCCATCAATGGTGGTACCTAACCAGCAAAAAGTGAGGCAAGTGAGCAGCATTAACCAAAACAGGAACCGGAAAAAGAACATAGCAATGTCTAGTTCTCGGGTGATTGAAGAACCTGAGCGTCCTCCTGATGAAAAGGTCTGCGTGCTGAACCCCGTACCGCTTCCAGCGCCTATTGGTCCTTCTCCAAATGTAGATCTGCCGACGAAACTTCTGACCGCTCGATTGGCTGATGATATTGATCGATCCATTCATGCCAACATGGGGCGATACACGGCGGGCTTATCACCTGAAGGATTGGCCATGGTTTATTTCGACTGGCTGGTTCATCTGGCCATGGCGCCGGGGAAGCGCGCGCGTTTGATAGAAAAAGCACTGCGTAAAGCCGTTCGCCTGAATGTTTATATGAGTCAACATCTGACCGGTAGGCCCGTCGAATCGTGCATTGAACCGTTGCCACAAGATCGGCGTTTTCGTCACGAAGGCTGGCAACAGTGGCCTTTCAATATCCTCTATCAGTCCTTTCTGCTTAATCAGCAGTGGTGGTATAACGCAACCACGGGGGTCCGCGGTGTTTCGAAACAACATGAAAACATCGTGGAATTTGCGACTCGACAGGTGCTTGATGTTTTCTCACCATCGAATTTTGCATGGACCAACCCGGAAGTGCTGGAAACGGCTACCAGGGAAGGTGGCCAAAACTTCGTTCGAGGCTGGCGGCATTTTGTTGAAGACTGGGGAAGGATGGTCAGCGGCCAACCTCCGGCAGGCAGTGAAGACTTCAAAGTCGGCGAGAATATCGCGGCCACGCCCGGCAAAGTTGTGTATCGGAATGAGTTGATGGAATTGATCCAATACGCACCGGCAACGGATAAGGTATATGCCGAGCCTATCCTTATCGTGCCGGCTTGGATAATGAAGTATTACATCCTGGATCTATCGCCGAATAACTCCATGGTCAAGTATCTTGTCGATCAAGGACATACGGTGTTTATCGTCTCTTGGAAGAATCCTGCCAAGGAAGATCGAAACCTAGGTATGGCGGATTATCGTAAACTTGGCGTAATGGCTGCGCTAGACGCTGTCTGCGCCATTGTTCCACAACAAAAAGTCCACTGCGTCGGTTATTGCCTGGGCGGCACCTTGCTCAGCATTGCGGCGGCGGCTATGGCTAGGGACCGTGATGATCGAGTCAAAACCATTACTTTATTGGCGGCGCAAACAGACTTCAGTGAAGCCGGAGAACTGATGCTGTTTATAAATCAGGGTCAGCTTACCTTGTTAGAGGACATTATGTGGGATCAAGGTTACCTCGATACGCATCAGATGTCCGGCGCGTTTCAGGTACTGCGCTCCAACGATTTGATCTGGTCGCGCGTGGTGCGTAACTACCTGCTCGGCATTCGACGACCGATGATTGATTTGATGGCGTGGAATGCCGACGCCACACGCATGCCCTATCGTATGCATTCTCAGTACCTGCGGTGGTTGTTTCTTGAGAACCAACTGGCGAATGGAAACTACATTGTAGAAGGCCGCCCCGTTGCCATCAGCGACATCCGTGTCCCAATTTTCTGTGTTGGTGCGACGCGTGATCACGTTGCCCCGTGGAAGTCTGTCTACAAAATCAATCTATTGGCAGATGCTGATGAGGTCACGTTCTTGCTGGCAAGCGGCGGGCACAATGCCGGCATTGTCAGTGAACCCGGGCATCCGAAGCGCAGTTACCGGGTTGCTACTCATCATGAAGGGGATCGTTACATTGATCCTGGTACCTGGTTCGCACAAACCGCTAGCCATGAAGGATCTTGGTGGCCGGTCTGGCATGAGTGGCTCGTTAGGCGCTCTGATAATCATGTGCCACGCCCAAAAATGGGCGCTCCTGATAAAGGCTATCCCCCTCTTTGTGATGCGCCAGGAACGTACGTGTTGCAAGCATGACCCGGGCGCTCGCTTTTCCGCCTTCTGGAACCGTGTCGGGAGGAGGGGCCGTGCCCGCATGTGCTGTTGCTGGCGCGGGGGGCGCCAGTGCAGTCTGCTTCCAGCAAATCAGTTGATCGTTGCACTGCCGGTACAAAATCATTTCTGAGCACACCAGCGACGGGTAATCATCCTGCCTGTGTGATTATTCACATGCGGCTTGTTATTGCCTGAAATCCTGACACTACATCGAGTAATTCGGAGGTGATTGCATTTTGACGAGCGCGACGAAAGGTTAAAGTTAACTCCTCGATCCGGTGGTCGAGATTGCGTTCAGCCGATTGCATGGCTAACAGGCGGCTAGCGTGCTCGCTGGCCAGAGATTCGGCGCACGCGCGAAAGATGGAGACAAAGAAATATTGGCGCAATAACTTGGCCATGAGTTGTTGCCGTTCCATAGTAAAAACAGGGAGCTTGCGTGATGGCCAGGGTCTTTTCTCCAGCAGGCGAAAGTGGTGCAGATTGACCGGTAGCAAGTCGATTCGGATGGATCGATACCTGTCTCTGGTCATATGCTGGTTGCAGAATAAAGACACATAATGCACGCCGTGTTCGCGCCATTCGTCGACTTTGAGCAGGATTTGTTGCACCGTTGTCGTGATTTGCGAGGCGGCAGCGGGGGCCAGGAAATGCGTCTGTACAGATTCATCCGCCTGTTCCAGGCTTGCCGCTACCCGAGACCCTACAGCTAGCAAAAATCGGTTCTCCCAGTGAGTCGCAGTGGACGCTATGTAGTTTAGGGTGTAGGTGGTGATCTCTTCGTTGAACCGCCCACACAGTCCATGATCTGAACCGAACACAATAGCCGCGAAGCGTTGGGGCTCGTGTTTGGGCCGGGAGGGAATAAGAGGCTCCTTTGTATCCCGCAGCACCACATGCAGCCCCAATTCTACCGTGTGGTAGTAATCAGCTAGTGAAACGGCTGCTTTTTCATATTGGCGAATGCTGGCGGCTGACATGGCCTTCATGGTTTTCACTATCGTGTGCAGTTGCTCGAGGCTTTGCAGCTGACCACGGAGACGTTCCAAGGATTCCATGAGTCTAACGCTTGATCCCCTGATAGCTGTCGGACACTGCATCGCTAGCCACCGTCAAGATCTGCTCCCATTCTCGATCTTGCAGTACCTGACTGGATTCCATGCGCATGCACAGTTCCGGTAACTCAGATAGCACCCGCTGTTGAATGCGATCCTCTACATCGCTTACGTTGTCTATATCCAGGTTATCCAGTAAACCAGCGTTTACCGCCCTCAACACGGCGATTTGTGCGGCGGCGCGTAATGGGCGCTGTTCGGGTTGTTTCAGCACCTCGCGCACACGGCGTCCATGTTCGATAATTGCTCGGGTGTCTTCGTCAAGGCGAGTGGCGAAGCGGGAAAAAGTTTCCAGTTCCTCAAACTGGGCATAGGACAAGCGCAGATCACCGGCTACGGTGCGAAACGCAGGGTATTGTGTTTTGCCACCTACCCGGGAGACAGATTTGCCGACATCGATCGCGGGTAACAGGCCTTTATGGAACAGCACCGGAGACAGATATATCTGTCCATCCGTGATTGAAATTAAATTGGTCGGAATATACGCTGAAATATCCTGGGCTTGGGTCTCGATAATGGGCAAGGCCGTTAAAGAACCGCCGCCGCGGTCACTATGTAGATGCGTAGCCCGTTCCAACAGTCGCGAGTGGATATAAAAAATATCACCGGGATAGGCCTCGCGCCCCGGGGGACGCCGCAGCAGCAAGGACAGTTCGCGGTAAGCGCGGGCATGGCGAGTCAGATCGTCATATACGATCAGAACGTCGCGCCCGTTTTCCATGAAATACTCGGCCATAGTCGTGGCGGCATAGGGCGTCACGAAACGCAACCCCGGAGGATCTTCGTCAGAGGCCACCACGACGACACAGTACGCCAGCGCACCGTGGCTGCGTAACGTATCTACTACCCGTGCTACCGCAGTGCCGCGTTGTCCAACGGCGCAATAGATACACAGGACATCTTTGCCATGCTGATTAATGATGGCATCGACTGCCACCGAGGTTTTACCCGTCTGGCGGTCACCCACGATGAGTTCGCGTTGACCCCGGCCGATGGGAATCATCGCGTCCACCGCCTTAATACCGGTCTCAAGCGGAACGGTAACCGGGGCACGGTCCATAATTTCTGGAGCAGGGCGTTCAATAGGTCGGTGTTCGTTGAATCGTAGTGACTTGCCCTGATCCAAAACGCGCCCCGTGGCATCGATTACCCGGCCTAGTAGTTCTTCCCCTACGGGGGTATCCGCCTCTCGCCCAGTGGCGCGCACTTCGATACCCGCGCTCAGTGTTGCGCTGTCATGCAGCAGCATGACCCCGATTTCGTCCGGCTCAAGGTTGATTGCGATGCCGAGCTGTTTTTCGGGGAACGCCACCATTTCTTCGGAGGTAATGCTCGGTAGGCCTCTGATACGCGCAATACCACCGCCAATATGCGTTATTGTACCGGTCTCCCGAGGACGCAGTTCGGGCGCACCTCGCGCGACAGCATTGCGCAGCGCCGTTACCGTATCGTCCAACAGTTCTTGCAACATCGCTTTATCCCGTTGCTCGGGCCGAGGCGAGAACCTCTTCGACGCGGTCGTTAAGCTGCTCTAAATAATCGTCCGAATTCCAACTTAAACGCCGGCCTTCGGCGGTGAGCTCAATACCGCACACTAGCTGGGGCGACTCATCGTATTCGACCTCAACGCCTTCAGCCAGATGCTCGTGGACTGCGCGGGTGAGGCGACCGCGCGTCGCGGCTGAAAGTTCAAATGCGGAAACGATAATTACTGGCGCCGACGATTGCCTCAGCGCCTTGCGGAAATCTTTGTCGTTCAACGCTTTCAGTCGTTGAATGAAGCAATGGGCGATTTGTTCTTCAAGCCCTGCATTTGCCAAGTCGGCTAGAGTTTTACGAGCGATGACCTGAATGATATCGGCAGCCTGTCTTTGAAGATTTCTAAGAAACTCCTCTTTTTCCTGGATCGTCTGTCGTTGCCAATGCTTCCTGGTTACAGTAACTTCGTCGCGCGCTTCGTCCAGCATCTGCCGCTTTGTTTTCTCGGCGTCGTGCTTGGCTTTTGTAAAAAATTGTTCACGCGTTCGCTCCAATTCCTCGACTTTGTGCTGGTGATTGTGCGCTTTCTCTTCGGCCAGCCGTTCACGCTCCTGCGCTACGGTAAGTCGATCCGCGATGTGCTGTTCACGACGCTCAATCGTACGAATAACCGGTTGATACAAAAAATGTTTCAACAGCCAGACCAGGAACAGAAAATTGATAATCTGAGCCGAAACCGTGATCCAGTCGATCGTCATACATCAGCCTCCTATTGTCGTGGTGACATGATCCCAAAACGGATTGGCGAAGATCAGAATCATGGCTACGACGAAACAATAGATGGCCGTCGACTCGATCATTGCAAGCCCGACAAACAGGGTACGGGTGATGGTGCCGGCTTCGTCCGGTTGTTGGGCTATGGCGCTCAACGCTTGGGCGACTGCGCGTGCTTCGCCAAAAGCGGGGCCGATAGAGCCGATGGCGATGGTCAGCCCAGCGGTAATGATCGACACCATACCGATGAGTGAAATGTTATCCATAGGGGTCTCCTTGCAACTTAGTCTGATCGGGTTTCATGTTGGTTTTTACCTTTGTCTATTCGGCTGCGCGCCGAGGTGGCTGAGGCAATATAAACCATGGCCAGCACGGCGAAGATGTAGGCCTGAATCATACCGGTGAGCAGGCCCAGCAGCTGCATCACGACCGGGAAGAAATAAGGCGTAAGGCTCAGCAAGATGGCCACAATCACCGTACCGCTCATGATGTTTCCATACAGGCGCACCGCCAGGGCGATGGTGCGCGAAATTTCGCCAATAATATTGAACGGCAGCATGAGTACCGTCGGTTTGAGGTAATGCTTGAAGTAGGCCAACGGCCCCTCGTAGGCGATTCCGAATAGCGGTACGGCGACGAAAACGCAAATGGCCAGCGCAGTCGTGGTCGATAGCGATCCCGTGGGTGCGATATAACCCGGTACAATATTGAGCAGATTAGCTATGGCGATAAATAGAAACAACGTCCCTACGAAGGGGAGATACTGCCCCGGCTCTTGATGGCTGACTTCCCTAATCTGATCCCGCATACCAACAACCAGTACTTCCAGCAAGTTTTGCCAACGGGAGATCCTGGTCCCCGTAGTCAAGCGGCGTGTGATCAGCCATGAAATCAAGGTGAGCAATGCCATTACCAGCCAGGTGAAGACAATGGTGGCATTTAGATGCAGCGCACCCCACTTGAATAAAGTAATGCTGTCTGGGCTGATGGTCACGGTCCTGGCTCCTTGTTGACATGGCTCGGTCGCAGGCGGTGAAGGACGAGGACTCGCGATAACGTAACACCAAGTGCTGCCGAAAGCACATGCGCCCAACCAGCGTACCGGGCAAGTAGATAAAATCCAGTAAGTAACAGACTGAAGCGCAATAGGGCACTACCGACTATCCATGCGGCTGTGTAATGGTCTCGATTGAGCCGCTTAATAGTTATCCATAAACCAAAGAAAAATATCAGGCCAAGTAGGGCACCTGCCGTGCACGAAGCAACGAGTAGCAACAGGTTAGTCATTGTTGTCCGTCTTGCGTCTGGCCGGTGGTTTTGGGGATGTCCCCGACATGTTCAAGCACCTTGCGAGTGAAGATAGGACCGGTGAGGGCGAACATGACTGTCGCAACCAATATTGCTGGTAGGATGATGGGTTGCTCGTGTCAAATCGGTGTGTCGCCCCACCAAGCCTGCCATCAGGCCAGCTAAAAACAGGCCCCCAGTAGTAAGCAGGACTTGCGCAATAGTTTGCGGGTCAATCACGACGGCTCTCTTGTTTCATCCAGTACCAGGCGTTAGCGCAGCCCAGCGCTACCCCTATAATCAATAAGGTCAGTGTCCATGAAACTTGCCCCGGCCAGCGGCGGTCTAGCCATAGACCCACGGCGATGCCAATGAGTGTAGGTACTGCGACAGACCAACCAACCAGACCGAACATCCCCAAACCAAACCAGGCTGTATGGTGTTTTTCTTTCCGAGCGCGCAATTTCCGTTCTGCCTTACGGCCGATCTGTTTCTCCAATTGCGGCTCGCTAGTGTCGTGTTCTTTCGGTGTCTCAGCCATAGGCTTTCTCCTGCAGGTCGAGGAAGCCTCTCAAAGTACCGGCTTCGAGACGGGCCAGGGCCGTGCGGGCTTTACGTTCGGATTCATCCAAGTGGAGAAAACTGTTCTTAACCAAATCCTCCAGTTGGCTCAGGTCTGTGCCGCGTATTCCGTTCGATGCGGACACAAATACATCCGCACCGCATTTCACTAAAATACCTTCATCGAGTGCAGCAAAACTTTCTTTGCCTTCGTAGGGAAAAAAACACAAAACGCTCGGTACCAAAGCGGCCACGAAATCGATATGACGTGGGAGCATACAAAACATCCCATTTTCTGCTTCAGCAATCACCTTAACCACGTCTTCGTCCACCAGCGTTTCAGTGGGTAAAGATATTTTCAGGTGCATCCTATGTGTTTCCTTTGACCTTTCCGGTCTCATGGCTTATTAACTTTTAAATCCTCGATTGAACCGATCATGTAAAAAGCTTTTTCAGGTACCTCGGCGAGTTCGCCTGATAGGATGCGCTCGCAGCCTTCGATGGTCTGTTCCAGGGAAACTGGCTTACCCAACTGACCCGTAAATTGTGCCGTGACGAAAAAGGGCTGGGTCAGGAAGCGCTCCAGACGACGGGCTTGGCTGACCGTGGCGCGATCCTCACGTGAAAGCTCTTCCAGGCCAAGCATAGAAATAATGTCCTTTAGATCTTCGTATTCCGCGAGGGTGCTCCGTACCTTTTGGGCCACTCGATAGTGCCGCTTGCCCACAATGCCTGGAGTCAGCATCTTGGAATCGGTCTGCAGCGGATCGATTGCCGGATATAAACCCTGGCTCGCACGTCTGCGGGAGAGCACAATAGACGCTGATAAATGAGCAAAAATATGAGTGGCAGACGGGTCAGTCAGATCATCGGCAGGTACATAAACCGCTTGTACCGAAGTGATTGTGCCACTCTTTGAACTGCAGATACGTTCTTCAAGTGCCGCAAGCTCCGTCGCCAGTGTGGGTTGATAGCCCACGCGCGAAGGAATGCGCCCCAATAGCCCTGACACTTCAGCACCGGACTGAACAAAACGGAAAATGTTGTCGATGAGCAGTAAAACATCGCGTTTGATCACATCGCGGAAGTACTCGGCGACGGTTAATGCAGCATGGCCTACACGAAAGCGCGCCCCTGGCGGTTCATTCATCTGTCCGTAAATGAGTACAGCCTTATCAAGTACCCCAGAGTCAAGCATGGCGTGATACATTTCCTCGGCCTCGCGCATGCGTTCGCCGATACCGCAGAACAGGCTGATACCCTCGTACTGTTGCGCCATGTTGTGAATCAACTCGTTGATCAGTACTGTCTTACCTACGCCGGCACCACCAAACATACCGGCTTTGCCGCCGCGTTCTAATGGTGCCAACAGGTCAATGGCCTTAATGCCGGTCTCGAATACCTCAGTGCTGGTCACTCGGTCGGCAAGCGGCAGGCGTGATCTATGAATGGGCCAGTATTCTTGTGCCTCGACTGGTTTTTTATGATCCACGGCTTCGCCGAAGACATTGAGCATACGTCCCAAAAGTGCCTCACTCACCGGCATTTGCAGAGCAGACCCCGTATCATACACGGGCATCGATCGGCCCAATCGACGGGTAGAGTTTAGCGCAATGCAGCGTACCGTGGTTGCATCCAAATGGATTTGCGTCTCGAGAACAATTTTTCCGTCTGTTCCTGCGCGCAGCTCGTTATTACGAGCGGGCAGCGGTGGCGAAAAATGAACATCGACGACGTTACCACGCACAGCGACGACTTCACCTTGATGATCTTTGCGAGGCTCAGATGCGCTCTTCAAGGTTCATCCTCGACTGAAAGCGTGATTAAAGTCCGTGCAGAGCATGAATACACAGCATCAAAGCGAACAATCTTTTTGACAAGCTAAGGTATGAAAACGGATGAACATTACAGAAGGATAAGATAGGAGGTCCGGTTGGCTCAATGACTTCGGCATGTTACCAGACAGGGAAGGAAGAGGCAGAGTATATGGATCTAACGATATAGATATATCACTTTAAGAGCTTGGGCAGAGCTAAAACCATAACGGGGATTATCGGCGCTTGGTAGTGACCATCGAGATCAAAGTCGTGTCAGCGTCTATTATGAACGGCCACAAACCATTGCCCATTTAGCTATTCCACTGATGCTAAAAGCGGTGATGACGTAGCAGAGTCCTTGTAAAAGTTCCCAGTAACCGTGGAGGTACGGCGGCTCTTTATAGTGACGGATGTCGTAGGTATACACGAACAAACACAGTAATGGGATGACAATATCACCGCTTGATTTCTGAATTCACCTGGACGAAGTAGGAAGATGAATTCAACATCCCACCAGTGGCAAAGATCTTAAACGCTAAATTTTGCTTTCCGGGTAACTTTTTGCCTGTGGGGGTAACTAATCTTAAGTCAGCTAGCGCACTAAGGACATTGTCAAAGGAAAATATTAGCGGACTCTCACCAGTTACGAAATCAGGGCAACGCATTGAAGACCGAGAATTCAATCGGACTTAGTAATGTGCCGGGCTCGTAATGCAGCATCAAGCCCGACTTATCGGACATTGAAAAGAATTGCTTCAATCTCATGTGATTGGATCAGCCAAGATCTCTAAGCTTGCTACAGCTTGCAGCGGGGAGTTCCTCCAGACTGTTCACTGACAAAATATCCCGACATTGTTTAATCGCGTCTGCAGAATGCATCTTTCGCTCCGTCAGTTCTCACATTACGGTGGTTGATGGAGTTGAGCAGATAAATAGTTACGGTAGCTGAAAACTCTGGGAGTGATAAAAGAAATTACTGCAGGTGATTCAGACTACGCGAGAGTAAGTTTCTCTTAAGAGAAGAATGGAAACAACCTCAAGATTCTACTTCTCGATCAGATTCTTGTCATAATTTCATAATAAACGGATAAGCGGGACTTTATATAGGATAGAGGGCCTTTAATAAATGCTGAACGGTAGCTAAACATTAATTAATAGTTTTAGCCGATGTTATTTATAAGTGCGGCTTCGCGATGAATGTAGAGCAAAAAATTGAAAAGGCATGTGTGACGTCATTTGAAAAAGACTTCTGTAAAAATCCGTCTACTTAGGCGTTCGGGTTCTAGGCGCGAAGGTGCCTCGCCCGGATTCACGATTATTGAACTACTTATGGTAGTTGTTGTGCTCGCGATCTTGTTAAGCCTTGCTGCACCGGATTTTTCCTCTTTCATCCAAAATAATCGCATCCGATCTACAACTGAGGATCTGATCACCGCTATCGGCGTGGCCCGCACCGAAGCAATAAAGCGTGGTGCCGCCGTTATGCTGTGCCGTACCGGAAGCCCTAATGTAAATCCCGGCACCTTAGCCTGCCGGGCAAATGATCCAGACGGAAATCCAAATCTGGTTGAAGATTGGACCCCCGGTTGGATCATGTATGTCAAACCCAATTACACGGGCTCCGGTGGGGCTGACTACGATAATGCAACAGATGGGGATCCAATTCAGGTCGGCAATCCTGCTCCAAATGGTGTGACCATCACTTCCAACAGCGCTGGTAACCAGTGGCTTACTTATTTTGGTGATGGCAGTTTGAATGAAGGTGGCGCTGCTGCAATTTTCGCTATTTGTGACAGTCGAGGCCCGTCAGAGGGCCATTTGATTACGATCCCTGCTGTCGGGCGCCCGTACGTCACCCAGCCTCCTGCGAACTGTGCGCCATGAAGTACTCAGACTTGAGAATCCGAAAGCTCGCCGGGGCCACCCTAATGGAGGCACTCATTGCCATCGTCGTGCTCTCGATGGGTTTCTTGGGCATTGGGCTGCTGCAACTTCAGTCCAAGCATCTCAACCTGCAGGCAATACAACGCTCCGTCGCGAGCCAACTCGCAAATGAAATGATCGAGCGCATGCGTAATAACAACAGCTCCCTCAGTGATTATTTGACGACTGTGGGCGAAGGCGCCATCAGCAGTGAGCCAACTCCGGATTGCTCTCCGAGCTATCCCTGCCTGGGCCAGCAGCTTGCCGCGCATGATCTGTGGCAGTGGGAACAAATGATTGACGGCGCCAGTGAGACTAAGGCGGGAGCGAATACCGGCGGGTTGCTGATTCCAACGGCATGCGTTACTGGACCGGCTGGAGGCGGGGCCGGCACGTACACGGTAACCATCGCCTGGCGCGGCCCCAATGCGACCAGCGATGTCAGTGCAGATACCTGTGGACAGAGTTCCGGTAAATATGACGAAACCTCAGGCGATAACGTCTACCGTCGTTTACTTTCAATCGATGTGTTTATTGATGGAGCCTGACGTATGAAGCAGAGTGCACAACGGGGAATGTCTCTTATCGAGCTGATGATCGGTCTGGTAATCAGTCTGTTGATTATCGGCGTGGTAGCGGCGGTGTTCGTCAACGCTAACCGCAATTTCGCACAGGATCAGCGCGTCGGTCGAATGCAGGAGAACGCACGGTATGCGATGCACATCATAGCCCAGGATCTCTCCATGATCGGATTCTGGGGCCCGCTAATGGATACCTCCTCAATCAACGCGCAAACTCGAAATTGTACAACCAGCCCTGACATCAGCGATCCTTCCAAGTGCGCGGGTTTCTTCGCAAACAGCATCCTCGAAATGGCAAGCGGGGATGACTGCGGTCCTGGCACTAGCGCGACCGCGCCAGCAAACTGGGCTTACGACATCGATCGGTTTGTCGAAATCGTTACCGAGTCAACGGCCGCTAATGCGGAGACGAGTTTCGACTGTATCGACGAAGACGAGTTTTTCCCCGACACTGACATACTAGTCATCAAACGATTGCACGGCCTGCCATTAGACGCGGCTCGCGCCGACAGTAACGACGACGGAAAGATCTATCTGCGTACCAATGGAGATGCAGGCATGATCATGCAATACGACAGCTCGGCTGCCGTTCCGCTTAATACAGAAGATTGGCAGTACCTGATCCATCTTTATTACATCCAGGACTATTTTCTTGCGGATGGCGACGCCATTCCGACGCTCTATCGTAAGACTTTGAGCGGCAACGCAATGGATATCGAAGTAGGCGGAGTTGCACAGGGGATAGAACACGTGCATGTGATGTTCGGGGTCGACGCTGGTACCGACGGCATACCCGACTATTACACCTCCTCGCCCACGGTGGTGGAGGAGCGTGCAGCGGTCACCGCGAAAGTTTACGTGCTGGCGCGCAGCCTTGAGGCTGACCAGCTTTATACCAATGCAAAATCCTACCAGCTGGGTGATGTAACCAAGGATTTCAGCGGCAGCCCAGATAATTTTTATCGTCGCGTGTTCACCACCACGGTACAGCTGAGAAACCGAGTTCACTTCAATCGGATCGCGTCATGAAGATATTGTCGTCGAATAGTGTGAAACAAAACGGCGCCGTACTGGTTATTTCGCTGATTCTTTTGGTTGGTGTCACCCTGGTCAGCCTGTCTTCGATGCACACAGGGTTGTTGGAGATCGTCATGTCGGGAAACGAAGAGGCCCGTACAGCGGCGTTTCAAAGAGCCCAGTCGGGCGTGGAGAGTCTGATAGCAGATGAATCAAATTTTACGGTTAGCGGCAGTGTGGGTGATACCAACTGCACCGCCACCAGGTCGGGAGAAACTTGTAATCAAACCAATCTATCTTTTCCTACAGGCTTCGATAACAGTAAACACTGGGCCAAGATTGAACGGCTGAATCCTGAGTTTGCCTGCCCTCCCCGAATGTTCGCGACCAGCTGCGATATTTTTCAGGTGGCGCATTTCTCTACGGACAGCCGATACACCAATGTGGCGAGTCGAGGAGGGAGGTCGGAGATCGTTCAAGGATTCATGGTCCTGGTACCGACACCGGGTGAGGAAACTGTGATCAAAGATAGCGTGGTTGTCCCATAGCGGGAGAGAGTCAGTCATGATGCACCTTCGTCAAATTATTGTAAGCGTTTTATTGTCGGCCGTATTGGCAGGGTCGGCCTGGGCAGACGACATCGATATATTTTACAGCCCGCCTAATGCCTTCAACCGCGAGGCAATGGTGATGTTGATGGTTGACTGGCGGCCTAATCTGTGGAGCCCTTTGTGTAACGGCGACTGTCAGGATATTAATGACTTTTTTGGCAGCTATCTGCAGTGCAGCGATGGTACCTGCAATCTGGTAAGGCGTTACGAAGCCTTCGTCGCCGCCCTTCGTCTGGTTGTCGACGAACTGACGGCCGATGGCCCCACCGGCCTTAAGTTTGGCATCGCTTTCAATCACAATAACAAATCTCAAGGGTCGATGTGCACCGGACACAATCCAGTAAATCAGTGCAGTAACGGCGGCTATATTCTTTTGGGCTTGAAGGATGTGGATGATGCTACCCAGCGTGACCTGTTCTTCGATAAGCTTGGCGCCGTACCTGCGCCACAGGGGAACGATTCGCATCATTATCAGGGCGCCGAACTGTACTTCGAGTTTTTCCGCTATCTCACCGGTCAAGGCATCTATAACGGTCACAACGGCTGGTGGGATCTGGGCACCAATTCGACTTACAACGTCAATGATCCGCTGGACGTGACCTCGGGTGGCAGCTCATACTCCCCACCCGGCATCATGGGCTGGGACACCGCGGTGGAGAATGCTGATAATTACGTCAGCCCCCTGGTGAATGCCGCTGAATGTACCAAGGTGTTCGCCCTAAATGTGATGCACCAGGTTTCCCAGCAGGACTCGCATTCCGATGATGCTATTACGGAGACCAAGCCAAATGGGGGATTCGGCACCAATGCCGACACCGACTTCACGTCGGTCATCGAGTATCTCAACGATGTTGATCTAGCGGACGGCACGTTCAACCCAGCTGTGGATTTGCCCACCAACGTCAACGTCACCTCTTACTTTCTGGTCGATCCGAGCAAAATCAACACAACGACCAACGGTTACGCTCGTGCCGGCGGCACCAGCACGGCCCTGTCGTTCAGCGATGACCCGCAGGAGCTGGTCGACACTCTGCGCAAGATACTTCAGGAAATTTTAGGCGTCAGCACTACCTTTGTGACTACCGCGGTAGCCGCGAACACGCTCAACCGGGCGCAAACCCGGGAAGACTTGTACATTGCGCTGTTCGAACCGAATGAGCAGCAGGGTCCTTTCTGGGTAGGCAACGTTAAGAAGCTTAAGATCAAAACGATCAATGTTCCCGTGGTCGATGCCAATGGTAACCCGGTACTGGATGGCAACGGCGATCCCGTCACCGAAGAGCAAATTAAAGTGGTTGACGTCAACGAAGCGGACGCAATCAACCCGCTCGATGGCCGCATAAAAAAGGAAACCCTGACTTTCTGGACGGATGCCGCCAATCTGCCCGACCCCCCAACAGGCGGCGATCCCAACTATGATGTTGGCACTGATGGCCGGGAAGTCGCCCGCGGCGGGGTGGGGCAAAAAGTGATTGGGTTTCTACCTGACGCCGACCCCGGATTCATCAATTCTGGCTGGCGAAAGCTTTACACGCAGCCTGATACTTTCACCAATGGTACTCCTGCGGCGCTCATGGCCTTGGACGCGGACAACGCCACCGCGGTTAACCTGCTTGAAAACAGTCAGGATCTGTATGAAACCGTGATCGGATGCTCGGGATGCACCTATACCGGTGAGTCGGATGCCAGCAAGAAAACCGAGGCGGAGGATAAAGTTCTCAACATGATCAAGTTCGCGCGGGGCTATGACGTTCCATTCGACACCGGGAGCTACAGCAATCCCGACGGCCGCGCCTGGTGGATCAGCGACCCGATTCATTCGCAACCTTTACTTCTTAACTACGGTGAGCGCGGCAGCTTTAATCAGGGCGCGCCGGACATTCGAATAATCAGCGCTGGTAATGACGGTGCGCTGCACATGTATAGAGACACGGATCCAGACGGTACTCACGTAGGCGTAGAAACCTGGGCGTTCTTACCAAGGGAGTTCATGCCGCTGCAAAAACGGTTCATGGAGGACAGTTTCGGTCTGCACAATCCGGGGATTCCATCGGGCAGCGGCCCGGCCTTGTCGTCGCACCCTTATGGGTTAGATGGTACTGCTACCGCCCTTGTTTTCGATAATGATTTCGATGGCACCATCGAATCCGCTGACAACGACAAAGTCTATATCTATGTATGCATGCGTCGTGGTGGCAAGGGCTGCTATGCGCTGGACGTAACCGATCCGGATAACCCCCAGATATTGTGGACGCTGAGCAGTGCAGATCCAGGCTTTACAGAGCTGGCGCAAACTTGGTCGCTGCCGCGGGCCGAACTGATATCTTTTATCAATGCCTCGAGTCAGATTGAGATAGCGCCTGCCTTATTCATCGGCGGCGGATACAACGGTGATGATGACAGTGATCGTTACGGTGACCTGGGTAAAGACAGTCGCGTTTTGAACGCGAACGGGAATACCGAGATCCTGGGGGAAGATGATTTCGAAGGCAACGCAGTTTTCATCATCGACGCCAGAGACGGGTCTTTGATCTGGAAGGCAGTAGGCCCTTCCAATGCCTCCGATAATGGAGACGGGTGGGATGCATCTGCATTAGCCTATGAAGTCAGTGCACTGAAAGACAGCGTTCCAGCCAGCATCACCTTATTCGACAGCGATGGAGACGGGATTACTGACCGTTTTTATGTGCCCGACACGGGCGGAAATCTCTGGCGTGGTGACGTGGTGCCCGGACTGCGGTCGGGTTGGACCTTAACGAAAGTCTTAGAGGTGGGCCGACATTTCGCCGCAGACAATACCAATGATCGGCGTTTCTTTGCGCGCGCTGATGTAGCTAGGGCAATAGAGCCCGATTCTTCGCAGGCGGAAACCGGTGACCCGTTTGACGCGGTGGTTCTTATTTCCGGCGATCGTGTCCATCCGCTGGCCACTGCGGTGGAGAACTGGGCTTATATGTACAAAGATAAAAATATTGTGAGTGGCGCACCGCCGAGTGCCGCGATCTCGCATGACGATTTACAGGACCTGACTGACAACTGTCTACAGGACGGTGATAATACTGACTGTACAGATCTGGTCAGCGGTAACCTTCCTAAACTCGACAAGGGCTGGAAAATCAGGCTCAATAACTGTGAAGATTTGTCTCAGTCAAATGCCTGTGGAGAGAAAGGTTTATCTCGCCCGCTAATCATCAATCGCACGGTTTTCTTTAACAGCTATCTACCACCGGGAGCGAATCTGGATACGTGCGCCCCGAAAGAGGGCTCCGGCCTGATTTACGCGGTATCGCTATTTGATGCTACAGCGGTGTTTGATTTTGACTTAAGCAACAATGTTAACGGCGTGCAGTATGACCGTTTTGATCAGCTGGCTAACCCTGGTATTCCGCCAGCGTCAGTGGCGCTGTCGCCGAATCTTTTGTTGCGTCCTGACTTATCGCCGTTACCGGTTCCTGGGGCGGCTAATGCACCAACGTTTTGGTATGAAAGAAACTTGAAATGATGAGAAATATGAAACCCCGGCAAGCAGGAATTACCTTGCTTGAGCTGATGGTTGTATTGGCACTCCTGGCCGTGCTAGCGGCAATTGCCATACCCTCGTACGAGGAAGTCTTGCAGCGCAGCCGGCGGTCCGAAGCCCGTGAGGCGCTGAGTGACTTTGCTTCGCGCCAGGAGCAATTTTTTCTTGATAACAAAACCTACGCCACTACAACGGCAGCATTGGGAAGAAATGCCACCACGGAAAACGGCTATTACGTCATCACCATACCAGCAACAACAACCACTTCTTTCACCCTCACCGCTACCGCGCAGGCGCCGCAAAATCAGGATACGGATTGTGCGGCTATGAGCTTAACTTCTACTGGAAGCCGGACGCCAGTTGACTGCTGGTAGAGGTTTCACTGCGATCTGTGGGTGCTTATTTCGATAACAACCCTACACTGGTAGGGTGAGAGGATGAATTCATTGTACTACCTAACCGTTGACAATGACTTTTTATCCCATGCCTTCCCCTTTTTATCGGCTCAAGTTGCGCACTCAGCGTTTTTGACTATCCGTTATGAGGGATGGAAAAAGAAACAGGCCTTATAGCAAAACCCTCTCTCTCTGGTATCAAGCTGTCGCTAACAGCTATATCTAAAGGTCTAAGGTTGAGACCGAGTTTAGTCAAGAATCTACCGCAGACCTATAGGTTATGAGCTTCGCAGCTGTTCTTCAGCACAGCGCAGAAGATTGTGGTGCTGCTTGTTTGGCGACTGTTGCCAAACACTACGGGCGTAAAATCGGCATTAGCAAGGTTCGCGCGGCAGTTGGTACGACTTCGTACGGAACAACGTTGTTGGGTTTACGAAGGGGCGCTGAGGTTCTCGGTTTCAAAGCCCGGCAGGTGAAGGCAAGTGAAGCGCTTGTAAATCAAATCGAGCACGCACCACTTCCCGCTATCATTCATTGGAAAGGCAACCATTGGGCAGTGCTTTATGGTTACAAGCGTTCCAAGATCATTGTTGCCGATCCAGCCGTTGGCATCCGCAAGTTAACGCGGCAGGAGCTGCTGGCAGCATGGGGGGATCGAGTCATGCTGCTGCTGGAACCGGACGGGACTCGATTCGCCGAACAGGATGATGAGGACATCCGTGGCCTCGGTTACTTCCTCAAGAAGTGTTGGCCGAACGGCGCGTTATTATCCGAAGTTACCGCGCTTAACATGGTGATCGGCCTGCTGGCACTTGCCTTCCCCTTAACGACGCAGGTCCTAACAGATGACGTGTTGGTCCGGCGTGATGCCGATCTTCTGCTCACTGTAGTCGTTGCCGTGCTGGCGCTCAATCTGTTTCAAGCAGCAATGAAGTTTGTACAGTCTATTCTGATCGGACACTTTGGACAGCGCCTCCAGCTTGAGCTGATTCTTGACTTTGGCTCTAAGCTGTTGCGATTACCTATGTCGTATTTTGACCGACACCGCAGCGGTGAGGTGGTCAGTCGACTGCAGGACATCAGTCGTATCAACAGTTTGATTGCTGACGCGATCTTCGGGCTGCCCAGCCGTACCTTTGTCGCCCTAGTGTCCCTGATTGTCATGTTTTTTTATTCGTGGCAGCTGACCATCGCAGCACTCGCTGCCTTTGCGGTAGTGATCGCTTTCAACATCACATTTTTGCCACACATGCGGCAGAAACTGCGAACCCTTATTGTGGAAGGAACTGAGAATCAGGGTTTTTTAGTCGAGACTTTTCGTGGTGCTTTAGTGTTGAAGAGCGGAAACGCCACCCCTCAGGCGTGGGAAGAATATCAGAAAAATTTTGGACGCATCACCAATCTCAGATGGAGCCTAATGAAACTCGCTCTATACCGCGATACGTTCAGCGGTTTGATTGCCAGTTTTACCGCGCTGGGTATTCTCTGGCTCGGCGGTCGGTTGGTAATGGACGGAACGCTCAGTATCGGGCAGCTTCTCGCTTTTTACGGAATGAGCCTCAATTTTCTTGGATTCATGGGCGGCCTGGTTCAGTTGACTGACGATTTTGTTGGAGCGAAAGTGGTTATGGAACGTTTGGCAGCCGTACTCGACGCCCCGTCTGAGGGTAAAGACGATTCCAGTAAACCATGGGCGGAAATATCCCCGCAAGCCCCTATCAAATGCGTGCAAGTGCGATTTCACCACGTTGGGCGCACGGATTTGATTCATGACTTTGACCATACATTTGCCGGAGGGAAAGTAACAGCCCTGATTGGACCTTCCGGATGCGGTAAAACAACTCTGGCCAAACTTCTTGCCGGCCTATATCAACTGGATTCAGGAAACATCCGCTACGGCATATACAATCAACGCGACATTCCTCTGGACTGCTTGCGCCAACAGGTTGTCCTGGTTCCGCAAGATCCTCAGTTCTGGAGCCGATCGATTCTGGAGAATTTTCGTTTCGCTCACCCTGATGTTCATTTTGATGAAATCATCAGAGCCTGTGAGGTGACGGGGGCGGATCAATTCATAGCGGAATTACCCGATAAATACCAGACCGTGTTAGGCGAATTTGGGTCCAACCTATCCGGTGGACAGCGCCAGAGATTAGCGCTTGCTCGTGGTTTGATTTCGAATCCGCCAGTGCTCATTCTTGATGAGGCGACTGACTCCCTTGATATACGATCAGAAAAAAAAGTATTAAACAATCTAATTTCGTTACGCTCGGATAAGACGACGATTCTCATCAGCCATCGGCTGCAGGTGATTGCACGCGCTGATTGGGGGGTGATTCTGGATAAGGGTCGGATAAAGCATACAGCACCAGTGAAAGACCTGATCCATAAACATTTTCAGTCGAGCGAGGACCCCAAACTAGCCCAAATAGTCGCGAGCGCCAAATGAGCCATTCGCTCACGTTGAATATCCGCATCGTTACATCCCACGGCAGCTTCACTGTGGAGTTGTATCCCGAACAAGCCCCAATGGTGGTGAAGCATTTTTTGAGATACGCCTGGAACAGGATCTATGATAATAATCCCATCCGGCGGGTAACCGATCACTTCGCTATCCAGGGCAGTGAACTCGAGTCAGGATTGATCAAAAAACCCACCTGTGCACGCATTCGTAAGGAAGCCGAGCGGGCGCTATCCAATACCCGCGGTACCATAGCTATGTCACGCTCGCCGGACGTCTCTTACGCGTACCCGATCCTTTTCATCAATGTAAAAGACAACCCTGAGCTTGATGCCTTTAACAAACGTGATCAAGGCTGGCACTATTGCGCTTTTGGAAAAATCATAGATGGGATCGATGTATTGGACCGGATAGCCGGCGCAGATAATGCTAACGAAAAAACATTGCGCGACAGACAGAACCGAGGCACGGATATGCAGGCGCTGCAGATCCTCTGCCCTGATCGCAGCCATTTCCAAACGGATCAGGTTAAAGATCGACGTATGTCACCTGCTGCTTTAAAAGATAAGCCCGTTGTCAAATGGATACAGCTTCCGATTGCGGGAGCACCAGTGCCGTCAACTGGACGCCGTGGTGAGTTAGGCGCTAGTTTCGTCCATAACAGTAAATCAACGGCACAGGATCCGCTGCTGCTGCATGCGGCGACACCGGATGAGTTTCTCCCCACGCGGACAGGGTGGGCTAGAATAGGAGGCCTGGCGCTGTTTTTTGTTTTTGTTGGAACGTTTTTGCTAGCTGCCATGCTCGACTATCGCGTAACCGTCGATGCCCACGCCACAGTCAGACCGGTGGGAGAGCTTAGAGTGGTGGAGGCGACAAGTGATGGCACAGTTCAAAGTATTCAAGTGAAGCAGAACGAACAAGTTGATCAGGGAAGCATCATCGCTCGCATCGATGATTCTCGCCTTAAGGCCAAGCAAGCGCAGGTTAGGGGCGCAATTACGAGCGGTATCGAGCAGCTGGAGCAGCTCAGCGCGCAGATGCAAGCCCTGGACCGTCAGATCGAGGCTGAAAAAGATCTCTTGTCGCGTGATCTGTCTGCGGCCGAGTCGGGGCTCAACCTGACGCATCGCCAGCACCAGGAAAAAACAGAAAAGGCCAAGGCAGAAGTTAAGGAGGCATTAGCGTATCTCGATTTTGCGCGCGAGGAATACGAGCGGTATGCCGCCCTGGCCCCACAGGGTGCGGTATCGGACCTTGAGCTGAAGAAACGAGAGTCAAACCTTCGCTCAGCAGAGGCGCGTCTAGCGCAAGCGCGCAGTACCCTCGATCCCAGCGAGGCTGAGATCGAGATTGCCGGTGATGCCATTTTGCAGGTCAAAGCCCGGCGCGAAGCCATGCTGGCAAAATTCTCCAAGGAGCGCGAGATTCTCTTGCAGAAGCAGGTTGAAATACAGTCTAAATTAGACGCCAACAGAGTGGAACTTGAACAGCTCGATACTGAAATCGAACTGTCGTCCATCAAAGCACCGGTATCTGGCGTCATACAGATGCTGATGCTACGCAACCCAGGGCAGGTAGTGAGCGCTGGTGAATTAGTTGCTCGCATTTCACCGCGCGATAACCTGATGGAGGTCAAGACCCTGGTTGCGTTACGCGATATTGGAAAAGTAGAGATTGGTCAAACGGTACATGTCCGGCTTTCCGCCTGTCCTTATTCTGATTACGGCACACTGCAGGGCGCAGTTACAGCGATATCGCCGGATGCCGTTGCTCCAGTAAAGGTTGATGCGGCTTCTCCATTTAATCAGAGTGCCTGGACCGGCTACGAGGTCACGGTGCAGCCCGACAGCTTTACACTGCAGCTCTCGGGTAGAAAGTGCCTGATTCAGTCCGGTATGGAAGGTCGAGCCGAGATCTTGACAAAGAAACAGACTATCTTGAGATTTTTTCTAGGTAAGACGCGCCTTATGGCCGAGGTTTGAGAATCTGTTTATGTCAGGTTGATAATCTTAATGTTTGCAAAAAAAATCAGCAGCCTCAGAAAAGGCTGCTGATCATGTAAACTACTAAGAAATTTATGGCTTTCAGGACTACCCGTTACTTCCTGCCGTTGGGTTGTGACCAGAATTACCTGCCGTGGCGTCATCGAAATTATGCCGGTCAGATGCCGTATCGCCAGGATTATTATTGCCTTGGTGATTTGATCCGTGACCGTGCCATGCCTGGTTGAAAGCAGGTTGCTTTCCGGCACCACCAACAATCTTCTCTGCAGCGTCGTCACTTAAGTCAGTTAAGAGGTGAGATTTTTTATTTGTCATTAAGACGATCTCCTTTTATGGGGGTTTAAACAGTATTATTTAGTATTGTAGGAATAGGGCAGAACGCCCGTCCTACGCGCCTAACGGACGGAATGGGTCGATAAGTGGGATTAGCATTTGAACCACTTTATGAAGATGACTGACTGTGTATTTAAGACATCTGGTGAGGATCTGTTTTTAACTTATTCGCAAGAAAGAATATTCTTCCGCCGCGTTTGTAAATGTTTACTTTCTTATACTTAGTAAAGTGAATTAGTATAAAACTCTGGTGCGTCGATAGACGGCTACACGCCAAGTGTATCGTCGTGGATGGTGGCGGCCTAGGGTCTAGGGTTTGGAGCGTGTACTCGGCTTGCCGAAGAAGTGGACCCTGGGAGATTTGAAGAGAGCTTGTAAGAAGAACGCAATGGAACTCCATCCAGACCGGGCTGGTGGCGACGCCAGAAAGATGTAAAAGATTCAGACAGCCTATGAAACGCTGTCACGAAGGCTTCAATTGGGTTGATTGTTTTCATGTTTCGGTATCCGTATCGCCTGCCAATTAGAGTACGTTCGGCGTATGCAAAATTATGCGGAAACACAGGCATTTGGATATTCTAGGGCTTACTGCCGACATTCGGCTCTATGCTGGCGATATTCGTACCCACCCGCAGCGGTATAGATAATCTGAGTAGAAGCGGTTTATCGATAAACGGTAATGGATAGCTTTATCTGGGCGCTACGATTTGGTTACGCGGACCAATAAAAAGAGCATTACCTAAAATGATTCTCAGTTTAACGGACGTCAGAACAAAGCTAACGGACGTGCGCTATTTTGCTCGATACATGGAAGTGTTTCGGAGAGATTGCCGAGGAGAGTATTGTCTACGTATTCCCCATCTAACCTCTGACGAAGCTTTCCTGCTAATTGTTCACTCTACGGCAGCGGTAAGGGGGGTGTTTCTGCAATCCTGCTCTCTAGGTGTGGCTCTTCATTTAACACGTTGAATGGAACAGGCCGCCTACAGGTTCTCCCTGCGATGCGAGGTCGTTATAGATCTCAGCAGCAGCTTTTGTTTCCTCAACATGTACTTTAATACGCTGCTGTTCAAGCAGGTCAAGCGTCTGTTGACACGTCTTCAGCATCAACAGCATGCCTCGACTTAGAACTATGGTTTTGCTGCCGTTTCTTATTAACTCCTGAACGTCTGCCGGTTGGATTCCCGGATCATGATGGGTGCCGGTTTCGCGCCAATCCCATTCCCGACCACCACCCGGCCAAAGCTTGAAATCCTTTCCCATACCAACACCCGAAACGTCCATGCGGCCCCAGGATAGATGTTTGATCTGGGGAGACAAAGATTCATTGTGAGCCATGTCAGCACCTGCCAGGTGTTAACTGGCAGTGATTGTAAACAAATATGTCAATAGCTGGTAGCTAGTAGCCAATAGTTCCAAAGTTTAGATTACTAACCGTGGTTAATGACTCTGAACAAAGAACCATAAGCAAACCTAGCCGCAGTGGTATAGATAATTCGAATAAAAATATTCCCAGACCCGCAGAGGCTACAAGACAGGCGGGCTATCAGGGTGGGGATTTCCATATCCTTATCTTTACGTTTAACGGGAGGGCGTTTGGACGGGCTTGTTTTGAGGGGGTAACACGATAATGCCATGCCCAGGCCTGCCGTGATAAAGTAAACTCTGGAAAACGCTCGAATCGCCCCATTTTCAAAGCATCATTCCCGAAAGTACCGACTAACATATAATGTCGAAAGTAGTAGGGTCGTTTCTTGCGAGACGCTCTCAGTTTTCTTTCTGTGTTTGCTTCACACTTCCTATGCCGGTGAATCATCACTGGAATTGGTCCGCCACTTATAAAAAACGTGCTGATACTTGTATGGAACAGGGACTGAGCAATGCAACCATTTCCGATTGCGAGCGGGCTGTGAAGATTTGCCCGAGGTGCAGACAGTGCGGCGTTCTGTCCACTGCGCGCTGCGGGACAAAGTACTGCGGTCCACGCTGCGGGATGTATGCGATACGGGCGTGTGTCTTTTGACCAGGGTATTGAAAAAGATACAGGCGTTGCTGGCACGTGCGGACGAAACCCGGAACGACAATCAGTACGAGCGTGAGATTGCGCTGAGGCAGGCATATGCGTTGATGCGTGCACATCAAGTGTCGACATCGGATCTCTCGGAGGCCGAGCTCAACGCAGAGCTCGGTGAGTTGGTGCGGGACAGTGTGCCGCAACCTGGAAGGACCGTGTTGTGGAAGCTACGTATTATTAGCGCGATGACGATACTGCACAGCTGCCAATTGGTCCGGACCGCCGAGAAGCTGCACTTTATCGGGCGTGAGGTGAATATTGCTGTCGCTAAGGAGATGGGGGACTACCTGATACGATCAATCATGAGAGAGTGCACGGACCAACCGGCCAGTTACAGGACATCGTTTGGCAATGGCTGCGCCCAGGCGATTCACCGCCGTGTAAAGGAGATGCTAACGCGAGAGAGTGGTGGGAATGGGACGGACATGGTGGTGGTAAATCAGCGGGACATGCTTACGAAGGAGGCGGCGGACTACTTAAAACGGCTGTATCCGAATAGCCAGAAGACGAACCGGCGCACGAGGGTGCGCGACCTAGACGGTTACCTTGACGGCCAGGCTTTTGGCGGATCGGTCGGCTTGAGCAAACAGCTGAAGAACAGGCAGAGACTGCTCAAGTAATAGGATGCATTTACCAACTCCCCCTAGCCACACTCCACGGTAGGCAAGGTAAGATAATCAGATAACCGCCTTCGCCATTCTCACCGAGGGGTTCGAGGTCGAAGGAATCTCGACATGAGTCATACATCATCATCGCACCAAAAGGTAACAGGATTCGCTTGATCCAGGCTCAGCCGTTTGGGTTGCGTTTAAGTCGGAAGCGGCCGCTCGAATACCGATCCTGGTGGAGGAATATAAGCGTTTTCTTTCAGGCAATCATCTATCCCCAAAGCGACCGGTGAAACGAGTAACCCTAGCCAGCGGGAATGTGCTCAAAGTCGCCATCGGGATTTTAATCGAGTCTGCCCCCATTAGTTTTGTTAGTAACCATGGTACTCAGAACGGCGATTCCTATGTGGGAATGGAATATCGGGCACGGGAAGATCAAGAGCATCACATATGCCACTGCAACAGTAGCAGGCGATGTAAAATTCAGTTACGAGGAGATGTTTAATCGTTAGCTTTCGATTGTGATTATGATGATGCAATATTTTATCTGGATATTAATGTTATCGGTGTTATACATGAACGTCGCAAAAGGTGTAGATATGCCCATCGCTGACGTCGAAGAGATGGACGGAAATCGCGTGGCTGTCTATGTCGAGGAGCATGCGCTGTCGACGTATCCTGCGTGGGAGCCGGGCAAGGGCACTGTGCCCATATCAGTAACTCAGGTCATTAGTGCTGTAGAAACTTGGGTAAAAAAATATAATCCCAGTTACGGGAAAGTAGTATTTAATGAACTGGTTCTGAAGCAAGTCCGCAGCCACAACAATAAACTATATTGGTATTATCTGGTAAGTTATCGTGAAGCTTTGGAAGATGGTTCATTTAGTCCATAAAAATCGATCGCCGCAGTTTTTATGAACGGGGGTGTGGCTCCGGTGATCGAATTACCGACGCAATAGCCAATGGGACACACTCATTTGTCTCTGAGCGCGAATGCTATTATTGCGTCCGCAACTGCTTTCTGGATCGCATCTTGCAGCGGTACTGTGTTTTCTTTCTCCATAATGCGGTGAATATCAGAGTCGTCTTTTTGGGTGGTCGCAGTTGCGCCACGTAATAGTTTTTTAATTTGCTTCTGAATATCTTCGCGAAGTTCGTCCCAGTTTTGCTTAGCGAGACTTATGTCGAGGCCCTGAAATGGCGCTCGTGAACTATCTTTGTTCTGGAGTCGTATCAAAGCGTGCGACACCAAGCGTTCGCGTGTTGAGGTCGATGCGCAGTTCCATATGATACCTTCTAGTTTAGGCTTTTTCTTCACGCCAGACTCCTACCGTAAGAATTAGAGAGGGATATAGTACTGTACCGAATGCTTGACACATAAAGCTAGAGGTCTCTAAGGACAACCCCCTCGCTGCAAAGGTGATAACTACCCCTTGGGCAAGTACCGGCTTCCGCTATGGGTCAAAAGCGCCAGCTCAAGACAACACCGCGAGTGGCAGCAAATGGGCAACTTGCCGGCGGTCGCAGCTCACATCGCGACTGGTTGCTTTGGGTCGACAAGAGAGGTAGCTGCTGCGTCGCAACAATAAAAGAGCGATGTCAGCAATCGGTGTGAAAGCTGTCTGACTGCACAAAGCGTGTTTTTACTTATCTAGTCTTGAATCCACAGGCTCCGAACGGCCACAAGCCGATCCTCAACAGGATAAACCATGGGTGTTTATTGGGCTTTGGAAAAGGTATGGAACGCCAAGTAAGCTATAATTAGAGATTAAGTAATACTGTGTTTTGGGGTGTCTTCGATGAAGAACTGGGAGCAAAGAATTGTTGCGACGGCCATCGCGTTATTGACATTAGCACTTGCTGCCTGCGGTGGCGGTGGGTCTTCCTCTGGTGCCAGTTCAGGATCAAGCAGTGGTCAATCTTCTTCTATCGTGGTGAGTTCCTCCAGATTGGTCCTACATGATCAGGAGGATGACTTGCTCTTCGCCAGAACGATCTCCCGACTTCTGATTCGCGATGCGCTTGCAGACGGACATGCCGTCATAATAACGGGTGAAGAGTTTGGGGATGCTGGCAGACGGTTTACAACAAACGCTGCGGGAACCGTGATTATCCCAGTGTTCGGAGGGAACTATACGGTGTGTGTGGAGGGGGTGGACCCGATGGTGGGTTGCGAGAACTTAACGATAAGCCCTGACACCGTGCTCGTATACAACACGGAAACCAAGCAGAAGGATTACTTTCCTGCCGAGGACGAACAGGTCGCGGGAGAGTTTGCAGTCGATGGTCAGAACAACAAACGGATCGTATGTCACAAAGGGAAACGATCTATCCAAGTTGCTCATCAAGCCGTTTATGATGCCCATAGAGCACACGGTGACCGTGCTGGTGGATGTGGAAATTCAACCAGCGTTAATGGTGACGACCCAACGCCTCCTGGTAATAGTGGCCAGAGTAAAGTTACAGTTTGTCACAATGGAAGAACCACCTCAGTACCGGAGTCTTCACTAAGTGGACACCTTGGCCACGGTGATACAGAGGGCCCATGCCCTGTTTGATCGATGCGCTATGGCGTAAAAGGGGCGAGGGCCGGTCGCCATGGAATTCCGTCCGGCAGGAAGTAGCCTGTAGGCGGACCCTCATCCTGCAGGTTGATCAGGCGGGACCCGGCCACGAGCGAACCCTGACAATCAGCTATCAATACCCATAACATTTACCAAGCGAAGTGTACTTACGGCTTACCCGGCATCTTCGGGTGGTCCTGCGCCTTCAGTTTCGTCCCCGGCTACAGTCTACTCATCAACGGGGCAAGCTCCCAGCGTATCTCCGTGATTGAGATGCGCGTCCACGGCATTTTCGCTGATAGACAGCGTCCGCCCAACCTTACCAGGTTTATGACATATGTTGATCTTTGTGTTCGGACCCGGATGGTTCGTATCCTCGAACAGTGCAATATTATCCGTGCGAGGCTCACTGCGACCTGAAACCGTAAGCGTTCCTTCTGTATCAGCAACGACGACGGTAAGAACATCCTGCTCGGTTATTGGGTCGTCCACAGGCGCACATTTCGGCGACGTGGAATCCTCCCCGGCCAAGAGCCCGACACAAACGGTGTAAGTTCCTGGTCCGGCCGGAGCCACAACAAACCCAACCTCGCCGTTCGCATCCGTTATTCCCGAGTCTATCTGCGTGTTGGTAAAGGTGTCCCACACAGTGACCGTCTGACCACCCACCTGCGCCTCGGCTCTACTGATCAAGAAGTCTAAAACTGTCGCAGCCAACCGGTCACTGCCATATTCAAGGCTTTGTAGCTGAGCGGAATTGGAACCATTGTTCAGTTTTACTATGAGATTAGCCGACGACTTAGTGCCGCCGCCGCTTCCACCGGAGGAAGAACTGCCGCCACCACAGGCACCCAAGACCACAGCCATCGCCGAAATAATTACCGGTATTGTCATCATTCTGTAATTCATAAATTTGTCCCTCAAACGGAAATTTCACCCTATGGCGGGCTATTGCGTGGTTTGGTCTTCGAATCCGCCATGCAAAAAACTCAAGTTATTTTAATAAGGCTAGTTTGGGCCAGTTGAACGTCCAAGCCTTCCATCGGCACTGTTTCGCGCTTTGTCAGATTGACGCTGCTGCCCCTGAAACCCAGTGCCCATATCAGGCTAAGTTCTGGCATTCACCAATAGCAGGTTAACGTCACTCAGCTTCTAGTAGGTTCACTCCTAAGGCCGTGGACGCGAAGCTTGCTGCATTTCGACAAGAAAACGTGGGAAAGCCACCGAATATCTAATGCTCAACGATAGCATCGTAGATTGGCGCCATGTTGAGCTGGTAAAAACCCAGACCGCCCCGGCGGAGTTCGAACCCTTGGTGCTCGCCAACGCCGAACTGGCGCCAGTATTCCGGGTAATCGTCGAAGTGTAGTTCGGGCAGCGACTCGTCCAGCGGTGTGAACCGCCCCCTGCCCTGCGATTGATAGGTATGAACGTGGAGGCCCGAGTTGTCCGTCCACTGGTTAAGGCGCAGCGCTCCGGGATAGAGGGCGCAGCTAATGCCCACTCCCAGGAGGATGCTCAATACTGTGCTCTCCAAGCTGGGAACACTCCTGGCACGCAGCAGACGGGTCGAGACAATGGCCGCCATTAGCCCGCCGAAAGCAAAGACTTCGTAGATGGGGCGGGTGACATAGGTCTCCCCGATCAGCACGAAACCGTCGATCATGGTAAAGGCGACGAGCAGGAAGAACAGTACTACCACACCCAGGGTCCAGGGGTTCTTTTCCAATGCGAAACCGGTGGATCCGGTTGGTTCGGGCTCGATCTCGACACCGCGTACATGTTCTGCGATGTATCTAACGACGGCGCTCTCCGTGGTCAATGCCTCGTACTCGGGTCCCTGCTGTTTTTGCAGGGCATTGATGTATGCCTTTTCCTTGCGCAGCGTGCGGGGATGGTAGTGGCGCGTGTCCACCCAAGGATAGAGGAGTATCCGACGCCGCTTATTGCCGGTTTCGAAGAACAGGGACGTAAATTGCCCGCCGGCAAACTTGAACATCGGCTCGATCCATGCCCTGCGGACTTCGAGCCATTGCAGCGACCAGTCCCGATGCAGGAAATTGAGCGGCCCGGGCAGTGCGGATCGAAACTCTATTCCCGTTTCTGTGAGTATAAGACGTTCGCGATTGCGCGATCCATGAGCAAGGATTAGGAAGAACACCAGCAGTACCGGTGTTGCCACCAGAGTAAAGACCATCCCCTTTTCCTTCAAAAGACTCTCCCAGGCGGAGACGGCTATCTCGCCCAGGCTGCAGGTGGGGCAGGCTTTGTAAAGAATCAAGTACAGCACGGCACACGCCACAATGATCAGGCACAACAGCAGTATCCCCAGCCAGACCATCATCCGCTGTTGAGGGGAGCCGGGTAGAAAACTTCGGTTGTGCAGAACCAGCAATCCCTTCTCCTGATAGTGTTTGCATTCGCTGATTGTTTGCGGATGTGACGTTGAACAAGCCCGCACCTCCGCCTTCTAGTAAGTGTAGACAAGGGTAAAGGTGCGTTCGGAATATAGAAGGATAATATAGTCTCTTGGCAATTAGGCAGCTTTGCATACGGGAGCGGACCTCCGCTCCAGACATGTCGGGTCTGCAATTTGCCCGAAACGGAAGTAATGTTGCAACGCAGCGAATGCCTCTTCCCGGCCAACTGCGGTATTCGAAACATCGCTGTACCTCAACTGCTCCTTTCTCCGGCAGCACAGAAAAGGAATAAAGTAGCCAATCCTACGATTGAATAAGGTCCGACCAATTAAAGCCTGTTACCCTTTTAATCTCTATTTGACCCTTATCCGTATCCCTTCGACCACATAATGCGAATATTCGATCCATTGCGATCTTTCGCGATACGTTTCTTTTCGTTTGGTCTTATCAAGAAGATCTTGTTGCTGCTTGCATTGTTCTTTTTTGGAAGAACTCTTTACAAGTACGCAGTCACCAATTTCTCTGGCGTGTTACTCATCTTGACTCTTTGCTTGTTAGCGGCATTGGTATCGGCGTTCCTGATTTCTTTTGACACGCCGAAGATTAAACGATTAGGTTGGAATAGCTTTTTGGTGATCTGCTCACTCGGAATAATATTGAGTGTTACTGAAGCCACCCTGTTTCTTTTGAAACAATATGCACCAGTTTCTGTTAGTCCATCCATTCCTGACCAACTCAGGTTGCGCGAAATTGAAGGAACGAATGATTACTTTTGGCACGGGAAAAAGCACACCCGGAATCAGTTTGGTTTCAGAGGGAAAGACTGGACCGAGGAGAAAAAGGTGAATGTTTTCCGAATTTGGGTTCTAGGAGACTCCCTAACATTTGGGGAAGGTGTTGCTGACAGCGATGTTTACCCACATCTTATTGAGAGCGAGTTACAAAAAGATTTTAGAGTAGAGGTTCTTAACCTCGGTGAACCAGGTCGGCAAAGTGAAGAGATCGCCGAATTGGCCAAAGGATTGATCGACAAGCATGAACCGGATCTTGTGCTGTACGGGCTCTGCCATAACGATTTTCTTCCCGCTGGGAAGAGTCAGTACAACACACGAGACGACTACAGCTTTCCTCTATCCAAAAGACTAAAAGCATCGCTATTAGCCAGAACCGAAATTGGTAAGTTTCTTGAAGATCGATATAACCGTTTTCTTCTTAATCTGGGGTTGAGGGCAGATTTTATCGACGACATCTTGGAGGATTTTCATTCATATCAAAGTCGCTTCTCTAGGGATATGAAGCGAATCAATAGAATTGTCACGGATCGAACCGGCCGCCCTGTCATTAGCCTAGTACTGAATCAGCATCCTCGTTTCGACAGAAACCGACGAATGAGTCGTATCGCAGAGCGTTACATGAATGATGCTGGCATGGTCGTAATTCCTGCTGAACCATACGAACTAAAATACGCCGAAAATAAGACCAAACTACATGTGAGTCAGTGGGAAGGGCACCCCAACGAAAAAGCTCACCGAATTTTCGCAGAACTCTTTCTCAACGAAATCAGAGTAAATCCTCTTTACAAAGGCCTTATTGACGAATATCAAGAAAAACGTCACCCCTAGGCTCTCGTGATATGCACCGAGCCACATGAAATAGAATGAAGTATCGGCACAAGATAGGAGTACCAGAAACAATAGTGAGGTTGTGAATAGTATTTATCATGAATGGCGGCTTTGGGGGTCGTGAGCGGCGGTTCCTCGGTATCTAATCCGAACGGCAGCTTTTGAGTATTTAACAGAAATTTAAAAGTTTGAATTGAATGTTCGCTCTTCGGTATCTCTGAATTTCGCAAGGGTTAGATCAAATCCCAGTTTTTACTAATAATTTACGTAAGAGATTTCCGGTCGTCCCTTGGGAAAACCTGCATAATCGTTAGTTTTAGTCTTGGGGCTAGCCAGATTTGGTGGCTTCAATCCATAAGGTGCCGTAAGGGAATTAGATTCCAGCATCGTGGCACTCTAAGAAACGGTCAAAATAGCCCCATACGGGAAGTAACTCTGTAACCCTATACCTGAGCCAGGACTTACAACGTTACCTTCTGAAAAAGGCCCAAATAGAGGCTGTTTCACAGGCAGAAGCCCCAATTATTTCGCAATGACGCCGTATGTGAGGCTTTTCAAGAAACCGCCAATGCGGCTGAACAACGCAATCAATCCTTCGGCAGCATCAATATAAACAGACAGTCCAGGAACGAACATATTAGGATCAAATTCGTTGTAGCGGTCGTTTCGGTTGTTGTACATGGCTTTGGCTCCTGTATTCGTTTAAAGCGTGAATACATTGTGGACCCAGGCCAAAAACCCTGCTTGATGGTTTTCGGATGAATTTGTGATGATTTTGTGATGATTAAGAGACAGGGGGGGCACCGCCGCCCTGGGTGATTCTAATTTAACCCCCTACGCATAGCATTGGCAGAAATTGCTACACCAAGGATGGCGACAGCCCCGAACAAGGCTCTAGCGATAAGAACCTCGGTGTCCCTGGAAAACATTGATAAACCACCCGAAAAGTACTGGGCGTCGCCGAAAAGAGCTATCCAAGCGCAGATTACGGTAATCCCCATCACCGCTATACCTGCTGCCAAACTTGCCACTTTATGGGTTGGTGCAATGAGAACGACACCGCCGCTTGCGAAGAAGAGTCCACATAAGCCGATGATCCAGCGGGGTGCGTTCATCCGTGAGCCTGACATAGGACCTATTCCGAATGCAGCCAGCAGAATGAGAACACCCATAAGGATGAAAAAAACACCTGTTAAAAGTTTTTGTTTAGCGTCCGTCATGTGATGCTCAAGGGCTAAACTCTGCCGGCCCTAATGTAAAAACACAATATTTAATCAATGAACCTGCGTCTCTCATGGATCTGGGGCTATTGAGGTGGGTGAAGCCAGCGCAGCGCTAAATCTTTATATTCAATGCATGGTGGTGACGCTGGCGAGAGGAATGTTGCCCCACTGATAGAGGAGGATATGAGTGTTTAGTCTGCGAAACTTAGCACTCCTGTATTAGTAGTGTGGGCTTCACCACAGGCGTCAATCATATCTCCAAGCACTCTGATATATCTCCGGCCTCGAAAGTGTTCAAATGGAATTCTGAAAGTGCGTTCTATGGTTTCCGCGCCGTTTGCTTGAAGAGTTTCTGAATGTACAGTCGCCCACCTAGCCGAGAACGCAGCACCTGACGCTAAGATGGGACCGCTTAGTAATAAATCTCAGTCTATGTCAAACCTTAACTCCTTAGTCGAGACGGTAATTTGCCGAATCCCGCCAACGACCCGCGCTGTACAGAATATTTCTAAAAATTTCTGGTCTTCATCGGGTGCTGGCCTTCCGAATTGAAAACGTCTAAATCTACAGCGTCCTTTAGGACTTCGTTCCGGCGACCATACAGTGTGGGGGACTTCTTCCTCTTCTCGACCTGGAAAATATACTCTGACTCCAGTTGGAAACGTCTTGGCGGGTTTGAGTTTTGTTTTCTTTTTTGGCGGTGACTTGCTTGCCTTCTTTTTGGTTTTTTTTGTTCCTGTCTTAGCTTCACTCTCGCGAACTTTTTTTGCTCTTTGCTTCTTCTGTATCATTAAAAAGACCTCCTCTGACTCTCAGCGCTAACCAAGAGCCAAATTTCTCGCCCATATTTCTAGTGATAGTTATTTCACACAATATCCATACGATCCCAGTAAACCTGATTCAAGGCTTATGTCAAAGGCTCAATTTCTACATTTGTCTTTCAACCTCGTTAGCGATCATCGAGAGAACCCGCCATTTCGATGACGGAAATGATATTACTAATCTGAGCCTTAGTGAGACTTCCATTTCCAACTTCGCGAGCCAGATTCATGGCGTAGCGGGCAAGCACCATTGGACCTTTGTCTGCCTGTTCCGCTACTTAAAGAGAAAGGTCAGATAATTCCGGATCTACTGCTTCCAGTTGAACAAGGGACTGGCCTAAGGCGAGAATTTCCTTTGTCAATGCGAGACGAGCCACATCGACGCTTTTACCCTTGGTGATTCCATTGATCCTCTTACAGGTAGCGTCGGTGTCCTTAATGATGGATTCGACTAGGTGATTTTTCGTTGTTATGCGACCGCCAAGGCTGGGTAAATGTGTATTGTGCTTATCAACCGTAAGCGTATCCACTAGCAGCGGTATAGATAATTCGGATACTGGCATAGTATCCCGCAGTCAACTCGACCTTTCACCTATATCGTGTAAAGATTTGTGTTTCGATTTCACCAGCAGAGGCGATAAAAATGAAAGAGCCCACACCCAAACAATATGACACTACAAAGATTGCTTGGCGGAAACCGGATGAATGCTGTGAGACTGTAGATGGCTCAATGCCACCACGGGTTGTATTGGAAATTGCCGTTGGTGCCGATGGTTCTCAAATAGCGGTAAATATGCGGGCTAGCCACAAGTGTGGAATCAAAGGTTGGATCATCTTTATTACGATCACTAGAAAAGATCGCAGGTGGGTCTGGGACTCTGCGGCGTTGACTGAAGATGCGCCAACTGAACACAATCAGCGGTTTGAATTTGGCACTGCCGGTGGAGGCAACCTGCCTGAAGAACGCATTGACTCTGTTAAAGTTGAAGCCTCTGTTCAAAGTGAGTGTGCTACTTTTACACTAGAAACAGACAGGGTAAGAATCCTGAGGTAAAGGATTTCAGGAGATGTAAGCAAAACCACCCGCAGCGGTATAGATAATCCTGATAGAAGTATTACCAGACCCGCATTGACTGCAGGACAAACGTGCTACCAGGGTGGGGATTTCCATGTTTTCATCTTTACGTTTAACGGGTGCGCTGTAATCACAATCCGCGCAGAATCCGATGATTGTGAACTTATCGGGATCGAAGTCTTTGACTCTATTCGACGATGTCAACGACCACGACACTTTGTAGGATCACCGAGTGGACCGCAATTTGATACAGGGGCGGTTCCTTCCGGTATGTTCATGTTGGATAGTCTTGGATTGACGGCAGACTTTACTCAGGAAGATTTAAAGCAGGCCTATAAACGGAAGGCTATGGAGTACCATCCGGATCGTGGCGGCTCACAAAGAAAGTTTGAACAGGTAACTACTGCTTATACGGAACTGAGGAAACTGACTGCCTAAATACTCTCAATACTCGAAAAAGAATCGGAATAGACAGCGAAATGATAATGGAGCGCCAATGCGCGTCTGTTCAGGCAGGCCGTTCCGGCCTTTTGAAGAGTCTCTGTAACAACCAATGTGTGGGCAAATAAACCAGTAAAGGAATCAGTACCATCATCAACAGTAAGTACCAGGCCCCGGGCATCAGCTCCTGAGGCGATTGGCCTAATCCGAATACACCGTTAATGTTTCGTGCGGGATCGGTAAACCAGTAGCTAATGGGCAAGACAATCCAGGCGAGCAAGGTCTGGGCCGGCAAGGCCCGCTTGTCATAACCCAGACGAAAGAGCATCCATAATAATAATACCGGCAGGACGACATGAAACAGCGATAGCCCACGGACCAACAGCGGTGTCTCCCGATCAAACATGTAAGCCGTGGCGAGGACATCGCCGCCCAACAGCCGGCCAAAGAAGTCCACGTTCCATAGTAACTCCGGCAACAACACCGCCAACGTCATCATGCTTGCCAGAAACCTGCTTTCCAACCAGAGTGCGGCCAGCGTAATAAAGAGCGCGATATCGCTGGCCCATAAAAAATTTGCGGGCCCTAGCCATATCCAGTACACAGGCACCAGGACGCAAAGAAAAACGGTGTAGGGCAGCTTTACCCACAACGGTATTAATCCGGTTCGACAGATCACATTGGGATTGCTTTGTCAATTTACAGAAGAGTTAGCGGCTTACTGTCCAGGGTTTCGCGGCGCGAGAGTACCTGGGTCCCACGCAAAACTCTACTCCGATACTCTTTACACGTCACGGTGATGAACGATAAGCAAACCCAACGGCGTGTCGCGCCTCTAGGAGCGAAGCTCCGTCCCGCAGCGGTATAGATAATCCGAATAGAAGTATTCCCAGACCCGCAATGGCTACAGGATAGCCGAGCTATTCACGAGTGTTTCTTATCCCCGAAAATATCTATCCGCGACCAGCGCCCGAAGGCGTGGGTCACCTTCGTTGCTGCGCGAGCGGGTTTGCAGCGTTCGCTACAATATTTTTTCCCTGGGAGGTGGGTGTTGAACTCGAAATTACAGGTGGGACATGTGTGTGTGGACATAGGTCAATGTACACTAAATTCTGGCCGTCCGTACTCTTTTCTCGCCCTATAATCGCAATCCGCGCAGAAGCCCATGATAGTGAACTTAGCTGGGTCGAAGATAAAACAACGATAGTGCGCCACATAAAGTAAAGTGTAGAAGTTTCCGCGAACCACATGACCCTGACCGGATCGTGTTTTCTGTCCGCTAGTAACGCTTAATCAGATACCATAAACTAATTCAGCAAACCACCTGGCATTGGAGTACTTTAATGAAGAGATCACTCTCAGCACTTTTATTCTTGTGTTATTCAATCACTATTGCCCTACCTTTGTCTGCCGACGATACAGTCACGTTAAAAGCACGTCAGCTGGTTGAAGACGCAAACGCTTCCGTTCAGAACTTCGCTACCGATTCTAATATGTACTACCTGCAACAGAACCTCGGCAAAGCCGAAGGTGTGTTGATCATCCCTAAACTGATCAAGGGAGCTTTTATCGTTGGTGGGTCCGGCGGCAGTGGCGTGCTACTGGCAAAGGATGAAAGCAATCAATGGAGTTATCCTGCATTCTATACCATGAGCTCCGGCAGCATTGGCTTCCAATTTGGCGGTCAGGCGTCTGAAATCGTGTTAATGGTAATGACCCCAAACGGTATGGATAACTTATTGTCTTCTTCATTTAAACTAGGCACGGATGCCAGTGTTGCGGCAGGCCCAGTGGGGGTAGGTGGACAGGAAAAAACCGCAGATATTTTAGCGTTTTATAAAAGCAAAGGGGCTTTTTTGGGCGTCAGTCTAGAGGGCGTAGGCATCCAGGTTCGTGCCGACTACAATGCGGCATACTATGGCTCCGAAATTCGACCAGTCGATGTTCTTGTAAACAAAAAGTTTTCTAATCCGCATGCTGACCAACTGAGAGCATCGGTTGCTGATTTGGTTAAACTAAGCGATACAAACGTACAATAACTTTTCATCATACCGCCTATTTATTGACGAGGGCTTGGCCCTCTCATGCCTCAAACTCAAAGACTTCGACACGCCCAACCTCTTAGCTTTTGATTCGATGATATAGACATTCGAGTAGAGCAGTTTTTCTTGGTCTCACCGATATACATGCTCTTCACGGTAGCGAGATCGACTAAATACTGTAAGCAAACCTGCCCGCAGCAGTATAGATAACCCGAATAGAGCAGTCGCTTGACCCACACTGACTGCAGGATAAGCGGGCTATCAGGGTGGGGATTTCCATATCTTCGTCTACTCGTTTTACCGGTGCGCTGTAATCACAATCCGCGCAGAAGCCGACGATGGTGAATTTGGCAGGATCGAAGTCTTTTGAGTTTGTTAGAAGTATTCAACCGTAGAATATGAGTTGATAGAGTCCGCCGAAAATCAACGCCAATACAAGGTTGACACCTGTTCCAG
>JAHEKE010000014.1:0-5021 GCA_024638505.1 Gammaproteobacteria bacterium | reverse complement strand
ACGATGGTGAATTTGGCAGGATCGAAGTCTTTTGAGTTTGTTAGAAGTATTCAACCGTAGAATATGAGTTGATAGAGTCCGCCGAAAATCAACGCCAATACAAGGTTGACACCTGTTCCAGTTATAAACCGGCCAAACAAGTAATTGCCTATAAGATGGCGCGTGGTAATTGGTACTTTAACTTCTTTATCTAAGTGGACTACATGCTGCCACTCTGCCCACTTTGATGCCACTTTGAATGCCAACCAAAATCCAATAATTACTGGAGCTTCGATGATTATTGCTAAGAAAAAAAGTACCCGTTCCATAGCACCGACTAATTCGCCCTCTTTTGGATAATCATCCGCGCTGGGATCATACAATTCAACAAACCAATCAGCTGATTGATCTTCTTTGAGTTTTTTCCATGAATCACTTACTGATTGACTAACAACACATTTGGAGATGTCCAAGCCACCAAAACGGTCGGAAATCTCCCAACCAAAATAGCGGCCGCGAATCTGAGGTAGGATTAACAAAAGTATAAACAATAGTGCAAGCAAAACATTAGTCATTATTTAACTCCTCTGCCGCTTGTAGAGCGGTAATATTGCATATTATCAGCAGGACAACGTCAATCTCATCTATTCAGGTGAAGCCGAGGTTAGGTAAAGCGTATATAGTGCGATGAATGAAGCTGTTACTACTATGGCTGATTCCGGTTCTGGTAATTATCGCTGTAGTAAATCTTGTCCTGGACAAGTATTCTCATCGTTGTCCACGATGCTGAGTACGATGGGCTATACGAAGTACGGGTTTGCTACGAAGGGAGGATTTGAATTCAGACTTTTACTTTGAGAAATATGCCTGCAAGCGCTGCGATTAGAAATACGATAGGAGGTTGACGACCGACTGAGATTCGTATGGGTGTAAGCATGTGGCAATTATCTTGGCGGTTCTCTTTTTAACGATTATCGAACAAACAGCCGCAATCTACCGGGCGGTATTTGAAGACTTTCCCGATCATTTTGTACTCGAACAAGACAGTTTGGCGGGCTAAGCCCATCCACCACTACTGGAAAAACAGATCCCCTATTTTCTAGCCGTAGCACCCTCCGCCGAGATACCAGATTACGCCGTATATTAGAAGCCTTACCAAGCCTGGAAGAGCTGTAGATATATGGGCTTTGATACATATCAAGTCTTACTTTTTCCAGAGTGATAATTTGTCTTCTATGAAAAAAGTCATTTTTGTCATTTGTTTTTGCTTCACTTTCATTGCATATGGAGATGAGTTAAGTGATGCACAGGCAGCATATGAAAGAGGCGACTACGAATCTGCTCTAAGAGTGTTTGATGATCTAGCTGAGAAAGGTAATCCCGTCGCTCAACGCAGTTTGGGGTTGATGTATTTCGAGGGAAAGGGAGTCAAACAGGATCAGAAAAAGGAAGTCAAATGGTACAAAAAAGCTGCTGAACAGGGTAACGCTGAAGCACAAAATCATTTAGGAAAGGCTTATGGGACAGGTCAAGGGGTCCGACAGAGTTCCAAGAAAGCTGTTAAGTGGCATCGCAAGGCTGCCGAGCAGGGACTAGCCGAGGCGCAACTTAATCTCGGTTTTTATTATGTCACGGGTAAAGGGGTGAAGAAGGACTATGAGAAAGCACTGAAGTGGTTCAGTAGGTCAGCAGATCAAGGAAACGTAAAGGCACAGTACAATCTTGGTTCGATGTACCGTAAAGGGACTGGTGTAAAAAAAGATTTCAAGAAAGCCTATGAATGGTATCGAATGGCTGCTGAGCAAGGGCACGCTGGCGCGCAATACAATCTGGGCGAAGCGTATCGTGGCGGCCATGGAGTAAGGCAAGATTACGATCAAGCCTTGAATTGGTATTTAAAAGCTTCAGAACAGGGAACCCCCATCGCTCCATTCTGGATCGGTAATATGTATCGGAAAGGTGATGGTGTAAAACGGGATTATCAGGGGGCTTTTAAGTGGTATCAAATCGCGGCCGAACGGGGTTTTGCACCGGCACAGTTCAACCTAGGCACCATGTACCACCTTGGCCAGGGTGTATCGCAAGACTTGGTAAAGGCGTATGCATGGATCAGCGTGGAGGCGTCCCAGGGTCTAAAAGGCGCCAAAGAAAAGCGCGATAACCTTGCTACGAAATTAGTGGATTTCCAACTCGAAGAAGAGGCGTGGATGGAGATTAACTATTTAACGGACCAATTGGCCGAACGAAGAGAGTTGGAAGCGCGTTTGCGGGAACTATCGGAATGGGATATTTCGGAGATCCGTAGTGCCTACGAGGAGGCTTGGAGCGAGAAGGAGGAGAAACACAAGGACTATAACAAGATTCTCCATGAGCGAAACGTTTGCAGAGCAGAGATCGAGGACATTTACAGCAATGCACTATATCTGAAGGGTTTGGCCAAGGACGACGCCAACCGATATAAGGACCATCGCTGCGTCGAACTAACGGGAGAATTGGAGGAATTGGACGATATCGACGTGAAGCATCACTGAAGGATTCACGGAGTTGAGAAATGAGCGGCGGGGTACGCGTTTCTATTTATGGTCGATAGCGGAAATCACCAACACCGATTCCTGAAAAATACGCTAATGGCTGCTTTCAAACCTGTTAGCGGACGTCGATTGTTTAGTTAAACAAACCGAATATTTCTGCAATGCACTAGGCAGCATACGGCCAAAAGCAGCCTGTTGTGGCATTCAAAATTGGCTCAAATGATGTCTTCGAAGAGTGAAAAGTTGTGATGTAGTACCATAACCTTTTGTCTCCTGGGGCATCCATGCCAGAAAATCGCCGACCTGGCAAACTCGCCGTCATCCTCCACGCAGATATTGCGGGTTCGACCGCACTGGTACAACAGGATGAGCACTTAGCTCACGAACGCATCCAAGATACCTTCCGACGATTCAGCGACTTCATTACTCAGTACCAGGGTCAAGTACGTGAACTCAGAGGGGATGCTCTTTTGGCTGAGTTCGAGCGGGCTTCAGACGCGGTATCGGCCACTTTAGCGTTTCAAGCGAGCCAGGCTGAATATATTTCCCAGCTTAACGACAACATCCTCCCTAGGGTGCGGGTGGGTATCGCCATGGGCGAAGTTGTTATTGCTGATAATACGGTGACGGGGGAAGGGGTGGTATTGGCTCAACGGATAGAGCAGCTGGCGGAACCCGGAGGGCTTTGTATTACCGGAGCGATTAATGAAGCATTACCAACACGATTGCCATTCGATCAAAAGAGTCTTGGCGAACAGAAGGTTAAAGGTTTTAGTGAAGCAGTCCGTGTTTACCGTGTAGCGCTCAAACCTGGGGAGATGGTTCCACCGCCTGGGGAAGCTCAAAGGCCCAAAGCAACAAACACATTGGGGATATCCGTCGCTGTTGCTGCGATTGCCCTAGTAATCGCAGGAGGATTGGCTTTCTGGTTTCAGCCCTGGGTGCCAGAAGAGGAACCAGCATCAATGGAGCGCATGGCGTTTCCAATACCGGAGAAACCTTCGATTGCAGTGTTACCCTTCGATAATCTCTCTGGCGACCCCGACCAGGAGTTTCTCGCTGACGGTCTCAGCGAAGAGATCATCACTGTCCTCTCCAAAATCCCCAATCTGTTTGTCATTGCCCGTAATTCGACCTTTACCTACAAGGGCAAGGCGGTGTCGGTGAAGCAGGTGGCCGAGGAACAGGGCGTGCGCTATGTACTAGAAGGCAGTGTCCAGCGTTCCGGCGATCGCATCCGTATTAATGCCCAGCTAATCGATGCTCTGAAAGGGCACCACCTCTGGGCTGAACGCTACGACCGGGAATTCAAGGACATTTTCGCCCTCCAGGATGACATCACGCAGAACATTATGGTCGCCCTCCAGGTCAAGCTCACAGAAGGTGAGGAAATGCGATACCTGCAGAAACGGGCAGGTTCTCCGGAGGCGTTTGAGTACTTCCAAAAAAGCCGAGTCTACTTTCAGCGGTTCAACAAAGAAGACAACGCAATCTCGCGTCAACTGATGACCAAGGCTATTGAGCTCTCACCGGACAATCCGACCGTGTTAGCCTGGTTGGCCTGGAATGACTTCAATGATGCTCGGTTTGGTTGGAGCGCTGACCGGGAGGCGTCTATTGATAAGGCCAAAGAATTAGGTGATAGAGCGTATGCACTCGATCCCCTCGATGTCAAAGCCAACGCGATACTTGGCGCCGTGAAAATGCTTCAAGGTCACCACGACGAAGCGATTGCATATCAACGAAAGGCCGTGGAGTTGGCCCCGAGTGACGCCATTGAAATAGCCACCCTCGCCTGGATTCTCTGTTACTCAGGTAATCCGGAACAAGCCATTTCGCTTCTGGAGCAGGCCATGCGGCTCAGCCCCTACTACCCTGCCTGGTTCACAGCAACCCTCGGCTTCGCTTACTTTTTGACTGAGGACTACGACAAAGCGACAGCTGCACACGAGCATTTGATCGAGCGAAAGAGCATGTTGCAATTCGCGTATTCGCGACTTGCCGCCATTAACGCTATTTTGGGTAATGAAGAAAAAGCACGAGAGTATGCAGCAGAACTATTAAAGGTCCGGCCGGAGTTCACTATTGAAAGTTGGTCAAAAGCTTTACTTTACCGGAATCCAGAAGACCTCGAACGCGAACTGAATGCGTTACGCGCAGCTGGCCTACCCGAGAATCCACCACTTGGACTACCCGACAAACCCTCCATAGCTGTGCTGCCTTTCACAAACATGAGTAACGACGCAGAGCAAGAATATTTTGTGGATGGTATGACCGAAGACTTAATAACGGATCTGTCAAAGATCTCTGGTCTCTTTGTGATAGCCCGTAACTCCAGCTTTACCTACAAAGATAAGGTGGTGGATGTGAAGAACGTTGCCCGTGACTTGGGTGTACGTTATGTGATGGAGGGCAGTGTTCGTCGTACAGGAAACCAGGTACGCATCAACGCACAACTGATCGATACCACTACCGGTGGGCACATATGGGCGGAACGTTACGACGGTACTC
>JAHEKE010000085.1 GCA_024638505.1 Gammaproteobacteria bacterium | reverse complement strand
GTAACCCGCTTGCGCGGCCCTTTCGCTGTTTCGTCCACCCCGGTGGCGGCAAATACAATAGCAAAGTCAGGTTCGCTGACGCTGCTGATGAAATGTTTACTGCCGTTGATAACATAGTCGTCTCCCTTGGCAACCGCCTTGGAAGTCATGGACATGATATCGGAGCCCGCACCGGGTTCGGTCAGGGCAAAGCATTCCTTTTTCTCGCCGCGGACACACGGGTTCAAGTATTTTTCAACCTGATCGCCCGCACAGGCCATAAGTAATTCGGTGGGGCGCTCGATGTGGCCGTGCAGGCCGTAACTGGTCTTACCCAGCTCGCGCTCCAGCAAAGCCAGGCTGGTATAGTCCAGGCCACCGCCGCCGACGGATTCGGGCAGGTTAGGGGCATGAAAGCCCATCTCCAGCGCCCATGCCTTGATGCGCTGACCGACCTCCGTTGGCACCACGCCGCTGCGATCAGCCTCGGCCTCATGCGGAAACATCTCTTTTTCCATGAACGCCCTGATGGTGTCCAGCATCAACCTTTGTTCAGTCGTTACTTCGTAGTTCATCACGTCTCTCTAATCTTCCGCCCACAGCGTTCGATTGTAACGAAAAGTCCACTTCAGCAGCATCTTCGGCTTGGGCTTGTGTACACTAGTCGGCTGGGACGACGCAACATGGTGCAGCATACGAGGTAGCAAGAATGAATGAGCGGGACAGCGAAGTAAGAATAGAACGCCGCGGGGCGGTGCTGGAGGTGACTCTGGACCGGCCGAAAGTTAACGCCATTGACCATGACGTGAGTAAAAAGATGGGGCAGGCGTTCGCGATGCTGCGCGACGATCCTGACTTAAGGGTCGGCATCGTAACCGGGGGCGGTGAACGTATTTTTTCCGCCGGCTGGGATTTAAAAGCACTCGACCGCGGCGATTCGCAGCTGGATGAATGGTGGCAGGAAAACGAGGATCTGCCCGGAGGTTTCGCTGGACTCACCGAAATGTGGGACCTCAAAAAACCGGTCATCGCTGCGGTTAACGGGCTGGCCATAGGCGGAGGCTTTGAGCTGGCGCTGTCGGCAGACCTCATCATCGCCGCCGAGCATGCCGAGTTTGCCCTGCCCGAGCTGCCCCTTGGTATCGTGCCGGACGCGGGCGCCATCCAGCGTTTACCCCGCCGTATACCCTACAACGTTGCCATGGAAATGCTCCTGCTGGGACGCCGTATGCCGGCAGCCGAGGCCAAGGCCCACGGCCTGGTCAATGCGGTGGTGCCGGCGAACGACCTTATGGATAAGGCAAGAATGTGGGCCGACCAGCTGGCCGAGGCTGCCCCGCTCGCACTGCAGACGGTAAAAGAAGTGCTGCGCGCGATCGAGGCAGACACGATCGAGCAGGCTTTCAGCACGATGCGAACCGGCGACCTGCCGGTCTACCGACAAATGCTCAAGTCAGAGGACGCAGAGGAAGGGGTGCGCGCCTTTGTCGAAAAGCGCCAGCCCGTTTTTCGCGGCGTGTGATTGCGTAAAAGATGATGGCGCAGAATCTTCGTACCGTAGCGCAGCGCATGAAGGCCGCGCAGGACGAAGCGCGGCAGATCGAGCCACTTACATCCGAGCTCAGCGACTTTGAGGTCGCTTCCGCCTACGAGGTTGCGCACCTGATCCATGAGCAGCGGATGAGCGAGGGTGCGAGTCCGCTTGGCCGAAAGATCGGCTTTACCAACTATGACCTGTGGCCCGTTTATGGCGTGCGCGAGCCTATTTGGGGATACGTCTATGACACCACGGTGGATTACGTCTCATCCATCGCCACCGCAACCTGCGATATCAGCCGGTTCACCGAGCCGAAGATTGAACCCGAAATCGTGTTTCATTTTCGTACCGCACCCCCGGCAGACAGCGACCCCACCGCCATACTCGATTGCATCGACTGGATTGCCAATGGCTTCGAAATCGTACAGTCGCACTTTCCAGGATGGAAGTTTACCGCGGCAGACACGATCGCGGACTCGGCGTTACACGGCTGCCTGCTGGTGGGCGAGCCGCGGGCACGACACCAGCTCGGAGCAGATTTGACAGCGGTGCTTAAGCGATTTTCCATCAACCTTTTCTGTAATGGCAAAGTACGCGATACCGGCCATGGCGCAAATGTGCTTGGCAGCCCGCTGGCGGCCGTCGCGCATTTAATCCAGGTTATTGTCCAGCGCTTGCCGGGCGATCCCCTGCGGGCAGGTGAAATTGTGACCACGGGCACCCTCACCGCCGCACATGCGGTCAGCCCGGGCGAGACCTGGCACACCGAACTGGACGGGATCGACGTGTCGGGCCTGCGCGTTAACTTGGTCGCCTGAGTGTATTGACGGGACAGACTCCAATTTTTCGAAATTGAGGTCTGTCCCCTCCGAAGCTAGTGCTCCTGTGTCATTGCCAGATCAGGCTCCGGCCAGCCGTCCTCGCCGGGCGGATACCAATGCTCTGCCAGCACCTGCTGAATCTTAACCAGACACAGGTCACGCCGCCGTTCCAGGTCGGTGAAGGCTCGCCCGGCGGTTTCTGCTTCGCACCCCTGGACGATGCGTTCTTTCAGCTCATCGGTTAACTCTGGGGCATCCATGTGCGTCCAGGGAAGCTTGAGCGCAGGCCCAAACTGATCAATAGTATGCCGCATTCCCCCAGGGCCGCCTCCTAGATGCCACGCCATCAGCGTCCCCATAAATGCCCAGCGCAGACCCGGGCCGCCGGTAATTGCGGCGTCGATCTCGGCAACGCTGGCGACACCGTCATTGATCAGGTGCAGCGCTTCGCGCCACAGTGATTCCTGCAGGCGATCGGCGATGTAAGCTTCAATCTCTTTTCTCACATGCAGTGGGCGCATGCCGATGCGCTGGTAGAAGCGGCAGGCCTCGGCTACCGCCGCGACGCTGGTTTGCTCGCCACCAACCACTTCCACCAGAGGCAGCAGATAGACCGGTGCGAACGGATGGCCGATGAGCAAACGTTGTGGGTGCCGGCAGCGGGACTGCAACCTGGTGGGCAGCAAGCCCGATGAACTGGAGGCGATCACAACGTCTTCGGGGGCCTGCTCACTGATCTGCTCAAATACCTGAATCTTAAGATCTTCCCGTTCCGGCACGCTCTCCTGAATAAAATCCGCGCTGCTCAGGCCTGAGGCGAGATCGGTGGTGAACGTAAGGTTATCCAGGTTGGCATTGGCCATCCCCATCATTTCCAGTGCGGGCCAGGCTTGACTGATGCTGGCGCGAAGTTTTTCCTCTGCCTGCTCAGCAGGATCGAAGACCACTACGTGCAACCCCCTGGCCAGACACCGCGCCGCCCAGCCGCTGCCGATCACGCCGGCACCGACCAGGGCCACCCGATTAATCTCATTCGCCTTTTTCATTACGTATACGCCTCCAGCTGACAGTGACAAAAGCAGCGAAACGTATAGAACTGTTATCGGCTTTGCAACCGAAGCAGTCGGTAGTCGACTACCATCGCACCTCGCGCGGTCGCTTTGCCCACTGGTAAGTGTCAAAATACAGCGGTTAAAACATACTACTTAAACTACCCACGCAAAGGAGCTAACAGTGAAATCCGATAAAGAACAGCAGGGAAAACTCTCAAAGCTAAAACAGACTTTTACGCGCGGCGGCATCTCACGGCGCGAATTCCTGCAGGGCGTAATGGCACTGGGCCTGACCGCAGCTGGTGCGTCGACATTTATATCGAGGGTGGAAGCGGCGATGCCAAAATCAGGCGGCACGCTGCGCCTGGGACTGGCCGACCCGGCCACCACCGACGTGCTCGATCCCGCCACCTACATATCCAATCACACCCAGATCGGAATGTTCGGCGCGGTACAGAACAACCTGACCGAAGTGGCACCCAACGGGGACATCATCCCAGAGCTGGCGGAGAGCTTCGAGGCCTCACCTGATGCCAAGGTGTGGACGTTTGAACTGCGCAAGGGCGTAGAATTTCACAACGGCAAGTCTTTTGAAGCCGAGGATGTTCTTGCCTCGATCAATCATCATCGCGGTGAAGATTCCAAATCGTCAGCCAAATCGCTGCTGGAAGAAGTGGTCGATGTGCGCGTAGACGGTAAACACACGGTGGTGTTTGAATTGTCCGGCGGCAACGCCGACTTTCCGTTTGTCGTCAATGACTATCACTTAACCATTGTGCCTGCCAAAGACGGCAAGGCGGACTGGCAGAAAGGGGTGGGCACCGGCGGTTACGTGCTGAAAGACTTCGACCCTGGCGTGCGCATGACCGCGACCCGCAATCCGAACTACTGGAAAGAGGGCCACGCTCACTTCGAGGCGCTGGAGCTGCTTGCTATTGCCGATGTAACGGCCAGGCAGAATGCTCTGGTGACCGGGGAAATCGACGCCATCAACCGGGTTGATCGCAAAACCGCGCACCTGCTGGCCAAACAAAGCGGCGTCGCGGTTGATGAAACCACGGGCAATCAGCATTACACCATTCCGATGAATACCACCGTGGCACCTTTTGACAACGCCGATGTGCGCCTGGCGCTGAAACTCGCTATTGACCGTGAAGCGCTGGTCCAGACCATTTTACGCGGCCACGGCAGGGTAGCGAACGATCACCCCATTGGCCCCGGGCAGCGCTTCTTTGCGGGCGATCTGGAGCAGCGGGTGTACGACCCGGATAAAGCCAAGGCTCACCTTAAGAAGGCGGGCATGGATTCTCTCAAGGTCAAACTGCACGCTGCTGACACCGCCTTCGAAGGCGCGATCGATACCGCCGTTCTGTACAAGGAGCATGCCGCCAAGGCGGGCATAAACATAGAGGTGGTGCGCGAACCCAACGACGGCTACTGGAGCAACGTGTGGATGAAAGAACCGTGGTCGATGAGCTACTGGGGTGGGCGCTCGACCGAAGACTGGATGTTTACCATCGGCTATGCCGCTGGCGGTTCCTGGAACGAGACGTTCTGGAGCAACGACAGATTCATGGAACTATTAACCGCAGCGCGGGCAGAGCTCGATATAGAAAAGCGCCGGGCTATGTATCGAGAAATGCAGCAGCTGGTGCGCGACGACGGCGGCGCGGTGATCCCGATGTATGCCAATTTTGTCGACGGCCGCTCCGAAAAAGTGGCCCACCCGGAGCAGGTTGCATCCAACTGGGAGCTGGACGGATGGAAACTGTGTGAGCGCTGGTGGTTCGCCTAAAGCAGACCAGCAATCAGTCAAGCTAGAAGCGGATGACGCGGCCGGGACCCCTTGTTGCGGCAAGGGCGGCCGGCAGCGCGCCGCCTGGCTTGCTGAGGATTAAGCAGTAGCGTTAAGTCATGTTTCCCGCACAGGATCCCGTGGGTACCCAGATCGTCGCTGAGTACCCACATGAGGTTATCGAGCAGCCAACGGTATGGATACCGATTTCTGACGGGATAGAACTGGCCGCACGCATATGGCGCCCGGCGGTTTCCGGTCATTCAGCAGTGCCGGCCATTCTCGAACTCATACCCTACAGAAGGCGAGACGGTACGCTGTGGGTAGACGAGCGTATCCATCCTTTTTACGCCGGGCACGGTTTCGCCAGCGTGCGCGTGGACCTGCGCGGGAGCGGCGATTCCGGTGGGCTGCTGCAGGATGAATACCTGCCGCGGGAGCAGGATGACGCTATAGAGATCATCGCATGGCTGAGACAGCAACCCTGGTGCGACGGCAATATCGGCATGACGGGTTTATCCTGGGGCGGGTTCAATTCTCTGCAGGTCGCCGCGCGCGCGCCAAAACAATTAAAAGCCGTAGTCGCCGTCGGTGCCACGGTCGACCGATACAACGACGATGTGCATTACAAGAACGGCTGTTTATTAAATGAAAACTTCGTCTGGGGCACAACCCTGATGTCGTTTCAGGCCCGGCCGCCGGATCCGGATATAGTAGGCGACAGGTGGCGATCAATGTGGCTCAAACGACTCGAAGGCCTCGCCTTCTATCCGGAAAATTGGCTGACGCACCAGCTGCGCGATGACTACTGGCGCCACGGGTCAGTGTGTGAGGACTACGGCGCGATCCAGGCGGCAGTGATGATCATAACCGGCTGGGCGGATCTTTACGTCAATGCGATTCCCAAGCTCTTGACCAACCTGTCCACGCCCTGCCGTGCCATTGCCGGCCCCTGGGGGCACCAGTTTCCGCACCTGGCGACGCCGGGGCCTGCGGGAGACTATCTGCACGAGGCGTTGCGCTGGTGGCGGAAGTGGCTTGCCGGGTCATCTGACGTCGTAGAAGCCACACCAAGCTATCTGGCTTACATCCAGGAGGGCGGGCTGCCGGATCCCTTTGCGCAGGAGGTGAAGGGAACTTGGATCGAGCAGGCCGACTGGCCAAATGAGAAAGCCGATTGCCGCACCTACTATCTCTGCAGCCAAGGCTTAAGTCCGTCCAAACAAGCTGCACCCGAACTCAGCATTCGCTCGCCCCTCGATACCGGCACGGCCTCGGGAGAATGGATTCCGCACTGCTACGGGCCGGAGATGCCGCAGGATCAGCGCGGCGACGACATTCACAGTCTGACCTTCGACAGCGAACCCTTAATCGAACCGCTCGATACTCTGGGTAATCCAATCATCGAGTTGACCCTGTTGAGCGACCAGGGCAGCGGTAACCTGATCGTGCGCCTGTGCGACGTGGCGCCGGCGGGCGAGTCATCGCGCGTTTGCCTTGGCGCACTTAATCTCAAGCAGCGCCACGGCAACGACGGCGTCGAACCCGTTCCAATCGAGGAGAGCTTTTCCGTCCGCCTGGTTCTGGACCATGTCGGCCATCGCTTCCCACGCGGCCATCGCATTCGTGTCGCCATATCGACGGCCTACTGGCCCCTTATCTGGCCGGCAGTCGACAATCCCATCCTGACCCTGGTGGCTGAACCCGCGCGCCTGGTTTTACCCATCCTGCGGATTGCGGAAGCGGACGAAATCATAAAAAATTCGGCGAGCATCCCGGCGGCCGGTGACATTTGCCTGCTGCGCCAACCTAAAAATACGCGCACGGTGGAGCGGGATCTGGCCGGCGGCACCACCCGGCTCGATATTGTTGATGACTTCGGCGAGCAGGAGTTTCCTCACAACGAATTGATAATCAGCACCATTAAACGAGAGCGTTACACCATCCAGGCGGATGACCCGCTGTCTGCCACCTGTGAGGTGCACTGGCGCCAAGAACTGCGCCGGGGCGAATGGAAAGTGAATACCGAAACCGAAGCCGCAATGTCTTGCGATGCAGATTACTATCATTTAAATGCCCAGGTTACCGCCAGTGAGGGGGAGCGGTGTGTTGTGCAACGAGATTTCCAGCGTTCCATTGCTAGATTGCTTTAACGGGTTATGACATGACTGATTCCATACCAATAATGCAGACGATTGACCGCTACTTCGAGCTGCTAAAGGAACGGGACATGGAGGGCCTTAGACAAATACTGTCTGCCGATATTCACGTGCGCTACTACGGACCGAAGGGCGCACTGCCCTGGATCGGTGAGTTTGAGGGTATTGCCGGATTCGAAGAATTTCTTCGCATCGTTGCCGCTCATCTTGATATCGTAGAGGTGGAGCGGATGGATACCATTGCCAATGCGCGCAAAGTGGTCATCCAGAGCCGCGGCTGCTGGCGCTCCAAGAAAACCAACAAAGATATCCATGGCAATATGATCAATATCTTTTCGGTCAAAGACGGCAAGATTACCGGCTACGAGGTGTACAACGATACGCTGGCTTTCGCCCGCGGCATGGAGATCGCCTAGCGACGCCACACCTTAGTAAGAGCGGTTACCGCGATCAATCGGCAAACCAGCTTAGGTTAATCGGCGCGAGGCGCGCCTCCTACCTCAGCACTGTCCGCAGGTTGTCTATATTGCGGGACATCACCTCGAGAAAATCTCCCTGCTCCGGCTTGTTGAAGGCGGGATCAAACACGACAACGCCTATGTTTAATTCATCCAGCCGCTGCCGGATTTCAGGTAACGGTTTCGCCTCCC
>JAHEKE010000038.1 GCA_024638505.1 Gammaproteobacteria bacterium | reverse complement strand
GCCGGCCAAACTTCAATCGGCAAAAACGACGTTGATGCGCCTGTTGTGCTTACCTTTTTTCTCGATTTTTTTAACCAGTACCCGGCCGATTTCGCCGGTTGCCTTGACGTGGGTGCCGCCGCAGGGTTGTAGATCAACCTGATTCACATTGACCAGTCGAACGCGTCCGCTCCCCTGCGGCGGCTGCACCGACATCGTGCGCACCAGGTCCGGCTGCTTTTCCAATTCTTCATCAGTGATCCAGCTGGTTTCAACCGGGTGATTTTCTTCCACCAGCTTGTTCAGCGAGTCCGTAATCTCCGTTTTGTCTAACGGCTCCGGCGCATCAAAGTCCAGTCGCGCGCTGCCGTCTCGAATGGAACCGCCGGTGACGCCCAGGGGTACGATAGAGCAGAGCAGGTGCATACAGGTGTGCATGCGCATAAGCCGGTGCCGGCGCTCCCAATCGATTGCCGCCATTACGCTCTGCCCGACCTGCGGAAGTTCGGTATCTTCACGCGTGACGTGCAGAATGCCGGGCTCACCCTTGTGTGTGTCTACAACCTCGATTTTGTCGCCGCTCTCGGTGATCAGGTATCCGGTGTCTCCAGGTTGCCCGCCGCCATTGGGGTAAAAGACGGTTCTGTCCAGCACGACCGCATTGCCTTCCACCGCAACCACTTTTGCGCTGCAGGATTTGAGATAGCTGTCGTTACGGAATAGTTCCTCTGTCATATCTACTTACTGTTTTTAGCTGTTTCTTTCGTTAATGGGTCGGCGGGCCAAACGACAATCCGCCGCGCGTGGCCGTACCGGAACAAACGACAATGATATGCTGACTGTAATTTCATTTGTAGGTTTGAGAACGATGAGGCGATTTTTCGGTCATAGATTACTATAATTTCAGTCAAACCAGATTAGCTGTGAAAGCGTTCCTTTGATGAGTCATAGAAGTGTTTATTTGACGGGCTTTTTGGGCTGTACCCTGCTGATGGCCATCGCGCTGTATTTTCAGTACGTCATGGAGCTCGAGCCGTGTCCGCTGTGCATCGTGCAAAGGGTGTTTTTCGTAGTGGTCGGAGTAATATGTCTGCTTGCCTTTTTGCATAATCCCAAGAATTGGGGCAATAAGGTTTACGGTATTTTGGGTGCGATCAGCGCCCTTGCCGGGGCAGCGGTAGCTGCACGACATGTCTGGCTGCAGAACCTTCCTCCTGAGCTGGTGCCGGAATGTGGTCCTGGTCTGGAGTACATGATGCGGGTTTTTCCTCTAGGTCAGGTAATAGACATGGTCTTCACCGGATCAGGTGAGTGTGCGGAAGTGGCCTGGCGGTTTTTGGGATTAACCATCCCCGGCTGGACTTTGGTTGTATATGTTGTCATCGCCTTGCTCGCGCTCTATCAAGCGTTTCGACGTTACCCCGTCTGACTTATCACGTTTATAAGCGGCATGGGTCTTCTCCGCAACCCAATCGGCCCGAAGGCGTGTCTGCCACGAAGCTTCAACCAAACGCATAATCTGTAGGCGCGGCGCGCCGCCGCGATTCAATCGTGAACTAGCCGTAACACTGCTTTACAGCAAGGGAATCACCATCGCGGATTATCTGATATTTCTGCCAGAACGCGGTGTCAATGCGTTTCAGTCGGGCCGGCGTTTTCTTGGAGCGATAGCGCGTCAGGTGGCCGGGGCCGCCGTTGTATGCAGCGTAGGTGGCGCGCGCCAAATCGTGGATGTTGTTGGCTCGCTTATGCTCTTGTTTGCGTATGGCGTAGTGTACGAGATAGTGGTGCAGTATTTCACCGCCGGCAAGCGCATTGTAGTTAATGTTCCACGTGAGCGCGTTGGGGTGATAGAACCCGCGCCATACCCGCGGTAATACCTGCATAATGCCGACTGCGCCTACGCTCGACCGCAGCGGCTTGCGCTCGCCGTCTTTCTCAATAAACTGTCGCCAGCACGTTTCCTGCCAGGCGGCGGCGAGCATCAGCGGATGAAAGATATCTCGGTAGGTTTTGTCCAGAGGGTTGTCTCTGAGCACTTTGTACACCACGTCCTCCAGCAGCCAAAGTACGCGGCTTAAGTAACCGTGGATGTTTGCTTTGGTGGGAATCCACTTGTTCAGCTTGAATAATGTTGACCTGTCCCAGGCTTCCTGCGCCCACGCTCTGCTGATAAACCAGTTAAATCCGGATGGTTGCGGCGCCTCCATTTCCGGCAGCTGCAGCGGGGGACCGAAATCAAACAGCCGCCGTAATTCAGGGTCAACTTCCTCGTCGTACATCAGCGGGTCCTGCACCTCGTCCGGGACAATCATCCTCGCCAGCCGCCGCAAGCCGTCTGTAGAGATATCCAGGTTGAGGCTCGGACCGACGGCATCAATAGCCTGTAACGCATCACCAGCTCCGATAAATGCAATGTAATCAAGCGCAGATTCGTCAGGTATATTCAATGAAATCTTTTTGAGCACCGGCGAAAGCTCACTCCAGGTTTGCAGAAAGAGCTGACGTACAGGATCACGCCGGTTCGAATCATCTGCCGTGAGCGAGCCCGTCAGCTCGTGCCTCGCATTCAACAGTATGCTCAAAAGCTGTTCACTTATTGCTTCGTCGTCTGCGATCGCAGCGGCGTGTTTGGCGACCAGCGTGATGAACACATCCCAGTGTCTTAAGGTCTGCTCGAGTTGCAGCACCTCCTCGGGCGACAGCGCAGGTTCGGACGTCTGCTCCCGCTGCGTGGAGTCGGCGAGAGTATCCGGCGCGTTCATGGTCAGGGTAACCTCTACTCCCTGCAGATTGGTTGTAACGGTGTCGATAGTCAGCGAGGTGAGGATGTTGTGCACGTGCTGGGCTTCAGCAAACAGCATCGGGGCCACGAGTTTGAGATCGTTCAGGGGCTTGGCAAAATCGATGCGGATATTGGCCAGGCTGGGGTGCACGTGCTCCTTCGTCCAGTTCCAGATCGTGCCGGCCGTATTTTCCTTTCCATCGGCATCCTTGATACTGGAATCAATAATCTCTAAGCGGATTGCGTTGCCGGCGGGCACCGGCCGCAGAACGACGTCGACGAACCCATTCCAGGGGATGAGCGGCAGGCAGAGCTCTCCGATCGGCGTGCCGGCGCGGCCGTCGCCGGTCATTCTCAGGGTAATGCCGGTGGGTGCGGTGTTGACGTCGGGCTTGGACAGGATGAGGTGATTACAGCCGCTTCCGTCATTCCACGCAGTAAAGGTTTGCTCCGCGTTGCCAAACATCTGCTTGATAACCTGCTGCTGAAAAAACTCTTGCCCCAGCCTCAGCGGCACGGAAATGGTAGCGCCAAGAGCAAATGTGTTTGAAGCGAACAAAAGTGTAAAAAATAGGACGAATCTACCTATTCGATGGGGGCGCTTTTTAACAACCTGCATGCTTTGTTCCGTTGTTGTACTCGTTGCTTACAGTTTGAAAAGGTAAAGATGACTGAGTGTTACAAAACGAATCTTACATTATTGTTTAACTTCTGGCGCTTTTTTAAAAATGTCTTCCACCACATGTAAGCAGGTTGGTGTAAATAGATCGATCATTAGACTTGCCCTATACTTTCGTCACCCAAGACTCCGGCTCGCGCATCTTCCATGAGTAACGCAGATTACTGGTACGAGGAAGGTACCTACGCTTACAAAGCAGGAATAGAGCTGCCAAAACTAGAAGAACATTTCCCGGCGGCCGAAATGACGTCACGGGAATGGCAGTCTCTGCAGCGCGGGTGGGTGGCCAAACAAAATGAATACTTTGAGAGTATGGGGCAGGGAAAACTTTTTTAAGGTCGCCTGTCCTTGCAGATTTCAAAAACCAAACCTGCGCTTCGTTGTAGAAGATTTAAACACGCAGTAAGCTGTAAAACCTGCCGGTCGTTTGATTAGAATTTAATCGATATCATCATCGCGGTGACCCGGTCTTTAGGCAAGGCGGGTTTTACCGGTCCGCCTGTAAGTCTTAAGAGAATATCTCAATTAACACTTTTATTGAGGAGTATTTATGGCAATTGAAGAAGGAAAAATGGCCCCCGCGTTTACCCTTAAAGACGTAAATGGCAACAAGGTTTCCCTCAAAGACTACAGGGGTAAGAACGTCATCGTTTACTTTTACCCCAAAGACGACACGCCGGGTTGCACCAAGGAAGCCTGCGGATTCCGAGACTATTGGTCGGACATCAAAAATGCTGACCCAGAGGCCGAAACCATAATCATCGGCGTGTCGCCGGACGATGAAGCTTCGCACCGGAAGTTCATCGCGAAGTATCAGCTACCCTTTGTATTATTGTCTGATCCGGATAAGAAGGTCATGATCAAATACGGGGCATTCGGTGAGAAGATGATGTACGGCAAAAAAATAACGGGCGTTATTCGCTCGACCGTTTGGCTCGGACCAGATGGAAGGGTGCGAAAACATTGGAAAAAAGTACCGAAAGCGGCGGATCATCCGCAAAAAGTCCTGCAGGCTATGACGGCCGGCGGCTGACGTTGCCGGCACGGTTGCAGAGCTAAAGCGCGCGCCGCGCTCCCGGTATCACCGCTCGTACTAAGCCAGATGCACCGGTATTTTGTTCAGATCTAACCGTTGTTGCCGCCCCACAGCCAGGACCAACCGCGGCTCTGCTTGTGCTCGCGAACTTCCACTTTGGTGAACTGCCGCTTACTTGGGCCGATATAGAGCTGTCGCGGTCGTCCGATCTTGAGGCCTGGCTCTGACAGCATTTCTTTCCAGTGGGCGATCCAGCCCACGGTCCGCCCGATGGCAAAAATAACGGTAAACATCGGTGTGGGAAACCCCATCGCCTTCAAGATGATGCCAGAATAAAAATCGACGTTGGGATAAAGTTTGCGTTCAATGAAGTAATCGTCTTTCAGCGCGATCTTCTCTAATTCCATCGCTATTTCAAGCAGAGGATCATCGATATTGAGTTCCCGCAGTACGTCGTAACAGGTTTCGCGCATCACCTTCGCCCGCGGGTCGTAATTTTTATACACCCGGTGGCCGAATCCCATCAGCCTGAAGCTATCATCCGGGTCCTGCGCCCGTTTAACGAACTCAGGGATATTTTTCTTATCACCAATTTCCGCCAACATCTTGAGCACCGCCTCATTCGCCCCGCCGTGAGCGGGCCCCCACAGAGATGCAATGCCGGCTGCGATGCAGGCGAAGGGGTTAGCCTGAGACGAGCCGGCCAAGCGTACGGTGGAGGTTGAAGCATTCTGTTCATGGTCGGCATGAAGGATGAGGATTCTGTCCATGGCCCTAGCCAAAACAGGATTCACAACATACTCCTCGGTAGGTGTGCTGAACATCATCTTCAACAGATTCTCGGCATAGCGGAGGTTATTGCTGGGATAAACAAAGGGCTGGCCCATTGAATACTTATACGCGTAGGCTCCTATAGTAGGCATTTTCGCAATCAGTCGATGGGAAGCGGTCATTCTCTGATGCGGATCAAAAATGTCTGTACTGTCGTGATAAAACGCCGACAGGGCGCCGACCACACCCACCATGACCGACATGGGGTGCGCATCCCGCCGGAAACCCCGATATAGGTAAATAAGCTGTTCATGCAGCATGGTATGGTTGGTAATGCTTCGATCGAAGTCTATTTTCTCTTCGGGCGAGGGGAGTTCGCCGTGGATCAGTAAGTAGCATACGTCGAGATAGTCGCTGTTCTGCGCCAATTCATCTATTGAGTATCCGCGGTGTCGCAGTATGCCGGCCTCGCCATCGATGTAGGTGATGCCAGACGAGCAGGACGCGGTGGAAGTGTAGCCCGGGTCATAGGTAAAAACTCCTGCCTCTTGGTATAGACTTCGGATATCCAGCACGCGCGGTCCTTCCGTGCCCTCGATCACGGGAATCTCGAAAGACTTTCCGGTCATATTGTCATGCAGCGTGAAATAATGCTGCTCTTTATCTTTGGTGTCTTTTTGCACGTCGTTTCTAACTTTGGCTGTACCGTATTCAGTCATCCTAAACACCTCATTTTTATCTCTTTAAAGCCCGTCTCTTGCACGATTCAGTCAGTCATGCAAAGCAAACCCCGTATTTTACCTTTTTGCAGATCATAAAGAGATAGAATCTAATACATTGAAATATCAATACTTTCATGGGCGAGGTGGTGCTGAATACAACCGCTATGCAGTGATAAGAGGATGCTGCTCGTTGGAGAATTAGGACCGCAGCCGGTGTAGCTGTGCTCCTGGCGGGGGTAGTTTAATACGGATCACAACGGCATGCGGGTTGCGCGCGCGAAAGCCGGATGAATTACCCGCTATTCCTTAGAGTTTTTCACCGGAACTGATCAATCTCTGCTGTATTTCCTCAATCCGCGCATCGACGCTGGACTGTGCGTAAAAACTGTCGCCGGTGTATTTTTTCGCCAAGTGCAGCTGTCGCAAAGCCTCCCTCAGATCGCCGTTGTAGTAATGAAACTCCGCTAATTCCTGATGGGCGGCCAGGTTGTTCCCCGACTCGCCCTCGGTGCGAGCCAGCAACCTGTGCAGGCGCGGGTCGCCGCGGCGAACGAGCAAGTGCCGCTTGAGAATCTGTTTTGCTTCGGCATACTCTTTGTTGCTGATCAAGGCCTCAACGAAGTATAAGTCCAGGATCAGGTTATCCGGGTACCGCTGCTGCGCCGCCCGGTAAACTTTCACCGCGCTTGCTGCCCGCCCCGCGGCCAGCTCGATCTGTCCGAGCGCAATGGCATAACTGACTTGACCCGGGTCGGCCTCAAGCAGAGCGCTGACTTTGGCTCGCGCTGCATCATATTCCCCATTACCTGCTAGTGCCAGGGCATGCCCGTACTGCTCCACTGCAAGATGCGCAAAGCTGTTTGTTTGGATCCTGGCGGCGAAGCTGTCAGCTGTTTTAGCCGGGTTGGTCCCTCCATAAAGCGCCCTGATCTTCGCCTGCATTAGTAAAAACTTTGTTTCATCCGGGTTTTCTATCCGCGGATAGTTTTCCGCACGGGAGACCGATTCGACGATTCGGTTGTAAGTCAGGGGATGGGTGCGCAGAAACTCAGGGGCGTTTGATTCCTGGCTCCGGCCGTATTGTTGTAAACGATTGAAAAAAGCAGGCATCGCCCGCGGGTCGTAGCTGGCCCTGGCAAGGGTAGCGATGCCAATGGTATCAGCCTCCTGCTCGAAACTCCGCGAATAGGCCAGCTGCTGTTCGATCAATCCAGCCTGGGTGGCGGCGATAGCAGCACTACCCGCCTGACCGCCAATTAAAATAGCCGCGATCAGGGCCGCCATCGCCGGTAAATTCTGCCGCTTGGCCCGCGCCACCATGCGGGCAATATGACTTTGCGTGATGTGCGCAATTTCATGCGCGATTACGCTGGCCAGCTCTGCCTCATGTTGAGTCGTGGTGATAAGCCCAGTGTGCAGAGTGATATGGCCGCCCGGAACGGCAAATGCGTTCAACGTGCTGTCTCTAACCAGATAAAACGTAAATATTCGACTGGGCTGGTCGCTGTTTCGTGCCAGATTCTGGCCAATTTGATTGACATAGGCAATCAGCTCCACGTCGTCGACAAATTCGAGCTCTTGGCGGATTTTGCGCATAAACTCTCTGCCAAGCTTTGCCTCTTCTGCGGCTGATAATACGCTGGCGGAGTGATCACCCAGGTCAGGCAGATCTGATTGCGGCCAACCCGGCGTGCAAAACGCCATGCTTGCCAGCAATATCGCGGTCTTACATGTTATCCTGTAGTGCACATTACGTATCATATTTTTGCTTAGGTATTCCCTCTGACAAGTTTAGCCCGGTATTGTTCGATTGCTGAAATCATCAGAACGTCGCGACCCATGAGCGCTGAATTTTGATCCAGCGCGGATGAAGCGGTACTCGCTGAAACGTGATGTTGTTTGGCAGACATATTATATAATGCGTGTGACACATAAATATAAAAACATGCTGTTTGTCTCCAAGTTCTAAGCTTAAGGAGTTTTTTGTGATGAATGAATTCGACCAGGAATTGGATGCGCGAGGATTGAACTGCCCTTTACCCATACTGCGCGCTAAGAAGGCGCTGAAGGATTTGCAGGTCGGACAGATTCTCCGCATTATTGCCACGGATGCGGGGTCGGTCAAAGATTTTGCCGCCTTTGCAGAGCAGACGGGCAATGAATTATTGGAATCCACGGAATCTGGTGATGAATACCACTTCCGCCTGAGGAAGGCCTGATAAGCGAAAACCCCGGTTATTGCAGCCTGCCCCATGGATGAGCCTGGCACAAACCTGGCGTGTGCATTCGAGAAGGCGATAGTGAGCCGCACCTGTGGCTGTCGGCACGCCAACCGGCATAACCTGAATGCACGACAAACAATTAACTGTCGGAGCCCAGAGGGACAGAAGCTCTGCGCCAATATGTTAAATCAGATTCGCAAAAGCGCGAGCTTTGCCCTGGGCGCGACGCAGGCACCCAGCGCCTTACCGCATGCCAAGGCACTGCAGATTCAATGCGGTGGACTCACGGGGCTGCAGAACGCGCTGGACAGGGTGGAGCAGAATCAACGCGTGCGCGATATTTATAGTTTGGTTAAGCGGGCAGTAAAGCGATTCAGCTCTCCGGATCAGTTGCCTGAACAAGAAATCGTGCGCAGCATTGCCTCTTTCAAGAAATAGATCGAGCGCCCACGTCAACCCGGCCCGACAGGCTGTACACGGTTAATGGGTTGCCGTGATCGCAGTTATAGATGGAGATAAAGCATGGCCGAAACGAGAGACGACATACTACATCCGCACCAGGACGACACACCGGCCGGTTTCCCGTGTGCCCCTGCCCAATGGACGCCGGAGGTCGCGCGAAAGCTGGCGCGGGAATATGATCTGGAACTCAGCGAGGATCACTGGCAGGTGGTGCGGGCAATACAGGAGTATAATGCGCGCAACGAAGGCAGCATCAATGTGAGGCATTTGCTCGATGCCTTGGATGAAAAGTTTCATAGCAAAGGCGGAATGAAGTATTTGTACCGCCTGTTACCTGGCGGTCCAGTTGCTCAAGGCTGCGCGCTCGCCGGTCTGCAACCGCCTGCCGGTTCAATCGACCGGGGTTTTGGCAGCGTTCAGTGACGCTGCAAGTTGTCACGCTCCATACCCATCAATCCGGTTCTTCCAGACATTGCTGGGCCATTACAATGTTTTACCGCTGCATCGAACTCGGAAGATCTGCCCGCTAGAAGTCAACGCACTTTTCTTTTCGTGCTGAGTGTATACTGTATGTCTATAGACGCCGCAACTTACGCTGAACACTAAGCGGATTTAAATCTTGTGCGGAGAGAAAGATGTCGGAGTACGATCACGAGTTAGATGTACGCGGGCTGAATTGTCCCTTACCAATTATTAAGGCGCGCAAGGCGATAAATGCACTAAAGACCGGACAGGTTCTGCGTGTGCTGGCCACGGATCCAGGCTCGGTAAAGGATTTTGAGGCTTTTGCCAGTCAAACCGGCAATGAGCTTTTAGAATCTGATGAGGGCGGTGGTGAGTATATGTTTAGGCTGAAGAAAGCCTAGTGCCGCGGCCTGAGGGCATCAGGTCGGAACGACCGAAGCGACTGATTTATGGGGTACAAACAGACCGCAGCCTAATTTACGGTTTTCATCAAAACCAATCTCCTGCAGTTTAACTGAGTCGGAGGCGCTGACGTCCGCTAGCAGTAAACTTCTTACCCGCAGATTTTGCCCGGGTAGTTGGATCTCATGCGTTAGTCCGGGCAGCAATTTCGGCACCGTCATTCCTAAATCCAGCAGATTGTGATGAATTCTCTCAAGAAATGATGCCTCCGTTTCGTCGACGGCTGTGGTCACGCCGCGCGCGAACAAAGTTGGCGTGGGTTGAATCGCACGCAGGCTGTAGCTGTTTACCATCAGGCGATAATCCGCTACCTGCAGCATCACCCCACAAAGAGCTACGCATTGTTCCACCCTAGATTGGGGTACCCTGAGGATCAACCGCACTCGCTTGGACAGGTGCAGAATCCCGTCCTGTCCCCGCGGCGGACGAAGCCAACCGTTACCAGACCCGGCGCCGTATATGGAATGGATACCGGCGCCTGTTTCCTCTGTAAACCACGGCAGTTCAGTCGCGACAGCCTGAAGCAAATCGTACGCATGGTCCACCGGCAGGCGCGGGCACTGGATGCGAAAAACCATATCTACGGCATTGGTTTTCCCTTCACCCTGTTCTTCTGGCGCAGACTCTTTCCAGTACATTGCTCACTGATCCGGCAGTTCGGCTTGCAGAGCGGCCGGGTCGAACCACCAGTTATCCTCGACCAGGGTGTCCACCACGCGACGCAGGTGCCGTAAAAAGTTTTTGGGCTCGATGAGGTCCATACGGGTTGCCCATTCATCCAGGTCCGACTGATCCTCAACGCCGCTGTGCCGGCGTGCGACGGTGGTCAACATTTGGCGCGTATATACGCTCAGTTCGTCGTAGATTTTGCCCTCTGCGCGCAGATCTACCACGTATACCGCGGTTGCCGCGGCCACGGCAGCGCCATCGGCATGATCCGGCGTCTCTTCCATCACATGGTTGAGCAGCGCCACGGTGAGTTCTGGATTAACCGGAAAAGTCACGCTCAACCATATACCCTGGCCTAAAGCGGGCAACGCATCTTCCAACCCCGTGCGAAACAAAATCTCGCACGCTTTTCCCGCCAGCTCCCATTCTTTTCGTGCCATCAGCATATCAAAAGCCGTCCTCGCGCTGTCCCAGGCCTCAGCCATACGCTTAAGCTCGACCAGCAGCGCGCTCTCTTCGAGCAGCAGCTGGGCCCGTGCGTCCTGGTCCTGGGGGCTGAATTCATCAGCAGTTTCCTTAATACGGTCCTGTACGGCAGCCAGACGCCCCTGCAGCGCTTGTACAGAGGTACGCGCATCGCCGCCGGTCTCGGCGCCCAGATCTATTCTCACATCGAGGTATTTCACCATGATCCGTCTTTAACGGCGGACGGCGTTAGCTAAGAAGCGCAGCATCAGCGACATGCATCTTTATGCATCGACCACTCGATCATAGTATCGGGCTCGATACACCAGCCGCTGTCGTTCAGCTTCTGGACCGTTGTTGAAAGCCGATCGTTTATGCAGGACATTGTTGCAGATCACGCCCTGACCCGCTTCGAGCTTGTGCGATATGCTGAAGGCCACGGCGTTGTCGATGGTGGCGCGCAGGTACGCTACTGCTTGCCGTACTTCCGGATCGGAGTTCCAGCGGACGTTATGCGACCGGTTTGTGTAGCGCATATGCAGGTGGCCACTGTTTGGATCAAATGAAAATACGGCGCCGCTATAGGCGGACCTTAACTCACCGCCCGCGCTAATATTGGCTGGTACTGAAAACGCATCGCTACGAAATAAACTGGCAGCGAATTTCGCTTCGTGCTGCTTGATCAGTAAATACACAATCTCATGATCTAAAAATGTGTTGATACCTCCGTCTGGCGCTGGATTAATGCAGTGCAGAATGAAGCTGCGTATGGTTCTGTCCGCTTCATAGTAGCAACCATCCGTGTGCCAACCCAGCGGGCGATTGGTATACGGTATGTAACGGGTTTGTATTCCCGCCTGCGCAACCCGGACAGAGGAGATGGATTCGGCGTCCGCCATCAGATTCTTATCCAGTCTGTTGAGCCCCAGCTGTATACCCAGCGCTTTCAATTCCTTTTTTGTGAACACTCGTGAGCGAGAGTGGTAAACAACGAGATTGAGCTTTCCTATCCTGCGCAGCAGCGCGGCTCGTTCAGACCGGCTTAAATGCGTCGGGTCTCTGATTTCCACCACAGAATCCCCCATGGCTTGCTGATAGCGGTAGAGTTTGCGCGCAGCCCAATCTTCGAAGCGCACAGCATCCACCAGGCCGCCGTAGCCTTGTGTGGACATTTCTGCGAATCCGGTTTGCGCGTAGAATGGCCTCATGATCCAGAGCGAAATCGTTATCAGGGGTGGTGGGTTCACCCCGCGCGAACAGCCCCATTTTAAAACGGATCGACTGCATGAACCCAGGTTTATCTGCCGAATTGGGCTGGCCTATCCCTAAAGTGATAATTACTGTGGTATCAACCCCCTACCTAAGGAGAGTGTTTTGGCGGTACGCTGCGCTTAGAATTCTCCCTTACTCCCTATATACCAGAATGCGTGAGGCAAACTGATGGCGGACAAAAAGCACCCCACTCCCATGCTCGACGAACTCGAGCATGGCCCCTGGCCGAGTTTCGTATCTGGCATCAAGCGACTGCGGGACCAGCACCTGGATGAACGTGTTAACGGCGTGGCCAATGATCTGCTGGGTCAACTGGAGCATTCCTATGAAACCCGTAAAGGCTACTGGAAAGGAGGGACCGTAAGCGTCTATGGCTACGGCGGTGGTATCATTCCGCGCTTTTCCGAAGTGGGGAAACAGTTTCCGGAGTCAAAAGAATTTCACACCCTGCGCGTGCAGCCGCCTGCGGGGAATCACTACAGCACAGACATGCTGCGTCAGCTGGCCGATAGCTGGGAAAAGTGGGGTTCCGGCCTGGTAACGTTTCACGGTCAGACGGGAAACATCATGTTTATCGGTGCGACTACCGAAAACACGCAGCACTTTTTCGATGAAATCAACGAGTACGGATTTGATCTGGGCGGGGCGGGTCCGTGTGTTCGAACCGCGATGTCTTGTGTCGGGTCAGCGCGCTGCGAACAGTCCTGCGCAAACGAACATAAGATTCACCGCAAATTAGTTAACAATTTTACGGATGACATCCACCGCCCAGCGCTGCCGTACAAGTTTAAATTCAAGGTTTCCGGTTGTCCCAATGATTGCACCAACTCCATCGAGCGGGCTGATTTTGCCGTAATCGGCACCTGGCGGGACGCAATCAAAATAGATCAGGACGCGTTCAAAGAATATGTCGCCGTTAAGGGGCGACAGCACGTCATTGATAACATAGTCACGCGCTGTCCGTCCAAGTGCATGTCCTTGCGCGATGATGACAGCCTGGAAATTGACGATCGAAACTGCGTGAAATGCATGCACTGCCTCAATGTCGTACCGAAAGCGCTGTCACCCGGAGACGACAAGGGAGTGACCTTATTGATCGGTGGCAAGCGCACCCTGAAGATCGGCGACTTGATGGGCACCGTGATTATTCCGTTCATGAAGCTGGAAACCGAGGAAGACTACGATCGCCTGGTCGAGATCGCCGAGGAGACGATTGATTTCTGGGCGGATAATGGACTTGAACATGAACGGTGCGGTGAAATGATAGAGCGTATCGGCCTGGTTAACTTTCTCGAGGGCATAGGCGTTGACGTCGACCCGAACATGATCAGCCATCCGCGCGAAAGTTCATATGTGCGTATGGATGGCTGGGACGAAGAGGCCGAGAAATGGTTTAAGCGCAAAATGGAACAGAGGCAGGCGCCGGCAAGCGAGACTGTATAGGTGGTGCAGGTTGCAGCGAAGTGAGCCAAACATAAACAACGCCTTGGAGCGGTCTAATGGCTAAAAAACAAATGCGTCAGGCAATCGAATCCGGTTGCCCGGACGGGTTTCAATACATGCATCCCGTGATGCTCAAAAATTTTGGACAATGGAAGTATCATGATCACCCGCGACCAGGCGTTCTGCGTCATGTTGGCCATAGTGGTGATGTCGTCTGGACGGTTAAAGCGGGCACGCAGCGGATTCTGGATGTATTTACCTTGAGAAAGTTGTGTGACATCGGTGATCGCTACGCTGACGGCCATGTACGCTTCACCATGCGCTCTAATATTGAATACATGGTAGCGGACGAGGCCAAAGTTGAGCCTTTGATTAACGCCCTGGAAACGGCGGGGTTTGTGGTCGGTGGAACGGCGAATTCGGTCGCCATGATCTCCCATACTCAGGGCTGGCTGCATTGTGATATCCCCGGCACTGATGCGTCAGGCGTGGTCAAGGCTATGATGGACGAACTCATCGATGAGTTTAAAAACTGCAACATGCCCAATCGGGTACACATCACGACGTCTTGCTGCCAGATCAACTGTGGTGGTCAGGGGGACATAGCCATCAATGTTCAGCATACCAAGCCGCCGAAGATCAACCATGATCTGGTTGCTAATGTCTGCGAGCGGCCGTCCGTCGTGGCGCGCTGTCCGGTTGCGGCGATCCGACCGGCACAGGTGAATGGCAAACCCTCTCTTGAGGTGGATGAGAAAAAGTGCATCTGCTGCGGCGCCTGTTATCCACCGTGCCCGCCGATGCAGATCAACGATCCGGAGCATTCCAAGCTGGCAATATGGGTCGGCGGCAACCATTCCAATGCTCGATCCAAACCCAGTTTTCAGAAACTGGTAGCCGGCGGCGTGCCGAATAACCCTCCGCGCTGGCCGGAAGCGACCATGATCGTGAAACGAATACTCAAGGTCTATAAGGAAGATGCAAAAGATTGGGAGCGGATCAATGATTGGATCGACCGAATCGGGTGGTCGAGATTCTTTGAATTGACCGGACTACCATTCACCAAGTTTCATATCGATAACTGGAGGGGTTCACGTAAAAGTCTAAACGCCTCTACCCACATCCGGTTTTAACCGGCAGCGTAAAATAACCGATGAAGTTTGCCATCATGGTTAACGAGGGGCCCTATACGCACCAGAGTTCCGATAGCGCGTACCAGTTTACCAAGGCTGCGCTGAAGCAGGGCCACGAGATCTTTCGCGTGTTTTTTTATCACGATGGGGTCAACAATGGGACCAGGTTTACTGCGCCTCCGCAGGATGATCGCCACTTGGTGAACCGGTGGAGTGAGCTGGCTGAGCAGCACGGCCTGGATCTGGTTGTATGCGTGGCCGCGGCGCAAAGACGGGGTGTTATCGATGACAAGGAGGCGCAGCGTTACGGTAAAGACGGTAACAATATCGCTCCGGGATTCAGGATCTCGGGTCTTGGCCAGCTAATTGAGGCCGGGATACAGTCAGACAGGCTGCTCGTGTTCGGGGATTAGCAAAATCCATGGGCGATCCAGTAGTCAAAAAATTCATGTATATCAACCGGCACGCTCCCTGCGGGACAATTTACGCCGTGGAGGGACTGGAAGTGGTGCTCATCGGCGCCGCGTTTGAACAGGAAGTGTGCATGGCGTTTGTGGATGACGGCGTCTATCAGCTTAAAAAAAACCAGGATACCGCTGCACTGGAGATAAAAAATTACGCTCCAGCTTACCGTGCGCTAGGTGACTATGACGTGCATAAGCTTTACGTTGAAAGAGAATCGCTGGAGCAGCGTGGTCTGACCGAGCAGGACCTAATGCAGTTGACCTATGAAGACGAGGACGATGACTGGAAGGAAAAACCGTCACTAAAAGTAGTGACGCGAATAGAGTTGGCGGACCTCATAGCGGAGCAGGACGTGCTTTTAAATTTCTAAATCCATGTTACATACCGTCAACAAATCCCCCTTCGAGAAAAACAGCCTGCAAACCTGCCTGCGTTTGGCCAAAGAGGGCAACGATATTTTGTTAATCGAAGACGCAGTATATGCCGCAACCAAAGGCACAAGTGTGTCGGAGATGGTGGCTCAGGCTGCAACAAATTTTAATCTGTACGTGTTGGGTCCGGATCTGCTGAGCCGTGGCGTTGGCCAGGATGAGCTTATAGCGGGGTGCGAAGTGGTAGATTACGCAGGCTTTGTCCGCTTGGCGACGGAGAACGATAAAGTGCAATCATGGTTGTAGTACCAAAATTAACTGTGCAATAGGAGTAAAAAATATGGCGCTCGAGGTTAATGGTAAGACTTACGAGACAGATGAAGAAGGTTACCTTGCTAATTTGAGTGATTGGAGTAAAGAAATCGCTGAAAACATGGCCAAGGAGGACGACTGCGAATTAACCGATAATCATTGGGAAGTGGTCAACTTTCTGCGTGAGTACTATGAGGAATATCAAATCGCACCGGCGGTACGCGTGCTGACCAAAGCCATCGGTAAGAAACTGGGTAAGGACAAGGGCAACAGTAAATACTTGTACGAGCTGTTTCCTTACGGACCTGCTAAGCAAGCCTGTAAGTACGCCGGTCTGCCCAAACCCACCGGGTGTGTGTGACCCTCCTCGGCCCGTGGGTGTAGCGGCGTTGGCGCGGAAGACGGGCATCAGCAAGAAATCAGGGCGATGATTCTATCGGCGGTTTTTTCGATTCTCTTCTACCTGGCTTTTGCTGTCTTTTCCGTCGGACTGGTTAAGCGCTTGTTACTGTACTGGCGAACGCCTGCTCCGCTGGTGATTCCGACGACCCCGGCTCCGCTGACGAATATCGGTGTCGCTGGTCGATTGTTCCGCGAAGTAGTTTTTTTCGAAAGCCTGTTTAAAGGCAGCAAATGGACCTGGCTCTTTGGCTGGCTGTTTCATTTTGGGCTGTTGCTCGTGCTGCTGCGACACCTGCGCTACTTCACTGAACCGGTATGGGGCTGGGTGGTGGCCCTGCAGTGGGTAGGGATCTATGCCGGAATGGTGATGCTCGTTGGCTTAATCGGTTTGCTGGTCAGGCGCTTCTTGGTTGATCGCCTGCGCTACATTTCATCTCCATCTGACCATTTGATGCTGCTGTTGCTGATTGCCCTGGCGGGCAGCGGCCTGCTCATGAAGTACGTTTGGCACACGGACGTCATGGCACTGAAGACGTTTAGTTTGGGTTTGATAACTTTCAACTGGGCACCGTTACCGAACGATCCGCTGTTACTTGTTCATTTATTGTTAGTGATAATACTGCTGATAATTTTCCCATTCAGTAAGCTTCTTCACGCTCCGGGCGTATTCTTCAGTCCGACTCGAAACATGGCTGACAACCCTCGCGAGCATCGCCATGTTTCCGCCTGGGCGCACGCACCGACCACCGCCGACGAGAAGTCCTGAGGTGCTTGATGCCCGTTCCCCCAAAAGAAAAATTCGACGTTCCCCGGATTGAGGAAGTTTTTTCCATTCCCGCTATCCGGGTCAATGCCATGGCGCATAGCAAACCTTTTGTCGCTAAACCAGAGCATCAAGAGGCGTTGGGTTTTCCTGGAAAACTGGTTGACGGCTGGCAGGATGCGGCCCTGGATAAGATGGAAGAGCTGCTGGGAAAATACAGATCCATCCGTGTGTTTCTCGATTCCTGCGTGAAGTGCGGGGCATGTACCGACAAGTGCCACTACTATCTGGGTACCGCAGATCCCAAGAACATGCCGGTGGCCCGTCAGGACCTTATGCGCAGTGTGTACCGGCGTTACTTCACCGTTGCCGGTAAGTATTTCCCCAAGCTGGTGGGTGCGGTAGATCTGACGGAAGACGTCATAGAGGATTGGTACAGGTATTACCACCAATGCTCGGAATGCCGCCGCTGCTCTGTCTACTGTCCCTATGGTATCGACACAGCTGAGATCACTATGGCCGGCCGGGAGATTCTCTCATCTATTGGCATCGGTCAAAAATATGCCAACGAAATCATCGGCAAAGTACACAAGATTGGAAACAATCTGGGTTTGCCGGAGCCCGCATTGCTCGATACCTTGGGGGGACTGGAAGAGGAGGTGGAGGAGGATACTGGGGCGTCGGTTAAGTTTCCGCTGGACAAGCGTGGAGCAGAGGTGCTGCTGGTTACGCCCTCAGCCGACTTCTTCGCCGAACCCCACGTTGACGGATTAATTGGGTACGCCAAAGTTTTTCATCAGGCTGGCGTAAGCTGGACGCTGAGTTCGTACGCTTCGGAGGCCGCCAATTTCGGGATTTTTATCGGCAGCTACGAAAACATGCGTCGAGTAGCCGAAAGGGTGCGTGAGGCAGCGATAGAGTTGGGAGTCAAACGGATCGTTGTTGGTGAGTGCGGACATGCCTGGCGAGTCGCCTACAGTTTCTGGAACACGCTGATCGGTCCTTTCGATTTCCTGGATCCTAGTCATCCGGTGCCTCAGCATATTTGTGAGTTCACGCATGAACTCCTCAACCGCGGCGCACTGCGGGTTAATCCTGATAAAAACGATGACAAGGTCGTGACCTTTCACGACTCATGTAACGTCTCCAGAGGCTCGCGCATGGGCAGCGTGCCCGGCGGTCAATTCTCCATACCGCGGAACATCATCAAGGCGGCCTGTAACCACTTTGTAGACATGGCGCCGGACACGACGCATGAGCATACGTTCTGTTGCGGTGGAGGCGGTGGATTGTTAACCGATGATTTGGTTGAGCTGCGTGTCAAAGGAGCGTTACCGCGGGTGCAGGCGTTGAAACAAGTCATCGATGACTATGGCGTAACGCACATGGCGGCAATATGTGCAATCTGTAAAAGTCAGTTCTCCAAAGTATTGCCCTTCTACGACATGGGGATGGATATGGTCGTAAGTGTGCATCAGCTGCTGGGTGATGCGCTGGAACTCGATGGCGCAGAGTAAGATGATTTATAAAGATCCAGTGATTGACTGCGGGATGAGCAGCCTTTATCTGCCTCACTGGACAAATCAAACAGTTGGAGACGGCTAAACGATAATGAGTACAAAGGAAGAAGTCATGCATGCACCCAAGCTCACCTTTCGCGAGTTTGAAGATGGAAACAACAAGCAGGACGACTGGCAGGCGGCGATCTTTGACGCGGACCACTCGCACCAGTGCCCGGTTTACGTCCATCGCACGCCTCCCTGCCAGGGGAGCTGTCCGTCAGGTGAAGATATTCGCGGCTGGCTGCAGATAGTCCGGGGCATCGAGAAGCCGCCCGCAGGATTGACTATGCAGGAGTATGCCTTCCGTCGTGCGACCGATGCTAATCCGTTTCCCGCCATGATGGGTCGGGTGTGCCCCGCGCCCTGCGAGGACGGGTGTAACCGTAACAACGTGGAAGATTTCGTCGGCATTAATGCGGTTGAACAGTACATCGGCGACCAGGCTTATGCCGAGAAATTCAACTACGAACCAGCCCCTCCCGCCAGTGGTAAACGCGTCGCAATAGTGGGCGGTGGCCCGGCGGGGTTAGCTGCGGCATACCAGCTTCGACGTCGGGGGCATGCCGCAACAATTTTTGAACAGCACGAGCAGCTCGGCGGCATGATGCGTTACGGCATTCCCGGTTACCGCACACCGCGGGAGCTTTTGCAGCACGAAATTCAGCGCATCCTTGATCTGGGGGATATCGAAGTTCGTACCGGAATGAAAGTGGGCGCCGACATCACCTTAGCCGAGATGGAAACCGAATACGACGCGATTTTGTGGGCGATCGGTTGTCAGAGCGGGCGGCCATTGCCCGTGCCCGGTGGTGACGCGCCAAATTGCGTGAGCGGGGTGAAGTTTCTACAGGCATTTAACGAGGGAAGTCTCAAGGTCGCTGCGGAGAAAGTGGTTTGCGTCGGCGGTGGCGACACTTCCATAGACGTTGTCTCTGTTGCCCGGCGCCTAGGCAAGATAGAAAGTGCCAATGTCAGGAACCGGCCGGAGGAAATGATAGGGGGATTTGTTGCGCACGACGCCGCGGTCGCCGCGGTTCGCAGGGGTGCGGAGGTAACTTTGACCTCGCTGTTTGGCAAGTCGGAAATGACCGCAAGCGAGCATGAAGTGGAGGATGCTTTGCGCGAGGGCGTTCGCATCCACGATGGTGTGATGCCCGTCGCCGTGGTGCAGCGTGAAGACGGTCGCGCGCGCGCCCTGAAAATGGCCCGTTGTGAAGTCGATGAGAAAGGCGTGCCCAGACCCATCGAAGGAACGGAGTATGAGATCGAATGTGATCTGATTGTATCCGCCATTGGTCAGGGCGGCGATTTGACCGGGCTGGAGGAACTCGATGATGGCCGGGGCTTGATCGCCGCCGACAAGTTCTACCAGCTGCTGGAAAAACCCGGCCATTTTGTCGCCGGCGACATCATCAGGCCGCATTTACTGACTACGGCAATCGGGCAAGCGTCGATTGCCGCCGGAAGCATAGACCTCTATTTGCGGGGTGGTGAACTGCGCAAGCGACCCAAAGTGGACGTGCATCACTTCAATCTCCTGCAGAAATTGAATGAATCCGGGTTAGCACCTGAAGAGTACGATCATGGCCAGAAATGGGGCACTTCCTCCGCCAACTTTGCCGTGCACAATTATGAAGATCGGTCGGCGCAGGAGATCATTCCATCAGATGAGCTGTTTCTGGCACATTTTCAGTACACCGCGCGCAACAAAAGAAAAAAAATCGGTCCAACTGAAAGGGATGTGCTCGGTCATTTCCAGGAGAGGCAGGTTGGCTTGACTGAGGAAGAGGTGGTAGCAGAGGCTGGCCGCTGCATGAGCTGTGGCATGTGTTTCGAGTGCGATAACTGCGTGATCTACTGCCCGCAGGATGCGGTCTTCCGCGTGAAAAAAGACAGCTCAACCACCGGACGCTATGTCGATACGGACTACAGCAAATGTATTGGCTGTCACATTTGTGCTGATGTGTGTCCGACCGGTTACATTGACATGGGAATGGGGGAATAGTGTCGTCTACCGCATGCTCGCGCCTGATTGCCTGCCTGATTCTGACGCTGTTTATCTGGCTTGAACAAGCTGGTGCCCAAATCAGTGGAAACAGCAGAGCCGCAGAGCTCGAACAGTGCGTAGAACCGACGGCATTGATGCGCAAAAGCCACATGGATTTCCTGAAACATCAGCGCGACCTGACTGTGCATCAGGGTATCCGCACGCGTAAACACAGTCTGCTTGAGTGTATCGCGTGCCATGCTGAAAAAGCTGCTAACGGAGAATTTATTGCGATCAACGCCCAGGGCCAGTTCTGCCAGGGGTGTCACGCTGCGGTGGCGGTTAGCATGGACTGCTTCCAGTGTCACGCCGCCAGGCCGGAGCCCAGCGCAATGTTAACCAATCACATATCCATTACCACGGCGGACTTGGACAGTGCACGCTAAGCAGGTTCCGCTGCTTATTGTATGAACAGGGTGCGCCGCACTTTTTTTACCCAGGCGGCTGCCGGCGTGGCGATATTGTCTCTGGCTCCCGGCTTTAGGCTGGTGGAATTGGCTGTGGGTAAAAGCGATGATGAACCGGTCAGTCCTTCCGTGCGCTGGGGCATGTTGGTCGATACGTCCAAGTGTGCACAAGGCTGTACGGCCTGTGTCGAAGCATGCAATGAGGAGCACGGGTTGTATGGATTCGGACGAGCGGAATCCGACGCCCAGTGGATCCGTAAAATGGAGCTGCGGGATGAACAAACGGGCAAAACACACTCCCTGCCCATGTTGTGCCAACACTGCGCCGATCCGCCCTGTGTTGATGTCTGTCCCACCGGTGCTTCTTTCGTCAGGGATGATGGTATTGTTTTGGTGGACAAGCACATTTGCATTGGCTGTCGGTACTGCATGCTGGCGTGTCCTTACAAGGCGCGTTCTTTTATCCATGAAGAATTGAACAATCAGCGCCCACATGCGCCGCGCGGTAAAGGCACGGTGGAGAGCTGCACCTTTTGTGTTCACCGGGTGGACAAAGACCTGACGCCAGCCTGCGTTGAAGCCTGTTCTGCTGCAGGCCATGGGGCATTGATTTTTGGAGATCTGAATGATCAGCGTGATCCCGTGGCGCAAAAGCTTCGCGACCTGCCGAGCACACAGGTGCGCGATGATCTTAAGTTGAATACGGCTGTGCGCTATTACGGCATTTGAGCGGGGACCACCGCCGCACAGAAGATCGGTCAAACGGTTCAGGTTTTTTATTGGGCATCGAGTAAAGCAGTCGGCTAACTGAAAAAAGATGAGCGAATAAGCTTTGGATCGAATCAGATACACAACTCTCAGCGTGAGCGCGCAGTTTTACTGGGTGCTGCTGATTGCTCTGGGTGCAGTATTATTTATTGGATTGCTGGCTGCTCACTATATGGAACAGCAGGGCCATTGGGTAACAGGTATGAGCAATCAGGTGGTATGGGGCATACCGCATGTGTTTGCCATTTTTTTGATTCTCGCCGCTTCCGGCGCGCTCAATGTGGCCTCGCTGCACTCTGTTTTCAAAATCGATTCCTACAAGCCATTAGCTCGTTTATCTGGTCTGCTCGCTATCGCTTTGTTAACCGGAGGATTGCTGATCCTGGTTCTCGACCTGGGTAGGCCTGATCGTTTGATTGTGGCCATGACCACTTACAACTTCAAATCGATATTTGCGTGGAATATCTTCCTATATACCGGGTTTGTTCTTGTTACCGTCGTTTATCTATGCCTGCTGTTTCAGCCGCGCATGAGCGGATTAGTTAGAACGGCAGGATTGTTCGCATTTGTGTGGCGCTTTGTGCTGACCACAGGCACCGGCTCAATATTCGGTTTTCTGGTGGCGCGAGATGCGTATGACGCGGCGATCATGGCTCCGCTGTTCGTTGCGCACTCGCTGTCTTTGGGCACGTCAGTATTCTTATTAACCGCGATATGGGTTTTTCGATTGATGCGTCAACCTTTAAGCGGCGGGTGGCTTGCAAAATTGGGCCGGTTAAACGGCGTGTTTATCGCAGTTGTGCTGTACCTTATAGCTGTACAGCATCTGACTAATATTTATGTTGCGCAGCACGGCGATATTGAGCGCTTTATCCTGCTAGAGGGAGGGCTGCTTACCGTCGTTTTCTGGGCGGGGCAGGTATTGCTGGGTGGCCTTATCCCCATGACGATGTTTTTTACCGGCGCCGGCGGGCCGGTCTGGCGGATCGTAATGGCTGCTGCGTTGGTCGCGCTCGGCGGATTCGCTCAGCTGTATGTAATCATTATCGGGGGGCAGGTTTTTCCACTGGATTTGTTTCCCGGTATGCAAGAGAGCAGCGTTTTTTTTGATGGCGTCATCACCAGCTATCGCCCGAGTATCGCCGAGCTGTTATTGGGTATAGGTGGGATAGCTTTGGCGATGGTAGTGATCACGGTCGCGATTCGTGTTCTGCCGTTCGTGCCGCTGATGGATATGTCGCCGGATACCGGCAAGACGAAGCGATAACGCTGCGCCCGGTCTATGGCAAGTTTTCTCATTTCGGCTGCCCGCAAATCATCAGGTAAAACGACGTTCACCATCGGTTTGGCAGCGTCGCTGCAGGCGCGAGGCCATCACGTGCAGACATTCAAGAAAGGGCCAGACTATATCGATCCCATGTGGCTGTCCAAAGCGAGTGGACATCCCTGCTTCAATCTCGACTTCTACACCATGTCGACAAAAGAGATTAAACAGGCCTACAACAAGTACTCCGGTGATGCCGACATAGTAATGGTAGAGGGAAATAAGGGACTCTATGATGGCATGGATGTTGAGGGAAGCGACTGCAGTGCCGCTTTAGCCAAGCTGCTTAACCTGCCGGTGATGCTGCTGTTGGATGCGAACGGCATAACCCGAGGTATTGCACCTTTACTCCATGGTTATAGAACTTTTGACCGTGATCTCCACATTGCCGGTATCGTGCTGAATAAGGTGGGTGGAGACCGGCATGAACGCAAGCTCGTCGATGCGCTCGCGCGCTATACCGACGTACCAGTGCTGGGAGCAATCCACCGCACGCGGGACATGGAAATTAAGGAGCGCCATATCGGGCTGATGCCGAGTAACGAGGACCGTGACGCAGGTTGTCGAATCGAAAAAATGGCGCGAGTTGTGGCAGAGGCAGTGGATATAGATAAACTACTGTCTCTGACTGCCGCGCCAAAGTCCGTAACGCAGGGCAGGGTCGTACCCCCGGTGCCTGCCGCAGCGAACGCTATCCGACTCGGCATCGCACGGGACGAAGCGTTTGCCTTTTACTACCCCGATGACCTTGAGCTGATGCAAAATCAGGGCGTTGAGTTAGTGTTCTTTGATACCATGCATGATGCTGCGTTGCCGGACGTTGATGCGCTTTTCATCGGAGGAGGATTTCCAGAATTCTACTTGCGGGAGCTCGAAAAAAACACAACGCTGAAAGCGGATATAAAACGCTTTGTCAACGCAGGTTATCCTGTCTATGCGGAATGTGGCGGCTTGATGTATCTTTGTCGAGACATCACCTATGGTGGCGCCACTCACCTGATGGTAGGTGCGCTGAATGCCAATGCCAAAGTAGAGGCCAAACCGGTGGGCCGCGGTTATGTTCAGCTCATTGAGACGGCGCAACATCCGTGGCCCGCGGTGAAAGCAAACTCAAATCAGATCCTGCCGGCACACGAGTTTCATTATTCTCGAGTGGAGAACTTGGATGACAGCGTTGAGTTTGCTTATCAAGTCGCGCGCGGTGTCGGTATCAAAGCAGGATATGACGGTCTAATTTATAAAAATATGCTGGCCACCTATGCGCATCATCGTAATGTTGGACAGAATCATTGGGTGGAGAGATTTGTTACCCACATCAAAAGCGCAAAACGTGCGTCAGGTCGAAAGTTGGTTGTAGAACCCACGATTTTTCCATGACACTGGTCGTGACAAAGAAAGCTGCGCAGCAGATTCAGGCCTCAGCCGAAAGCACTGGGCAGCAGGGTGTACCTCTGCGCGTAGCCGCGAAAAGACGAACAGATGGGACCGTGGAGTACGCCATGGGTTTCGATGAATCCCATGCGGATGATGCGCAGATCAACTGGCACGGGATAAATATAGTAGTGGCGCCGACCAGCAGGGAATTACTCACCGGAGCCACGCTCGACTATGTTGAACTGGACGATGGCAGCCAAGAGTTCATCTTTATGAACCCCAATGACCCACACTATGTTCCGCCAAAAAATAGCCTGGCGTGAACCTGGCGAGCACCCTATAGAAATACTCTGAGCCTGGCGTTTGTCCTAGCTGGCGGATGTCTGCCGGCTGCCGCTCGATCGATAATAGTCCATCAATATCTCAGCTACCTCCGGACGGGTGAACTCCGCAGGTGGCGCAATACCCTGCCCGAGCATCTCGCGCACCCTGGTCCCCGATAGCAAAACAAAATCCTCCGTAGTGTGGTCAGGCACATCCCGCATCATCACTACCTTATTTAGTTTCTTTGAATAAGCGGTATGATCAGCGCGGAATATCTCGATCTCCAGCGCTCCCGCGACCGCCTCTGAATCAAATATTGTCTGTGCATCAAACGCGCCGTAGTATTCGCCAACGCCGGCATGATCGCGGCCGATGATAAAGTGACTGGCTCCCATATTTTGCCTGAACAGCGCGTGCAGCAATGCTTCACGCGGACCAGCGTAGAGCATATCGAATCCGTAACCGGTTATCATGGCGGTGTTCGGTTCAAAATAGACTTCCACCATCTTGCGTATTGCAGCATCCCGTACCGACGCGGGAATATCCCCTGGCTTGAGCTTACCAAGCAACATGTGTATCACCAGGCCGTCCGCATTGACCGCGTCCATGGCGATTTTGCAGAGCTCTTCATGCGCACGGTGCATCGGATTTCGAGTCTGGAACGCAACCACTCGATTCCAGCCGCGCTTATTTATTTCCTGCCGGATCTGTACGGCCGTGCGGAAAGTTTGTGGGAAGTCTTTTTCAAAGTAGCTGAAGTTCAGCACTTGAACCGGGCCGGATACTAAATGTTTGCCCTGTGCCAGGAACTCCTGTACGCCGGGATGCTTGCTATCGGTCGTGCCATAGACCTTGGAGAGTATCAATTCGAGATCCAACGTAGAGAGCGTTTCGATCGCTGCAACGTCCATCACGGCCAGAACTGGATTGCCCTCTACATTCGGATCGCGCAGTGCGATGCGCTCGGCGCCCTCGATTGGCCCAGTATCGTCGCAAACATTTAAAATCGGAACAGGAAAAAATACATCCGCGGCCGTTCTCATATCATCACATACGCGTCGGACATCCGCGCGGTTCATAAACCCGGTGAGCGGATTGAAGTAACCTCCGCCTAACATGACGGTATTGGCCGCGGTGGCCGAGCTGACGATGATGCCGGGCATGCTTTCAGCAGCACGCATCAGGTTCTGCCGCGCGGCGGAGTCGTTTACATAAAGTGGATTCAGTTCTGCAGAGCCGTGAGGTTTAATCATGTTTCCTTTGTTTTAGCTGTGGTACAACTTGCTTAAGATAGTGCACGTATAAGTGACAAAGACGAACTTTTCGTGCACAAGCCTGGCCGGTGGGAGCAGCTCTTTGCGTGTCATTTTTTCATGGCGGTGTACAATAATCAATTTTCATAGGGTACTGTGCTAAGGACGGAGTTATAGGCATGCCTCGAAGTGCGCACCGGTCTGATGGAAAACTTCTGCAACTTGTCCGTGGGCTTGCTGGATGGCGGTCAATCGGCGCGGATTCCTCTCGCAGGCTGATCGCCGCGTTGGGTGGCTTGCTGTTTTCAATCTTATGCGTCGGAATTCTGGCTGTTTGTTTTATACTGTTTCCACAGTATGCAATACTGATCTGGTGGGCACAATTACTCTGGCTGCTGATATCCCTCGGGTTTGTGATCACTACTCTGGCATACGCGAAAAAGAATTTTTTTGAACCGCTTAACCATGTCAGGCACTGGGCATCGGAGATTCGCCAAGGGGATTTCACTGCCCGCGTTCCGGTTGCCCGCGACGGCGGTTTTGACGGCCTGGCTGACGATATCAACCGCTTAGCCGAATGGTTGGAATCTCTGGCAAACGATGCAGAGAGCCAGCTGAAACAGCAGGCTGAGCGCCTGTCTGCGAAGAGCCAGTCCCTGCAGCTGCTGTATGACGTTGCAGCCCTGGCGAATCTTGGCCCGGGGAACGAGCAGCTTATCAGTCAGTATCTGAACTCATTGTGCACCATTTTGGATGCTGAAATGGGGCGTGCCTACGTGCAGACCAATACCGGCCTCAAACTGGTTGCAACCTTTGGCGAATGGGGTTTGGCTACCGCAGATGACAAGCCCGACGCAGAACTTGCTGATAAGTCGTCCCCCGTTGTCCCTTCTGCAGTTAAGCCTTCCGGCAATCAACAAAAAATTGAGCTGCCTTTGGAGTATCGAGATAAAGTACTGGGTATGTACGAGCTGTATTTCGATATGGACAATCAAGTTGTTCACAGCGAGGTTTTCGATTTACTGCCCAACATCGGCCGTCACTTGGGCATGGCTTTAGAGAAAACAAGATTGGAGCAGGAATCGCTGCGCCTCTCGACCGTTGAAGAACGTACGCGAGTAGCCAATGAGTTACACGATTCTCTGGCGCAGTCACTCGCCGCATTGAAGCTACAGGTCCGGGTGTTGGACGAAACCCTCGCACAGGGGGAGGAACCTGCAATATGGCAGCAGATGGAGCGAGTCGAAAACGGCCTGGAAGAGACCATCCTGGAGTTGAGAGACCTGATCGCTCAATTTCGCGGGTCAGCCCAAGATGGTAAAGTGGAAAACGCCATTGAGCAGGTTATCACCCAATTCAAGCGTCGCTCGGATATCAAGGTGTTTTTTCATAACCACTGGGATTACACGGTTATTGCGCCAGAGGTGCAAATCCAGATCGCCCGGATTATTCAAGAAGCTCTGACCAATACACAAAAGCACAGTGGAGCAACGTCGGTGCGGGTGCTTTTGCGCTGCGAGACAGATGGTCTGCACGAGGCGATTGTGGAGGATGATGGAGCAGGATTCGATCAGCTCACTAAATCTTCCCATCCGGGTCAGCAAATCGGATTGACGATCATGCGGGAGCGGGCACAGAGAATAGGAGGCTCGTTAACCATCGACAGTGAAGCCGGCGATGGAACGAGGGTGACTCTTGCCATTCGCTTTCCCGCAGCGAATGCTGCAGTAACCGCTGCCTCCAGTGTGGCCTAATGCGGGTACTGTTAATAGATGACCATGCGCTGTTCAGAGTCGGCTTGCAGGGGTTGTTGGAGCGGAGGGGGATTGAGGTATTGATGGTCAGTGACGGCAGGCGCGGCGTGATCAAAGCTCTGCATGAGCAGCCGGATGTAGTGTTACTGGATTTACGCATGCCGGACATGAGCGGTGTGGAGGTGTTACGGGAGCTCAAAGCGAAGGCTTTCAAGCGGCCGGTCGTAGTATTAACCACCAGCGAAGAAGATCAGGATATTGCGAATTCATTGAAAGCGGGAGCAAGCGGGTATCTATTGAAAGACATGGATCCAGATGAGCTGGTGTCGGTGCTGAGTGATATTGTGAAAGGCCAGACCGTTGTAGCGCCGCGATTAACCCGCCTGCTGGCTGATCTTGTCAAACAGGGTCCAAGTGGAGAAGAGTCCCCCGCCACGCCCTTCGACAGCCTGACTGCCCGTGAATTCGAAATCCTATGTCATTTGGCTGAAGGCCAGAGCAACAAAGTTATTGCTCGTCACCTGGATATTTCTGACGGGACTGTGAAGCTCCATGTTAAATCGATTCTGCGAAAGCTAGGCGTGCACTCTCGCGTAGAGGCCGCAGTGATGGCAGTAGAGAACGGGATTCGATATCTTTCAGATGCGGAAAGCCGGCGTTGAACGATTGGTATAGACAGATGAATGCAGTCCTTCCGCAATCGCATTAGAGCTTACACTGCAACGTGTTCAGATTTGGGATGTTGCAGCGTATGCTCCCACAGTGTGTATTCATCGAGTCCGACCTCATCGGCACAGCGTTTTATAAGGTGTGCAAAATAGTCGGGTCCGGCGACCAGGAGCAGCTTGGGCGCAAACTGCCTCAATGCGTTTTTTAACAATGCCGGATCTACAGACCGACAACTTGTGTCTTGAACCGGTATCAGGTTGTAAGTAAAGGTATCAAAGGCATCGCGCCACGACGAGAGCAGCTTGCTTAAATAAAACTCATCTTCCGCCGCAAACCAGTATAGTTGAATGCAGCGTTCCGTTTCATCGGCAAGTTGTTGTTCAATCCAGCTCTTGATTGCGGCGATGTGAACATCAAAACTTAGACAAATAGTCGGGCCGTAACTGATCTTTTTCTCTACCTCTCCCCACGGGCCGTCGATGCTCACCGCAAGCGGAAACGACGTTTGCTTGAATAGCAATCCTGAAAACGCATCGTTGGGCAGGCGACGTAAATGAAACTCAAGGTTGCGGTCATCACAAGGGCAGCTGGCGATGGGTAAATCCGCACTTATCTCACTGTCTAGAGTCAATCGCACATTTTGTCCCGGTAAAAAGCGAAGTCTGGTCGACCTCGGTGTCTGCACCGAGACTATGGCGATGTCTGCACTGACCTGCGTTACGTTCTTGATTCTTGCGTTGATGTGCTGCCGCGGAATATCCGCACTGCAGCGGGCTTCAAGTGCTTCGATGACTAAAGTTGGGCTATCGGCTGTGTATGAGCAGGACAGAAAGTTACCCCGTAATCTGTCAGCTTGCCTTATGCTGAAGTCGTGATGTTTAACCCGTTTTATTTGTCCATGTAATAGTCGGATTTGGCATTGTCCACAGGTACCCATGCTGCAGCCGTAGGGTAGTGCTATCGATGCGGCCAGCGCGGCTTCCAATATAGTCTGCTTTCCCTCGCAGCTGAATGTGCACCCGCTCGGGTTAACCGTAACTGTCGCCACTATACATCACCAGACACCAGCGCTTTATTTTTCAGTAAAACCAGCCTTGCGATACCATTCGCGCGCGCGCGCCACGTCCCGATCTACGCCCTTACCCTCTTCCAGAATCATGGCTAGGGTCGTTTGCGAACCAACCAAACCTTGTCTCGCCGCTTTTTCGAACCACTTAACTGATTCTGGTCCGTTCTGCGTCACGCAATCACCCTCCATATACATGAAACCGAGTCCGTGCTGGGCTAAGGCGTGTCCCTGCTCCGCGGCAGCGCGCATCCACTGCGCTGCCAAGCGCCGGTTTCGCACCACGCCAAGGCCATTCTGATACATGATTGCCGCCCGATACTGCGCGTCGGCGTTGCCCTTTTCGGCCAGCGGTGTCAACAGCTGCATTGCGCGACTGAAATGTTTGGCCTCAAAGGCCGCGATGCCGCTTGTTAAATCCAGATCAGACGGAAGCACGTGTTCATTCATGAGATTTCCCCGGACGAGATAACAACGCTTCGTGTTACCGTTGCATTCATGTTATGCGTAATCGCTTCGCTTAGTAAATCTTTCGTAGGAGGTAGTCTATCGGTTTCAATAGCTGCCAGATAGCTCGCAGTGCCGGTTGCGCAGCCAGTTCGCTTGTTGCTGGATGACTTTGTTGCGACAATAATAACAGTTCAGTCGAAATTAATGAGGCGCCATGAACAAGCAGTACTATGAAACTGTTGACCAGCTCGAGAAAATGAAGGTGGATCGGGAATACATACAAGGTTGGATAGGCGGATACTTGGGTAATCCTGAACGTGAGGAACAGCGGGTTACCGAGGCCTATAGTGCTGGTTACGAAGATGGGAAGCAGAAGAAAACAGACAACGCTGAGGCGTGGACAGCCACCGCTTAGAAAGTGGCCCGGCGCAAGCCTATTTATCTTCCGGCAACTCGCACAGGTTGTTAAGAGATTTTCTCAGGCTTGCAAACATAGCGGGTGCGTCTATTTCCATCACCTGGTCAATGACCCACTT
>JAHEKE010000084.1 GCA_024638505.1 Gammaproteobacteria bacterium | reverse complement strand
AGGCAAACGAAAAACCCACCAGGCCAAAATCAAGTGGCGTAAACAGGCAGGGCGGTTCCCAGTAATTCAATGCGTCGGTAGCCTGCAGGCAAAGCGTTCCGGCATCCATGGTAATGGCCGCGTTGCGCGGCAATACCGCGCGCAACTCCTTGTAAAGCCCCGAAGGTTGAATCGGGTGCGTTTCGGTATCGGCATCGATATCGCGTTTTTGCAGGTAGGCTTCGCGCTCACTGATATAGGCCTGGGTCCAGGCTTCGACCCCGGCACGGGCTTCAAGCTTGCCGAGCTCGGCGCAAAGCTGGCGGGCGGTCGCGCGCGCATCGGCCCAGATGCCGAGTGTGATCGGGAAATAACGGCCGATAGCTGTAGGCTCAAGCTCTACCTGGATAATGGCCGCCTGCTGGTTTATGTTGTCGTAGGAGTAAAACGTTGAATTGAATCCGAGACGGGTTCCCAGCGCCAGGATCACGTCTGCCTCTTTCGCTAAACGCGAGGCTACGACGTTGCCCCGAGGCCCCATCTGCCCCGAGTTCAGGGAATGGCCGAACGGAATCGCATCGCCATGCCCCGGGGCGAGGATGATCGGAGCATTCAAGACTTCAGCAAGTGCCAGCACATCCTTGTGACCACCGGTGTTCTTGATGCCACCACCGGTAACGATTACCGGCTTCCTGGCCTGGCGTAACAGTTCGGCTGACTGTTTGATTAATTCAGCACTTGCCGTTGGTACATTTTGCGAACGGTAGCTTACGGGTGGCTGGAAGTCCGGGAAATCGGTGACCTCGGACAAGACGTCCCGGGGCAAATTGAGCTGTACCGGTCCCCTGCGCGGTGTCATGGCGGTGCGAAACGCCTCGCGAAACATTTCCGGGACCCGACCGGTTTGCGTCACCGTCCAGGTTTTCTTGGTGATGGGTTTGAACAAGGCCTGCTGATCAACTTCCTGGAAAGCGTCGCGATACACATGCTCTGATGAAAGTGAGCCGGCAATCGATACCACTGGAGAAAATGCCGCGTAAGCCTGGGCCAGGCCGGTAACCAGGTTGGTTGCGCCCGGTCCGTTCTGACCCGCGAGAACTACCCCCGCTTTACCCGAGGCACGCGCGTAGCCATCGGCCATATGGGTGCCGGTGCGTTCGTCATGAATGCCGATAAAATTAATATCGTTCGCGTCATATAGTGCATCGAACATTTCCATAGTCGCGGATCCGATCAGCCCAAAAACGTGCCCGACGTTCTCTGCCTGTAACGATGCGACCGCGGCCTGCCCCCCGGATAATTTTTTCATACCTGGATCCTGTCTAAGTGTTCCCGAGTATCTGGCAGCTGTTCCAGAAACTCCGCTAGCGCGTTGATAAAGAAAGAAGGATTCTCGCTCAATCCCATGTGCCGTAAACCCGGTACGATAATTACCTGCGATCCCCCGATTTCACTGGCAATGGACAGGCTCATTTCTGGAGTGCTGCCGCTATCGTTTTCGCAGGTCATGATAAGCGTGGGATGGGCGATCGGCGGCTGTGGGCGAATCAACTCGATCACGCCGAAGGCCAGAACCTGGCGGCACAAAGCATAATTTTCGGGATCATTCGCCAGCACCCAGTCGCGCACCCTGTTAATAAACTCGGGATTCGCGGCTCGAAACTGGGCGGTAAACCAGCGCTCGATGGTCGCATCGAGGGTCGCGCCGGGCCCACCCGCAGCCGAGTCGAGCGCGCGTTGCTCGACCAGCTCTTGTGCCTCGGGTTCCCGCTCATGTGGAGAATTCAAAATCGCCAGCGCACGCAGACGCCCCGGATGATCCATTGCGAAACGTCGATTAATCATACCGCCCAGTGAAAAACCGATTATCGAGCATTTATCGATCGCCAGTTCATCGAGCAGCGACAACAACTGTTCGGAAAACAGCGTCAGCGAGGGTATTCCCGGAGGCGATGCGCTTTCTCCGTGCCCGAAAAGATCGTAACTCAATACCCGGTAACGATGGGCAAACCGGGAAGCATAACTCTCCCAGATCTGCCGGTTCAATCCGAGGCCGTGGACCAGCACGATGACAGGCGCATCGTCAGACCCGATTAGTTCGTAAACGCTTCCGTTGCTGCTGGTTCCAGACATATTAAGGCAAGTGCCGAAGGTTTGGTAATCACCCTAATTTACCCCAGCCGTTAGAAAATTGAGAGTAATTTATAAATTAAAATACCAGAACTGAACTGATGGCGGGTAAACCCGAAGGCATACAAATGGCTGGATTCACACTGTTGCCTTTACTCAAACCAGAACTAGCAAATTCGCAACACGTCCTTGACAGGGGCGTTCAACCTATCAGGAAGCAGTCATGACTCGACTTCCATGGCTGCGGCAAAACTTCCGGGCCAAAACAAGAAAAAGCAGGCACTCAGAATCAAAATCCCGGCTCCTGCTAATAACCCCAGGTGGACGCTCAGGTATTCGCCACTCAAAGATGTGCAGCGGGCATCTAGTCCGACTGCATGTGATTGTTATATGACATTTTATATTTTTCTTGGTAGTACGACTTTTTCATTAAATAGCACAGCTGCTTGTACACTCGGATTTCCAGTGAGATCTACCAGGAAGTACCACCGGTTATCGTAATCCCAACTTGAGAAGTGGGTTAGGGTTACTGATGCAACACTCCGGGGTTCTCTACCATATTCCTCCTTATATGCCGATGTCGCCAGATTTATGGCTTTTTGCATAGAAAGTGGCAACTTATCTTTGGCGGGATCGAGTTTTATTGTTTCCTCGATATCTGCAACGTCTACTTCTAGAATGAAATTTGTGGTAACTCCGTTATAAGTGTAGGACCGTTTTTCAAGCACAAGCGTTTCCGCGATCGATTTCAAAGGAATCAATAACACAGGAATTATTATGAAGATTCGTAACATTGATTATGCCTTATAACGCCTCGCATCAACGGCCCAGCTTTGCTGGGTCCGACTGCATGCACTTGTATGATTGCGTATTTGACATTTATTCTTTCTCTAATATTGTTCGATAATTCGAATATGTTTCACGGATTTCGTCTTCGAACTCGATTACGTTTTTCTCGAAAATTGTATATTCTGTAAGTACTAGTTTTTCACCTAATTCAGATTTTACTGCTGATAAGATCTGAATAAACCACTCCTTGTGGCCCCAATTATCCCAATTGTTTGGATTCGAAGATTGAAAACACTGTAGTTCCTTGTTCCAGTAAACTCCAGCTGCCGCACGATACACATACTCGAATATAGTGTTTATAGTTTTTGGATAAACTCGTAGGCGACCGTCGTCTGCCGCTTCGATTTTTGATATTGGGTTATCCATGTAGCAACCTAACAGCAGCATTAAAAGATTTTTTGACCTAAAAACATACTATCACTGTTGCCGGGGGTCCGCTTGTGGCCGAAGAACGAAGCTCGGTAAATGTGTTTCAGTATCCGCTTTGGAGAAATTAAGGAACTGTCAGTGCGGGTACTTTGTCCGACTGCATGCGCGTGTTAGGAGTTTCACATCTAGTTGTCTCGGTCGACACGCACATACCTCCCGTCATTAAACTCAGTAAAGAAATGTTCCACCATGGGATGATTAATAGGTTTCAAAATATCATCTGGCTCTAAATTCTGTTCAGCAACATACGTAGAATGATCACTCCCATGTACTAGTACATGGTACCAGGGCTTATTTTTCGGAGGGCGAGATTTAGCGACTGCTTCGTACCACTCATCTGTTGCTTGGAAATCTTTGTCGACATCTACAATTACTCCCCGATAGTCAAAAAGGCGATGATGCACCAACTCGCCAACGGAGAATTTGACCTTTGTGATATTGGTTACAGTTCCCATGCTTTTGATACGGTAGTTGTTTTGATCAAACTCTTAACGCCTCGCATCAGCGGCGCGGCTCTGCCGTGTCCGACTGCATGCGCTTTTTAGCCTTTTTGATTGGATTTTGAGGTGTATACCTTGTATGCATTATTAACTTCATCTTGTGTGACGGTTATTTTCGGCATTTTATCTGTATCAAGTTTTGAGGTGTTTAACCATTTCTTCCCTTTGTTCGCTGACTCGAACAAACCGCCTTTGGATCTATAGGCTCTTTCTATTCCACTTAAGTGTTCGCTTCTAATCATATAGCTATTTTCTTTAACTTCGAGTACTCCTGCATTGACCAGTTTTGTGAACGCTTGAGAAAGCTCATTCGGTGTTGGAATTGCATGATTTGTCGCATCGGCCGCAGCAATTACATTAGCTAATGTAGGATTTTTGTTTGATTGCGCAAGATAAGCCGACATTAGTATCCAACCGTCGTTCCAGGTCCATTGTTTTGTTTCTTCTTTCAAAAGGCTAATAGTATGATTAAAAGGTAATTGACCTGATAATATATTATCTGATGCTAGGCGTCCGCTTTTGGCCGTGGATTGCCACCTACCTAGCTTTCTTGGGGGTCTGCTTTGGAGAATTAGCAGCGCCGCACCGTGATAATTTTACCCTGTCAGAGTATTGATAAATCGAGTTGTCGCGGTGCCGCGCCCTTTTATCGCACTCCTGCGGCGTTAGAGTCTATGTAGAAGACGCTCCTTCATTTTTAATTATCACATGGTTAATTGCGATTTTTCTCGGGAAGACTATTTCACCCAAGTGGGTGATGCGTGACTTGGATTTAAGGTGGTAGTTTTACTCTTGAGAAATTAGGAGCATTCCGGAAACGTCAGAATGAATACTAATGCGAATGTAGAAATCGACATCATGGAGGGTCGAACCTACATTGTGGGCAGGGAGGGGCATATCTATATCAATGATGCATCGGTTAGTCGACAACATGTCGAAATAAAGATTATTGATGGGAAAATACGCCTGCGTGACCTTGACTCGACCAACGGCACCTATTTAGTAAAAGCTGGAAGTTTGGTGCAATTCAAGGAGGCATTCTTGAAACCACAACATACCGTCGTAATTGGAAAAAAAATATGTACAGTACAGAGTTTGTTGGCGGTCATTGGTGTTTTTGCAGCTCATTCCGATAAAACCGGGCTGGTATTACGCCTGCGTGAGTAACTGCTGAAAATATCACTGGACTAACTTATCCCTGGCCAAGTTCCAGTACCCACTGCCATCTGGCTGTTCGGCACCGCCCTGATCGATTTACTCGGATTTAGAGGTGAGTGTCCGTTTCTGGCCGAAGATTGCCTCCCACCAAAGTTTCATGAGGGTCCGTTTACGAGAAAACAGGCTCCGAATTTCTCAATATCGGCGGCAAAGTTTGACCTAACTGAGACAATCGACGCAAGCGAAATCAAATACATTCCGTTTATCTTGGCGCGAAAGGTATAAAGAGAAACGATAGTCTGCGGTTACCAAGCGAGTAACATAGCGTTGGTACCTTTTTTACAACACTATGAGGAGGAAAATATGGCTTATTCCTACGCCTGTGCAGATTGTGAGGGTATGGAGGCCTGTCCCGGGAAAGTCGTCGCTGAGACGGAAGATGAGGTCTGGAAACTCATGGAATTGCACGCGAAGATTGCCCACAACGAGGACGCCAGCAAGTGGGATGATGAGACCCTGGCCTATCTGAAAACACTAATCAAGATTGTCTGATCAATCAGTTAGTGCAGGAGAAACTTCATAGAGTAAAGCAGTCGCTATAAAACACAGAAGGGGGCTAAGACACTATGCAAGAACAATACTCAGTCGCGCAATATGTTGACGATCTACGCAGGATTACAGCTGAAACAGTCGATGAAAACGAAATATTTGATCAGGTCGGTCCACTTGCTAAACGCCTGGCAAGCGAAGACAGCTGGATTGAAGAAAGGTTCTATAACCCCGATGAAGAAACGGGATTTAGCGCATTTCTCTTGCACGAAGAAGAAGATCACAGCCTTGCCGTGCTTGCAGCAACATGGATTCCTGGAATGGGAGTTGGACCACACGACCATGGTACTTGGGCAGTCGTTGTTGGGGTGGAAGGTGTTGAGCGAAATATCCGTTACAAGCGACTAGACGATAGGAGTAAACCCGACTATGCAGAGTTGGAGGTAAAGGATGAGTCAACAGCTGGTCCCGGCGATTTAGTTTGTATTAGAAATGGCGGTATTCATGCAGTACGTAACGATAGCGATAAAGTTACCTTATCGTTACATACTTATGGAACTCACATTAATCACACGATTCGTTCTAAATATGATATAGAAGCACACACTGCTGCGGAGTTTAAGGTCGACGTTAAATAGCGAGGTGGCAGTCGTGATGACTCGAATATATAAATTACTTGAGCGTCCGTTGCTGGCCGAAGATTGCCTCCTGCCTTAGCTATGTGAGGGTCTGCTTACGAGAAAACAGACGCTAAAGCTCGAGGCATCAGCGACGATTTAAAACCCAACCCGTTCTCCCGACAGATGTCGCTTAGTGATTAATTTCCCACATTGGGCACGGCTACAATTCAGGAGTACGGTCAATTTTCCAACAAAAAAAATCGACCTCACTTGAGGTGGCTAACCATTCTCTCTTAGTTCATCGGATATTTCGTTCTTACCCTTTTCCGTCGATCTTCCTTATTCCATTTACCTGTTTCCCTCGGATTGGCCTGGCCCCAGGCATCTCGAGTTTTAACCTGTGTCAATTTCATTTCGTGCTTTCTTTCTGCCTTATCATCGGCCAGGGTAAACTTGGAGATTGTCGTATCTTCGTCAGCGTTATATCTCCTGAGTTTTTTGGTAATACTTGCTCTCATTGCCAATTCACTACGTATAGCCGATTTGCGACTTATCGCCGGTTCAGGGTCAAGGGTTTCACTTTTATTCCCGCGCTTGAAAAGCCACTTGAACATATTGGGCTCCAAAATTTCTTGAACATGGTTATCTATCGAATAGCTAATACTCATTGTTGCGAAGTACTTGCGTTAAATATAGCCTCTAAGTCGGCGTCAACCATAGAAATAATTCACCATCAGCTTGTGAATTAGTGGAATTTCATAATTCTCTTGGCGAGCGTCCGTTACTGGCCGAAGATTGCCGCCTGGATGGGAGCTGCCAGCGTCTGCTTACGAGAAAACAGATCCTCAAACACGATGAATCAGCGGCGATCTTCGACCCAAATCGGCATTACCTAAAACACCCTTTAACCTCATTGGATCAGCCCCCATCAGCATTCAGGCTCAAACCAGTTGCATTCCACAGCTCATCCAACCCAATGCCGACACCACGCGAGTCATCATCAATGGCGAGAAACATGCCTTCGGGATTATTTTGCACTGGCCACTGAAAACCGCTTACACCATCAGTATTTTCTACGCCCGACAATAGGAAGTAGCCGAGATAAGTAAAATCGGTTCCCGTAAAATTGAAATGATAAACCCTAAAACGAGTCAGCGTAGACCGCTGTTCTGATGAAACCAGGTAACCAGAACCATCTTCCGCTAGAAAAGCCTGTATCCCTTCCGAATCCCCGTCAGAATACAGACCCTGACCAAAGTTTGCGATTTTAGCTGCGCTTGTAGCATCCGCATGCCATACCTGGAAGCCATAACCGCCCTGTACATTTTCATTGGCAATGACAAGAGTACACTGATTGTTATGTTCAATGACTTCGATCTCCTCCAAGCCTTTGGTTATGCCGGTGTCGATTTCATAGAGTTTAAAACCGTTTACCGCATCAAACGCTAAAACCTTTCCACTGTCATCAGTCACCCATGCGACGTCAACACCATCGGTGTTAACTGCAGAGCAAATATCCAGGTCATGCTCACCTGAATCTAATTCACCACCAGCGAAGGCTCGTTGCTCGTTAAGGGTTGCGGCATCGAAAACGGTAATATCGCCAGCACGACCTCTGGTGCTTATAAAGACTTCATCCTCAAAGACGATGACACCATTAATACCCCGATGGCTTACGGAGCGTTCAACATTGCCACCATTGATGTCAAACACATTCAAATCGTTAGAGCGTTTACCGGTGATGAATACCTTGGTGTTATTATTCCTGTCCATCCACGGTGCAATTGAGTCTACATTTTTTCCTTTCACCCATTCGATAGAAGGTGACAGGGTCACTTCGGAAAAAGGCTGGTTTAATGCTGAATTGTTGCTGCTACCACCACTGCGGGCAACGATACCGAAAATAACTAGCGTATATATGCC
>JAHEKE010000083.1 GCA_024638505.1 Gammaproteobacteria bacterium | reverse complement strand
GCTCTACACGATTTACCACGCAATCCTGGTGATGCAGGTGATGAAAGGTCTTCCTCGTAGCCGGTAAGGTTCTGACGCAGGGCCTAGTGGAAGTTAGGGAACGTTCCTTAAGGGTCGATAGTGAGCATAGCTGCTGCAAAGCAGCAAGATTAGCGCGGGTGTCCGCTCCTGCCTTTTAAGCTGCCTGATTGCTAAAAACGTTTCTCCGCCTATGTGTTCTTGAATCGAAAGGCTCTGAGCGGCCAAGAGGGTGCCGATGTCTGCTCTGATCTGCAAAGCAGCCTGATCAGTTATTGGCTAGCCCAGGGCTGTCTAGCCGCCGTCCTTGCTCATTCCGATCCACCTGCCAGCTTACAGTTATTGGAATAGGGGTCGCTTGTCCCACATTTCGCCCCGTTCGCCTTAAGCAATTCCACCATCTCCGTATAACCTCGGTTGGTTGCATCGTCCAGCACGGTGACACCGATATCGTCCTTAACATTCACATCGGCACCATTCTTAACTAATAGCTCTACCACGTTCAAACTGTTCGCCAGCACTGCATGCTGCAGCGGTGCGACATCTGTAAAATCCCGGGCGTTGACGTCTGCTCCTTTCCCAATAAGAAACTGCACGACTTCCACGTGACCACCTTCTGCTGCCCACGATAAAGGCGTACGTTCTGCGACATCTCGTTCATCAACGTTACCGCCTGTTTCGATAAGCTGTTTGACTCGAGCGAGATCGCCGGTTTCCGCGGCAGCGTGCAGTTCTCCCGCCCAAACGGCGGGGGTGGCGAAAACACTCACCAATAACAGAACTCCAAGCTTTCGACTATTCATGGTTAGTTCCTCGACGCGTTTTTGTGTTTCGCATGACAAGCAGTGATTAATACTTGATTTCTTCATTCTCATGGTACACCGCCTACACAGCTTTTGCTAAGCTGAATACCGGACGCCCAAGTGATGAAACTCGAACGGCGGGTTTGGGTCGATAGCGAGCATCGTTGCTGCGTCGCGGCATGTTTGGAACCGACGTCCGTTCTTGCATCCAAAGCTGCCTGATTGCTAAAAGCCTATTTTTCTGTCTTCATTCTTGAACCGACAGGCACTGAACGGCCACTAAGAGTCATTCGCTAGTCGTCGCCCACCGGCAGGTTTATACTCAAAGCCGACGTATTCTAAAATCAAAAAAAATGAAACCATCCATACGGTACATTACTAGAAGCAAAGAACCCAGTGGCTACCTACCAAAGGAACGAAATCATGTCTAACTTCGCAGTCCATAAGATCGCCGAATCGACAGGGGCTCGTAAGGCAGCTCTCGAAAACGTTAATAAGCGCTATGGTATGGTACCCAATGTCCTCGGTGGCATGGCGGAGTCGCCGGCGGCTGTGAACGGATACATCGGTCTCATCGACGCCATGCGCCAGACGAAGTTCACCCCAACCGAGTTGCATGTTATTTGGTTCACGATAAATATCGAACATGGGTGCCACTACTGTATGTCCGCACACACCCCATGGGCTATGGAGCAAGGCGTACCGCAGGATGTGATCGATACAGCCCGCGCCGGTGGTTCCTATTCCGATACCCGGCTAGAAGCGCTACGCGCTTTCACCCAAGCCATGGTGCGTAAGCGTGGTTGGGTCGATGACGCGTCTGTTGATTCTTTTCTATCCGTCGGGTTCACGCGTGAAAACGTCTTCGAAATCATTGCCGCTATCGCCTACAAGGTGATGACCAACTACACCAACCATATTGTCGAGCCGGAGTTGGATGATGCGTACAAGCCGTACCGATGGACAGCTACCGGGACAGCCGGGTCTCAGGCGATGGAATGAGAACTCCTTTGTTGAGTCTGTCCGCTTCGGGCAAATTGCGGGCGTACCGTGATCTAATCGCGACCGTCTGCATCGGGTCGGTTGCTGATATAGCTGCTGCATAGCAACAAGATTGAGGGTGATATCCGCTCCTATCTGTAAAGCTGTCTGATTGCAGCGTGTTCTTACTTCTTTTTACTTGAATCAACCGGCAATGAAAGGCCACAAGGAGACATCGACGGTGAAGGTAAAGGTGTTCTGTGTATACTTCAATTTTGATTCAATTCTGAGGGAGTGCATAGGTGCAAGAGGGAGGATGTCTTTGTGGTCGCGTTCGTTATCGGGTGATGTCCGAACCGAGCGACATTATTTGTTGTCACTGTAAATTCTGTCAGCGCGCCACGGGCAGCGCCTACTTGGTCGAAACACTTTTTCCCAAAGATGATCTCAGTGTCACGGAAGGGGAAGTGCGTACCTATGAGCACATATCAGAAGGTAGTGGGAAAACGATCTACGTTAACTTCTGCGAAAATTGCGGAACGAAGCTGTTTCTCACATTTGAGCGATTTCCTGCAATTGCTGGCGTTTACAGCGGAACATTCGACAATCCAGACTGGTTTTCGAGAACGTCAGAAAACACCCAATATTTCTTTCTGAGTGAAGCAACGAACGGTACGGTTCTACCGGCAGGGTTTGAAATCTTTCATGAGCACTACTGGGAAAGTGACGGGGTCGCGAGCACACCTCAACTGTACAAAGAACACACTGTGGTTACGCCGGAAGTTAAGGAGGAAAGCGACTCTTTCGCTAAGAAACATCAACAGGCCAACAACAAATGACCGTTCAGGGTCGATAGTGAGCATGCTGCTGCAAAGCAACAATATTAAGGCTAATGACCGCTGCCAGCCAGAAAGCTGCCTGATTGCTTAGGGGCTGTTTCTACTCGGGTCTTTTTGAGCCCTGAACGGCCAACTGCGGCCACTCAGCTCGGGTAAAGTAGTTGTCTGCACGACTATACCGCGTCTGATCTATAAGATCGCTCGCTAACCCCAAGCGGGCACGGTAATATCTTGGATGGCCTCTAGAATACCAACACGCATTACTTTGGCAGACCATCCTTCACGCAAACTAGCTGTCATTCTCCATGCCGATGTGGTTGGCTCGACAACACTTGTCCGCCGGAATGAGACCTTAGCGCACGAGCGCATACAGGATATGTTTAGACGATTCTCTGAGGCCATTAGCAACCATGGTGGGATCGCCCATGAGATTCGAGGCGATGCGCTTGTTGCCGAATTTTCTAGAGCATCAGATGCTGTCGGTGCATCACTTGCATTCCAGGCCGCGAACAGCATCAATAATGAGCAACTCTCCGATGACATTCGGCCCATGCTTCGAATTGGCATTGCTATGGGGGAGGTGGTGGTTGCAGATAATACAGTGACTGGAGAGGGGGTGGTGCTGGCACAGAGATTGGAGCAATTGGCCGAACCTGGTGGCGTGGGTATCCAGGGAGCGGCTTACGAGACAATTCCGAAGCGGCTGCCGTTCGACTACGAGAGTATTGGCGAGCGACAAGTCAAAGGATTCGATGAGCCGGTGAGAGTCTATGCAGTCACTTTGAAACCTGGAGGTGTCATACCGGAGCCCGAAGCGCCGGCCCAACTCGAAGCAGTAGCATTGGATTTACCTGAAAAACCGTCTATTGCGGTGCTTCCGTTCACAAACATGAGTTCTGACTCCGAGCAAGAGTACTTCAGTGACGGCATCTCGGAGGACATTATTACAGCGCTGTCCAAGGTGAGCAGCTTGAGGGTCGTGGCCCGCACCTCGACTTTCACCTACAAAGGTAAGGACGTTGACATCAAGCAAGTAGCCCGCGACCAAGGCGTTCGATACGTGCTAGAGGGGAGCGTACGTAAAGCTATGAACCGAGTCCGAGTGACGGCTCAGCTAATTGACGCGACCACTGGACATCACATCTGGGCAGAACGGTACGACCGTGAGTTAAATAACGTCTTTGCGGTTCAGGACGAACTCATGCGTGAAATAGTCGTCGCCCTGGATGTCGAGCTGAGAGATGGTGAGCAGGCCAGGATGTGGTCCAGTGGTACAAAGAACGTGGAAGCCTGGGAGTGCGTGCGGTTGGCCGCACCGATTATTACTCGGAGTGGCGTCGAACGTGATTTGCTGCAGGGAAGAAAGCTACTTGAAAGGGCGATAGAGCTCGACCCCAACTATGCTATGGCGTGGGTTATGTTTGGATGGTTTTATCAAAATTATGCCGATGTTGCTGGAGGGGAGAACGACGCCGTGAAGAGGCAAACGGCGCTCACGTCAATGTTGGAATGTACGCAGAAAGCGATTGAGATCGACCCTTCCTGCGCGGACGCCTATAGCGTAATGGCGTTGTACCACATGGAGCGGAAAGAGTTCGAAAAGGCAATTGCAAGCGCGGAGAAATCCATTGAGTTGGCCCCGTCTAATGCCGACAATCTGGGGGAGGCAGCGATGGTGATGATCAAATCCGGCAAGCCGCATCGAGGTTTGGAGTTGGTAAGAAGGCGGATGCGGGTCTGTCCACTGTACCCAGCCGCCGCTTTGCGGAGCCTCGCGGCCGCGTACCGTTTCACCGGTGATGGCGAGCTGGCGGTCGACACTTTTCGAGAGTCACTCAAACGGGAATCCGGTTACCTCTCCCCTCACGTAAACCTGTCTTCCGTGCTGGGTGAGCTTGGACGCATAGATGAGGCCAAGGAGGCGGCGCGCGAGGTGCTGAGGTTGGCACCTGACTTTTCTATCAGCAAATATATGCAGGGACTATCATATCGAAACCCGGAGGATTTGCTACGGGTCGAAAATGGGTTACGGCGAGCAGGATTGCCAGACTAGGTGCTTTTCTCCGGATACGACAGGTATGGAAGTCAGGGCCGACGTTCGCGCCAAGTGGTGAGCAACGACTGCAGTGGGTCGATAGTGAGCATAGCTGCTGCAGAGCAGCAAGATTAAAGCTAATGACCGCTCCCAGCCACAAAGCTGCCTGATTGTTGAAGGGGTGTTTCTGCTTCTCTATTCTTGAATCGACAGTCGCTGAACGGCCATGAGCGGCCACTCGAGGTATGTGGCACGACAAGCTCCTCCATATGCTCGAAGCCGACATCAACAGAGTTGATAAACAGGTTGGTATTGATACCAAACCCAAAAATATGGGACTGGTGGCTAGACGACGCAGGTTTGCGATTGTGAATGGAACCAGTCAACCAATGTCTGTGCCGACTGCCGAAGAGGCCCCTTGCAGGTTTCAATGCAGTAGATTCCGGCGGCCGAGTCCGAGTACAGTACCTTCATGCTCCCTGCCAGAATTTCTTCCTCGAAAAACGCCCTGGCCGTGTAGGTAATTCCATCTCCCCTCCGCACTGCCTGCATGATCAGATTGCCTGGCATCTGCGTGATCATGGGCGGTTTTGTGATATTGACGCCTTGATAGGCAAACCATTCTGCGACTTCATTGTAATTGAGTTCCTGCAACCAAGGCAGGTCAAGCAGTTCTTCAGGGTTGCCGATGGTTCGGTCTTGGATCAACGCAGGCGCGGTAATCACAACCATGTCACTGACCAGAACCGGTGTGACCGGTTTTTTGAGTCTACGTTTGTCCCTGTAGCGAATCGCAACTTCAACACCATCTGGCCTGAGGTCAACCAGCTTGACCGTGGGATTCAGTAGCAACGGAATTTCCGGATGGGTAGATTGGAAGTCCTGAATTCTGGGCATCAACCACTCCATGGCAAACGCTGGGGAGGTAGAAAGTTGAACCGGATGGGTAGCACCGGACCTGACTATATTCTCCACTCCCGACCGTATCATTGAAAACCCGGCGTTGAGCTCTTGGGCCAGTGCCAGCCCATCTTTGGTCAGCCTGATTCCTCGTCCATCCGGCACCACGAGTGACGTGCTTAACCGGTCTTCCAGCGCGCGTACCTGTTGACTTACGGCCGCATGGGTAACGCTTAGGATGATCGCGGCTTTCTTGTAACTACCTGCTTCCGCTAGGGCGGCGAATGCCCGCAGGCTATTGAGTGGCGGAAGACCAGACCAGTTCATATGTAAGTAATTCTAACATATATAAAATTATAATGACTCGCGTATACGTTAATAATATGATATTTCTAAGTACGAATTGCAGATTAAGCCATTCGAGAATCGCTGAATTATGTAATAAATTCTTTACATATCTCAACATCAAAATGATCGTGAAATATCAAGCAACCTGATTTGTGAGGAACAAGAAATGGGCGAAAACAACGTGCAACATGAAGGGGGCTGTCTGTGTGGCGCGACACGGTACACACTACACAGTGAGCCCACCTATTGTGGCAATTGCCATTGCCGCTCCTGCCAGCGCGCCATCGGAGCAGGTGTGGTTACTTGGGTCGGCGCCAAACCTGAAAATTTTAAAGTGAACCACGGGGAAATTTCATACTGCGAGACCTCGCCCGGTGTTCAGCGCGGCTTCTGTGGCCGTTGTGGAACATCCCTCACTTACGGCGGCGATGACTGGACGGACATAGGCGTAACTGCCGCCAGTCTCGACGACCCGTCCATCGCAAAACCAGAATCCAATGTCTACCTGGATCATAAACAACCCTGGATACTGATCGATGAAAGCCTGAGGCAATACGACCAGCTACCCTGAAAACTTGATTCCCATCTATAGGAGAAAACCATGGCTGAACAACATTCATATGCATGCAAAGACTATCCCGGAATGGAGAGTTGCCCGTTTCACGTCAATACCCAGTCGGAAGAAGAACTTTGGCAACAGATGGAGCTGCATGCCCGGCTGGCTCATGACGAGGACCCGGGTCAGTGGACAGACGATGACAGAAAATACCTGAAGACCCTGATCAAGGGCGGATAAATTCAGAACCATGATCGTTAAAACGCTTCAAGACGTGATGGGCACAAAGGGAGAGGCTCACGGAGATAAATGGCACAGTTTGCGTCTACTGCACGAGGAAGACGGTATGGGGGTTACGCTCACCGATAGCATTTTGGAAGCAGGCTTTGAAATGCAGCTTTGGCAAAAGCACCATTTCGAGGCCTGCTATTGCCTGGAAGGTGAAGGTACCGTAGAGGAACTGGATACCGGCACTGTCCACGAAATCACGCCGGGCACGCTATATGCCATGAACAATCATGATCGTCACTTTATACGTGTCAAGACTCGAATGAGGGTGATCTGCACCTTTTATCCTGCGCTCACTGGTGATGAAAAACATGATGAAGACGGTTCGCTGTAGAAAGGACGATGATGTGGCTTTAATCCCTTCGTGATACAAAATGTCACCCGGTTCGGAATAATCGCGCACACTTCCGCTTCAGGGCGATTTTCGGGCGTAGCGTGATTGGTTCGCGACCGGCAAGAATGTGTCAGGTCCAGTCAATCAGGCCTGTACTGATATTGCCTAAGCTCGACTGGCGGCTGTCCGCGCCATAGCGGACCGAGCAAACAGACCTGGGGCATATAGGTTTCTCTGTGCCGCGTGAGGCGGGACCCGGCCAGTTGCAGGCATTCGCGTTCTCCCGGAGTATACGACGAAACCATGAAGTCCCATGATATCTCGCCCATGATTCTCGTCGGCCAATACGACTCACCATTCGTTCGTCGCGTCGCCATTGCGCTGAACCATTACGGTATGGCGTTTGAGCGGCGTGTCCTTTCCACCTTCCAGGATTTCGACGAAATGCTCGCCATTAATCCGCTCGGGAAGGTCCCTTCGCTCATACTGCACGAAGGCGATCATCTTTACGACGGCAGGGCAATCATCGAATACTTAGAGAGCATTGCGCCGCCTGACCGCCGTCTCACACCGAGCGATGATGCGCGACGGCGCGAGATGCTTCGCGTCGAGGCGGTCGGCGTAGGCCTGGCTGAGAAGATCTACGAGCGCGGCATAGAGTTCTCTCGTCGAAGTCCAGGCACAGAAGATCCCGTGTGGATAGAGCGACTTGAACACCAAATAGAGTCGGCCCTTCGGTGGCTCGAAGCGCTACCGCACTCCGAATGGCTCGTTGGGGGTGAAATGACGCGAGCTGATTTGGCCGTTGTCGTCGCGGCGACTTATGTGGTTGAGAAGCTGCCACAGCTTTTTGACACCGCGCGTTTCCCTCAACTCAACGCATATCGTCAAAGATGTGAAGCATTGCCCACGTTCTCGGCTGCTGCGTACTCAGCCTCCGAAGCACTGGCTACTGGATGGCGACCAGAAAAACACTAAAGGTGCAATGCGCGAACTTCCGCAACGGGTCGAAGGCGGCCTGTTAGCAAATTCTGATATTGACTCTTAGTAATCGCTAAGTGAGCGGCCGCTTCAACCTTCAAAGCAGCCTGATTGATCAGGAGCTTTATCTACTTCTCGCCGAC
>JAHEKE010000037.1:12581-30999 GCA_024638505.1 Gammaproteobacteria bacterium | reverse complement strand
TAAAATGAAAAGCAACCTCATTCGCAAACTGATCTTGATCCCCCTCCTGGCCCTGGGGGTGATCGTTCTAGTCGTCCTGATCAAGAACCGGGCGGAGCCTGAAAGACTAGAGTTTGCTGAAACGGTGACCGCGGTTAGAACCATCGCGGTGCCCTCGCTAACGGTCGTTCCCACCTTCACTGGGTATGGCACGGTGCAACCCAGCCAGGTCTGGCACAGCGTCGCTCAGGTAGCGGGCAAGGTGACCGTCGTGAACCCGAGTTTTGAGAAAGGCAATATCTTGGCTAAGGATCAGTTTTTACTGCAGATTGACCCAACCGACTATGAACTGGCGATCGCCCAGGTTGAGACCAACATCGAGTCGGCCCGTGCTCAGGTTGCCGAACTTGAGATACAGGAGAAAAATTCTCAGGCTTCCCTGGCTATCGAGCGGGAATCACTCTCCATTCTGGAGATGGAGGTGGAACGCAAGCGCAAGCTGGTCGGCAGCGGCGCGGTGTCCAGCTCCGACCTGGAGCGCGAACAGCGCAGCGTACTGGCGCAGCGACAGAGCATGCAGAACCTAGAAAACGCGCTCAACCTTTACCCGGCGGAGCGACGTCGGTTGGAGGCCGAACTTGCTCGATTACAGGCTCAGCTGCAGGGGGCACGGCTCGACCTTGAGAGGACTGAGATCAGCATGCCCTTTACCGGACGTATTTCGGAAGTGGGGGTGGAGCAGTTTCAGTATGTTCGCCAGGGTGACCGGCTTGCTTCGGCCGATGCTATCGACAAGGCTGAGATTGAGGTTCAGGTGCCGCTTTGGCGGCTCGCCGCAATCATCCGCTCAGAAGGTATAACCGACGTGGCGGAGCTGCGCGCGGTGAACATTGGTGAACGCTTGGGCGTTGCCGCTCGTGTTTATCTTGATCAGGAAGGTTTGTTCACCGAGTGGGAAGGCCGGGTTGTCCGCTTTAGCGATCAGATTGACCCGCAGACGCGAACGCTCGGGGTGATCGTTGAGGTGGACAAACCCTACGCCAATATTCAGCCGGGTATTCGTCCGCCCCTGGTCAAGGGCTTTTTTGTGCGGGTTGAGCTGCGCGGCCGGCCCCGGGCCGACACGGTGGTTATTCCACGGTCGGCGCTGCATGAAGGACAGGTATACGTTATGAGTTCGGATAGCCGATTGGAAAAACGCCCGGTGGTAACGGATATACAGGGGGCGCTGTATTACTCGGTGTCGCAAGGGCTGAAGGCAGGGGAGAAAATCGTGGTCTCCGATCTCATTCCCGCGATAGAGGGGATGTCCCTGAATTCTATTGATGACCTGCAGACCGCTGAGCGTCTGGCCCGCGCTGCACAGGCGGAAACCGGCAGTCGATTATGATTCGGTTCTTTGCGGCGCATCCCACCGCTGCCAACCTGTTGATGATCTTTTTAATTGTAATTGGTGTGAGCGCGCTGCCCACAATGAAGCGTGAGACGTTTCCAGATTTTACGCCGCAGGAAGTTGAGGTGCGAATCACGTATCCGGGGGCGAGTTCCCAAGACGTAGAGGACGCGATCTGCCGCCGGATTGAAGATGCTCTGGACAGTATTGCAGAAATAGCGGAAATAAGGTGCCAGGCGCTGGAGAGTTTAGCCATCGCCGTAGCCAAGATGGCGGAGGGAGGCGACTTCGCGCGCTTCATCGGCGATGTGAAAACCGAGGTCGAGGCGATAGATGATTTTCCTGACCTGGTAGAAAAACCCAGCATACGGCAGCTGGGTATGGTGGACAACGTCGTGTCGCTGGCGGTGAGCGGGCCGATGAGCGTCTCCGATCTCAAAGCCTACGCCGAGCAGCTCAAGGATCGCCTGCAGCGAGAACCCGGTGTGTCCCAGGTTGAAGTGCAGGGATTTTCCGACCGCCAGCTGCAGGTTCGGGTGTCGTCGCGCGTTCTGCGCCAATATGGAGTCAGCGTAACCGACTTGGCTAACATCATTCGCGCGCAGAACATAGATCTGCCTTCCGGTTCGGTGCGGACCCGCGATCGGGATTTTCTGATCAGATTTACCGACCAGCGTCGCACTGCCAGGGACTTGGAGGAACTCATTGTGATTGCTGCGTCGGTTGAAGGCGGTGAGCTCCGCCTCGGTGAAATCGCAAGCATAAACGACGAGTTCGAGCTGGATGAAGAGAAGTACCTGTACAACGGGAAACGCGCGGCGCTGCTGCTAGTGAGTAAAACAAAGGCACAGGACACGCTAGACGTCATGGACGTGGTGTCAATGTTCATGCACAAAGAGCAGCAGACGGCGCCGCCCGGCGTCAATTTCTCGCTGACCCGAAATGTTTCCTCTATCGTACGTGATCGACTTGACATGCTGTTGAGGAACGGCGCCCAGGGTCTGCTGCTGGTTTTTGCGGTGATGTGGCTTTTCTTTCGCCTGCGCTTTGCGTTCTGGGTATCGGCGGGTCTGCCTATATCTTTTCTCGGAGCGTTTTTTGTAATGTCCGTTGCCGGCCAGTCGATCAATATGATCAGCATGGTCGCGATGCTGATAGCGCTGGGGTTACTCATGGACGATGCCATCGTCATTGCGGAGAACATCGCGACCCATCTGCGCAAGGGAAAGACAGCGCTGAATGCTGCGGTGGACGGCACGCGGCAGGTACTGCCCGGTGTGCTTTCCTCATTCTTAACTTCAATTGCCGTGTTCGCGCCGCTGGCGTTTCTCAGCGGCGATATTGGTAAGGTTCTGCGGGTGATACCGATAGTGCTCATAGCCGTGCTCGCAGTGAGTCTGCTCGAGGCGTTTCTCATCCTACCCCACCATATGGAGCATTCTCTGCGTGGGCATGAAACACTGAAAACCAGCCGATTCCGGGAAAGGTTTGACCGCTTTATTGAGTGGCTGCGGGGCGATGTTTTAGGCCGCGCCATCGATGCTGTAATCCGGTGGCGCTATGCGTTTCTCGGATTGGTGTTTGCACTTTTATTAATTACCATCGGTTCGGTGGTGGGTGGGCACGTCAGATTTCTGGCGTTTCCGGACGTCGAGGGTGACATCATTGAAGCGCGCGTGCTTTTGCCACAGGGCAGCCCGCTGTGGCGCACCGAGGCCGTAGTCGATCAGCTGGTCGCAGCACTCGATACCGTCAACCAAGAGCTGACCCCGCTACAGCCGGATGGAGAAAAGCTTGTGCGAGATATCAGCGTGCGCTTCAATCAGAACATGGATGCGTATGAGACTGGCGCGCACGTGGCTACTATTTCAGCTGATCTGCTGACCGCTGAACGCCGAAGCGGCAGCGTAGACGAAATCCTCGATCTCTGGCGGAACCGGGCAGGTGAGGTAGCCGACGCGATTAACATTAATTTTAAAGAGCCCCAGATTGGTCCAGCCGGGCGGGCGATCGAGATCCGGTTAAAAGGTGATGATCTTGACCGCCTGAAGTCAGCCTCCATCGAGCTGCAGCAATGGCTAGCCGGCTACGCCGGTGTGCTTGACCTGGCGGATGACCTCAGGCCAGGCAAACCGGAACTCCGCCTGCGCCTGAGTGAAGGAAGCCTGTCATTCGGCCTGCAGGCTGCGACCATTGCCGACCAGCTGCGAGCCGGCTTTTTCGGCACTACTATCGATGAGATACAAGCGGGACTGGAATCCTATGAGATCGATGTGCGCCTGAAGGAGCTCGATCGCAGCACCTTGCAAGACTTGCTTGAGTTTCGAATTATGACTCCTGGCGGCGCCTCAGTGCCGCTGGCAGCGGTGGTGCAGGTGCAAGTGAGTCGGGGTTATGCGCGCATTCATCGTATTGATCGAAGAAGAACGGTGTCGGTGACAGGAGACGTGGATGTCAACCTGGGCAACGCGCAGCAAATTATTGCCGACACAACAGAGCGTTTTATCCCGCGCCTGCAGCAGAAATACCCCGAGCTGGACATCGGCCAGCAGGGGCAGAGCGCAGAATCGGCCAAGACCGGATCATCCATGATGAGCCGATTTTCTATTGGACTTATTTTCATATTTATCCTGTTGAGCTTTCAGTTTAGGAGCTATATCGAACCGCTCGCGGTGATGAGTGCGATCCCTTTGGCGCTGGTGGGGGTGGTTTGGGGGCACGTCATCATGGGGCTCGATATCTCTATGCCCAGCCTGATGGGGGCGATTTCACTGTCTGGCATCGTGGTCAACGATTCGATCCTGCTGGTTACTTTTCTGAAGACGCGGGCACGGGAGGGGCACGCCATTGCCGATGCCGCCAGCATCGCCAGCCGCGAGCGTTTCCGCGCGGTGCTGCTGACTTCTCTTACCACCATTGCCGGCGTCACGCCGCTATTGTTGGAAAAAAGCCTGCAGGCACAAGTTCTTATTCCGCTGGCAACCAGCCTGGTATTTGGCCTGCTTACATCGACGCTGCTGGTGCTGCTGGTCGTGCCGGCGTTGTTTGCAGTATTCAATGACTTTGGCTGGGTGTCCGTGCAGAAAGAGCGGGAAATGATGCAGCCTGGATCCGCGCCCGCCGGAGAATCAATTGTTTCGCGCTAATTTGATCGGCATTTCAGACATGTTCACCTAACGTTCACGGCTTCTGAGCTAGCGTCAGCGTACGATTATCAGAAAGGAAAGTGACCGTGAAATTATTCTGTATTACCGCTGCCCTGTGTTTGTTTACCGGATTGGCGTCGGCCAACCCTGCTGTCGATGGCAAGATTACGCAGCAGATGCAGTTTCGCGTCATGCTTGATGACCGGCAGATCGGTTACCATACTTTCACCGTAAATAATGTGGGTGGCGCGAAGGTTATCAGATCGAAAGCGGAGTTTGATGTGCGTATTCTTTTTATCCGTGCCTACACTTACACCCATGAAAACGTCGAAACTTGGGAAGATGGATGCCTGAGCCGGATCGCTGCGCGCACGGACGATAACGGTAAGCGCTTTGAAGTAAGTGGCGTAAAACTGAATGACGCGTTTAAATTGGATACCCTGGAAAAGTCAGAATCGCTTACCCATGATTGCGTCATGACCTTTGCTTACTGGGATCCGAAATTTCTCAATCAAGCGCGTCTGCTCAACTCGCAAACCGGGGACTACGTCCCGATTTCAACTAAACGCCTTGGTGAACGAAAATTCAAGACGGCAGATAAAACTATTATTACTCAGGGCTTTCATATTCAGTCGAAAGAGCACAACATGAGCATCAAAGTTTGGTACGAGAAGGACAGCGGCGAGTGGGTCGCGCTGGAATCAGATCTTGAGGGTGGAGAGATGCTGCGCTATCTGCCAGTCGAAGGGGAAAAGCTTTCATCCGACACAACGGCGTTTCCATCGGCAGAATCAGGCTGATTGTGCAGGCGTCCATTTACCCATGAAATTAAGCTGCTGACCACCGGAATATGTTTGTATATTCCATCGGCGCTATCCCAGAAATCTTGATGCAGCACGATTTTTCCAGACTGGTCCATGCGGAGATGACTCATACCTACGGTACGCGATTTACGAGCGCTTCCTAGCACGTCAAATTCCATTTCAAGCAGCCATCGGACATACACATCGTCTCCGCTGCGGACCGCATCCAAAATTGTTGTCGTGACGTAATTGGTCTTTGCCCCCGACTGCTGCAGATATGTAACTAGATCATTACGGTTGAACAGCGTAACCAAGGTATCATTGAAATACAGCTCTTCGGCGTAGGCTTCTTTCACCCGCTGGGCGAGCATATCGCTTTTGAGATCTTGAAAAACACTGGTAAAGGTGCGCACGTCTTCCACCTTTGCTGACTTAGCGGATTTGGACTGCGTGAGGTAGAGGTCTACATTGTAATCTTCCGCCTGTGCCTGATGCGCGAAAATTGCACCAAGCGAGAGTAGCGTAATCATTTTTTTCACCTTGAGACTCCGTGGTTATCACTGGCACGATGGTGCTACCTCAGGCGTTGTCAAGTTGTGACTACGTCGACTGCGCCTCTTCACAGTTCGTTCACGGATCAGCCTCTAAGGTGAGGCTAATTTTTGGAGCAAATGTGACTATTCGCCAATTACGACAATCGGTTTTATGCTGGATTGACAACCGCGCCTACGTAAATGCCGCGGAGCAGCAGATCGAGAATCTTCCGCGGGACAGCCGCGTCGACTGGGTACGCATCGTGCCCTTTATCGGCCTGCACGTGGCCTGCCTGGCGGTGTTTGCGGTGGGCTGGAGCCCGACTGCTTTGGCTGTCGCATTCGCCTCTTATTTTGTACGCATGTTTGCGATAACCGGATTCTATCACCGATATTTTTCTCATCGCGCGTTTAAAACAAGTCGTCCGGTGCAGTTCATTTTCGCGCTTTTTGGCGCTGCTGCGACACAGCGCGGGCCCATCTGGTGGTCTGCGCACCATCGCTATCACCACGTTCATTCTGACCAAGATACTGACAGTCACAGCCCGCGGCACGGATTTTGGTGGAGTCACGTGGGCTGGTTCTTGACGCGGGATAACTTCTCGGCAGGGGTGAAGGGGGTAAGTGACCTGACCCGTTTCCCCGAACTCAGGTGGCTGGATAGGTTTGACGCGGTTGTGCCCGGGCTGTTCGCACTGCTGCTGTTCGGCATAGGGGAGTTCTTAGCTGTGCACTATCCTGCGCTTGGAACAAATGGACTGCAGCTTGTTGTCTGGGGCTTTCTCGTTTCCACCGTCGTTCTGCTACACGTTACGCTGTTGATAAACTCAATGGCGCACAAGGTTGGCAGCGTTCGTTTCAAGACAAATGATGACAGCAGAAACAATTGGCTTTTGGCATTGTTGACGCTGGGCGAGGGCTGGCACAACAATCATCACTTCTATCCCGTTTCCGCCCGGCAGGGATTCTACTGGTGGGAAATTGACATCACTTATTACCTGCTAAAGCTGATGTCTGCGGTCGGACTGGTGTGGGACTTGAAGACGGTGCCCGAAAATAAGCTGAGCCAGGGTCTGGCCGAAGCCGGAAGCCACGCATGAAAATAGCTGTTATCGGCGGCGGTATCTCCGGCATATACGCCGCATATAAACTTTCCCCGGCGTACGAGGTGACCCTATATGAAGCGGACGGTTACCTTGGCGGGCACACCGATACGCACCACGTCACGGTCGATAACGACGTATGCTCCGTCGATACCGGCTTTATCGTATTCAACAAGGAGCACTACCCCCTGTTCAGCTCGTTTATCGACGAGCTTAACGTCAAGTCTCAACCGTCTGATATGAGTTTCAGCGTCAGCGACAGGAACGCCGATTTGGAATACAACGCCGGCAGCCTGAGCGGCCTTTTCTGCCAGCAGAGGAATCTGTTGCGGCCAGGATTTTATCGCATGCTGCTCGACCTACTGCGCTTCTACAAGCAGTGCCCTGAACTGCTCGCTGCCGATGATAATGACCTAACTATTGGCTCCTACCTGCAGGCCAGAGGATATGGGCAGCAGTTCATTGACAACCACATCATACCCATGGCCAGTGCGCTGTGGTCCTCGCCCCCGTCCACCGTCAGCCGGTTTCCAGCCCGTTATTTCGTTGCTTTCATGCATAACCATAACATGCTGCAGGTAGCCAACCGCCCTGTGTGGCGCACGGTTGCAGGAGGTTCTTGCCAGTATGTGAATGCTTTTGCGCAAAAGTTTCGTGGCCTGATCCGGGTTCGTTCGCGTGTGCTGCAAATAGACAGGACCTCCGGCAGCCCGGTCGTGCGGACCAGCAGCGATCGTGCTCGTTATGATGCGGTGATCATTGCCTGTCATAGCGATCAGGCACTTGCTGTGCTGTCCGATGCGACTGACCATGAGCGAAGATCACTCAGCGCAATTAATTATCAGCAGAACGAAATCACCCTGCATACAGACGCCAGTGTCATGCCGGCGCGGGCGGAGGCCTGGGCCAGCTGGAACGTGGTAAAGCCGCGGGACAACGACGAGGACTTCATCGTTACCTACTACATGAACATGCTGCAGAGCATTGAAACGCCCACGCCTCTATTGGTGTCTCTGAACGCAGACTATTGCATAGACCAAAACAAAGTTCTGCTGCGGCGTCAGTACCATCACCCGGTTTACACGCCTGAATCTCTGCACGCACAGTCAGAGCTACGTGAAATTAGCGGCATGCGCAACACATATTTTGCCGGTGCCTACATGGGCTGGGGGTTCCACGAAGACGGTGCGCGCAGCGCGCAGCACGCGGTGGATACGCTTGTTGCGAGGAGCATTACCCGTGCTGCGTAGCGGCATACAGCAAGGCCGGGTTGTGCACCGCCGATCTAGCCCGAAGGTGCATTCCTTTGCCTACCCCATTTTCATGAGTCTGATCGACGTAAGTGAAATTGAAGAGATATTCAGCCGCAGTCGCCTCTGGTCAGTCGGTCGGTTTAATTTGGTCAGTTTCTACAGACAAGACTACATCAGCGGCGGCGATACTATCGAAAACGCCGTCAAGCAGAAGATTCTTGACCGGACAGGCCAGCATTTCGCTGGGCGAATCTTCATGCTTACGCACATGCGTTATCTGGGGTTCTGCTTCAATCCCGTTAGTTTTTATTTCTGCTATGAACGGGATCAATCTCAACCGCGATACATACTGGCCGAAATCAATAACACGCCCTGGAACGAACGACACTGTTACGTACTGGAAAGCAGCGGCGCCGCCGTTCAGCCGCAATTTGCATTCGCCAAGGCGTTCCACGTGTCACCCTTTATGCCTATGGAGCTGGAGTACAGATGGCGTTTCGATCTGCAACCGGAGCGAATTGGAATTGAGATGGCGCTGCATGATAACGGTTCCGTTTGTTTCGAGGCTGGCCTCGATCTCGTATCGCTGCCTTTTACCGCGTCTTGTATGAGACGGGTGCCTGTTAGGTACCCGTTGGTTACGTTTTCCGTCGTATATAAAATATATTGGCAGGCCCTGCTGCTATGGCTGAAGCGGGTTCCGTTTCACCCCCACCCTAAGCACCTATTCAACGAGTCTAATTATGAGCGCGATAGTTAAGGGCTTACGACGCCCTGCCGTCAGCAAGGGATCACTTTTACGCAGAGCTTTGCTAGCGCAGCTGTCTAAGCTTGAGCAGGCAAAAATCGAGATAATTGACCCGCTGGGGATCACCGTGGTGGGGGACAACGGCAACAGCGATCTTGCGCTAAAACTTCACGTGCTCGACATGAGATTTTACCGCGACGTCGCGCTGGGCGGGTCGGTTGCCGCTGCGGAAGCCTACATGCAGGGGTTTTGGTATAGCGATGACTTGACTAAATTGGTGCGGGTTTTTGCGCGCAATCGCGATCTCATGGACCAGATGGAGGGCGGCCTGGCTGCACTGGCCAACGGTGTTTTTCGAGTGGCGCACTGGTTCAAGCGAAACTCAATGAAGGGAAGCCGAAAAAATATCGCTGCCCACTACGATCTCGGCAATGAATTTTTTGAGATGTTTTTGGATAAGCACGGCATGTATTCTTCAGCCACCTATCTCGAATCTCACCTCTCGCTGGATCAGGCATCGACTGAAAAATTGGACCGGATCTGCCGCAAACTGGATCTGGGTGTTGATGACTCAGTGGTCGAAATCGGAACGGGATGGGGCGGCTTTGCCTGTTTCGCCGCGTCCCGCTATGGCTGTGACGTCACGACCACGACAATCTCACGGGAGCAGTATGAGGCGGCAAAGATGAGGGTTCAGCAAGCCGGCCTAGAGCATAAGGTCACCGTACTGTTTGAGGACTACCGCAACCTCAAGGGAACATTCGATAAGCTCGTTTCGATCGAAATGATTGAAGCGGTAGGCCACCAGTATCTGGATACCTATCTTTCCAAATGCTCGAGCCTGTTGCAGGAAAACGGTATGGCGCTGATTCAGGCTATAACCATTGAGGACCATCGATACAAAAAATCCCTGAACAGCGTAGATTTCATAAAGCGGTATATTTTTCCAGGAAGCTTCATCCCCTCAGTGAGCGCCATCGTCAATAGTGCGGGCACGCAGACAGAGCTGAGGCTGATCAACCTGGAGGATCAGGGAGACAGTTACGCCCTGACCATCCGGGCCTGGCGCGAGCGATTTGAGTCAAACCTGAGCAAGATCAGGCAGATGGGTTACAGTGAAAATTTCATACGCATGTGGAGGTTTTACCTGGCCTATTGCGAGGGCGGTTTCATGGAGAAAACGATTTCAAGCGCACAGCTGTTGTTTGCTAAACCGAAAAACAGAAGTAGGCAGTGGCTGGCAAGATGAGCAAAAGCGTTTTTGTAAACGTCGTTTTCCTGCAGGTTCTGTGGTTCGCTGCCATACTGGGTGCGGCCAACGATTTGATGCTGCCGGTGGTGACCTGGTTTTTAGGTTTTTTCTGCTGGTACTTGGTATCAGGCGAACACAGGAAACAGAACATCGCGCTGGTAATTGTTGCAACACTAGTGGGTTTAACGCTGGACAGCCTCTGGCTGCAGTTCGGCTGGCTGGAGTTCAGTAACGCGCTCCCCTTCGCCGGCCTCGCCCCATGGTGGATCTGCATGCTGTGGGCGGGTCTGGGTCTTACGCTCAATTACTCCTTGCGCTGGCTGCAGACCCGCTTAGTATTAGCGGCCGTCTGTTCCGCCATATCGGCACCCTTGTCTTATTTTGCCGCGTCCCGCTTTGGCGCGGTGGAGATAGCGTATCCGATATCTTTATATGCAGCGCTGGCCATAAGCTGGGCCGTCATCATACCTGCGCTTCTGGCGCTCGCACGCAGCCTGTCCCGGCCGCAGATCATTGGTCAAACGCTGTGACAGGCGTATCCATAGTCGCTACTGCAAGCTGCCTGCTCATGCTCATCGCATGGATTGCTCAGCGCAAGACCGAGAACGCGGGCATCGTGGATGTGGTTTGGTCCCTCGGCATGCTGGGTGCCGGTGTTTTTTACGCCTTTATCGGAACCGCGCCGCTCTGGTCGCGCGCGCTATTGGCTGCGCTGGTGGCAATATGGTTTGGCCGTCTCGGCCTGCACATCCTGCGCCGGGTGGCAAGTGAAAGCGAAGACGGTCGATACAAAGCAATGCGGCAATGGCTGGGTGATCATGCCAGCATTGGTTTTTTTGTTTTCTTTCAGCTGCAGGCCGGTTTCCTAATCCTTCTGTCACTGCCTTTCTTGGCTGTGGCAAACACTCCGGAGCCAAGCGCTTTGATGGTAGGTGCCGGGCTGTCGGTTGCCCTGATCGCGTTCGTCGGGGAGGCGTCGGCGGACCGGCAGCTGCAGAGGTTCAAGCAAGATCCCGCAAACAAGGGGCGGACCTGCAGGCAAGGATGGTGGAGATATTCCCGCCACCCAAACTATTTCTTCGAGTGGCTGCACTGGTTTGCTTATCCTCTTATGGGATTCGGTGGACCATACGCTTACTGGTTATGGTTGGCACCGGTGGTGATGCTGCTATTTCTACTTTTCTTTACCGGTATCCCCTTTACCGAGCAACAGGCGCTGCGGTCGCGCGGCGAAAGCTATAAGGTCTACCAGCGGCAGACCAGCATGTTTTTTCCATGGCCCCCTTCTAAACGAGTGTAATAAAGATGAATACGATTAGTTTGGCTGAAAAAAGATTAGTCCCGGACAGTCTGATCCGCATCGGCATCAGGCATTTACTGAAAAAACGCCTGTCTGACGAGTTTATCGACGATCCCAAAAAGCGCGGGATGCGGTACGATCGTCTGCTGCAGGATTTGAAAAGCAGTCCCATCGCGATAGAAGCGGATGCCGCTAACGACCAGCATTACGAGGTGCCGCCTGAGTTCTTTAAGTACGTGCTCGGCGAAAATTTAAAATATTCGGCCTGTTACTGGGATGAAAGCACCGAACATTTAGGTCAGGCGGAACAGCAGATGCTGGATTTGTATATTACAAATGCGCAAATTGAGAATAAGCAGGAGATTCTGGAGCTTGGGTGCGGCTGGGGCTCTTTGACGCTGTGGATGGCAGAGAGATTTCCGGAGAGTAAAATTACTGCGGTATCCAATTCAAGAAGCCAAAAAGCCTATATAGAGTTCCAGTTGAAAATGCGCGGCTTGAACAACGTGCGGGTTGTAACCTGCGATGTAAACAAGCTCTCTATGGCCCAAAGCTTTGACCGCGTCGTATCGGTTGAAATGCTGGAGCATGTAAGAAACTATCAGACGCTGCTGCGCAAGATTGCTCGCTGGCTGAAACCCGATGGCAAATTTTTTGTCCATATTTTTTGCCATAAGCTGCTTGCCTATCCGTTCGAGACAGAGGGGCAAGATAACTGGATGGGGCGGCACTTTTTTACCGGTGGGCTGATGCCTGCCCGTGATACCTTGCTCCACTTTCAAGATCAACTTGTCATCGAGCGTCAGTGGGACTACTCCGGTGACCACTATCGCAAGACGGCGGAGGCTTGGCTGGCCAATCTGGATGAATACAAAGAACCCATAGCGCAGCTGTTTGACACTGTGTACGGTACGAGCAATGGTCAATTATGGGTGCAGAGATGGCGCATGTTTTTTATGGCCTGCGCCGAACTGTTTGGCTATGAGGACGGGGGGCAATGGATGGTTGCGCACTACCGGTTCGTAAAAACCAGTAATGCCTAAGTCGGGATTACAGCATAAGCTGTCCCGCGTATTTGTCCTGCAGGCGCTGCTCATAAGTGTTGCTATCATCCTTGGCATATTCATATCTGCCAAAATTTTTGAGAAAGTCCTGGTAAAGAAGGCGCTCGAGGGCGAGGCCAGTCACTACTGGGAGCGATACGATAAAAACGTCAGCGCACCCACACCTGATACCCTCAATCTGCTCGGTTACATTGCGCTCAACGGCGATTTATCTAGCGTGCCGGACGGTCTGAAAAAGCTGCAGCCCGGATACCGCAGAGTTGCGCTAAGTGGAAAAGAGCCGTTGGTATACGTTGAAGACCGGGGCGATGCCAGGCTGTTTCTGGTTTTTGATGAGGAGCAGGTTTCCGGTCTGGCCTTCTACTTCGGTATTGTTCCACTTAGTGTAGCGCTCATCATTATTTATCTATTGAGCTGGTTTTCCTATCGACAGTCTCGCCAGGCAATATCACCCGTAGTCAGTCTGGCGCAGAAGGTCGAGGCTTTTAACTTTAAACAGCAGAGGTTGAGTGATCTGGATCTGGCCGAATTCCGCAGGTCACCTGACATTGAAGTGACCAGGCTGGTTGACGCGTTGGATCGTTTTACTGAAAGAGTTGAGAATTTCATCGAGCGGGAGCAGTCCTTCACTCGTGATGCCAGCCATGAGTTGCGCACACCGTTGGCGGTGATTAAAAGCTCCGTGGCACTCTTGGATAAACGTGATGATTGGGCGGCAAACGAGAAAAGAGCGCTGCAATTAATAAAGCAGACGATATCGGATATGGAGTCGCTGATTGAGACGCTTTTACTGCTGGCAAGAGAAGAATTTTCCGCCCTGCCTCTGGATGACATTCTTATTAACGACCTGATTGGCAGCGTATCCCATCAAGTCGAGCAGGCCGCAGGCAATGAATCGATCAGTCTTTCGCTGGAGGAGAGATGTCTGCTTTCGGTCAAAGCACCAGAGAAAGTGCTGAATATTCTGTTTTCTAACTTAATACGCAATGCTTTCTCTTACACGCCTCAAGGCGACATAGTCATTACCATCGACGAAGCTGCGGTCACTATCAGAGATAGCGGAGTGGGCATGGAAGAGCAGGTGTTGAAGAACGTATACAAGCCGTTTTTCCGGGCCCAGTCCAACAACCATGGCCACGGTTTGGGCTTATCCATCGTCAAACGTTTTTGCAATCGCTTCGGATGGACGCTCAAAATGACCAGTAAGCCGGGCAAGGGCACTGAGGTGGCGGTGCTGTTCCCGCAGGCGCGCCGCGTCGGTCGAAAACGCGAAGTGAATTAATCCGCAGTTTGCGGGCCGATCAGCCTGTAACCCACGCCCTGGCGCGTGTGCAGTAGCGACACGTCAAACGGCTTGTCTATTGCTCTTCTGATTTTGTACAGGTGGCTGCGCAACGTATCGCTGTCTGGTACAAAATCACCCCAAAGCTCATGCTCAATTTGTTCCCGGGTTACCAAGTTGGGGGACTCGCGCATCAGGATGCGCAGGATGCGCAGGCAGGTCGGAGACAGCTGAATATTCTGACCCGCGCGAGTTACCTGCATTGAGCGGGTATCAAACTTGAGGTCGTGAACGGTGTAGACCGCTTTGTCGATTTCCCCCCTTTCGCGGCGGATCAAAGCAAGTATGCGGGCCTCCAGTTCGGCCATATCAAAGGGCTTAACCAGATAGTCATCGGCCCCAGTGCTAAATCCTTTCAGCTTGTCATCAAGCTGATCGCGGGCGGTTAGCATCAGAATAGGCGTAGCGATGTGCGCGTCATTTCTTAATCTGGAGCAGATCTCGAACCCGTCGATTCCTGGAAGAGCGATATCGAGCACAATAGCGTCATACAGATTGGTCGTTGCCAGGTGCATGCCGGTAAGCCCGTCATAGGCAAAATCCATAGTGAAGCCGCAGCTCTCCAGATAGTTCCCCACGGCTTCGGCGAGATTCTTATGGTCCTCAACCAGCAGGACGGTCGTATTTAAATTTGGCATAGATAATAAAAGAGTGCGTTCTAATTTGGCCCGAATGAGGGTATTGTCTCAAATGAAGTGAGCCCGATGAAGCGTTCATCCACAGTGGTGCCGCCAAGGCGCTCTCTGCACATCGACCCCAGCTGGTTTGAGTTGAATACTGTGCATCAGGGCGCCGTAAGCCACCGCCCGGGGTCCCATACCTCCGGCCGAAAATAGCAGATCATGCGACCATCGTCTGTTGCACTGGCTGATTCGCCCCACGGGGCGATGCCATGCAGTGACAGTCTATGAGCTAAGTAGGCCTCGCCCGGCTCAGCCCATACTTCAACCCGTTCACAGCGGTCGAACACTTTACGTCTGAGATTATGATAGGCATTGGTAATGTCCTTATTCCCCCACCGTTCCGGTGGAATTCCATCAAAGCACTTTTGAAAAGTATCGCGTACGATTTCATGCGAGCCCTCCCAGATAACAAACGGCGAGGCGTCCGGGCTCGAGGCGACCAACGGTATACCGAGCACAAAGCTGTGGTACTCGCGCAGGTGCCTTCGCCTGTCTGGTCCTTCGGGTATCAGCCCGTCGACATGGGCGGCATCCCGCTCGCATCGATAGCGATGGGCTGCTTCGGACTCCGCCCCTCGTCGGGGGTATCCTGGGTAACAGACGGACAGCTGCGCGCGGTCCCAGCCCACATCCGTCAGACCAAACGCGTCCCTTATAAAGTCCAATGCCTTACCGGTTAAGCGCGGCCCGCTTGCCACGGCCCCCAGGCTATCGTTGGGCAGTGCGTTGACTCCTACGAACCACGTGCCGCCGCAGCGCAACCATTTGGCATTGCGCGGATCCTTTATGGCGCGGCGGGCTGGCGTAATAGCTCGCATGATCCAGTCTGCCAAAAGAGGATCATAATTAAAGCGGCACCAGCCTTTTTCAAAAAACGCCCTGTCCCGCACGTGTCAGGTATTGGGCACTCCAGCCTGTCGGCGCTGAGACCGCCAACGCTGTTTGAACGCAGCTAAAGACTCCGGCCTGCCGTCCAGCCATGTACCAAACAACTTGTCCAGTGGTGTCGGTGTGTTGCCATAGTTCACATTGAAGTATTGGTGATGCAGTTGATGAAAAAGATCACCGGCCTTAACCTGCGTCCGTCCGTTTACCATCAGCTGGTCAAAACCGGAGTGGGACACCGCCGGACTGATGCCCTGATAAAACCCGGTGAGCAGGACGATTACTGGATGCACCGGCACTACCCACCACAGCAAGAAGACGCTGAAGTACGCAATATGCTCCAACGGGTGCATGGCGATCCCGGTCCACGGCCCGGTGTTGACGTTACGGTGGTGCAACTCATGCGAGCAGCGGAATAGCGGAGGCCAATGCAGCGCTCGATGGTGCAGGTAAAAGTGTATAGTGGACCAGAAAAATACCCCTATGGTCATGATCGCCAGGTAAAGTGGGGCCGCACTCCATTCCATCTGGGGGATGAGATCGTTGGCATAAGCCCACCAAGTTACAGACTCATATAGCGACCAGATGGTACACCCGCTGACCAGGCTCCAGAACATGTTATCCCTGACTTGATCGCCCCACAGAAATTTGCGGCTGTCGGTGGCCAACCAGCGGGTGTGGTATTTGTATGCCTGCCCCTGGGCGCGGCGAATGTAGAGCCACCAGTGCAGTCCGCCTGCTACCAGGGTCAATAAAGCGGCATTGCGCAGCCAGATCAGGGCCACCCACCAGATTTCGAGCGACGCCATACGATCAAGGCTGGGCGTCAGGAAGTGCCAGGACGCTAGCGCCAGTGCGATAAAAACCAGGCCCCACGGGAACAGCAGGCCGGTGGTAATCCAGCGCAGGATCGCAACAGGGCGTGGCGGCCACGAGTAAAGCGGCGGTACCTCAATTGGATCAGGCGGCTGATAGCCGCCACGGCTCGCTGTCGGAATCTCGGTCACCGCAATACCCTCAAACAAACGCAAACGCCAATCATAAAATCAGAATTTGTTAATTGGTATACGTTTTGAAGTTATTTTCAAGCCTCGGGCACAGCAGATTTGTGATCTGGTCGGGCATCAACCGCAGCTTGGGGGACCGTCGGCCTTGTTGGCAGTCGACCATGCAAGACAGGCCGGAAGGCGCGGTGTCCCGGCGGTACCTGCTCAGTTGCCCCGCCGGTGCAGCTTGATCTGGTTATACATGCCCTCGATATTAAGCGCGAGGTGGGTGTCATAATTTTCCCACTCTTTATATTCCACCGGGCGTATGCTCTGCTGCATTTCTTGCAGGGATTGTCCTTCTCTGGCCGCCTTCAGCACGGCCGCGTACAGTTCCTCCATATATCTTCGGAAAGCTGTTGCGTCCTTTTTGCTGCCCAGCGCACCGTGACCCGGCGCCAGGATATCAAAATCCATCGCCTCCACCTTTTTTATTGCCTCCATCCACTCTGGAATATAAGCATCGGTGAGATTTTTCCAGGCTACCGATTTGATTGGAATGAAATCAACCGCAAATAGCGTTCGCTGTTGCGGAAAATTCATTACTATCATGTTATCCGAATGACTCTTGCCGAGGTAGCTAAGCTCTACGGTTTGACCACCCAGTTCCAGCGTGAGTTCGTGCGAGAACGTAATGTCGGGCAGGGCCGTCGGCCTATCTTCCCCGATGATATCCGCTTTGGCTCCATCGTGGGCGATAATGGTGACGGCATCGTCGAACACCTCGCCTCCCGCAATGTGGTCGACATGGTCGTGGCTGTAGATCAGGTATTTAATAGGTTGCTCAAAGCGAGTGGTTAGCTCTGCCTGTAACCACCGCGCGGCATCTGCGTTGATTGGGTCAGTAGCAATGATGCCATCGTCCGTTACCAGAAAGACGGAATAGTGAAAATTGTTCTGGAAGCGATAGAGGTCGCCCTTGATTTGAGTAATGCTGCGATTTGCCTCTTGCGCCAATGCGCCGGTAAAAACCAGGGAGCTGAAAAACAAAGCGATTACCGTTGATATACGTAAGGTCATTTTTTTGATCCTCCGGTTTGCGGCCTCAAGATGGTGACACCTGCATGTTCAGACCCACTCTTTAGCCTGGAGTTCTGACGACTGACATTCGTCTGCCATATTCGCGCGGTGGCGCTGGTCGTCTCGATCCAGGTTTAGTGGAAATTTTGCCTCATTACACGAGAAAAACCGTGTCCAAGTAACGAGACTTTGCCTGTAATGGAGTCAACAGGATAAAGCCAGACGTCCGGTAGAGTTCTGGCGATGCACAACAGTGCTCTGCGCATATCGACGCCTATACTTCATAGCACATACACTCACAGCCTTACGGTACAGATATGACCAAGCAGTTAGCACCCACCGCCGATGCAGGGCATCTGTCCGAAATTCCGCGGGAGATTCGGCAGACTTTTGTTCAGCAGTTTGAGGAATGCGAGACAGAGCAGCGGCAGCGCAGGTACAGACAAGCGGCACCCCTGCTCAGCGCGGATGAAATCGACCAGTTCAATAGCGCAGTCGAGACCATCGCGGACAAGCTGGGAATAAGTGAAGAGCTTGCTACCATAGACGCGCTGCTCCAAGCGCGAAATACCAGAGCGGCAAGAATACTGTCTGCGGCATACAGCGGCGCAGGCCAGGGTTTGTAGCGGGTAGTTTAAAACCCAAACATACCGGCGCATAATCGTGAGGCCCTGAGCAGCCGTCGGGGCCTCGAGGCCGCGTTCCTTGCGTAAACAGGCAAAGTCAATGCGCTGTAATTCCCACCTGCTAGGGGACTTGGCGAGGACAGGCAAAAGTCCAGCGGGTCGGGATAAAATACGTTTAAGCGCTGCTGCGGACTGAGAAGGTTCGGTATCGACCAGGCTTTCCGCGCTAGAGTGCCATGCTC
>JAHEKE010000037.1:0-12481 GCA_024638505.1 Gammaproteobacteria bacterium | reverse complement strand
CTAGGGGACTTGGCGAGGACAGGCAAAAGTCCAGCGGGTCGGGATAAAATACGTTTAAGCGCTGCTGCGGACTGAGAAGGTTCGGTATCGACCAGGCTTTCCGCGCTAGAGTGCCATGCTCTACCCCCACCTTAATCGTGCATCTTTTTCCATTTGGCTGCGCGGCATTCGCATTAAGCCGAAAAAACAGAGGTGTCTATTGAGTGGGTGCGTCCTTTCAATTAGGTTCCACCTGACCAGGGACTCTAATGAGATGATACCAATGTCAATCAATGAACGCATAAAGCAGCGGTTTGGGTTGCCAACTCAGACAGGATTGAACATTACTCAGAACAAAACTCTTTGTGACATCTTAGGCCATCGCAGTTGCCGCACCTATAAATCAGACGCCGTTCCTCAGGAATTAGTGCAGACGCTGCTTGCAGCGGCTTTCTCTGCGCCCTCAAAATCTGACTTACAGCAGGTCTGCGTTATCCTCATAGAAGATAGGGCCAAGCAGAAACGCATCGCCGCGCTGTCTTCCGCTACCGCCTGGGTCGTCGGCGCACCTTTGTTCATGGTGTGGTGTGGTGATAGCAGACGCATTCGACGGCTTGCGGAGTATCGCCGGCACTCGTTTGCTAACGACCATTTAGACGCATTCATGAATGCTGCGGTCGATACGGGCATTGCCATGCAAACCTTCATTATCGCGGCTGAGTCCGTAGGGTTGGGGTGTTGTCCGGTGAGTCAGGTGCGAGACCAGATTGATCCTCTCTCGTCCGAGCTGGCCTTGCCCAAGTGGGTGTTCCCCGTGGCTGGGCTGTGTGTCGGTTGGCCCGATGAGGCGGGGCGGATTAGCCTGCGGTTGCCGCTGCAGACCACGGTTCATCTGGATCAGTACGACGATAGCGATCTGTTTCACCAGGTCGCTAACTATGACCGCCGGCGTGAAGCGGCCGAACAGACCGTACCAGATCAACAGCGTATGGTGCAGCAGCTTGGCGTGAGTTCGGACTACGGCTGGTCGGAAAACCGGACGCGTCAATACTCGGTATCTGCTCGTGCAGACTTTGGCCAGTACATACGCAGGCAGGGGTTTAATCTGAATTAAATTGAGCTCTGAACTAGGTGTGGTTCATAACATGCAATATTCACCGACGCACGCAGAAGAGGAGGAGTGAAAAAATGAAAAGGCGTTCTGTTAATCCCTGGAACTGGGGCCTGCAGTGGAATATGGATCAGGGTGAACTCATAGAGGGTGTCAGCCGCTATTTACACTGCTCCGGACAGGTTTCCTTGGAGCCGGACCTCAGATCGGAAATGGAGGTATCGGTTGTTTTTCCTGGAGACATCCGGGGGCAAATGGCTACGGCTTTAAGTAATGTCGATGTCATTCTGAAGCAAGCCGGCATGAATCGAAAGAATATAATAACCCTGCGCTTCTTTACTACCGACATCGACGGTTTCCTGGCAAATTATGATGTGTATGCAGACTGGATAGCGGAAGCAGGGACGCGGCCCACGCAGTCACTGCTTGGTGTGCAAAGACTCGTGCTCCCAGAACTTCTGGTGGAGGTTGAAGCGCTGGCTGCAGAATGAGTTGTGCCTGAGAGTGGAATTGTTCGAATGGACGAAGCGGAAGATAACGAAGGTCATAATCGATATCCCGCTTGCTGCAGCAAACTGCACGCGTGCTTGCTCGGGGTAGGAAAATCTAAGAGTAGTGTTAGTGCCGGTTTAGCTTGATGCCGTGCGCAATCCGGGTGCCGCGGTCTTTACGCGCGGCTTCATTCGCTCGAACTTAGGCTGTGGAAAGCGGACAGCGCTCTTTCACGCGATTCTTTGAGGCCAACCAAAGGCGCTGGATAGTCTGCGCCCAAGTCGACCCCGGCGCTACGCAGGACAGATCCCGGTGCATCCCACGGATTGTGAATGAATTTATCCGGCAGCAGTTTGAGCTCGGGCACGTAGCGGCGCACATATCCACCATTGGGGTCGAACTTTTTCCCCTGCGTCACCGGATTGAAAACCCGGAAGTAAGGAGCCGCATCAGCGCCACATCCCGCAATCCATTGCCAGCTTGCACTGTTGTTTGCAAGATCTGCATCCACCAGTGTGTCCCAGAACCAATCTTCGCCATGATGCCAGTGCAGCAGCAGGTTTTTCACCAGGAACGAGCCTACGATCATACGCACCCTATTGTGCATATAGCCAGTGCGCCAGAGCTGTCGCATGCCTGCATCGACGATCGGATACCCGGTTTGGCCACGCTGCCACTTCCGCAGCGCTTCGCTGTCGTTGCGCCAGGGAAAAGCATCAAATTTCTTTTGCAAGTTTTCCCTCGGCAGGGTCGGCCAGTGGTACAGCAGATTATGGGAAAACTCCCGCCAACCAAGCTCGCTCAGAAAATGATCGATGTTTTCGCTTATCGAGGGATCGGCTTCTAGCATCTTGACCGCATGCCATACCTGATGCGCAGAGATTTCGCCAAAGTGTAGGTGCGGTGACAGCCGCGATACAAAATCCTGATCAGGTCGGTCTCTTCCCAACTTGTAATTGGTTATGCCTGTTTCAAGAAATGAGTCGAGACGATGTTGCGCCCCGTCCTCTCCCGGCCTCCAATTTTGGGCAATTTCGTCATACCAGGAAATACGTGGTAGCAGATCGAGATCAGTCAGCGCTGAACCGACGGCAAAATCATGAAGCTCAACATTGTCCGGTTGGTCCAGCGGATCGCGCGGTGGCGGCCCGGCCAGGCAGCCCTTGCGATAGTACGGCGTGAAAACCCTGTATGCCGATCCATCCGCTTTGGTTATGTTTGGGGGTTCAAACAGCAGCGAAGCGTTAAAGCTCGACACTTCATAGCCGTTGGCTGCGAGTTCTGATTTGATGGCTTTATCCCGGACCATGCGCCACGGTTCGTAACAGCGGTTCCAGTATATACCTCTGGCTTTAACGTCGTGAGCGAGACGGGGGATGAGTCTATCAGCGCGCCCCCTGAGTAAGCGCAGGCCGCCATTGAGGCTGTTGTGCAACGAGTTCAGGCTTTGATGCAGCCACCACCGGCTCGCCCCGCCCATCTCCCAGTGCGCGGCGTTTTCATCATCGAGAATGTAAATAGGAAGCAGTGGCGCGTCCGTCTCCGCTGCTGCTGTCCATGCTGGATTGTCTGATAAGCGCAGATCCTGACGAAACCACACTATGACGGGACTTGTGTCGCTCATTTTTTACCGGGTTAGTAAAGGTTGGCGCTAAGGCCTGAATCATCCTTCAACGTAGCGCAGGGTGTTTAAAGCTAAGCATAATGATTTTAAATTATACTAAACATAAGCATGTGATCTTGAATAAATGACAAGCAGCCAAGACCCAGCTGAGTTGAGTGCGGGGTCCGAAATGTGCAATGAAGCAAAAATCTGATCTCCCGAGCAAGCCGTGCGTGCACCGCGGGCGCCCATTCACCTGGCGTCGTAAATGGATGACCCACTGGGATGAGGTAAGATATTGTTACCAGCAATGCCCGGTGCGCAGGCAGAGTTAAGAGCGGGTCAGCGCATGCCACCTGAAATTGTTGTCCCCAGGCCAGGGCAGGAGTCGGTGTGGGATTATCCCCGACCGCCGCGACTGGAAAAAGTGGTGCAGGCTCTGTGCGTAACTTTTGCCGGAGAAACCATAGCGCAGACTGTGCGAGGTTACCGTGTCCTCGAAACCAGCCATCCTCCCGTTTACTACTTTCCCCCCGATGATGTGCGTTGGGAATTTTTACTGGCGGCACCGGGCAAGTCCTTTTGCGAATTTAAGGGCTGCGCCCGGTACTGGTCGATTGAAGTTAAAGGTGAGCGCTCCGACAAAGCTGCCTGGAGTTATCCGCAGCCGAATCACGCCTACCAGCCTATCCGCCACCATATTGCTTTTTACCCATCGCGGGTAGGAGCTTGCTCTGTCGGCGGTGAGAGAGTCCAGGCTCAACCCGGGGATTTCTATGGCGGATGGATCACCTCGCGAGTCGTCGGTCCTTTCAAAGGTAGCCCCGGAACCCTGGGGTGGTGACGCCGCCTTGACGTCCTCTCTTCGCGAGCAGCATAAGGGTTCGCTGACCGCCGAGAGCTGAATCAGCCTTGCCCAGCCCGTGCGCCACGCCGCTTCCGCTTCAGATCTGAACTAAACCCCGTAATCCTGGCCACAGGGAGAAAGCCTGAGGCAGATCCCCCGAGAATCTTAGCTTATATTATTCTTGTCTAAGTATTGACAACGTATAAAGCCTTAAATATCATGTAAAGTATATATAATATGTTAGATTAATATTAGACAAAATTTCTTTTAACAGACTCACTTATCCAGTCATGGCATCAAAATTAACCCATTCGCAGACAGGGCCCGCACAAACCATAGTCTTCTACGACGGCGGCTGCGCCCTCTGTAGCAGAGAGATTCAGCACTACTCCCGGCTGGACCGCCAGCGCAGGATTGAGTGGTTGGACATCAATCGGGAGACGACGCTGCTCAACGCGTTCGGCGTGACGTTCGATCAGGCCATGCGGCGGCTACACGTACTCGATCGAAATGGAGTCTTAGTTCACGGCGTGCGCGCATTCGCCGCGCTTTGGTCCGAGCTTCCCTACTATCGTGTCGTTTCTCGGCTGCTGTATTCAACTCGAGCGATCCGCTTGATCGAGCCGCTGTACGCGCGCTTTGCATTGTGGCGGTACAACAGAAGACTTAAATCTGACTTCTGTTACGAGTCGTGTCAAGACGGGTATGCGCAGCACCGAGGCAGCAGCTGATGACCCAACCCGATCAGCCACATAGCGCTATTCCAGTTATGCGTCTAGCACTCGGATACATTGGTGTAGTTGTGAGCACGATCTGCTGCTTTGCTTTACTTTTGGGAATGATTGGAATCGTGCCGGCTCTCGATGGGCAGCTTTTGCATCAGTCAGGAATACGCTGGCTAGCGGAAGGGGCAGTGGGTGGCCTGCTGCTCGCCGCCATCGGATTCTGGCGTCCCGACTAGGACACTAATGTATAAAATTTTATTAAGAGGAAAACGACATGTTCAAATCATCTGATCTTTTTATCTTGTTCGCAGTCACCATCTCGTTTGTGGTATCGGCCTATCTTTGGTTCTCTGGCAATCGTGAAGAAGGAATTTTTACCGCCATCTGGGTACCGTCCATTCTCGCTTTCGGGCTCTACTTTAAGCTGGCAGTGGTGAATGCCAAGCTTAACGCGTCGACTGATAAAGGAGTGCAGCAATGAGCAATACCTTACTACTGTATGTGGCGATGTTCGTATTTTCCATGATGGTGCTTGGCCTCGCGTTAACCATGTTTGAGTTTCGATCATTGCGCGCAGCGGAGCGCAGCGAGAGCGAGCCTTCTGGTTCGCGGCGTCGGAGCGATGTCAAGCGAGGCGATTTTGCGCCTCAACGCGCCGGCGGTCCGCAAAGCGTCCCCGTTCACAAACAATCGCGCGTGAGGAGTTCAGCCTGATGGCGAAGCTTTTGGGTAGTTTGTGTAAGAGCATGGCTGCGTTGGGCATGCTCGGTGCGCTGATGTGGGTGTTTCCGGCTGCAGCTGGGGAATGCCCCGCGTACCTGGATCAGGAGTTCCGCAAGTTACATTCTGCGGAGAGGGTGAACCTGTGCGGTGACTTTGGCGGCCGCCCCATGTTGATTATCAACACGGCCAGCTTTTGCGGATTTACCCCGCAGTTCAAGGGCCTGGAGGCGCTGCACCAAAAGTATGGTCCCCGGGGACTGGTGCTGCTTGGATTTCCGTCGAATGATTTTCACCAGGCTGCTGCGAGTGAGGCCGAATCCGCCGATGTCTGCTATCTGAACTACGGTGTCACATTCACCATGCTGTCGCCTGTCTCGGTAACGGGTGCGAACGCGCATCCCCTGTTCAAGGAACTGGCGCGGCAGTCGAAGCCGCCGCGCTGGAATTTTAACAAGTATCTGGTGAACTCTTCAGGCCAAGTAATTCAACACTTTGGAAGCAGCGTCACCCCTGAATCTCCCACGCTCACTGCGTCCATTGAAAGCCTGCTTTAGTTGGCTATGCGTCTGCCTGCCGGTCCGTTCTACCCGATTGATTGGAGAAATCGGGATTTTGCTTTAAATTAACTGCAATAATCAGTCAGAAAAATAGCGGGAGATCCGATTAGCGAATTGACTGCGGCCGCAGTGAAAACGGCAACAGCATAGATCTGATACTATTGCTGCAATTCTTCCAGCTTTGTTTATCGTTCATCCAGGTAAAATAATGGTCATAGCAGAATCTACTTGTCTAGACGAATCGGTCAAATCAGAAATTGACGCGCTGTTAGAAATGTTCCCTCAGGGTCGGGAGCAGTCAGCCTTGATTGGGGCGCTGCATGCCGCCCAGGAGCACAACAATGGTTTCCTGACGCCGGCCCTGATCGAGGCCGTAGCGGCCTATCTGGACGTACCGGCCGTTCGGGCGCAGGCGGTAGCGAGTTTTTACTCCATGCTGGAAACCAAGCCGGTTGGGCGAAACACGATTTCCGTGTGCACCAACTTGTCCTGCATGCTGCGCGGCGGCGATGAAATCCTGGCGCATATTGAGAAACGACTGGGGATTAAGGTTGGACAGACCACGCCCGACAATAAGTTTTACCTGAAACGCGAGGAGGAATGTTTGGCCGCGTGCGTTGGTGCGCCGATGCTGATGCTCAACCATAAATACTATGAAAATCTAACTCAAGAAAGCGTGGATGAAATCCTGGATGGAGTGCAGTGATGGATAAACAAACCGGGCCCATCGCATACCGGACCATGACCCAAGAACCGGCATGGACGTTGGACAGCTATCAGCAGGTCGGCGGATATCAGGCTCTGCAAAACATAGTCGAGCGAAAAATAAGCCGGGAGGATGTCATAGAACAGATTAAAGCTTCCGGTCTACGAGGTAGAGGCGGAGCGGGATTTCCCACCGGGCTTAAATGGAGCTTCATGCCGCGGAAAACGAATGAACAAAGCTATGTCGTGTGCAATTCCGATGAAAGCGAACCCGGTACCTGCCATGATCGTGACATCCTGCGCTACAACCCGCACGCCGTGGTGGAGGGCATGATCATTGGCGGATACGCTATGGGTGCGACCGTCGGCTACAACTACATTCGAGGAGAATTTTTAGCAGAGCCGGTGCCGCGCTTCAGGCAGGCTGTGACAGACGCCTACGCTGCGGGGTTGCTGGGTAAAAATATATTGGGTTCCGGGATTGATTTCGATCTCTATACTTTCGTCGGAGCGGGCGCCTACATCTGCGGCGAAGAAACAGGGTTGCTGGAATCGCTAGAAGGAAAGCCCGGCCTGCCCCGATTCAAACCCCCGTTTCCCGCCAACGTGGGCCTCTACGGTCGACCTACCACGATAAACAATACCCTAACCTTTGCCTCTGTACCGAGCATCATGCTGCATGGACCCCAATGGTTTCAGGATCTGGGAACAGGCAATAACGCGGGCACGGTCATCTATTCGGTATCCGGCCACGTCAATAAACCTGGAAACTACGAACTGCCAATCGGTGTTCCCTTTCGTGAGTTGCTCGACATCGCCGGGGGTGTGCTGGACGGCAGAGAGCTCAAGGCGGTAATACCCGGCGGTGTGTCCGTACCGGTTGTCCCGGGTTCAATCATGATGGACTTGAATATGGACTATGACGCACTTGCTTCAGCTGGATCAGCACTCGGCACCGGCGCGGTCATGGTGATGGATGAAACTACGTGCATGGTGAGAGCGCTGCACAGGATAACCAGATTTTACTACGCGGAGTCCTGCGGGCAGTGTACGCCATGCAGAGAGGGTACGGGCTGGATGCACCGCATGGTCGATCGAATATTGAATGGCTATGGACGTATGGGGGATTTAAGCAATCTGGTAGATGTGGCTAATAACATTGAGGGGCGGACCATTTGTGCGTTTGGTGACGCAGCCGCCTGGCCCGTGCAGAGTTTCATGAAACACTATCATCACGAATTCGAGAGCATGGTTCCCGGCAAGCACCTGAGCAGTGCAGCGTGAGTTACTGCGCAGCTTCGTCCGGATAAATGAAAACCGCGCACCAAGCGAAAGCCCGTTTCACCGATGATACGGTCGACCATCGAGAGGTTCAGTTTTATGCTGGACTTGCTGATCGCTGGTGGGATCGTACCGGCCCTTTCTGGCCGCTGCATCGTCTAAACGAACTGCGCGTTGATTATTTAAAAGACCGGTTAGCACCATCGCAGGAAAGCAAGCAGCGGAAAGACCCTTTGGCCGGGATCAGCATGGTTGATATTGGCTGTGGTGGCGGCATACTGGCCGAGTCGATGGCCAGGCTGGGCGCGGACATTACCGCCATCGATGTGGTCGAGAAAAACATCGAGGCGGCGCGCTATCACAGTAAAGCACAAGGTCTTGAAGTTGACTACCGTCTGACCACCGCATCGGCATTGCGTGAGGCAGGCGAGACTTTTGATGTGGTTTTGAACATGGAGGTGGTAGAACACGTTGCAGACCTGCCGGCTTTCATCGACGACTGCAGCAGCCTGGTGGATCCGAACGGGACTATGGTAGTCGCCACCATCAACCGCAGTTTGCTGTCCTACCTGTTTGCTATTGTTGCCGCCGAGTATATTCTGCGCTGGCTGCCCAGGGGAACACATCGTTGGACGCAGTTTAGAAGACCAACCGAACTCACCCGGCTGTTAGCAGCAAATGGACTCGACGTCGTAGACAAGGTGGGGGTGAAAGTAAATCCGTTTACCAAGGAGTTTTGTATTACTCAGATTGACTGGGTGAACTACATGCTAATCGCACGCAAGCGTCAAGGTCCGGACTAGAGGCAGCCGAGTCAGCTTCCTGTAACCCAGACGGTGCAAACAGCTTTGTTTCGCTTGCTTAAAGTATCGTTTTTTATATTGGGCTTGACCCTGTTGGTAAGCTGTATGACGTCTTCCCCTAACAATCTGGGCGTGACCGACGGGCAGTTGGCGCCGTGTCCATCAACGCCGAATTGCGTGTGCTCGCAATGCGGAGAAGATCAAGAGGGACATTTTATCTCACCCATGTCGTACTCCATATCGGCAGAACTATTGATAAAATTGGTAATTGAGGTTCTGCGTGACATGCCAAGAACCGAGGTGATTAAGGTGTCTGACAACTATGTTCGTGCGGAGTCGACCACGTTAATCATGCGCTTTACTGACGATTTCGAGATTTACATAGACAGCAAAAAGAGGCTGCTTCATTTCCGTTCGGCCAGTCGCGTTGGTCGTTCAGATTTTGGGGTTAACAGAAAGAGAGTCGAGTCCTTCAAACAGAAGCTTGCAGCTAAGCTGAAAGCATCTGTTGAGTAATCGCTAGCCAGCGTAAGGATTCCTTAGGGTTCAGTTATGGTCCATCCTAGCAGGCGAGTGGGCGTACAGTTTGTATGGGATTGTTGGTACAGCCAAGATAAAACTGGTTACAATAACGGCTATAGGTACAGGTACAACCTGCATGGGATACTGGACTACCCTCAGAAAACGAAGCCAGCGCAAGCCTACCGGGCTAAGCCGAGAACTCGATCGTAACTGGCACAGGAGCGCACTGCGCAAAGCCTCAACACACGAGAGTGTGGACGGCACTAATAAACTGGTACTGCAGACGGATGAAGATTACCGTATAGAGGCGGTGGCGATCCCAAGCGAGAAGCGTAAGACGCTGTGTGTGTCTTCCCAGGTCGGCTGCAGCCTCGACTGCACGTTTTGCGCAACTGGCCTGCTTGGACTTGGTAGAAATCTCACCGCGGATGAAATCGTCGATCAGGTTCTCTATGGTTCTCAGTTTTTTGCCGAGCAAGGAGAAGAGCTCTCTCACATTGTATTTATGGGTATGGGTGAGCCCTTGCTTAATCTGGCTAATGTCGTTGAGGCGATCAGGATCCTGGTCGAGCCGACGGGTATCGGTTTTCCACAAAAGAACATTACCGTATCTACGTCCGGGGTTGTACCAAAGATCGCTCAGCTGGGCAGCGAGGTGACAGTGAGGCTAGCGGTATCTCTGCACGCCACAACTGATGAAGTTAGAAACGAGTTGGTTCCGCTCAACAAGCGCTTTCCTTTGGACCAGTTGCTGACCGCCTGCCTTGATTATCCGCGGGCCAGAAGAAAGCCCATGTTGATCGAGTACTGTTTGATCCGTGATGTCAATGATTCGCACGAAGATGCGGTCAGGCTGGGTGAGATAGTCAGACAGCTCAGCGCAAAAGCCAACGTCATTCCTCTCAACGAGCATGACGGCACGCACTACCGGCGCCCCAGTCATGATCGCGTAGAGGAATTTGTTAGCCAGCTTGCTGCCACCGGTGCAGCAACCAGCTTGCGCGAGACTCGTGGAGATCCGGTCTATGCGGCTTGTGGTCAGCTTGGTGCCACCAGCGAAAAGGGCTCAGCAAAGCACCATCGAAAGAACAGCGCACTAAAAGTAAAAGCGCATTAAACCCCCACGTTGCGTATTGCAGCCTGCAGTATCAAGTAGTCAGCCAAATTTGATAAGCAAGGACGCGATTCATCATCTTCTTCTTGTTTACCACACGTATGGATGCCCTTGTTTTTGTCAGATCTAGCACGGAACATATTAGGTACGGTTTGGCAGTCGTGAACAACATGTGAATAAAGCATCAACCTTCGTACACACGGTGTGTACGCTGCGTGGCGCAAATTGAGAGTAACAATCTGACTACGCTCCGCTAAATGCGTGTGCGCGCTAACTTTGCCGAGTATGTTGCTTACACCATCATCCTTATTTTTATGCTCGAATTATCGGGTGCATTCCCATGGCTTGCATACGGTCTTTGTCTCAGCCTCACGCTGGGTCATTTATCATATGCCTACGACGTTAGTCAGATGCAGGAAAATTTCCGTCCGCATTTTTGGAATGGCCATGGCTTTCACCGCGCTATTTGGGGCAGCGTTGGGCATGTTTCTTGTTTATGCATGGCCAGAAGCAACAGCGACTGGCGAATAATGCGCTTTTTGAGCGCATCGCATCATGCTTCGCATGCTTCGTTGAAGTTGACCGTGCTTTTTGCCACGCTGTTTATTCCGGCATGCTCCTTCTTTGACGTAGTAAATGCGTTCAACCCGAACTCTCTCAGTTCGGTACAGCGGGATGTGGCTTATGGTGCACTTGCGCGAAATAAGCTAGATATTTACAGCCCACTCGAACCCGCGCCGAACGCGGCTATAGTGGTCTTTTTCTATGGTGGCGGCTGGGACAGCGGGAAGCGTGCCGACTACGAGTTTGTGGCGAGGAAGATTGCGGCTATGGGTCACTTTGCGGTGATACCGGACTACCGGCTGTATCCGCAGGTCGTCTTTCCAGGATTCGTTCAAGACGGTGCTCTCGCAACAGCCTACGTTTTAGAACATGCGTATCATATCACCGGAAGAAACAGCTCCGTGTTTCTTATGGGACATTCGGCCGGTGCTCACATCGCCATGCTAGTAGCGCTGGACGATCGCTACCTGGCAGAAACTGGCCACACAACATCGCAACTGGCAGGCGCAATCGGTTTGGCCGGTCCGTATGATTTCCTGCCGCTTACCTCTGCTCGCCTGCAAAAAATATTCCCAACGCTGCAGGCACGATATGATTCACAGCCAATAAATTTTGTCGACGCCAACGATCCGCCGGTTTTTCTCGGTCACGGCAATCGAGACAAGCGCGTCCTGCTTAAAAACTCGGTTAATATGGCTGAAGCAATTATGCGCAAGGGAAATGCCGTAACATTAAGAATATATCCCGGCCTGTCACACACCGGCGTGGTCAGACCGTTCATTTCGTTTATGAATGACGACAAAGGCGTGCTTTCCGGTATTTCATTATTTCTCTCAGGCTCCTGAGTATTTGATTTGCCGATGTGAGGTATCTTTTCGCGGTTTGCGAAAAGTGACCGTCCCTGGCCGTAGGAGGAGTCTCAATTTACCGCGTAATGCCAAGCTGCACGGTGTCAGCGCTAATGTATCGCGTTAGGTTGCTGCACCAGTAACCATAAGTCTTCCAGCGAAAGCGTACTTTCGTATTCGAGCTGGTTGGAAAAATCTATAGACTCGATTCCATATGTGTCTTCGCCCTCAGAAAGGATGGCGGGGCCGATGAAGACGTGCTCTCGGCCGTCGTTAAATCGTAGTTTTACTGCCTGCAATTTTCTGCTCATGGCCGTTTTTTCGATTATTACTGGCCTCACATGGTAAATGACTCTGAGAGTAATGTCAAAGTAATATTTATAATAATATGTTGAAAAATATTATATTTTCTAGTAAGCTTAAACCATTGATATAGAAATTTCCTATTATTACCAAAATCTTCGCAACCAGATTAACGAGGAAAACCTAATGGATCATGAACTCGCTTTAGTCACCACAGGCGTAGTCTTTATGCGGCTAGCCGTTATTGCCCTATTTGGCTTCATGTTTTATCAAATCCTCCGACCGAAACGCGCGATCGCACGCG
>JAHEKE010000082.1 GCA_024638505.1 Gammaproteobacteria bacterium | reverse complement strand
TGGCGGTTAAACAGCTTGTTAACCGTGGTGTTTGGCTGAGATCGCCACTCCTCATGGATATCAGCGAGCGCGTCATCCAGCATCCAGGTGTGATCATAGTGTCGCCCAACAATCTCCCAGATAGATGATACCTGTGTGGGTGTAAGCGACGTGTTGTCCAGCTGCCAGATCTTGTCATTCCTCAGCAAAACGACGTCGATCTCTGCCCGCTCCAAAATCTTGGATTCAACGGGTCCACTTGGGATCTTTTGCTTGCGCAGTGCGCCTCTGAACTCGCGCACCGTATCGAACCGCTGATCTTTAAGCTGTTTCAGACGTTTGATATCGACACCATCTTTCTGCAGCTTCTCTAAAACCGGCTCAGAAAGCACGTAGGAAGCCTCGCTGTATACCCTTGTATTGAAGACGTTCTGCACAATGAAGAGCACGACAAAACATACCAGGCAAGCGATAATGGGGGTCGTAATCCAGCCGGAGGCAATGCTGCCCAATACTTTCCACTTAATGCCGCGCCCTCCCTTCAGCAGCCCGATGCCGATCACCGCACCGACAACCGCCTGCGAACTCGAAACCGGCACCAGCGGGATGGTAGGCAGGCCAGCGCTCGCCAGCGTATGCTCCAATCCCTGGGAGGCGAACAGGAAAAGGACGATGGAATGAGCGACGACGACGACCCATGCGCCCACCGGGGAAAGCGGCAGCAGTCCACCTCCAACCGTCAACATGACCTTTTTAGAGTAGGTAAAGACTCCCACCGCGATTGCCACTGCCCCCAGCAGGAACAGCTGCTGCACCCCGGAGAAGCTAAAGAAATCGCCCACGTTGAAGTTGGTAAACGGGTTCGCAGACACGAATACACCCATCACGTTGGCAATGTTGTTCGCGCCAAGCGCAAAGGATCCGAACGCCCCGGCGAGAATCAGGCCGAGTCGCGTATAGGCATCGAGCCGGTAGATATGCAGCTGCGCCCAGCGCACGGCCGTGGCCGTAAACTTGAAAAGGATCACGCCAATGAAGCCGGCAAGCAAGGGACAGGCGACCCACGTGCCAACGATCTTATACAAAGCTTTGGTATCGGTTGGGAATCCGCTGAACAGGTTCCATCCGATGATCGCGCCGACGATTGCCTGACTGGTCGAAACCGGCAATCCCGCTCGGGTCATGCCGTAGACGGTCAGCGCGGCGGAAAAAGCGGCGACGAATGAGCCACCGAGTGCGTTTACCGCACCGAGTTTGCCCAGCGTATGTGAAGCGCCCGCACCGCTGACGACGGCGCCGAGAATAACGAAGGCGCTGCAAAAAAACGCCGCCGTGCTGAACTTCACCATCCGCGTTCCGACCGCGGTCCCAAACACATTGGCAGCATCATTGGCGCCGAGCGACCAGCCGAGAAACAGACCGCTGGAGAGAAAGACGAGGACCGCTATTTCCACGACGCTGAGGTCCTGGTTAGCACGCTACTAGACTGCTCGTTTTAAGGCAAAGATCGCGAGCTTGTCGACAACATCCTCTGCGAGATCGGCGATGTTATCAATGTGCAGAATGATGTGGCGCAGCTGGTTCTTCCGGCTGAGTTCCAAGTCACTGGAAAAGACTGTATTCATAAGTTTGTGACCGACTTTGTCTGCTTCGGATTCATAAAATAAAACCTTATGCATGTCATCGGTTAAGGACTCGCTGCCGCGAAAGAAATCGCGCAGCGCCCGTACCAGTGCCTCCACCGCTTCGCCGACAGATTCGGCAAGGTTGGCAAAATCGCTCTTCAACTCATCGCCAAGTTCGGGTTTTTCGATTTCAAGCTGCCACAGCGCGCCGTCGCAGGCATTGAGGATTGCATCAGTGTACTCCAGCAGTTCGAGCACGTCTCCGCGAGACTCCGGGATTAGCGTCTCGACGTAGAGCCTGCGCTGTATTTCGCGGCGCAGCTCATCGCCGCGGCTTTCGATCTCGCTCACATGTTGAAGCTTTTCCTGGAAGCCCACCGTATCGTCCTCGAGAAAACGGCGCATTCCGAGCTTGAATGCGAGCGCCCCCTCGGAAACCTTGTCGCAGAACTCGTCGGTCTGGGCCTCGAGTTCCTTGGTTTTACTGAAAAGCGTGATGCCTGGCATTGCTTTCCCTCCCGAAATCGGACGCGGCTTACGCGCGGCCTCGCCTGTTTTTAGCGTCTCATCGTAACCCCTAGGCACTGGGCGGTCAAATCGAATTACTCAAGTACAAAAGTGATATCAGCGTTCACTTCGTGGATCACTTGGAAAGTTAAACTATAGAGTGTTAAAAGTTGTCTTAACATTAGTCCCACTGTCTGTATATTTGGGGTAGAGAGATGTCAACCAGCACTCACGACGCAGTCTCAAACCTCGGCCGATTCTCCCGGTATGCCGATAATTCATACTTTCTACCGCCTGCCTGGTATACGGATCCCGCCATTCTGGAGATCGAAAAAAGCCGCATTTTTTACCGCACTTGGCAGTACGGAGCCCATGCAAGCGAACTGTCGTCTGCAGGGAGTTATGCCGTCGTCGAATTGGCTGAACAGAGTGTATTGCTGGTACGGGGCGAGGATGGTCAGATTCGCGGTTTCCACAATGTGTGCCGCCATCGTGCGCATAGGTTGGCTGAGGGCAATGGTTGCAAAAGCGCTTTCGTCTGTCCTTATCACGCCTGGCGCTACGCGCTGGACGGCACGCTAGAGTATGCGCGCCACGCGGAAAGCGTAACGGAGTTTGATCCAGCGGAATTCGGTTTACGCGCGGTGCGAGTAGAACAGTTTCTCGGTCTGGTTTTGTTCAACCTCGACCCGCAGGCCGATTCATTTGCTGGACACGTGCCCGGATTAGAGGCGGAAATCCGAGCCCGAGTGCCGCAGATCGATGCCTTAACGGAAAAGCAAGCGGTCTCCGGATTTTCAAATGACACGCTCGCGTGCAACTGGAAGGTTTTGGTGGAGAACTGCGCTGAATGCTACCACTGCGCGTCGTCGCACCCCGCCTTTGCTGATCTGATAGACGTAGGCAGCTATGAGACTATGCTGCATGAATACCACAGTTCACATCGAGCCCGCTGCCGCGAAACCGAGAACGAAGCCTACTGCTACTCGCCGGAGGACCGTGCGGTATTCGCGTTTTGGCACGTGTGGCCTAATTTGACCTTGGGAACGTTTCCCGGTCCGCCCAACTTCAACGTGTTTTCGGTCATCCCGGTGTCGGCGACGCAAAGCCAAAGCCGGGGTGTGCGACTGCGCGTTCCCGGACCCGAATCACCAAGCGAAATCCAACGCCGGCGATACATCGACGAAGTGCTGTGGCCGGAGGACAAAGGCATTTGCGAATCTGTGCAGCGCGGCCTCTCCTCTATCGGCTACAGCGGAGGCCGCTACATGGTGCCAACCGCTGCCCATGGGCAAAGCGAAGCGGTTTGTCATCAGTTCGCGAGATTGAACCTGCAGGCGCTTGGCGTATTGACGCCTGCAGGAGAAGGTTAATCCGTGTTCGAGGTCGCTCGCCCGCCTGCTAAAGTTGTGCTTAGCAGTAAATCTGGTTCAACGATTTTATAACCCACTAAACTGCAACGCTTTCCGTAAGCCTCTCTTGCTCGCGGTGGAAAAGTGAATACACGATTGGGACTAAGACAAGTGTTATCAGGGTTGATGTTGCGAGCCCGCCAACTACAACACGGGCCAAAGGCGCTTGGGCATCAGCACCTTCACCAACGCCAAGCGCTAGAGGTAGCAGCGCCAGTATGGTGGTAAACGTGGTCATTAGGACCGGCCTTAAACGTCGCCTTCCGGCCTCCATCACCGCGGAATGCGTGGTAAAACCCTCGCGCCGCAACTGCGCTGCCTGGTCCACGAGCAGGATGGCATTATTGACTACGATGCCCCCCAACATAATACAGCCGATGGCGGATTGAAGGTTGAGCGTCGTGTAGGTAAGAAACAATGTTAGCAGCACACCCACGGCGGCCAGTGGCACGGAGAGCATAACCACCAGGGGGTCCAAGAGTGACTCGTACTGGGATGCGAGCACCATGTATACCAGTAGCAGAGAAAGCAATAACGAGATCAGCAGTTCATCGTAGGCTTTTTGCTGTTCCTTGAAATTGCCGGCGATGATCAAATCATAACCTGTTGGCCTGGGGATCTGATCCAGGCGCTGCTGCACGTCTGCAGCAACTGACCCCAGATCCCGATCTGCCACGTTGGCGGTGACTGTTATCAATCGCTGCTGGTCCTTACGCTCGATGGTAACCGGACCGGCACCCGTTTCTACTGACACCAAATTACGCAGTACCACCAGATCGCCATCAGCAGATCGCAACGTCAGGTCGAGTATTTCATCAAGAGAGCGTTTCTCTGCATCTTCAAGCTGAACTAAAATACGGTAGGAGTTGCCCTCGACGCGATATTCTCCTGCGGTAGAGCCAGCAACGGCGGTTTCGATAACGCCGGTGACGTCGCGCACGCTCAACCCCAAGTCCGCTACCTTGTCGCGGTCTACGTTAATCACTCGTTGTGGAATACCTGCTTCCCGACTCAGTTCGATGTCGGTGATGCCTTCGACACCAACGATGCTGTCTGCGACCCGGTTCGCGAGCAGGTCCAGAGTGTCAAGGTCGAAGCCGCGGACTTCCACAGTTATGCCCTCGACGCCGGCTAAAATCCGTTCCAGTAGGAATTGCCCCTGCGGAGCGCGCACCCGGATCTTCGCCCCTGGAATCCCTTCTTTTTCCAGCTTTCGGCGAAGGTCTGCAGCAATCTCCGTGTTAGACCGCTGCCGCTCTTTCGCCGGCCCGACCGAAACTCGAATTTCACCTGTGGCTGCGGCGTTGCCACGTGCCCCGGAAGTAGTCATGCTGACCACAGATGACACCGCCTCCGGCACCGCCGCGCTGACAACGCTCTCTACCCTGCGGGTCTGCTGATCGATCAAATCCATGCGTGTACCCACCTCGAACTGTGCAGTTACTCTTACTTCCCCCTCGTCGCTTGGCGGCAGAAACTCGGTGCCTATAAATGATGCCAGCAGCAGGCTCGAAGCAAAGAGAGCAGCGGACAAGATCACTACCACCCAAGGTATGCGCAGCGAGAAACGCAACATATCGCGGTAGCCATTTTCCAGTGCTGCGAAGCCTTTTCCCGCTCGCTGCGCAATCCGTTTTGTTTTTCCAGTCGATGCATTTGCCCCTATCGAGCTCAGCAGTCTGGAGCTCAGCACGGGGACAAGGCTCAAAGATACAAGCAGCGCACAGAACAGCGAGAACATGATGACATATGCAAGTTCTTTAAACAGTGCGCCAGATACACCCTGCACGAAAATCAGCGGCAGGAATATCACCAGCGTAGTAACGGTACCGGCGATTACTGCAGGAGTTACTTCCTGCGTCCCGTTGACTGCAGCCGCATCGGAATCCTCGCCAAATTCCTGCCGACGGCGGAAGATGTTTTCCAGCACAACCACCGAGCTGTCCACCATCAGGCCAACCCCCAGCGCCAGGCCACCCAACGTCATGAGATTCAGGGTGAAACCATAGAAATACAGCAGCGCAAAGGTTGCCCCGACTGAGATTGGAATCGCCAGCGAGATAACCAGCGTGCTGCGCAGATCACGAAGGAAAAACAACAAAACAAGTATCGCCAGCGATCCGCCATAAAGCACGGACTGTGCAACGTTGGCGATGGCGCGCTCGATGAAGTTGCCCTGGTTTATCACGGGCACGATGCGGATCTGAGGGAACTGTTTGTTGACGGCCCCTACCTCGGCCAGCACCTGACGCGCGACCTCCACCGTGTTTTCATTGGCCTGTTTGCGGATAGCGACACGCAGGCCTGTTTCGCCGTTAACACGGATGATGCGCGACTGTTTTTCGTAGGTATCTTTGACGCGGGCGATCTGACTCAGGGTCAACACGGCGCCGTCGCGCTGTGTGATAACGGTGTCGCGGATTTGGTCCAGATCAACAAAGTCTGACGGCGCTCGCAGAGTCACTTCATACCGGCCTTCCTCAATTTTGCCCGCTGGAAGATCCAAATTCGCGTTGCGAATGGCACTGACTACGTCATCCAGAGGCAGGCCCAGAGCGTTGATCTTGGCCGGGTCCAGCTCGACTCGAACTTCACGGTTAAACCCACCCCAGGGGTCCACCTGGGCCACGCCAGGAATTCGAGCAAAGCGATATCGGACCTGGTCTTCAACAATCTGGGTAAGCTCGACCGGATCGAGTTTGCTGGAGATGCCGAGCAGCACAACGGGAAAGCTGTCGACATCGAACTTACTGACCCGGGGCCGGCTAACCTCATCCGGCAACTCGCTGATCTCGTCCTCGATTGTGGCCTGCACATCCAAAGCCGCCTTATCGATATCCGTCCCCCATGCGAAGCTGACGCGCACCCGGCTGTTGCCCTCATATGACCGCGACGTCATTTCCACTACTCCCGGCACCGTGGCGACGATCTCCTCGACGATCTGTGTAACAAGGCGCTCCATCACGATGGGGTCGGCGCCTTCGTACTGGGTGCGAACCGTCACGGTGGGCAATTCGATGCTTGGCAGAAGGTCGATTTGCAGGCGGGTAAGCGCAACCGTACCGAGAACAACCACGATCAGCGTCAGCATACAGGTCAATACCGGACGACGAATGCTTGCGCGGGCTATGTTCACTGTTTCTCGCCTTTCATCTGCCCGGCAATGGAGACCATAGACTGATCGTCCAGAAGCTGCTGACCCAGCGTCACAACGTGCGAATTCAATCCATCGCCGCTGACCTGAACGCGACCGTCTTGACGGAATCCGACTTCGACTTCACGCCAGGAAACCGCTTGCTCATCACCGCTGATGACAAAGACGCCGTCACGCCCGTCACGGCGAACCAGCGCCTGCTCCGGCACAATAGTAGCGTCCTCCACACGAGCTAGCACCACTGTCGCGCGCACGAACATACCTGGTTTCAGGCGCAGCCCAGCATTATCGATCCTCACTTCCACCCGCGCCTGACGAGTACTCTCACGAAACACGGGGGCCACCCGTTCGATCCGTCCTGCGAACAACTCACGGGGGTAAGCGTCGGTGCGCAACGTAACGGCCTGGCCCGTTCGAAGCAGGGTATAGTCTCGCTCGGTGACGAAAAACACCGCAGTGATGGGATTCATCTCAACGATGCGCAGCAAAGGTGCGTTGGCAGCTACGGTTTCGCCTTCATCGACATGGCGTTCCGCCACGACGCGTTGATCGCTTCCACCATGCCAATCAGCGGTGACATTGGTATAACCTAGACGAATTCGCGTTGCCTCGAGCGCTGCGTTTGATCTCGTAAGTTGGGCTTTGGTGACTTCTACCCGGGCCTGCTTGATAAGCTGGCCCGCTTTTGCGGCATCAAGCTGAGACTCCGAAGCGACGCCTCGCTCATGTAGTTTCTCTATCCGCTGTAATTCTCGTTCGGCAATGCTCAGCAGATTTTCAGCTTCCGCCAAGTTGGCTTTTGCCACGACGGATTCTGCCTGTACCTGAGCTACAGCCTGTATGTACTCATCATCATCAAGCTTGGCTACAAGCTGACCCCGCCTGACGGTGTCGGCCAAGTCTACTTTCAAGTGTTCAACACGACCGCTGACTTTAGGTGCAACCACAAACTGTGCTTTGGGTTCCAGGGTACCGGTAAACGTTCGACGTTGCTCAATGGAGCCGCGTTCGATTGTAGCCACTTCCACCGGCACCGGCCCTGCTCCACCGGCGCGGGCGGGCTTCTCCGCAAGATCCTGAATTCGATCATACCCCAACCAAACCAGTGCACCGAGGCCTGCTACTGCCAGCACAATTAATATTGGGCGCGTCATGAGTTCAATTCTATCTGATCCCTTGTCCCTTATTTGCGACGCCGCCAAAATAAATTTTCACACCACCTTGCAAACTAAGACAGCCATTGCAAGTGATGATGCTGACGCTTAAGGGAGCTCTTGGCTCTTGGCGAGGGTTGCAAGTATCATCTGCCCAAACATTACTTTGCTAACAAGACTATGTTGATTGCCACAGCAAGCGGTGAGTCGCCGTTAGCCTTTAACCTGGTATTCCTGTAATCACCGCTCTTATGACTCGACCTCGATTTCATCGCTGATGCATATGAATTTTTCCGGTTGATACCGGGGAGGAGGAGGCACCATGATTGATGCCTATAGAATAGGTATGTGGATGGTTGTAATAATTCTGGGCATCGTTTCTATCTCCGGTTGCGCAACCCCGGACCGTTGGTATGACCTTAACGAGCTGTACCAAGAGCACCCGGTTCCCGACCGTGTATCCCCTGTAGA
>JAHEKE010000036.1 GCA_024638505.1 Gammaproteobacteria bacterium | reverse complement strand
ATGTGAAGATGGCGGTATCGATGATTGCGCCGATTGCGATGGAAGAGGGGTTGCGCTTTGCGGTACGCGAAGGCGGCCGGACGGTGGGCGCCGGGGTGGTCACCAAAGTGATCGAATGATGATGAACATAGAGTACAGGGTCTGACCCCATGTATGTATAGGCCAGTAGCTCAATTGGCAGAGCGGCGGTCTCCAAAACCGCAGGTTGGGGGTTCGATTCCCTCCTGGCCTGCCATGATAGCCTGGGAAACGATAGTTGATAGATAAACTCAAGCTGGCGGCCGCGCTGCTTGTCGTCGCGGTCGGCATAGCGGCTTTTTATTATTTTAGTGAGATGTCCATCCTGCTCCGCGCGGGCATGGTGATTATCGCCGTTATCGGTGGGCTGAGCGTTGCCCTGCTGTCCACCCAGGGCAAAGCGGCGTGGGAGTTTGCCAAGGGGGCGCGCCTGGAATTGCGCAAGGTGGTGTGGCCCACGCGGCGGGAAACGGTGCAGACGACGGGCATGGTGCTGCTGATGGTGGTCATCGTCGGCATCTACCTCTGGATTATGGACACTTTATTATTCTGGGTGGTTTACGATCTGGTTCTCGGAACCGGAACTTGAGAAGGTGAATGATGGAAAAACGCTGGTATGTAGTGCACGCATTTTCAGGATTTGAAAAGCACGTTGCGCAATCGCTGCGCGACCATATCGCCCGCGCCGGCATGGAAGATCAGTTCGGAGAAATTCTGGTGCCGACGGAGGACGTGGTGGAGATGAAGGGCGGGCAGAAGCGCACCAGTGAGCGCAAATTCTTTCCCGGGTATGTCCTGGTGCAGATGGACATGAACGACGACACCTGGCACCTGGTGAAGAGCGTGCCGCGGGTCACCGGGTTCATCGGTGGTACCAGCGCCAAGCCGACCCCGATCAGTGATAAAGAGGCCGAGACCATCATGCAGCAGGTCAAAGTCGGGGCGGAGCATCCGCGGCCGAAGTTTTCCTTCGAGCCCGGCGAGCTGGTGCGGGTGGTGGACGGACCCTTTGCCGACTTTAACGGTACGGTGGAGGATGTGAATTTTGAAAAAGCCAAACTGCGCGTGGCGGTGTCGATATTTGGCCGTTCCACGCCGGTCGAGCTGGATTTCAGTCAAGTAGACAAAGGTTAATGCAAACGAGCGTTGAGCCGTTGGCGTACGGCTTCTGCGCACTGATTAAGGGGAGCCCAAAGCCGAGAGGCGAGACCGGCGTTTGTACCCATAGGAGAGTGTAATGGCGAAAAAAGTAGACACCCTGATCAAACTGCAGGTCCCGGCGGGAGAGGCCAATCCCAGCCCGCCAGTGGGGCCGGCGCTGGGTCAGCACGGTGTCAATATCATGGAGTTCTGCAAGGCGTTCAATGCCGAGACCCAGGATATGGAAAAGGGCATGCCCATCCCGGTGGTCATAACCGTATACAGCGATAAAAGCTTCACCTATATCAAGAAGACGCCGCCCGCGGCGGTGCTATTGAAAAAGGCGGCCAGCGTCGCCAAGGGAAGTGCTGAGCCGAATCGCGACAAGGTGGGCAAGGTGTCCCGGGCCCAGTTGGAAGAGATTGCCACCACCAAGATGCCTGATCTGAACGCCAATGATATGGATCATGCCGTGCGCATTATTGCCGGCAGCGCGCGCAGTATGGGCATCGAGACCGAAGGGGTGAAATGATGGCAAAGGCGGCGAAAAGATTGCAGGCTGTCGCGGCCAAGGTTGACCGCAGCAAATTTTATCCGTTTGAGGAGGCGTTTGAGGTGGTCAAACAAACGGCGTCGGCCAAGTTCGACGAATCCGTAGACGTCTCGGTCAACCTGGGCGTGGAAGCGCGCAAGTCCGATCAGAATGTGCGCGGCGCCACCGTGCTGCCGCGGGGAACCGGAAAAACCGTGCGGGTGGCGGTGTTTGCCGACGGGCCGGACGCAGAAGCGGCGCAGGCGGCCGGAGCCGACATAGTCGGCATGGATGATCTGGCGGAGCAGGTCAAAGCCGGGGATTTTTCTTTCGACGTGGTCGTTGCGACGCCGGCCAGCATGAAGGTGGTCGGTCGTCTGGGGCAGATTTTGGGGCCGCGCGGACTGATGCCCAATCCCAAGGTCGGCACGGTCACCACCGACGTGGCCAAAGCGGTGGAGAACGCCAAGGCGGGACAGGTGCAGTTCCGCATCGACAAAGCCGGCATCATCCACTGTTCCATCGGCAAAGCGTCGTTCGAGGCCGAGGCGCTGAAGGAGAACTTAACCGCGCTGCTGGTCGCTTTGCACAAGGCTAAGCCGCCGGCATCAAAAGGACAGTATTTTCAACGGGTCACCTTGTCCACCACCATGGGGCCGGGTGTGCGCGTCGATCGAGCGACGCTGCCGGTATAGGCGGCTTCGCTTTTCAGGGTGCTGACGAATGTTTTTGTCGGCGTTGTCAAAGACCGCAGGTGTGCTTCATCTTTGTTGGCTAAAGGTAACAGGGGTGCGGCGTTTAATGTCCTGCGCAGACGGTGAACAGTTCAGGCGGGCGCATGCGCCCGTGCTCCTGAGTCTGGTTGCCTTTAATTTTTGGAGGTTAGCTCAATTATGAGCCTGAGTCTTGAAGACAAGAAGGCGGTTGTCGAACGGGTGGCGAACGAGCTGTCGGATGCCCAGACTGCAATAGTTGCCGAGTACCGCGGCCTGACTGTGGAACAAATGACGAATCTACGCAGGCAGGCGCGTGAGGCAGGCGTTTATTTTCAGGTGGTGAAGAACACGTTGGCGCGACGCGCGATAAAGGGATCCGATTTTGAGTGTCTGGACACGCATTTTCTCGGCCCGCTGGCGCTGGCGGCGTCAAAAGATCCGGTCGCGGTGGCGAAGGTGTTGAGTGCGTTCGATAAAACAAACGAGGCATTTTCCATAAAGGTTGGCGCCATGTCGGGGAATCTGCTGTCTCTGGACGAGATCAATGCCCTGGCCAAGCTCCCCGGCCGGGAGGAATTGTTGGCCACGCTGCTGGCTACCATGCAGGCACCGATTACCAAATTCGTGCAAACGCTCAACGAGATCCCATCAAAATTCGTTCGCACCGTAGCGGCGCTGCGCGACTCTAAAGCCGCAGCGTAGCTTGACCGACTTAAATTTATTATTTGCAGGAGTTAAACAATGGCTGTATCGAAAGAAGAAATTTTAGAGACCCTTGGAAACATGTCCGTGCTTGAGTTGTCTGAACTCATTAAGGATATGGAAGACAAATTTGGGGTATCCGCGCAGGCCGCGGTAGCAGTTGCCGCACCGGCCGCTGCTGGCGGTGAGGCGGCTGGCGAAGCTGAGGAAAAAACCGAGTTCGACATCGTCCTGACCAGCTTTGGCGAGAACAAGGTCGGGGTCATCAAAGCCGTACGCGCCATCACCAGCCTGGGCCTGAAAGAGGCCAAAGATCTGGTTGAAAGCGCGCCCGCTCCGGTCAAAGAAGGGGCAGGCAAAGACGAGGCGGAAGAAATCAAGAAGCAATTGGAAGAAGCAGGCGCATCTGTCGAACTCAAGTAACAGCTGCTGCGCGCATTGTTTGGCACAAAACATAGCACCAGGCTGGTGGCCAGCGGTCACCGGCCTGTTGCTGCTGGTGTGAAGTAACAGATTCCGGTAAATCCGAGAGGTATTCATGGGTTATTCCTTTACTGAAAAAAAGCGGTTACGTAAAAGTTTTAGCAAGCGTCCCGATGTCTTACGCGTTCCATACTTGCTGGCCACGCAGAAAAATTCATATAAGAAGTTTCTGCACGATGCGGTGAAACCAGAAGACAGAAAGGATCAGGGCCTGCAGGCCGCGTTCAAGTCGGTGTTTCCAATCGAAAGTTACAATGGAAACGCGGCGCTTGAATTCGTCAGCTATCGTTTGGGCACGCCACCGTTTGATGTGAAAGAATGCCAACAGCGCGGCCTGATTTACGCCGCGCCGCTGCGCGTACTGCTGCGTCTGGTTATCTACCAGAAAGATGAAAGCAGCGGCAATAAGTCGGTCAAAGACGTCAAAGAACAGGAAGTCTACATGGGCGAGATTCCGCTGATGACGGATAACGGAACATTCGTGATCAACGGCACCGAGCGGGTGATCGTATCCCAGCTGCACCGGTCGCCCGGCGTATTTTTTGACCACGACCGGGGAAAAACGCACTCCTCTGGCAAACTGCTGTTCTCATCGCGCGTCATTCCCTATCGCGGCTCGTGGCTGGACTTCGAGTTCGATCCAAAGGATCTGCTTTACATCCGCATCGACCGCCGGAGGAAGCTGCCGGCGTCAATACTGCTGCGCGCTTTGGGCTTTACCACGCAGGAGATCCTGGAGATTTTCTTCGAAAACGATACCTTCTACCTGTCGGACAAAGAGATCAAGATGGGTCTGGTGCCGAGCCGCCTGCGCGGTCAGCAGGTGCAGTTCGATCTGGTCACGGGCAAAGGCGAAATCATCGTCGAAGCAGGCAGGCGCATCACCGCGCGGCACATCAGAGAACTGGAAAAGTCGAGAATCAAGAGGCTGGAAGTACCCGCCTCCTATCTTGCCGGACGGCCGCTGGCGAAAGACATCATAGATCCGGAAACGGGCGAACTGCTGTTGGAAGCCAACGCCATTCTGACTGAGGAAATCATCGAACAGCTGATTGAGAAAAAGTTCAAGCAAATAGAAACGGTTTACACCAACGACCTGGATCGCGGACCCTATATGTCGGATACCCTGCGCATCGACAGCACACACAACGAGCTGGAGGCTCAGGTTGAAATTTACCGCATGATGCGCCCCGGGGAGCCGCCCACCAAGGAGGCCGCCCACGCGCTGTTCAACAACCTGTTTTTCAATCCAGACCGATATGATCTGTCTGCGGTAGGCCGCATGAAATTCAACCGCCGGCTCGGTCGTGACGGGGATGAGGGATCCGGCACCTTAAGCCAGGAAGACATTATTGACGTCATGCGCACGCTGATCGACCTGAAAAACGGGCACGGCGAAATCGATGACATCGATAATCTGGGAAACCGCCGGGTACGCTCCGTCGGCGAGCTGGTGGAAAATCAGTTCCGCGTCGGTCTGGTTCGGGTAGAGCGGGCCGTGCGTGAACGCCTCAGCGTTGCCGAGTCGGAGAATCTGACGCCGCAGGAGCTGATTAACGCCAAGCCCGTATCGGCGGTGGTGCGAGAGTTCTTTGGCTCGAGCCAGCTGTCGCAGTTCATGGATCAAACCAATCCGCTGTCCGAAGTCACGCACAAACGCCGGGTGTCAGCGCTCGGCCCCGGTGGTCTCACCCGTGAACGGGCGGGATTCGAAGTGCGGGATGTGCACCCCACGCACTACGGCCGGGTGTGTCCGATTGAAACGCCGGAGGGCCCCAATATTGGCCTGATCAATTCACTGGCGTGCTATGCGCGCACCAACGATTACGGCTTCCTGGAAACGCCGTACCGCAAGGTTGTTAAAGGTAAGGTGACCAACAGCATCGAATTCTTGTCGGCCATCGAGGAACGTAATTTCGTTATCGCTCAGGCCAACGCAACGGTAGACGACAAGGGCAGGCTGATCGACGAACTGGTGTCGTGCCGGCACCAGAACGAGTTTACACTGTCCACTCCGGACCGCATCAACTACATCGACGTCGCGCCTTCCCAAATTGTCTCGGTCGCGGCATCGCTGATCCCGTTCCTCGAACACGATGATGCGAACCGCGCGCTGATGGGATCCAACATGCAGCGCCAGGCGGTGCCTACCATTAAAAGTGAAAAACCCCTGGTCGGAACCGGCATGGAGAGAATCGTAGCCGTGGATTCCGGCGTCACCGTGGTGGCGCGCCGAGGCGGTACCGTCGATTCAGTCGACGCCGGACGCATTGTGGTGCGGGTCAATGATGATGAGGCCCTTGCCGGCGAGCCGGGAGTGGATATTTACAACCTGATTAAGTACCAGCGATCCAATCAGAATACGACCATTAATCAACGGCCCCTGGTTAAAGTCGGTGACGCCATCAGCAAAAGTGACGTGCTGGCTGACGGCCCGTCCACGGATACCGGCGAACTGGCGCTGGGGCGCAACATTCTGGTGGCTTTCATGCCCTGGAGTGGCTACAACTTCGAGGACTCTATTCTGATCTCCGAGCGTCTGGTGCAGGAAGACACCTACACCACCATTCACATCGAAGAGCTGTCCTGCGTCGCCCGCGACACCAAATTGGGGTCGGAGGAAATCACCCGTGACATTCCCAACGTGGGCGAAGCGGCGCTGTCCAAACTGGACGAATCCGGCATCGTTTACATCGGCGCGGAGGTTACCTCGGGTGACATACTGGTGGGTAAGGTGACGCCTAAGGGCGAAACGCAGCTTACGCCCGAGGAAAAGCTGCTGCGCGCGATATTTGGTGAAAAAGCATCGGACGTGAAGGACACCAGCTTGCGCATGCCGTCCGGCATGGCCGGCACGGTAATCGATGTGCAGGTGTTCACCCGGGATGGGGTAGAGAAAGACGCCCGGGCTAAGCAAAACGAGGACCAGGAACTGGCCCGCGTGCGTAAGGACCTGAACGACCAGTTTCGCATCGTCGAGGAAGACGCCTACGCGCGCATAGAGAAACTGCTGACCGGGCGCACCGCCGAGGGCGGGCCGGGTGACCTGAAGGGAGGCGACAAGATCACCAAGCTGTACCTGACGGACCTGCCGCGGGACAAGTGGTTTGATGTACGCCTGCGCAACGAGGCCGCCAACCAGCAGCTGGAGCAGCTGCGGGCGGACCTGGATACCCAGCGCCAGTATTTCGATGACCTGTTCGATGAGAAGCGGGCAAAACTGGAAGCGGGGGACGATCTGGCCCCCGGTGTGCTGAAGATGGTCAAGGCATTTGTCGCGGTCAAGCGGCGCTTGCAGCCGGGCGACAAGATGGCGGGACGCCACGGAAACAAGGGGGTGATATCAAAAATCATTCCGGTGGAGGACATGCCTTACATGGAAGACGGCACCACGGTGGACATTGTGCTGAATCCGCTAGGCGTACCTTCGCGCATGAACGTTGGCCAAGTGCTGGAGACGCACCTGGGATGGGCCGCACACGAGCTGGGGCGACAGATCGAGGTCATGCTCAAGCAGCAGCGCAAGGTGGCTGAAATCCGCAAGATGCTGGAGAACATCTACAACCACAGCGGGCATCCGGAGAGCATCAGGTCGCTGAACGATGAAGAAGTGCTTGAGCTCGCCGATAACCTCAAGGGCGGCGTGCCCATGGCCACGCCGGTGTTTGATGGTGCCAACGAGGCGGAGATCAAAGGCATGCTCGAGCTGGCCAAGCTGCCAACCGACGGCCAGGCCATGCTGCGCGACGGCCGAACCGGTGAGAAGTTCGACCGGCCCATCACCGTTGGCTACATGTACATGCTGAAGCTGAACCACCTGGTTGACGACAAGATGCACGCGCGCTCAACCGGCCCCTACAGCCTGATCACACAGCAGCCGCTGGGCGGGAAGGCGCAGTTCGGAGGGCAGCGCTTCGGTGAAATGGAGGTATGGGCGCTAGAGGCCTACGGCGCGTCTTACACGCTGCAGGAAATGCTGACCGTCAAGTCCGACGACGTGGCGGGACGGACCAAGATGTATGAAAACATTGTGAGAGGTGATCACTACATGGAAGCAAGTATGCCTGAGTCGTTCAATGTTTTGATGAAGGAGATCCGGTCTCTGGGTCTCAATATCGAACTGAAGCATGACTAATGTGGTGTGTCGCTTATCAAGTGTGAGGACAAAAGATGAAAGACTTATTTAATCTGTTCAAGCAGTCCGGCAAGATCGAAGACTTTGATGCGATACGCATCGGCATCGCTTCACCGGAGAAGGTACGTTCCTGGTCTTTCGGCGAGGTGAAAAAGCCGGAGACGATCAATTACCGGACATTCAAGCCGGAACGGGACGGACTGTTCTGTGCCAAGCTGTTTGGTCCGATGAACGATTACGAGTGTTTATGCGGTAAATACAAGCGGCTCAAGCATCGCGGCGTGATTTGCGAAAAGTGCGGCGTGGAGGTCACCCTGTCAAAGGTCCGACGCGAACGCATGGGGCATATCGAGCTGGCCAGCCCGGTCGCGCACATCTGGTTCCTCAAATCCCTGCCGTCGCGCTTAGGGCTGATGCTGGACATGACGGTGCGTGAGATCGAGCGCGTCCTGTACTTTGAAGCATACGTAATCATAGATCCGGGGATGACGCCGCTCGAGACCTGTACGCTGTTAACAGAAGACGCCTACCTGGAGGCGATCGAGCAGTACGGCGATGAATTCAAGGCGGAAATGGGAGCCGAGGCGGTACGTGAGTTACTGAACCGCATCGATCTCAAAGCAGAGGCCGCCCAGCTGCGGACCGAGCTGGAGGAGACGTCCTCGGAAACCAAGATCAAGAAGCTGACCAAGCGGTTAAAGGTCATCGAGGCATTCATCCATTCGGGCAACAAACCGGAATGGATGATCATGGAGATCTTACCGGTGCTACCACCTGACCTGCGTCCGCTGGTGCCGTTGGACGGCGGCCGGTTCGCCACCTCGGATCTGAATGACCTGTATCGCCGGGTAATCAACCGCAACAACCGGCTGAAGCGGCTGCTGGACTTGAATGCGCCGGATATTATCGTGCGTAATGAAAAGCGCATGCTGCAGGAGTCGGTGGACGCGCTGCTCGACAACGGCCGCCGCGGCAAGGCGATTACCGGGGCCAACAAGCGCCAGCTAAAGTCCCTGGCCGATATGATTAAAGGCAAACAGGGCCGGTTCAGACAAAACCTGCTGGGTAAGCGCGTGGATTACTCCGGACGGTCGGTCATCGTGGTGGGCCCCACTCTGCGGCTGCATCAGTGCGGCCTGCCGAAAAAAATGGCGCTGGAGCTATTCAAGCCTTTTATTTTCAACAAACTTGAGCTGCGCGGTCTGGCCACCACCATCAAGCAGGCGAAGAAAATGGTGGAACAGGAGAGCGGTGAAGTCTGGGATATTCTGGAAGAAGTGATTCGCGAACACCCGGTTATGCTGAACCGCGCACCGACGCTGCATAGACTCGGTATTCAGGCGTTCGAGCCGGTACTGGTCGAGGGCAAAGCCATCCAGCTGCATCCGCTGGTGTGCACGCCTTACAACGCCGACTTCGATGGCGACCAGATGGCGGTGCACGTGCCTCTGTCCATAGAGGCGCAGCTGGAGGCACGGTCGTTGATGATGTCGACCAACAACATTTTGTCACCGGCAAACGGCGAGCCGATTATCGTTCCCTCGCAGGATATCGTACTTGGCCTTTACTACATGACGCGCGATGAGGTGAACGTTAAGGGTGAAGGACACATCTTTGCGGACGTGGAGGAAGTTGACCGGGCTTACCACTCGGGTGGTCTGTCGCTGCACGCCAGAGTTAAGGTGCGCATTCGCGAAACCGTACGCAACGAGGACGGGGAGACCGAAGAAACCTTCAAGCTGTACGATACTACCGCGGGCCGCGCGCTGCTGTCCGAGATACTGCCGCAGGGCATGCCGTTTGCGCTGATCAACAATACGCTGAAGAAAAAGCAGATTTCGGAAGTGATCAATACTTGCTATCGCAACGTCGGGCTGAAGGAAACGGTAATATTCGCTGACCAGCTGATGTATACCGGCTTCCATTACGCCGCCCAGGCCGGTATTTCCATCGGTGTGGACGATATGGTCATCCCTGACAACAAGGGTCCGATCCTGCACGCCGCCGAGCAAGAGGTGAAAAATATCCAGGAGCAGTATCTCTCCGGGCTGTTAACCGATGGCGAGCGTTACAACAAGGTAGTTGATATCTGGACCCGTACCAGTGAACAGGTTGCGCAGTCGATGATGAATGAGCTCGGCACGGACGAGGTCAAGGACGCCGAAGGCAACAGCGTACAGCAGGAATCGTTTAACTCTATTTATATGATGGCGGATTCGGGCGCGCGCGGCAGCCACGCCCAGATCAGACAGCTTGCCGGTATGCGCGGCTTAATGGCCAAGCCCGATGGGTCGATTATCGAGACGCCGATTACCGCAAACTTCCGTGAGGGGTTGAATGTATTGCAGTACTTCATTTCAACCCATGGCGCGCGCAAGGGGTTGGCTGATACCGCGCTGAAAACCGCCAACTCCGGTTACCTGACGCGCCGACTGGTTGATGTCTGTCAGGACCTGGTTGTGACGGAAGAAGATTGTGGTACGAAAACGGGAATTATTCGCCAGGCGCTGGTGCAGGGAGGGGAAATTGTTCTTCCGCTGCGCGATCGCATTCTGGGACGCGTGGTGCTAGGCGACGTAATCAGCGGTACCGACGACTCGGTCCTGGTCGCAGACGGTGAGATGGTAGATGAAAAAACGGTTGAGCTGATGGAGCACCACAACGTCGACCAGATTCACGTTCGTTCTCCGGTGACCTGCGAGACGCGCTATGGCATATGCGCGAAATGCTACGGTCGTGATTTGGGTCGCGGACACGTGATCAACCGCGGAGAAGCCGTTGGCGTTATCGCGGCGCAGAGCATCGGTGAGCCGGGTACGCAGCTGACCATGCGGACCTTTCATATCGGAGGCGCCGCCTCTCGCGCCGCTACCGTGAGCAAGGTAGAGGTGAAAACCAACGGCGCCATCAAGCTTAACAACGTTAAGTTGGTATCTAATACCGAAGGTCGGCAGGTGGTGGTCACCCGCTCGGGTGAGCTGGTGGTGCAGGACTCACACGGCAGTGATCGCGAGCGATACAAGCTGCCTTACGGTGCCATGCTGACCGCCAATGACGGGGATGAAGTCAAAGCCGGTCAGCTGGTGGCAAGGTGGGACCCGCACACCCATCCAATTATCACCGAAGTGGCCGGGAAGATTACCTTCACCGATCTGACCGAAGGTGTAACGGTGAATCGGCAGACCGACGATCTGACCGGTGTCACCACTTATGTCGTTATCGATCCCAAACAGCGTCGCGGTGGGGCGCGCGATGTAAGGCCGCTGATCAGTCTGGTGGACAGTAAGGGCAAGACCCTGATGTTTGCAGGATCGGATGTGCCCGCGCGTTACTACATGCCGCCGGGAGCGATCGTCATGGTGGAAGACGGGCGAAAGGTCGCCATCGGTGATGTCTTGGCCCGAATTCCGCAAGAATCGTCCAAGACGAGAGATATTACCGGTGGTCTGCCCCGGGTGGCAGAGTTGTTTGAGGCGCGCAAGCCCAAGGACCCGGCGGTGCTGGCAGGCAACTCCGGCGTCGTGTCCTTTGGCAAAGAGACCAAGGGTAAGCAGCGTCTGGTCATCAGCGATAAGGACGGCGTAGATCATGAGTACCTGATTCCCAAGGACAGGAGCATCACCGTGTTTGAAGGAGAGTCGGTGGAGCAGGGAGAAATGGTCGTGGACGGTCCGCCCATTGCATCCGACATTCTGGATTTGCTGGGCGTAGAGGCGCTGTGTGATTACATCGTGGATGAAGTGCAGGATGTGTATCGACTGCAGGGCGTCAAAATAAACGATAAACACATCGAAGTGATTGTCCGCCAGATGTTGCGCAAGGTCGCAATCTTGGATCCAGGTGATACGCAGTTTTTACCGGGAGAGCAGATCGAGCGCGCCCGCGTGTTGGAGGAAAACGAGCGCATTAAGTCAGAAAAAGGCAATGTGGCGACTTACAACCGCGTGCTGCTGGGCATCACTAAAGCCTCGCTGACCACGGAATCCTTTATCTCTGCCGCTTCGTTCCAGGAGACGACCCGGGTGTTAACCGAAGCTTCTTTGAATGGAAAAATAGATCGACTGCGCGGACTCAAAGAGAATGTGATTGTTGGGCGATTAATCCCCGCCGGTACCGGGCTGGCCTATCATGAGGACCGACGACGTCGCCGGGAGGAGGACGCGAGCAAGGCCAGCGAATTGGAGGAGCTGCTCGGCGGCACGGACAAGCCTGACCTCGATGCGGCCAATGAAGAGGGGGCCGCAGCGCAGGAGAACGAGGCAGCGAGTGCATAGCGGCTAGTCAAAAAGAACCGGGGCCTTGCTGGCCCCGGCTTCTATGCGCCTGAAGTCCCGCTGCCAAGTCGCGCGGGGAAAAAAACAGCAAGGCCCGGTGCGCGCGCACAGCGCCGAGCGGCCGCTGCACGCGCTGAGCAGCCATAAACTGCTCCCGTTCGGAGCGGGGCCCGGCTTCGTTGAAGTATGATAATGCCATGAGTACGCGCCAGATCGACAGCATCAGCCTGCCCGTGACCAGCCCCGGGACGCAGCGCCAGCTTAAAGTGATTCGATATGGCAACCCGGGCGCCAGACCAAGCGCTTACCTGCAGACCGCACTGCATGCAGATGAGATTCCGGGGATGCTGGTTTTGCATCACCTTGATGGTCTACTGTACGAAGCGGATAAAGCGGGCAACGTCAGCGGCGCGGTCGTGCTGGTGCCAGTAGCGAATCCCGTAGGGCTCAGTCAGTACATTCGCGGCCATCTGTCCGGCCGGTTTGAACTCGGCAACGGCGTGAATTTTAATCGTAACTATCCCAACGTTACCGATGAGGTGGCGAATCGCGTCAGCTCCGGTTTAAGCCATGCGGCGGATGAGAATGTGGCTTTGATTCGGCAGCACGTTTCCACCGTCGTTGCCGAGCATCCTGCCCCGGATGAAGTGTCATTCATGCGCAAAACCCTGCTCATGCTGGCGTGCGATGCCGATATCTGCCTCGACCTGCACTGCGATGCCGAGGCGGTGATGCACGTCTACCTGGGGACACCGCTGTGGCCGGATGCGATGGATCTTCCGGCGCAGCTGGGCAGTGAAGCTACGCTGCTGGCTGAGGTGTCTGGCGGCCATCCTTTTGATGAGGCAGCGGGCGGGATCTGGTGGTCTCTGGCAAAAAGATTTCCCGACTTTCCGATTCCTCCGGCGTGCTTGAGTGCCACCGTTGAACTGCGCGGCGGCAGGAATGTGTCTCACGGGTTGGCGCGACGTGACGCAGATAATCTTTTTCGCTTTTTAATCAGGCGCGGCCTGATCGAGGGGGATCCGGGTCCGCTGCCGGAGCTGCTCGCCGCCGCAATGCCGCTGGAGGGAGTGGATACCGTTCAAGCCCCCTGTGCCGGTGTTGTCGTCTATCTCAAAGAGCCTGGTGATCATGTGACGGCGGGGGAGGCAGTGCTAGAAATTGTCGACCCCTGGTCAGATGCACCCGATTCCTCGGTGACGCGAGTTTGTTCCCGCGTGAGCGGCGTCATGTACTCTCATCGCTCAGACCGGCTCACCCGGCCTGGGCAGACGCTTTGCCGCATCGCCGGCGCTGATCCCTTGCCGGACCGTGTGGGTGTAAATCTGTTATCGGATTGACTGAATTCGCGGGGCGCTGCTTTAGCTCTCGAAGTGATACCTGCCGCTGGCTGGAGGGGCTGAGTGCAGCAGTAAGCTTGACCTCAAACCGCCGCTGCGCGCCGTGGCGTCGTGCTGTGCCGGGACCGTAGCCATGCGGCGGCTGGCCTGCTCTATGCGGCGTCGCAGTTCCACCTCTCTTTCCGCCTGCAGACGCTCGGCGTCCTGCAGAATCCGGCGTGTAGATCTTCTGGCGAAGATATCGAGCGCAATCTTAGTCGTAACGATCACGAATGCGCACAGGCTGAGCCAAAGAAAATTGTCCTGCAAAGAATACATAATGGATTCAAGCATCGTATCGACCCCCCACAGGTATACGTTTCTAATACAAAGTGTAGACCATATTTCCATGTGCGACAAAGGTCGCTCCTCAGCTAACCGTCGTAACTTGCCGTCATCATTAGCTGTTTTCGGGTATTGCTGCTGGCCGCGAGGGCGGTAGTCATCTGATAAACGGCGTTACTGCCTTTATCTTGCCTGTCGGTAATCTATAATTTAAGGAGTTCAGCTGGAACGCGTGCGGCATACCACATGCGCAGACCTCATGTGCGTTGCGCCTATCCAGCAATCTGTTTTTTCTTTTGGCAGATTCAGGACACGATATGCAGGGAAAACAAATATTGTTCATTGTTATCGGCGTCATCGTCATAGTCTTCGGTGCAAGGTATTATCAAGAATCGGTACAGCAAGCGGATGCCTGCAGCGCTGAGGTTTTGGAGGCGTTACCTGAATGTGCGGACCAAACCAGGGTGGGCAGTAACGTCATCGTGGAGAATCAGTGTGGTTTTGATGTTACCGTACATTGGGACATTATCGGAGGCTCGGACTACTTAACGGATCTTGCCCCGGGTACGGTAAAGCGGGTCGCTGCCTATCCGCTCAACATTCGGGCCGTATCGTGTTGCCCGCAATACAATCGCTGCTTCTAAAGAGTTACGGCTGAGTTGTATGCCGTGATTCGGAGCAACGACTAAGCCGGATTCCCCATCGCCGCGGACAGGAGAGTGATTGTTACCGCATTGATCCTGGCGCTGATCGTTATCGCGGTGTCTTAAGCAGGCAACCTGACGGCGCGACGCGAGCGCGCGCGCAGCATCGCCGTTAACCTGCTCGGCCCGCCGCCGTTGCCAGGTTAGTCGGCACCTCGCCCGCGGATTGTGTATGGCCGGCGCGTTTGGCAATAAAGTCCATGACCGTCCGCTGCGCGTCGCCGTTATCTTCATGCAATATGCCGTGTCGGCCGGAGTCGATAATTTTCATGCTCTTGTTGGCATGCGCAATGAGGTCGAAAATCAGCCCGGCGCTGGTGGGGGCGACGACCGGGTCCATGCTTCCCTGCAGCAGCAAAACCGGACAGCGGATTTCAACAAGATTATTCTGCATATCGTCCACCATGCGACGCAGTTCGTACAGGCCGCGAATTGGCATATGGGTGTAATTGATTTCGGGTTGTTCAGAATCGTTCAGGCGAAACGGCATGATCCCTTCGTGCGAGGACACCCAGCGGACCAGTTGATTGGCGCTGTGCATAATCGGTACAAATGCCATGTTCTTGTTTTGAAATTTTACCGGTACCGATACCGCTGCCACGCCGGCCAATTGGTCTGGTCTGCGCGCAGCAAGGCGCAGGGCAAGTGCACCGCCGCTGGAAAAACCTACGACAAAGACGCGCTTGGCCAAAGTGCAGAGTGTGTCGTACCCGCGTTCGACGGAGTCGAGCCAATCTTCCCAGCTGCGTTCGCGCAAATCCCAGGGTGACGTACCGTGTCCCTTGAGTCGTACCCCCAGGACGGTGTAGCCCTGGGCGGCCAGGGCCTCACCAAACCCCCTGACTTGCGCCGGTGAGGCGAGAAAGCCATGCACCAAAATGATGCCGATTTCGGCTGATCCATCATCCCGCCCAAGCAAAAAAGGCTCGGGGTTTGCGCTCGCGGTTTCTAACTCGTTGATTGGCAGATGCCGGGGTTTTGAAAACTGCAGCTTGTCCCACTGCAGCGACATTTGCTCATCGTGCAGTCGCAGCAGAGCAAGCTCGGCGGCAGACAGGTCCGGTGCCCGCTCGATTGCGGATGCGATTGCCTGACAGACGTCGGACAGGGGCGCTACCTCGTTGGCATACACGACCACCATGTTCTCGCGCCGGATCTCATCAAAGGTAAACTCCGCTCTCAGTTTAGGTAAGAAGCGGTAAAGCCCGTTTTCTGCCTGTAGCAGCTGCATAGCAGATGTGGACTTAACAAACTCAGCCAGACCCTGACAGCGCCCGAGCAAGAGGTCACCGTAGAATTCCGGATTACGCAGGCTGCGATGAAGTTGCGCTGAGCCGAGGCGTTGAATATTTTTTACCGCCAGGTACAGAATGCTGTGCAGCTCTCGCTGGGTAATTTCGGTGCGGCCTCTGGCAACCAATAGCATGATGACCCGTGATGCGAGATGGCTGAGATTGACGGTTACGTTTGAATACATTCGATGCATGTACTCGTCCCTGATGCCGGCAACGTTGCGCCTTATTCTTCTGGATAGTGGTCGCGCAGCCCAAACTCCCGTCGAACTGCGCAGGTAAAAGGCCGTGCGCAGGCAGTCAACTTTAGGCAGTATGCTGTGCAGCAGTTTTTTATCAAGCCAACGCAGGTATTGGCTAGGGTATATGATCTCGCCCAGGCGCAGGTCCATGTCGGTGTGCTTGAGCAATATATTTCCCTCTATCATCAGCTCCTCGGACAGTCGTCGGCTTAAGCCTCGATTTAACAGCTCTGCCCCCTTGCGCAGCAGGTTGTCGCCAACCCGCATGGGATAGAAGGTAATGTTGGCTGGAACGATGGCGGTGGTGCGTCGCGCAGCGTTTAATAGTTCTTCCACACTGCCAAGCTGAAGCTTGCTCGTCCACTCTTCGAGCCGGGCCTCGTCACCCTGAGACTGCACTGTCAGCACTGCCTGCTTGAATACTTCCAGAGCAAGACCCAGCACGGCGGGACCGGAGTGATGTTTGCGCCTGGTTCGGGTCGAGCGGGAATAGACGCTGTACTGTCCGTTTTGATCCACTACCTGCCGGTCTTTGACCATGCCTCCTTCGGGAAAAACGATGACCTTACGTCCACGCAGAATCTCCGAGGCGAGAAAGGGCAGCAGATCAGGCAGATTGCGCGGCACGGCTCCCGCGTTTAGCAAGAAGTTGGAGAAGCTGTCCCCCTTTATAAAAAACTCGTTGGCCGCCACCGACCGGGAAAGCGCTCCGGTTTCGGTGTAGATCAGGTATTGGGGTATGAAAGTTTCAAAACGGGCAAAGTGGTTAAACAGAAATATCTCGCCATCATGGATCTGGTTGCCGCTCTGGTGCAGCTTGATGTTGACCTTGAGAATTTTTTCCAGGATTCTGAAAACGTGCACCGATCTTTCGTAAGTCGATCGACGAACTTTCAAATCGTGGTCCAGATCTGGAAGCGCATGATTCACGGTCTTGGTCGTACCCCCACGGCCGACAAGTTAATCTGTTCAACGCCTTGTTATTTAAGTATATATGAATATGGGGAATTTGCTGTCCTACCCGGTGGGGCCGCGGCTGCCCGAAGACAGTGCTGATCCGCGCCGAACGTCGGTTAACAAGCGGTGTAAATACCGCAAGTGGCTGATCGGCGGCGCCAGGTCGCTGTGGATGGTCAGGGTATCTGGGGGTTGGGGCAGGCAGGCCCGCGCTATCCGCTACCCGCACAGGCCGCGCATGATCAGCTGTCTGCTGTCAATCAGCGAGATCAAGGTTGATCTTCACAGGTGTCGACGCGTCTTGGCAAAAATGAGTTCTGACCAAGGCGCAAAAAGCGCACACGTCGACTCCCAAATAGGTCCGGCGACGGACGCCCAGTTTTTCAATGCCCTTAAGCGCCATTTTTTTTGCGGTAGCGTCAAAACCCTGAATCTCTTTTAAATGAGCAACCGCGATCTGAATCAGCCCTTGTATAAACCGACCCGCCTCAGTGCGCCTGCCCGCAGCGACCCACACCGCCTCTAGCGACTCGTGCGCTTCCCAATAAAACCCGCAGTTGAACAGGTCTATGCCGTATAGATATGGATCACAGCTGCGCCACAGCGCGGGGTCGAATGGCGCTAAGGCCGCAGGCATCTGGTTGAAGGAATGCCCGCCTGCGTCCCGCGTCGGGTGCGGCGCGCGGCCCGGCACGTAGCGATAAGCCGGCAGGGCCCGCTGCGAATACCGCCTCCGGACGGAGGCGGGAGCCGCGTCTTTAAGGTGCTTGTCTACTTTACCGTAATGGTTATTTTGTCGGACATGATGGGAGGATTGTGCGGGATGTGCAGCATGTCGCCAACCAGCAGCTGTAAAGTATGTTGGCCGGGCGCCAGCTCTAACGAAACTTCCGTCTGGCCGCCGCCGAAGTGCCGGTAGTTGTCGTTGCTCGGAATGGGGGCGTTTACATCGGGTAATTCCGCATCAATGATCAGATGATGATGTCCCGTGTTTTCCTTTTCCGTGCCGGCGGGGGCAACCCCCATGCCAGACAGTCCGAATCGAACCGTCACCGGGTTGGTGACCTCACCGCCGTCTTGTGGAGAAAGGAAATAGACTTGGGCGCCAGCCGGTGCGGGCGTGTTGCCAGCAAAACTCGTCAGCGTAAACAAACACAGCGCAACCGCGTATACGATCTGCTTCACCACGTTCCTCCTGTTCCTCGAATAGTAATAAAAAAAGTTTTCAATCAGCGTGATAATGCAGCGCATACTATATCAATCCAGCGGATGATATCCACCGTAGGCGCATACCTTTCAAGCGGGACAGACGAATCCTGCAACATGTGACCGTGCGCGGCGGACGCAGCAACTTTGAGCGCCGGTGGTTGACCTCAAGGGGAAGCAAAGTGCTAACATAGAATTGGATTGCACAGTCATGGCCCAAGTCACCTTCACCGGTAACGTTCAGCGACACCTGCCCTGCCCGACTGCTACCGTAGCCGGCCGCACGGTGGCCCAGGTGCTTGCGGCTTATTTTTTCGAATACCCCCAGGTTCGCAGCTACGTTCTGGATGATCAGGGCGCGCTGCGCAAACACATGCTGATTATGCTGGACGGCACGCCCATCCGCGATCGTCAACGGATGAGCGATCCGGCTAAGCCGCAGAGCGAAATCTATGTGTTGCAGGCCCTGTCCGGAGGTTGACTGGTTCCGTGAATAAATGATGCAGGCTTGCTCGCTACTGGTTGGTACGCGTAAGGGGTTGTTCACCGTAAGCGGTGGCAATGGCAGATGGTCGATCAGTGACCAGGCGTTTATCGGTGTGCCCGTAAGCATGGTGTTTCAGGAACCTGTCAGCGGCACGCTGCACGCGGCGCTGGATCACGGGCACTTCGGTGTGAAGCTCCATCGCTCGACGGATTACGGCAGATCCTGGCAGGAGGGTAACGTGCCCACATATCCGCTTAAGCCGGAGGGGCTGGAAGACCTGGATCCAGTTCGTAATGAGCCCACCCCTTGGTCGTTGAAGTTGATTTGGTCGATGGCCGGTGCGCATGCACAGGCGCCGCGGACCTTGTGGTGCGGGACCATTCCGGGCGGGCTCTTCCGCTCCGATGACGGTGGGCAGTCATGGCATATCGTTGATTCGCTGTGGTCACACCCCAGTCGTAAAAAATGGTTTGGCGGCGGTGCTGATTTCCCCGGCATCCACTCGGTGCTGATCGACCCGCGTGATGCAAAGCACGTCACCGTGGCGGTTTCATGCGGCGGAGTATGGACGACGTTTGACGACGGCTTAAGCTGGCACTGCCGGGGCGAAGGGATGCGGGCCGCCTACCTGCCGCCGGACCAGGCCGCCGACCCGGAAATACAGGACCCGCATCGCGTTGTCCATTGCCCGGCGCAGCCGGATGTTTACTGGATGCAGCATCACAATGGCATCTTCAAATCCGAGGATAGCGGAAGACGCTGGGTCGAACTTGAAAACATTTATCCCTCGGCGTTTGGTTTCAGCGCAGCCGCGCACCCTAAAGACCCGAATACGGCATGGTTTGTTCCCGCCGCCAAAGATGAGGAACGCTGCCCGGTGAACGGCGAGCTGGTTGTGACCCGAACCACAGACGGTGGTCAGAGCTTTGAGGTCCTGCGCCAGGGCCTGCCGCCGACCCCCGCCTTCGATATTGTCTATCGTCACGCCTTGGACGTGGACGGCAGCGGCGAGCGGCTCGCTTTCGGCAGTACTACCGGTTCGCTGTGGACGAGCGAGAGCGGGGGGGACACCTGGCAACACGTTACTGCGCATCTGCCGCCGGTGTACTGCGTGCTCTTTACTCATGTTGAATAATGGCGGCGCAGCATTGTCCGGCCGATATGGCGCGTAGCGCAACGGCGGGCCCGGCAGGAAGCGGAGAGGGAGGCGCTGCCGCGCGCAGGGTCGCCACGGCTTCGCTATTGGCTGTGACAGTCAGCCTGCCCTGCTTTGCCGATGAGCAGGGGACAACAGCGGCACAAACGGTCAGACAGCTTCGCCAACAGGGCTGGACCGTTGTTGAGAAAACCAATCGCAGCGAAAAGTTGCCCGGGCTGCCACCCTACGAAAACTTGACCCGGATAGTATCGATTACCACTTACTCCCTGGTGCGCGGTGATAAAACTATTACCTGCGAAATCCTCTATGACAGCCAGCGTGATCTCCTCCAGGAAAATTGCGCCGACAAAGCGCGTTGAGAGGGAAGTTAAGGCGTCTTAGGCGTTGCCCGCTGACTTTTGCTGCTTGCGGGCTATTCGCCCATACTAAATCGGGGCGAGGACCTTCTGTTGGATATTTTACGTCTGTCGCGCAGGCTGCGTCGCTCTATACCGCCGCCTTTGACATACTTGCTATCGTCAGCGCCACGCCGGTCCATGCCGGATCGTCGATCAATCATGGATTGCTTGAATATGTCCTGCATATGGTTGATATCCAGAGTTGATCCGGTCTGCAGAATAAGATCCCCCACCAGGTCCCGCGCGTTACGCGCCTCAGGAAATCCCTTCATGGCTGATCGATTCAACCATTTGTACGCTTTGTGCAGGTTTTTATCGGTTCCCTCTCCCTGGTAATACATAAATCCCAGCAAGCACTGCGCTCTTGCGTCGCCCCCCAGGGCAAGACTGCGGATCAGCTTGAAAGCGGCGGCGTATTCCTCCCGCTCATAGACGGCCATGGCCTCATTGAAGAGGTCGGTATTCACGGAACGCGAAAGTACCACGTTGGCAATGGAATCTCACTATTTTTTACCGGGCGGACACTTCAGCGGGATGCCCGGTTAAACAGCCGGGCGATAAGGTTACCGGCGTCATTTTGTATCAGTAAGAGAGAAGGCAGCAGCAGGAGGGTCAAGGGCGTGGCGAATAAAATGCCGTATCCCATTGCCAGAGCCATGGGAGCGGAAAACGGATCCGAGCCGCCCAAGCCGTAGGCCATCGGCAGCAGCCCAGCTACGGTAGTGACCGAGGTCAGCAGTATTGGGCGTAAGCGATGCTTGGTTGCCTCGACGATGATGTCGGCTATAGTTTTGCCTGTATTTTCATCACGCAGGCGATTGGCGAGGTTGACCAGGATCAGCGAATCGTTAACAACAATGCCGGTTAATCCGATCACACCCAGCATGGCGAGAAAACCAAGAGACTGTCCGTGCACGGCAAAAGCAAAGATCACCCCGATCAAGCCAAAAGGTACGGCCACCATTACCAGCAGCGGTTGAATCATTGAGTTGAACAACAGCAGCAGGACGAGGTAAATACCAACGGCCGCCGCCAAGAAAGCGACCAACAGACTGCCCATTGATTTTTGCGTTTCCTCTGTCTCGCCCCCGGTTACGATGCGCATTCTCGGCCAGTCCTGATCCAGGTTTATTGAATCGACCACGGCCTGCGTGGCCAACAGCGGCGTAGTTTTACCCTTGTCGATGTCTGCGCTCACGGTAATGGTGCGCTCATTATCATAGTGATAAATATTGGACGGTCCTGCTTCGGTTTTAAAATCAGCCACGTCTTTAAGGTAAACGAAGCGACCTTCGCTATTGGGAATAATCAGGTTGCCGAGCACCGCTACCGAACCGCGAGCCTTTTCCTCCAGGATCACCCGAAAGTCTACGTCCTCATCACCGTAGCGTACGGATGTCACAATCTCGCCGTCATATGCCAGGCGAATGTTACGGGCAACGTCGGCGACGTTCAGCCCCTGTTCTGCAAGGCGGATGTAGTCGAGGTCAACTTTGATCTGTTCTTTGCCCGCCTTGTCGTCACGTTCAATATCCTTCACGCCATCCACGCCCGCCAGCTTTTGCGCAACCAGGGTAGCCAGGGCTCCTCTCTGCCTATCGTCACTGCCGACGACGCGCAACACGACGGGACGTCCAACCGGCGGCCCTCCGCTGTCAATAATGAAAGTAAACTTATTGAAGTCCTGCAGTTTCGCTGTCTGCTCGCGCAGCGCCTCGACGATCTCATCGGCGTTGCGCTCCCGTCTGGCAAAGGGTGTGAGGTAAACACCGAGCAACGCCCAGTTTTCATTTTCGCCCAAGTTGAACTGGCCATGAGTACCCACCCGGGTAATGTATGAGTTCAGTTCGCTATCCGGCAGCTTTGCCACAATGGCCTCCACCTGCTCCATTTTTTTCGCCGTATGCTGCAGCGATGAGCCGCTTGGCAGCTCAGCAAGAATATAGAATTCATCCGCGGACTGGGTTGGAAAGAGAACAAAATCCATGTATTTAGCCGCATACCAGAAGGCGGCAGCTAGAAATAAAACAAATGTTCCAACCACGACATAGCGCGCGCGCAGTACCAGATACAGCCGTGTGCCAAAGCGCCGCTGGAAGCGACTGAACCAGTGGCTCGATTTTACTTGGGAAATTTTTACGCTTTGCTTTACGCCAGCGATTAAGTGGGCGGGCAGGATGAAGAGTGTATCCATCAACGACAGCGTTAACGCGATCACAACCACCAGAGGAATGACGAAAATAAAGTCCCCTAATGTTCCGACCATAAAGAACATGGGGACGAAGGCAAGCGCCGTAGTAATGATGGTCGTAAGTACCGGTTTGAATACGGAATGTGTTCCTTCTACTGCCGCATCCAGCGGTGCGTGGCCCTGTTCCCGGTAGCGCCAGATGTTCTCGGCCACGACGATACCGTCATCAACGATGATGCCGATTACCAGGATCATCGCACCCATGGCGATGGAATCGAGATAGGTTCCGAAAATGGGCAGCATGAACAGCGTTCCCAACAGCACCACCGGGATACTTACGGCTACCCAGAACGCCGAACGCAGGCTCAAGAACAAGGTCAGCATCAGCATTACCAGGGCCAGACCAAGCAGGCCATTGTAGATCACGACGTTGAGACGATTGCGCACCAATCTGGATTTATCGTTGGAGTACTCGATGCTGACACCTTTGGGCAGGCGGTATTGATTCTGCTGCACCAGCTGTTGTATCGAATCAACGGTGCGGATAATGTCGGCGGATTCCTTCTTAAAAACTAGAAACGATATGGCCGGGGTACCATTCATGCGTGACAGCACTTTAGCCGGCTCGAAATCATCACGCAGCACAGCAAGGTCCTTAACCCGGATAGTAGACCCGCCGGCACTGATCTTGACAATGACTTCTGCTGCTTCCATGGGGTCGGTGAATTCAGCGAGGGTGACAATGTTTTTTTCGCTGGTGTAGGACTCAAACGAACCACCGGTGGCGCGGATGTTACGCTGCTGAATGGCGCGCACGATTTCATGCGACGGAATCTTGTATTTTTCTATCGCATCCTGCTCGACCTCCAGTTTGATTTCCCGGTCCAAATAGCCATAGCGGGTTACGCTGCCCACCCCGGGCAACGCAAGCAGTGCTTTTTCCGCTCTTTTGGCGGCGGTTCTAAGCAGCGCATACGGCACCGCGCCGGTGAGGCCCACCTCGATAATCGGAATTGCCCTGGAGGTGGTGATTTCCTCAATCAAAGGATCTTCATCCACCTCTACCGGCAGGTCCGATACCCTGGAGACCGCATCGCGTATATCGGTTTTAATCTTTTCGGTGTTTGCCACATCTCGATCGATCCAGATGCGAATGATGGAAATGTTTTCCATGGAGAACGATGTGTATTTATCTATACCATCTACTTCCTTCAGCTCCTGTTCAATCTTATTGGTCACGTTCAGCTCAACGTCCTGCGGCGAGGCACCCGGATAGCGGGTGGTGACGGTCATCTCCAGCAGGTCGACGCTTGGAAAATTGTCGCGCTGAATGACGCTGAGTGAACTCAGCCCGAGGAAGACGATAAGAAAAGTGAGGACGTTGGCGAGGGTTGGCTGATTGGCAAAAAAGCGTATGAGCGGTTTCACCGGCAGCAATCCTTATCCTGTCCACAGCTCGCCATACTGTTTTTTACAACGCGGAATTAAGCAGGGCCGATGCTAGTGGCTGAATGTCGCTTTGCCAAACATCCCCGGATACAGCCGATCCTGCGTCGGCAAAACAGCTTCTACGACGAATTCATGCGTGGCGGGATCACCGGATGGAATGATCTTGGTGACCGTCGCCTGCAGCTGGAGATCGTTGAGGGCATCGATGGTGACGATGATCTTCTGTCCTTTCTTAATGAGGGGTATGTCCTGTTCCTGCACGCTGGTGCGGAACTTCAGTTTGCTGTGGTCTTCCAGCTTGAGCAGCGGCTCCCCGGGTGCCGTCACGTCGCCGGGCTCAACCCGTTTTTCAATTATGACGCCGGCAAAGGGCGCCCTGATTTTGGTCTCGCTAAGCCTGGCTTCGGCTTTTGCTAGCGCGGCTTTTGCGCTCGCCACCAGTTCCTCCGTCGCGGCATAGCGGAACGTGGCCTCATCCAAGCTTTCGGCAGAAGCCGCATTCTTGTCGTGCAAACTCTGCATCCGTTCAGCCAGTTTTTTCATGTGACTTCGGTTAAGCTGCTCTCGCTTGAGTCTGGCCTTGGCGGACGCGACTTCAGCGCGCAGCTCCGCGTCTTCAATATCGATCAAGACCTTGCCGGCTTCAACCAAGTCACCCTCTTCCGGGTTAACGGCCTCGACCCGGCCAATGATTTTAGCAGCGAGAATGACTTCTCTGCTGGGCATCACAACCCCAGTTGAAGTGGGTGTCCTGGTGCCATCTCCGCTCTGCGCATAAACCAGGAGTGGTGCGAGCAAAGCAGTTCCCAGAAAAGCGTATTTTTTCATTATGCACTCAAGTCCGGCGGTGGGCGCCATTATAGCAACGCCACATGTCATGACGAACAGCTGTGACCGTGCGGCCAAGGCGGTGCGGTGAAATTCAGCACTGCCATCACCGGCCAGGTCTGCCGAGCTTACCATCGTTAGACGCCGAGTAGCGCCGTGCAATCTGAATTCCGACCTACGCTAGCGAAGATCCATCTTCCCCGGGTGGTGATTTCGCGGCACGTAGGCGAGTGACCGCCTGCGCTCAATTCTTTGCAGCGTGTTTTTGCAGGTAAAATTGGACGCAGTCAGGCGATCGATTAAACCCTGGGCAAACAATCCGGTAAAGAGAATGGTCGCACTCACGGGGTTGGCTGCCGACGCATAGGCCAGCGTCGGCGTCAGCGCATAACCGGTGACCATTGCCGTAACCAGCCCCCCTCCGCCCAAACCGAGGTTCGGCGCAGTCAGGTGACCGTTCACCCTGAAACCGCCGGCCAGGGTTGAAACACTCAGACCCAGTCCCCTTCTGGCCTTGGGGTAGACCGTAAAGTCGACCAGACCGGTATTCAAATCTATCCTGCCATCGCCGGCAAGATTGTAACCTTTGGCCTGCATGGTGAAAGCTTTGTCTACTCTGGCTACGCCGCTTTCTACCTCTACCCCCAGGACGCCGCACTGGTAAAAACTGCTCGGCTCATCTTCCGGACGCCGCGTGATCCCCCGCAGGACGGATAGCAGCAGGTCGGAAGAGACGACAGTCAGCGCGTTGGATCGGATGGTAAGCGGTCCCATGGTCACCAGCGCTTTGCCATTGAGATTCTGTATCACTTCGCCTAGGTCATCACCTTCGCTTTTTAGTTTGAAGTCGCCGCTCAGTTCACCGCCTTCAAACAGATTGTCTTCCACGTTAAGCAAGGCTTCCAGGGTGTCTCCTTGCAGCTTGCCGGCGAAGTCATAGGTTGGTGGACTGAAGTTTGTGTTAATTTGCCCCTGGAATGATACCGGTTTACCATCGAGCAAGACCTCGTACTCTGCCAGTGTGAATACACCCTCACGCGCGTCAATGGTCAAGTAAAGTTCATCTAAAGTGTAAGCGCCAAGCTGGGCCACACCTGTATGAAAGCTGAAATACAGATTGAGGTCCTTGACCCAGTCGGTATGAATCGTGACTGCTTTCGTGTATGCCTTATACAGGTCTTTCAGCTCCTGCCCGGATGGCTGAATATTGACCGGTGCTGGAGGTTGAGCAGTATCCGCCGGGGATTCTGCAGCAGCGGTGTTGCGCTGATCCTGAACGAATAATCTGGTACGAAACTCTGGTGACTCCATGACCATCATAATCCTGGGTGGATCGTCGCTTAAATCAATCAGGCCTCCGCCGAGCACTTGCGTTCGCGCTGCCTGAAGCTGAACGTGTTCAATGCGAATTTTGTTGCCGGCACTGCGCACCGTAGCGTTTAGGTCAAGCGGTCCAAACAGCTGCAGTCCCACCAGTTTGGGGAAATACTGTTCCAGTGCAATAGATTTATTGGTTAAAAACCGCAAATCCAATTGCGACTTCAGATTGGTGGGCAGATCAGACAAGCTCCCGCTCAGGGCAAACTCTTTATCGTCACCCGCCAGATTTATCTTGAGGTTGCTTAAGGTAAATTCGTCGGTACTGCCTTTGATCTGGGTTGCCGCTTCGCCGGCGAGGCCTTGAAGATACGGTTCAAATCCTTGCGGTAAAACAGATGCTAAGCGGGAGAGGTTTTCGACGTCGACCGTGGTGTCCAAATCAATACTTAACGCTTTGTCCACCAGACTCAACTCGCCAGCCACAGTCGTGTTAACATTCTTATCCTGTAAGTTGCCCGCTACGTGTTCCAATGTGTAGCGGCCACCTTGACCGGACACCTGGGCATTCAAATTAAGTGGGCCCAAATCGGACAGTCCTGGGTAATCTAAATCGAACAGCGTAAACAAGTCGGCGGCCTGTACTGCATCGCTGTGATGATCAAGATTGAAAACAATGTCATCTTCTTTGACGCGCAGATTCCCTCCAAACCTGGCAGTGAAACTTTTATGTGCCAGTCCTAAATCGATCTCTGTAACTAAGATATCTTGATCTTCTGTTTTGACCGACGCGCTTACGTCGACGGGCCCCAAGCGATTGATTAGGTTTTCAGCGATTCCTTTGGCTCGGCCGGGCACCGCAACTGTTTTCAGACTTTGCGCCTCCATTTGCGTTTTCAGGTCGAACTGCGTTTCGGCAAGCAGGTTATAGATACTGCCTTCGACTGTGAGGTCGAGCCGGTCATGATGCAATGCCGCTTCAAGGTGTTCGATGTCAAAATCGCTGCCGTTTAAGCGCATCACGCCAGACGCCGCAACCGGCCCGATGTCTTCGCGAACGTAGGACAGTTGCTCTACCATATAGGCGAGCTCGGCCACGGTTTGTAGATTGGCTTTGAGCTGCAGCTTACCGTACGGAACCTGATCCTGAATAGAAACTGCGCCTTCAATCAGTCCGTGCAGGGGAAAATCGGCCGCATTTTGCTCAATCCACGCGGTTACCGATGGGACTTCTATGTCTCCGACCTTGACCTCCTCGGCCTCGCCGGCGCCGACGGCTAATGACAGCCGCAACTGCTGTTCGTCAGAGGCGTATTCCACGTTGCCGACGGCGAGAAATTTTGATCTGCCAAAGCGACCTGCGCTGTCGATGCGGGCGCGGGATGTTCCAGCGCCCAGGTCGATATCGAAATGCTCAAGGTCGAGCCCGAGGATTTCGTCGGTCTGGTGATTGGTGTACTTGAAGTTGGTTTTCTCGGCATCCACCCGATCTAAGTCGAACGGCGGCCCGCCGTTGGAAGTCTGCAGCTCTGCAGTCATCCAGTTGGCCTCACCGGCGGCGTTGATCTGAAGATCGATATCGGCTGCGTCGAGTTCCACATCGAGTGTGGTTTGACCGCGGAACAGGGACTGCCACTGGAGTTTAAAGCTAAGCTTTCCAAGCTTGGCGAGCGCGGCGTTGGGTTGTGCGGAGGGATTGACTATGGTCAGATCAAATCCGGTCAGGGTGGGTCGCGGCAGTAAGGAGAACTGCAGCGGCCCCGGCTTGGAAACCGTATAGCCGGTTTCGGCTCGAACGAGTTGAGCGATTTCTTGGAAGAAAAAGTCCCGGTTAGCGATGTACCGGTAGGCGATTACCATAACTGCCAGCAAAATCAGAGCGGTGACGCTGAGGTAAAGGATGAGACGTTTCATTTATAATATTTATCTATGAGAATGATAATAATTTTTTATAGTCTTTGTTGTCGACGGCTTACCTTAAATGCAAACGGGGCATCGATTGAATGCATCTTTAACGCATTCTAAATTCGAAGCCAATTTTACCCGTTCCAGGGTGATTTTGTGCGCTGCAACATCTAATTTCTCACAGGACGCGCGGTGGGGGCTGAAATCATTGCAAAATAAGGGCTAACGATCCTTGACAGGGTGGGGGGGACTGCCTAGAATCGCCGCACTTTTTCCAGGCCGGTGTACCCCGCCGGCCTGTAATTTTTTAGGACCCATGGGCGAATGCCGACCGTAAACCAATTAGTCAGAAATCCGCGTAAGAAGCAGATTAAGAAGTCTACTGTACCTGCTTTACAGGCCTCTCCGCAAAAGCGCGGGGTATGCACGCGCGTGTATACGACCACGCCTAAAAAGCCGAATTCGGCACTGCGTAAGGTGGCCCGCGTGAGGTTGACTAACGGTTTTGAGGTAACCAGCTACATTGGCGGCGAAGGTCATAACTTGCAAGAGCACTCCGTGGTGTTAATCCGCGGTGGTCGCGTCAAGGATTTGCCTGGTGTCCGGTACCACACTGTACGTGGTGCGTTGGATACTTCCGGCGTGAGTAATCGTCGACAAGGCCGATCAAAGTACGGCGCAAAGCGTCCTAAGTCTTAAACGACCACAATAACTCGTAACCGTGTCGTGCCGAGAAGTAGCGGCGGCGGCGACCGGCGTTTTTTGCGTTGTAGAAACTAGATGCCTAGACGAAGAGAAGTACCGAAGCGAGAGGTCCTGCCTGATCCCAAATTTGGTGATCAGACGCTGGCTAAATTCGTCAACATTTTGATGGTTGACGGGAAAAAATCCGTGGCAGAAAAAATCATATACGGTGCCCTGGACTTGATTCAAGAGCGGGGTAAGGATGATTCTCTCGCGGTGTTCAATGGTGCGTTGGAAAACGTGCGGCCAGTAGTGGAAGTAAAGAGCCGGCGAGTGGGCGGCGCCACTTACCAGGTCCCGGTGGAAGTGCGGCCCTCCCGGCGCAACGCCCTGGCGATGCGATGGCTGGTGGAAGCTTCACGCAAGCGTGGCGAAAAATCAATGACGCACAGACTTGCCGGTGAGTTAATGGATGCCTCAGAAAATCGCGGCGGAGCGGTGAAGAAACGAGAGGATGTGCACCGGATGGCAGAGGCCAATAAGGCCTTCTCACATTACAGATTTTAAACAATACAGGTATCTAACTGTGGCACGCTCAACACCAATCGAACGTTATCGCAACATCGGAATCATGGCTCACATCGATGCCGGTAAGACGACGACCACCGAACGCATTTTGTTCTATACCGGGCTTTCGCACAAGCTCGGCGAAGTGCATGACGGTAATGCGATCATGGATTGGATGGAACAGGAGCAGGAAAGAGGCATCACCATTACCTCGGCGGCCACGACAACGTTCTGGAAAGGGATGGATCAGTCTTACCCAGAGCATCGAATCAATATCATCGATACCCCCGGCCATGTTGATTTCACGATCGAGGTAGAGCGCTCTTTGCGCGTGCTGGATGGCGCATGTGCGGTATTCTGCGCGGTTGGTGGAGTAGAGCCCCAATCGGAGACCGTCTGGCGGCAAGGCAACAAATACGCCGTGCCGCGAATGGCTTTTATCAACAAAATGGACCGCGCCGGAGCAGATTTCGAGCGGGTAGTGCGACAGATACGGGAGCGCTTAGGCGCAAATCCTGTCCCCATTCAGCTGCCCATCGGCGCTGAAGACGCGTTTGAGGGGGTCATAGATCTGGTTAAGATGAAGGCGATCTATTGGGATGACGCGACCAAAGGTGCCAATTTCGAAGAAAAAGACATTCCCGCCGAACTGCAGGAGCGCGCGCTCAAGCTGCATGAGCAAATGATGGAAGCCGCAGCGGAAGCCACGGAAGAGTTGATGGACCGTTACCTGGAGCACGGTAAGCTGGAAGCAGCTGAGATCAAAAGGGGGCTGCGCGAACGCACCTTGAGCAATGAGATCGTTTGTGTCTTGTGTGGATCTGCATTCAAGAACAAAGGCGTACAGGCGATGCTGGACGCCATTTTGGACTATATGCCGTCACCGCTGGATGTGCCTGCAGTAAGGGGTATAGCGGACGACGCCAAAGAAACGGAGGTTGTTCGCAAGTCCAGTGATGACGAACCCTTTTCCGCCCTGGCGTTCAAGATCGCCACTGACCCCTTTGTCGGACAGCTGGTTTTCTTTCGCGTTTACTCCGGAGTCCTTAAATCCGGTGACTCAGTGTATAACCCGGTCAAAGGCAAAAAGGAACGAATCGGACGCATACTGCAGATGCATTCCAATGAGCGCAAGGAGATTAAGGAAGTTTACGCCGGCGATATTGCTTCAGCGGTGGGCTTGAAAGAAGTAACCACCGGTGACACGCTGTGTGATCCCAAACACGTGGTGACACTGGAACGGATGGAGTTTCCCCATCCGGTAATCTCCCAGGCGGTTGAACCCAAAACCAAGAGCGATCAGGAAAAAATGGGTGTAGCGCTGAGCAAACTCGCGCAGGAAGATCCGAGCTTTAACGTGCGAACGGATGAAGAGTCCGGCCAGACCATTATTTCCGGTATGGGCGAGCTGCATTTGGAAATCATTATCGATCGCATGAAGCGTGAATTCAGCGTGGACGCAAACGTGGGCAAGCCGCAGGTTGCCTATAGAGAAACAATCAAAAACGCCGTCCAACAGGAACATAAGTATGCCAAGCAGTCAGGAGGACGAGGCCAGTACGGGCACGTGTATCTGCGCCTGGAGCCAACGGAACGCGGGCAGGGTTTTGAATTTGTGGACGAAATTAAAGGCGGCGTTGTGCCGCGGGAGTACATTCCGGCGGTACAAAAAGGTGTGCAGGAAGCGATGGAGGGTGGCGTGTTGGCAGGTTACCCGGTAGTGGATGTAAAAGTCACGTTGTACGACGGGTCTTATCATGAAGTGGATTCATCGGAGCATGCGTTTAAGGCCGCCGGAAGCATGGCGTTCAAGGAGGGGGCATTGAAAGCGAAGCCCGTTTTGCTTGAACCAATCATGGCTGTGGAGGTGGTGACGCCGGAAGAGTATATGGGTGCCGTAAACGGCGACCTTAACTCCCGCCGCGGCGTAATCATGGCAATGGATGAAGCGCCGGCCGGTAAGGTGGTGCGCGCTGAGGTACCGCTGGCTGAGATGTTTGGCTACGCAACTTCATTACGCTCGGCTACCCAGGGTCGGGCAAATTACTCTATGGAGTTTAAAAAATATTCGCCAGCGCCAACCAATGTTACCGAAGTGGTAATGAAAAAGGCCAGCTAATACAGCGATCACAGGTGATCAAGAAAGCACGAAAATTTAAGAGGTAAGGTCTATGTCTAAGGAGAAATTTGAGCGAACGAAGCCGCATGTGAATGTGGGGACGATAGGCCATGTAGATCATGGTAAGACGACGTTAACGGCGGCGATGACGAAGGTA